>JBBAMI010000001.1:0-23756 GCA_040402595.1 Aquiluna sp.
CTGAGGCAGTCCGGACACTCTGAACTTTTGTGAAGTATCTCGGAATGGTAAATCCGAGTTTCCCCGCAGTTTCGCCCTATCGGGAGCAGTAGAGTGGGAGAGATCCGGCACAAAGTGCCACTTTTATTCATCAGGAGGAAACCTTGAAGCTAAAGAATGCAACAGCAGCATTCGCTCTATTGGGTGCTTCAGCTCTGATCCTCTCTGGCTGCGCCGCAGCTCCAGAGGCAGAGCCAACCGAAACAGAGTCAGCAGCTGAAACAATCGACTACCTAGCCTGTGCAGTATCAGACGAAGGAAGCTGGAATGACAAGAGCTTTAACGAGTCTGTTTACGATGGACTTCTAAAGGCACAGAGCGACCTCGGTGTTCAGATCGCTGATGCAGAGTCAAACTCCGCAGAAGATTTCGCACCAAACCTACAGGCCATGGTTGACCAGGGCTGCGACATTACTTTCGCAGTTGGATTCAACCTTGTTGCTGACGTAAACGCAGCAGCAGCAGCTAACCCAGAGGTCCAGTTTGTGACTATCGATGGTTGGTCAGAAGGTAACGCAAACCTCAAGCCAGTTACCTACAACATGGCAGAGTCCAGCTACCTAGCTGGTTACCTTGCAGCTGCATACTCAACCACCAAGGTCATCGGTACCTACGGTGGAATGCAGATCCCTGCTGTAACTGACTTCATGGACGGCTTCTACTACGGTGCTATGGCTTACGCCAAGGACAGTGGAACTTCCGTCAAGGTTGTTGGCTGGGACCCAGTTGCTCAGAAGGGTGACTTCATCGGTGACTTCGTTCCAAACTCCGGAACCTCAAAGGCAATTGCAGCAGCACAGGTTAACGCTGGTGCTGACGTGATCTTCCCTGTTGGTGGAGACCAGTTCGGTGCAGTTTCCGAGGCAATCAAGGAAGCTGGCGTAGCCGGTGTAATGATCGGTGTTGACAAGGACATCGCTCTAACCAGCCCAGAGTATGCAGACATGGTTCTGACCTCAGCTGAGAAGAGAATGACCAACGCTGTTTACGACATCATCGCTGACCTATCAGCTGGTGGAATGTTCTCAGGTGACGCCTACGTCGGTACCCTCGCAAACGGTGGAACTGGACTGAGCCCGCTTTATGACTTCGAGTCAAAGGTTGACGCTGCAGTTCTAACCCGCCTTGCTGAGCTAGAGGCAGGCATTATCGCTGGCGAGATTGACCCTAAGGCCTAATCGAGCTAGTTAGCTAAAGAGTTGGGCCGCGGATTTTACCGCGGCCCATTTCTTTTGCGAAGATAGAGTTATCGCACGAAGGGGTGCTTGTTGAAACTTGAACTGCGCGGAATTACAAAGCGCTTTGGCAGCCTGGTAGCAAATGACTCAATTGATCTGGTTGTAGAACCTGGTCAGATTCACGCGCTGCTCGGTGAAAATGGTGCAGGTAAATCCACACTGATGAATGTCCTTTACGGTCTGTATCAAGCAGACGCCGGCGAGGTACTTCTAGATGGGGTCAAGCAAAACTTCACCGGACCCAGCGATGCGATGGCTGCCGGCATCGGCATGGTGCATCAGCACTTCATGCTCATTCCAGTTTTCACCGTGGCTGAAAACGTCGCACTTGGCCATGAACCAACCAAGGCGCTCGGAGCGATTGATACGAATCTCGCTCGACAGAGGGTTGTTGAAATTTCCGAAAAGTTTGGTTTCAACGTTGATCCCGATGCAGTGGTTGAAGATTTGCCAGTTGGTGTTCAGCAGCGAGTTGAAATCATCAAGGCCCTATCGAGAGACGCCAAGGTGCTGGTCTTAGACGAGCCAACAGCAGTGCTCACCCCGCAGGAGACCGATGAGCTGATGGGCATTATGCGTCAGCTTGCTAAGAGCGGAACCTCAATTGTCTTTATCACCCACAAACTTCGCGAGGTGAAGGAAGTTGCAGATATCATCACGGTGATTCGCCTTGGCAAGGTTGTGGGAGATGCCAAGCCAGATGCCTCCACCTCTGAGCTGGCTTCAATGATGGTCGGCAGGGAAGTTGAGCTGACTGTTGAAAAGAAGCCCCAGAACATCGGCGATGTTGTCCTGAGCGTTGAGAACATTGCGGTTTTAGACGATCGAGGTCAGCGGGCTGTTGATGGGCTTTCCTTCGAGGTTCGTGCGGGCGAAGTTCTTGCCTTTGCCGGAGTTCAGGGAAATGGTCAGACAGAGCTCGCCGAGGCACTTCTTGGCCTAAGGCCAACGCTAACCGGCTTTGGGAAGATCACCTTGAAGGGTAAGGACATTACATCGGCAGACGTGAGGTCTCGCCTTGATTCGGGAGTGGCCTACATACCCGAAGATCGCAAGACGGACGGGCTCGTTTCCGAGTTTTCTATCGCCGAAAACATGATGATCAACTCTTCTTATAAGTCAAAGTTCACCAAGGGGCTAAACATTAATTTTGGAGCTAGGCGAGAAATTGCCAATCAGCTCGTCAAGGAGTTCGACGTGAGGACACCTTCTGCCGAGACTCCAGCTGGAAAGCTCTCTGGAGGAAACCAGCAGAAGGTTGTTGTCGCCAGAGAACTCTCGAGAGAAGTAGACCTACTGGTTGCCTCTCAACCAACCAGAGGAGTGGATGTTGGTTCAATTGAATTCATACACGAGAGAATCATGGCTGAGAGAGACTCTGGTAAGGCCGTTGTCTTGATTTCCACAGAGCTCGACGAAGTTCTTTCCTTGGCAGATCGGATTGCTGTGATGTATCGAGGAAAGATAGTAGGAATTGTCGATCCAAAGACATCGAGAGAGCAGTTAGGAAAGATGATGGCTGGAGTCAGCGCATGAGCGAAGAAAACAGATTCTCTCAGGCCCTCAAAGAAATTCTTTCAGGGAGCTTCACCAGAACGGTTTTATCTATCATCCTTGGTTTCTTGGTTGGTGCAGCCTTCATGGTTGCCTCAAACAGAGAGTTCATCGAGTCTCTCGCCTTCGTCTTTTCGCGGCCAGCAGATGCACTGGGTGCCGCTTGGACCGTTGTCAGTGAAGGTTATGGGGCACTTTTCAGGGGAGCAATCTTCAACGCTGAGGCAGACACTTTTGAAAAAGCTATCCGCCCCCTAACTGAAACCTTGCGCCTAGGAGCTCCACTGATTCTGGCAGGACTGGGTATTGGTTTGACCTTCCGAGTTGGAATGTTCAACATCGGTGGAACTGGTCAGATTATTACCGGCATGATCTTTGCAACTTTTGTCGCTACTCGCCTCGAGCTTCCATTTCTAATCCACGTGATTGTCGCTCTGCTAGCCGCGATAATTGGCGCAACACTTCTCGGTGCCCTGGTCGGTTTCCTGCGGGCCAGGACAGGTGCGCATGAGGTGATTCTCACCATCATGTTCAACTACATAATGCTTTACTTCTTCACGTTCTTACTTCGCGATCCACTCCTGCTTGGTGAAGACAGAGCCACTGGTAATCCGAAGGGTAATCCACCCTTGGAGAGTGCACTGCTTCCAAAACTGGTGGGCGATGAGTTCAACTTGCACTGGGGATTGATACTCGCTCTTGTGGCAGTGGTTGTTTACTGGTGGCTGATGGAGAAGTCCACCATTGGATTTAGGTTGCGCATGGTTGGTTACAACCCCGATGCTGCCAGAACTGCGGGGATTAGCGTTGAGCGCACCTACATTCTTGCCATGGGCCTTTCGGCAGCATTCGTGGGAGTGGCTGCAGCTAATCAGGCTCTAGGAACCGCCATCGGAACCACTCCATCGGCACACGCCAACATTGGATTCGACGCGATCACCGTTGCTCTTTTGGGTGGATCGAACGCGCCTGGAATTTTGCTTGCCGGGTTGCTATTCGGAGCTTTCAAGGCCGGAGCTCCATCAATGCAGGTGCTGGGGGTTTCGCCAGAAGTTCTTGGAATTGTGCAAGGTGCAATTGTTCTGTTCATTGCTGCGCCGCCGCTGATCAGAGCAATATTCAGACTGCCAAAACCTCAGACAAGCAGTGTCCTGGCGTCGCTTCGAGATCGACTGCTTAGAAGAGGAGGTGCGCGATGAGTATCACCGAACTGGCAAAAGAGGAACGCGTTGGTTTCAAGTCTCCCGCAGTAATGGGAGGCGTTGGCCTCGTGGTACTTCTTTTCTTTGGCATTTTGGGCCGAGAGGGCATGGTCTCATTCGAAATCTCTAGGCGCACAGATGCCATTCAGCTTCCAGCTCTTCCGGTCGACTCATCAACACTCGGGGTGATTTCTGGAATCTTGATGTTGGGTATCGCCGCTTACTCACTCAGCCTGTCCATGAAAAACCGAAGAACGCCGATATACCTGGCATCTTTATACGGGCTGATAGGAGTGATTGCGCTTCTGGGTTGGCTGGCTGCCGGCAATGCTGTTCCGGTTGCCTTCATCGCCGGAACTGCGCTGGTTTTGGCAGTGCCCATCATGCTCGGGGCTATGGGCGGATTGATGTGTGAGCGAGTTGGTGTTACCAACATTGCAATTGAGGCTCAGCTTCTGACCGGTGCTTTCATGGCGGCAGTGGTCTCTTCGATTACGGATAACTATCTGTTCGGGCTGATTTCCGCAATGATCGGTGCGGCTGTGGTGTCAATGGTCCTGGCGGTCTTTGCCATCAAATACTTAGCCCAGCAGATTATTGTCGGTGTGGTTCTGAATGTGTTGATGATTGGAATTACCAACTTCCTCTATCAGCAGTGGCTGACTGAGGATGGCGAAAACGTCAACTTCCCAGGGACACTGGACATTATTCGGATTCCATTCCTGAGTGAAATACCAATAATCGGGCCAGTGCTTTTTGAAAACAGAATCACGGTGTTCTTGGCTCTGATCATTGTTCCGACCCTTTACTTTGTTCTGTTCAAGACCAAGCTGGGCCTTCGGGCACGGGCAGTTGGTGAACACCCGCTTGCTGCTGACACGGTTGGTATTAATGTCGGCAGGACTCGCTTCTGGTGGGTAACGCTCGGTGGAATGTCGGCAGGTCTTGGAGGTGCGGCACTCACAATCGGTAATGCCGGAGCCTTCGGAAGAGAGATGTCAGGTGGATTCGGGTTTATCGCTCTCGCGGTCGTGATCCTAGGTAGATGGCATCCGATTTCTGCGGCGCTCGCAGCGTTGCTCTTTGGTTTTTCAATCATCCTAAGAGTCTGGGCAAATCAGGTAAGTCCCGGCATTCCAACCGACTTCATTACGATGGTGCCATACATCGTGACTGTTATTGCGGTCGTTGGTTTTGTTGGTCAGTCGAGACCACCTAAAGCGTTGGCTATCCCGTACACCAAAGGATAAAAATTGGAAATTGACTGGAAGCAACTAACCACTGTCGCTAAATCGGCTATGGAGAAGGCATACGCTCCTTACTCCAATTTTCCTGTAGGTGTTGCTGCTTTGGTTGATGACGGAAGAATCATTTCTGGCTGCAATGTTGAAAATGCCTCCTACGGCTTGGGTCTTTGCGCTGAGTGTTCGCTAGTGAGCGAGCTTTATCGAACGGGTGGCGGAAAACTCGTTGCGTTTGCCTGCGTTGATGGCAAGGGGGATCCGCTAATGCCGTGTGGTAGGTGTCGTCAACTTCTTTTTGAGCACGCTGCAGATGGAATGCTCCTTCAAACCATCAGTGGGATCAAGACAATTACCGAAGTCTTGCCTGACGCCTTCGGGCCTAAGGATTTAGGCAAATGACCTTCTCAGCTGTTGAGCTGATTATAAAAAAGCGAGAGAAGCAAGAACTCTCGAGCGATGAAATACGATGGCTAGTTTCTAACTACACCCTGGGTGTAGTGGCTGACGAGCAAATGTCTGCAATGGCAATGGCAATTTTGCTGAACGGAATGAACCGAAGAGAGATTCTTGACCTTACTCTTGCGATGATTGACTCTGGCGAAAGACTCGACTTCTCCTCGCTATCGATGAAGACTTCGGACAAGCACTCAACCGGAGGGGTGGGGGACAAGATAACTCTCCCACTTGCTCCACTAGTTGCCTCGTTTGGCATTGCGGTTCCGCAGCTAAGCGGAAGGGGCTTGGGCCACACTGGAGGCACACTCGACAAACTTGAGGCCATTCCAGGTTGGCGCGCATCCCTAAGCAATCAAGAGCTCCACAAGCAATTGGCCGAAGTTGGCGCTGTTGTATGTGCTGCGGGAAGTGGACTCGCACCCGCTGATCGCAAGCTCTATTCACTAAGGGACGTAACTGGAACGGTAGAAGCTATCCCGCTTATTGCATCATCAATCATGAGCAAGAAGATTGCCGAGGGAACGTCATCCCTTGTTCTAGATGTCAAAGTGGGTAGCGGCGCTTTCATGAAGACCCGCGAAAGGGCCCAGGAGTTAGCCGAAGTTCTGGTTCAGATTGGCAATGACGCTGGAGTAAAGACATCGGCTCTTCTTACTGACATGTCAACACCACTGGGACGAAAAATAGGTAATGCCTTGGAGGTTGAAGAATCTATTGAAGTACTAGCCGGCGGAGGACCCAGCGACGTTGTCGAACTCACCGTGGCTTTGGCCAAAGAAATGCTTTCCCACTGCGGACTTGCTGATGCAGATCCTCTAGAGAATTTGAAAAACGGCAAGGCAATGGATAAGTGGCGACAGATGATTCAAGCTCAAGGTGGGGATACTGAGGCAGAGCTTCCAAAGGCCAAGCACTTCCACCAGGTTCTGGCTGAGCAAACGGGCTACATCAGTAGGCTCGATGCCCTCGCGGTTGGCGTTGCATCATGGCGCTTGGGTGCCGGCAGAGAGCGAAAAGAAGATGCTGTTCAATTCGGTGCTGGAATTGAGCTCCACGCTCAGTTTGGGGACAGAGTGGAAAAGG
This sequence comes from Aquiluna sp., assembly GCA_040402595.1. Lineage (GTDB taxonomy): Bacteria > Actinomycetota > Actinomycetes > Actinomycetales > Microbacteriaceae > Aquiluna. The sequence continues at coordinate 6,817 of JBBAMI010000001.1, forward strand.
GACAGAAGTTAATGACCCTTTACACAGATACCGAAGAAAAGTTTGACAGGGCGATAGCTTCACTAAGTGGCGGTGTGGAGTACTCTGAGAAAAGTCCCGAGCACAGAACAATAGTCCTCGGCAAAGTCGGTTAGGAATCAGTTGGAAATTCAGTCACTACCAAAAATCTCACTCCATGATCACCTTGACGGAGGGTTACGCCCGCAAACAATCGTTGAACTCTCTGCTGAAATAGGACACAAACTTCCGCGCGACACAGGACTAGAGCTGGCGGCATGGTTTTCTGAAGTTTGCAACTCTGGTTCGCTCGTTAAGTATTTGGAAGCCTTTGAACACACAGTCGCTGTTATGCAGACCTATGAGGGCCTGGAAAGAGTCGCCTACGAAGCAGTAATGGACTTGGCAGAAGACGGAGTCATTTATGGCGAGCTGCGCTGGGCCCCAGAGCAGCACCTTTCAAGGGGTTTGACACTAGATCAAACAGTCGAAGCAGTTCAGGATGGCCTCGAGCGCGGCATGGAAGAAGTTGCCTCCCGCGGAGGTTTTATCAGAACCGGGCAGCTTGTAACTGCGATGCGCCATACCGACAGGGGATTGGAAATAGCAGAGCTGGCCGTGAGACATCGCAATAACGGTGTTGTTGGTTTTGACATCGCCGGTCCAGAAAAAGGTTTCTTGCCATCTAGGCACAAGGTCGCGTTTGACTATCTAGCCTCAGAACTTTTCCCAATCACCGTGCATGCCGGTGAAGCAGATGGAATTGAATCAATAAAAGATGCAATTGTGACTGGTCGAGCCCTGCGACTTGGTCACGGCGTGAGACTAATTGAAGACATCATGTTCTCTAGGACCGAGGGAGACACCGACCTGGTGGTCCTGGGACCAGTCGCCCAGTGGGTCCACGACAGAGAAATTGCTCTCGAGACCTCGCCTTCATCGAATCTGCAGACCGGTGCTTTCGAGATGATGGGCGAGAGCATGTCTGATCACCCAATAGACATTCTCTACGACTTGGGATTCAAGGTCACAGTGAATACTGACAACCGTCTGATGAGTGGAACCTCGCTCACCAAGGAACTAGAAATCTTGACTGAAACATTCGGCTACACCCTGGCCGATCTCGAGCAATTCCAACTCAATGCAGCATCCAGTGCTTTTCAAGGTTTGACCGAACGCGAAGAGCTAATGGACATGATTGAGCTTGGGTTCGCAAGAGCACAGCAATAGTTTCTTCCCAGCCAGCGCTTTTACTGTTTTACTAAACCATGCGAATCTATTGCGTGTGCGGGGCCGGTGTCGGTACCTCCGTCATCCTGGCCAGACTCGCTGAAAAAGCTCTTGCGGAGCTTCAAATTGAGGCAACAGTCGAGGCAGTTGCCATCGATGAAATGCGCTCAAAAACCCCGGCTCAGTTGATTCTTGCGACCGGGGATGTCATTAGTTCTCTCCCAGCTGGCCATAGCCAAGTCGTAGAAATCAAAACTGTTACGGACTTAAGTGAAATCCGACAGGCGCTGTCTGAGGCTCTCGGCTAGCATCTTGGAATGCAACCAGGAAGCACAGCAAAAACAAAACTAAAGCGACTTTCCCATAAGGCATCTGAAAGTCAACAGGATCTGTATTCCATCATTGATGAGAACTTGGTCTCTCATGTTGGGTTCATAGAAGGTGGACAGCCGGTAGTTATACCTATGACGCATGGCAGAGTGGGAGACAAGTTTTATCTGCATGGATCTTCAGGTTCAAGACTCATGCGTCTTCTCTCTGAGAATTCAGCTGTTTGCATAAGCATCACGGAGATAAACGCACTCAAGGTTGCTCGAAGCAACTTCAACACCGGAATGCATTATCGAGCTGCTGTTATTTTTGGCAAGGCGGAGCTTGTGCCAGATTCTGAGAAACTACAGGCCCTCAATTCCTTGAGCGATGGTCTAATTCCCGGCCGAGTCGCCGAGACACGGCCAACAACGAAGAAGGAGTTGGCCGCAACAATCATCATTCAGGTTGACCTGAATGAAACGTCAGTGAAGATTTCTAAGAATGAAGTTGATGATCCGGAAGAGGATTTGAACTTGGGCTATTGGGCAGGAATAGTTCCTATAAAGACTGTAATTGGGGAAGCAATTCCAGCTGATGATGAAGCGAAGAGCCTCGCAGTTCCGGAGAGTATCAAGCGGTTTGCTGAGCGCTACGCAAAAGATCGCTAGCAAATTCCTTCAGTTTTGCTAGACCAATTTGGTCTCCCTTGTACTGCAAATAGCACTTGAGCTTAGGCTCAGTCCCACTTGGTCTGAAAATCAGTCGGGCTTTTTCATTGCTCAGAATTACGGCATCTGTTTTCAGATTCTCAGAATGCAAAAGGTCATTCTTTTCCAGAACACCCTCAAAAGAAGTGGCGGGCATTTCACGTACAAAAGTCATTACTTTGTCGATGACACTTAGATCACTGACTCTGATGGAGACCTGACCCGTGGAAGTGTGTCCGAATCGATCAGATAGCTCGCCTAACTTATCTCTCAGGCTCAGTTTTGCATCAGCCAGATCGGCGGCTATTTCTGCGACTAAGAGTGCGGCAGTGATGCCATCTTTGTCTGGTGTGTGCTTCGGATCAACACAGTATCCAAGCGCTTCCTCGTATCCGTAAATCAGGTTTGGGACTTTTGAAATCCACTTGAAGCCGGTGAGCGTTTGCTGGTAATCAAGGCCATAGGCCTCAGCTACGGAAGAAATATTCGCTGAAACGATTGAGTTCGCGATAGCCCCAGACTCCGCCTTACTGGAGCAATAGTCTGCAAGCAGAAGCCCCACTTCGTCGCCAGTGAGCATTTTCCATTCATGACCCTCTGGGACGGCCACGGCTAGCCGGTCGGCGTCGGGATCATTTGCCAGGATCAGATCAACATTTGTCCTTCCAGCCTCTCGATAAGCCAGGTCCATGGCTCCCGGCTCTTCTGGGTTTGGAAATGTAACTGTTGGAAATGCGGGATCTGGCAGTCTCTGCTCTCCTACTGCGGACAGATTGAAACCCGATCTCTTGAAGATTTCTTCTACAACGGAGGAGCCAACGCCATGAAGGGCTGTGTGGAGAATTCTTATTTTGGAGCGAGCGGGGTTGCTTTGTGGAATGAGCTCAAGTGCGCGATCGACATAGAGGGCAACATCCTTACTAGTTAGGGTCTTAAAGTCATTTGACTTCGGAATCTGACTGAAGGTTAGGTTCCGGTAGTTCTCTTCAATAAGTTTGGCAATCTCTTTGTCCTGAGGCGCAATGAGTTGCGAGCCTCCAAATGCACCTCCGAGGTAGACCTTGTAACCGTTGTCACGAGGTGGGTTGTGGCTTGCAGTTACCACGATTGTTGCGGAAGCTTTCAATCGTCTTCCAGTGAATGCGGCTACTGGAGTAGGAACTCTTTGATCAAAAAGAAATGCATCACAGCCAGCGGCGGAAATTATCTGCGCTGTGTCGTGTGCAAAAACATCAGAATTTTCTCGTCCGTCGTAGCCGATGACGACGCTTAGGTTGCCATCTGGATTCTTATACAGGTCCTTATTCTTCTTTAGGAACTCTGCGATTGCTAGGGCGGCGTAGGCAACGACGATTCGGTTCATTCGGTTTGGACCCGCGCCAAGCTCGCCGCGCAGTCCTGCGGTTCCGAATTGGAGCAGTTGGGAAAATCTGGATTCAACTTCCGCATGTTCACCATCAGCGATGAGCTGTTCTAGTTCGGCTTTGGTTTTGGAATCAGGGTCGTTGGCAGCCCAAGATTTTGCTTTTTCGAGCGAAGACATCTAGAACCTGGTAACAATCTCAGCAAGTAACTTGGAGATTTTTCCTTCAGCCGCTTTCCCAGCTGCAATGACTTCCTCATGACTAAGAGGCGTTGTTTGAATCCCAGCGGCCAAGTTAGTTATAAGGGACATTCCAATGACTTCCATACCTGCCTCTCTGGCAGCTATTGCTTCGAGAGCTGTGGACATCCCAACGATGTGGCCACCCATGTGTTTGGCCATTTGAACTTCAGCAGGAGTTTCGTAGTGAGGCCCGCGGAACTGCACATAGACACCTTCATCAAGAGATGGATCAACCTGCTTGGCAATCTCTCTGAGTCTCTTGGAATAAAGATCAGTAAGGTCAACAAAGTTTGCACCTTCTAAGGGTGATGAGGCGGTCAGATTAATGTGATCTGAGATAAGAACTGCAACGCCCCCCTGCCACTGGGGCTTAATCCCACCCGCTCCATTCGTGAGAACCATGATTTTGGCGCCAGTCTTAGCAGCGGTTCTGACTGAGTGGACTACAGCTCTGACCCCATGGTTTTCATAGAAGTGGGTCCTGGCTCCAATGACGAGAGCAAATTTTCCACTCGGAAGCTTGATGGAGCGGATTGTTCCAACGTGCCCAGCAACCGCTGGTTTATGGAAGCCAGGAATTTCATTGGCAGGGATTTCACTAACTGTTTCCCCAATGAGATCTGCTGCCTTTGACCAACCTGAACCGAGAGTCAGGGCCACGTCGTGCCTTGGAACACCGGACTTCTGGGCGATTGCTGCTGCTGCCTTTTCGGCAAATTCGAAGGGGTTTACCCCTTCTTCATTTAGTGGATGAGCCATGTTTTCAAGTTTAGTTCTAATCCTCCTCGCGGATTTAGGGAACAATTGTCGGGTGATGAGTAACTCTTCTCTGGGACGTATGGTCATTATCGGCGGAGGCCCTGGTGGCTATGAGGCTGCTAGAACTGCCAGGCAACTGGGAGCGGATGTTGTCCTGATTGAGGAAAACGGAATCGGTGGCAATGCCGTTCTAACAGACGTTGTTCCATCGAAGTCTCTGATAGCAGCCGCAGAAGCTGCACAGCAGATTGAGTTGGCTAAGTCACTTGGACTTGGCTTTAGTCATGATGGTAAAACAATCAATCCTCACGTTGAGGTTGACCTAGGGGCTATGAACAAAAGACTTTTATCTCTAGCCCGTGGTCAATCTGATCAAATGCGAGCAACTCTCGCTCGAGATGGCGTTGAGATTATTGATGCAAAAGCAAAGCTCGATGGCAATCATCATGTTGTTTTTGATCAAGCTGGCAAGCAAACCAAACTCGAGGCAAAAACAATCATCGTTGCAGTTGGTGCATCACCTAGAGAATTACCTGACGCCAGAACTGACGGAATAAGAATTCTCAATTGGAAGCAGCTTTACTCTTTGACTGAGCTTCCTGAACATTTGATTGTTGTTGGATCAGGTGTAACCGGAGCCGAATTCGCATCTGCATATTTGCAACTCGGTTCCAAAGTCACTCTAGTTTCCTCGCGAGACAAGGTACTTCCTGGCAATGATCAGGATGCTGCGGACTTGATCGAGAAAGTTTTTGTCGCATCCGGAATGCAACTTTTGAAAAAGGTTAGAGCCAATCGGGTTACCAACACTGGAAGTTCCGTCGAGGTACAACTGTCAGATGGGCAGCTGCTAACTGGTTCACACTGCTTGATGGCTGTGGGTGCAACACCTAACACCCAGGGCCTTGGTCTTGAAGAGGCAGGAGTGAAGCTGGCTGATGACGGCAGGGTGATTGTGAATAAAGTTGCCAGGACATCTAGGGCCAACGTATACGCAGTAGGGGATTGCTCCACTTCAATTCCGCTGGCATCTGTTGCCTCGATGATGGGTCGCACGGCTGTCTATCACACGCTCGGTGACGTTGCTACTCCAACCAGACAAAGGAACGTGGCCAGCAACGTATTCACCAACCCCGAAATAGCTCAGGTCGGCTGGTCTGAGCAGGAAATTAAAGAAGGACTAGTGAGGGGTGAGATTCACCAGGTGATGCTTGATTCAAATCCCAGAGCCAAGATGCAGGGACTGAGTGAGGGCTTTATCAAGCTCTTTGCATCGACTGGGTCCGGCACAGTCATAGGCGGTGTTGTTGTCTCGCCAAAAGCGTCAGATTTGATCTATCCAATTGCTGTTGCTATCGAGAACAGGCTTACCGTTGATCAGCTTGCCAAGACCTACACGGTTTACCCGTCGCTATCAGCATCTATTGCTGAGGCAGCTAGCGCACTGCATCCAGCAATCGATTAATCGAGAATATCCAGAATCCTGGTTCCAGCTGAAATAGTTGCGCCAACATTCACTCCGATGTTGCTTACTTTTCCTGCACGATGAGCCGTAAGAGGCTGCTCCATTTTCATGGCTTCCAGAACAACCACAAGCTCGCCCTCCTGGACACTCTGTCCATCTTTCACAGCTAGCTTCACAACCGTTGCTTGCATCGGAGCGAGAAGAGAGTTTCCTTTAGCACCGGTGTGGGTTGAAGCCTGGTGAGATTTCTTTCGTCTGTGCATCTTGGGAACAGAAGAGCTCTCACCGGTAAGTAAGAATTTTGGGACGCTTACGGTAAGGCGCTTACCATCAACCTCTACAACCAAATCCTTCATTTGTGGAGGAGTTGGCAATTGTTCCTGCTGACCACTCCAGGGTTCAATTGGGTTTGACCATTCGGTTTCAATCCACCTTGTGTGAACATCAAACTTGCCCTTATCGGCAGTGAAAGCTGGGTCCGAAACAATTAGTCGGTGGAAGGGAAGAACCGTTGGCAGACCGTGTACCTGCATCTCTTCAAGTGCACGCCTTGCTCGCTCCAGGGCCTGATTACGATCTTTTCCAGTGACAATCAGCTTTGCCATCATGGAGTCAAAATTTCCTGAAATCACATCGCCAGAGACAACTCCGGAGTCAACTCTGATACCAGGTCCTGAAGGGGTCGTGAACACGTGAATTGGCCCAGGGGAAGGCAAGAAGTTTCTGCCAGCGTCTTCGCCATTGATTCGAAACTCAATTGAATGGCCCTTGATGGCAGGGTCCTCATAATCAAGCTTGCCACCCTGAGCAATGCGGAACTGCTCCCGAACTAGATCGATTCCAGTTACTTCCTCAGAAACCGGGTGCTCAACCTGCAGTCTTGTGTTCACTTCGAGAAACGAGATGGTCCCATCGCGAGCAACCAAGAATTCACAGGTGCCAGCACCAACGTAACCTACCTCTTTCAAAATTTTCTTTGATGCTTCGTAAAGTTCCTTTACTTGCTCATCACTGAGAAAGGGTGCAGGAGCTTCTTCAACCAGCTTCTGGTGTCTTCGCTGAAGTGAACAGTCTCTGGTGGAAACGACAACAACGTTCCCGAATTCATCAGCAAGGCATTGTGTTTCGACGTGTCTTGGTTTCTCTAGGTACTTTTCAATGAAGCATTCGCCGCGCCCAAAGGCTGCAACAGCCTCACGTGTTGCTGATTCAAAGAGTTCTTGAATTTCAGACTTGTCCCGGACTACTTTGATTCCTCTTCCACCACCGCCATAAGCAGCCTTGATCGCAACCGGCAGGCCGTGTTTACTCACGAACTCTTCAACCTCAGCCACTGAGGAAACAGGATTCTTAGTTCCGGGAGCTAGGGGTGCGCCAACTTTTTCTGCTACCTGTCTGGCAGAAAGCTTGTCGCCGAGTCGCTCAATAGCAGAGGCCGGTGGCCCAACCCAAATCAACCCAGCGTCGACAACAGCTTTGGCAAAGACCGCATTTTCTGAAAGGAACCCATAGCCAGGATGCACGGCATTCGCGCCAGATCGGCGGGCAACACTCAGCAGCTTTTCAACCACTAGGTAAGTTTCAGCGGCAGTTTCTCCGTCGAGCGAATAAGCCTCATCGGCTAGCTGAACATGCTGGGCGTCCCTATCGGCCCCGGCATAGACGGCAACTGTTTGGATTCCGCTGTCTTTGGCGGCTCTGATTATGCGGACTGCAATCTCGCCACGATTAGCAATCAGCAGTTTCTTGATTTGTCGCTCAGCCATAATCGGATAGCTTATTGGCCAAAAAGCGGCAGAATTTAGAAGTTATCGACAAAAAAAGAGCTGATTTGTTGATGCTAACGCCAGAAGTCCTGGTAGTTGTGACCCAGCTCAACCATCAGTTTCCTCAGAGTGACCAGGGATAGCCCAACCACGGTGTGGTAGTCACCTTCAATTCGCTCGACGTAGGTGCCCCCTATTGAATCAATCGTGAAAGCCCCGGCAACCGCCAAAGGCTCTCCAGTTGCAACATATTTCTCTATCTCACTATCAGTGATGTTGGCAAAGAGGACTTTGGTCTTGCTGCAGAAACTGGCGGATCGACCATCTGCTGAGATCAGATGGTGACCGGACGCCAGAGTTCCCCACTTGCCTCGCATGCTCTTCCAACGGGTGATAGCCACGTCCTCGCGGAGCGGCTTCCCCAAAATCTCACCTTCAAACTCCAAGGCGCTATCGCAGCCAAGGATCAGATCAGCAGAAGTCTTTCCCCGAGCAGCCTCTGCCTTGGCCTTGGCAAGCAACAGGGTCAGCTCTTCAGCGGTAGCGGGATTAAGCCTCTCAACTAGTAATTCCTCATCAACGCCCGGAGAGAGGCTTTCAAAGTTGATTCCTGCGTCAGTCAGCAGCTTCTTACGTGCAGGAGATGTTGAGGCGAGGAGAAGTTTTGGCACACAACAAGGTTAGCTGTGAAACACTAGGCAGGTGTCTGTGGAACTGAAAATCGAAAAGGTTGCTCACGGGGGAGTCTTCGTAGCTCGACCAGAAGGCAAGGTTGTCTTTGTTGAAGGCGTGCTTCCTGGCGAAGTCGTGGAAGCGGAAATCATTGATGAAAAGTCAAACTTTCTTCGAGCAGTTCCAATAAAGATCATCGAGCCCAGTCCACATCGACAAAAACACATTTGGGAAGATGCTGAGCGCGGCGCTGGTGGAGCAGATTTTGGCCACATCCAGCTTGAGCACCAGAGGGAATTGAAGACTCAAGTTCTTAAAGAGGCACTGGTGAGGTTTGCGGGAATTGAATCGGAAGTATTAGTTCAACCACTTGATAACACCGATGGTCTTCACTACAGAACTCGAATCCAAATTCACTTTGACGAAAGAGCTCGAGCATCAGTCAAAAAGGTTCGTAGTGACGATCTAATCCCTATTCGATCTTTGCCGCTTGCTGAGAAGGCTTTAGAAGATTTTGCTCTGCGGAATCCAGGCAAGTTCGCAAATGTCAGAGTCGCACTTGCACTGGACAGCTTCGGAAACATCGTCGACTCAGAGCAAAAGTCTCCTTCTCAGCTGTCTCAATTAGTTGGGGAGAGACTCTTCGAGCTATCGCCCCAGACTTTCTGGCAGGCCCATCGGCTAGCTCCAACGAAACTTGCCGAGGAGGTTCAGTCGCGGCTAGCCAAGCTCCAGCCCATGGAGGTGCTTGACCTGTACTCAGGCGTTGGTCTTTTTGCGGCTACGACGGCAGCAGGACACCCGTCAGTTTTGGTCAAAGCAGTTGAACTCAACAAGCAAGCTGTTAAAGATGGCAAAAGAAGTTCCAGAGATTTGAAGAATCTGTCCTTTGAAACATCGGACGTATTGGTTTACTTGCGACAGCGAACCGAACCCCTCGACTCAGTTGTGCTAGACCCTCCGCGCTCTGGGGCAAACAGTAAAGTTCTTGGTCATTTGGCGAGGCTTGGGGCAAAAAATATTATTTACGTTGCCTGTGATCCGGTTGCCGCAGCAAGGGACGCTAAGCAGCTGTCTGAACTCGGCTACCGACTCGATGAAATCAAGTCTTTCGATCTCTTCCCACACACTCACCACTTCGAAACTGTGATGACTTTTGCGAAGCTACCTAAATAAACTTTGTCCATATAGAAAAAAGGGCGACTTATCGCCCTTAATTCTCTTCTTCCCCCGAAGATTTTCACCGCAACCCTTCTTTGCGTTTGGTGTCAATCTTCCTAATCAGATTATTGAGTTTTTTGTTTTTCGTCAGGTTAATTCTTCTCGAAATACTCAAATATTTTCTATCGAAGTTTCCCTCTTAAATTCTTGTCAAGGCCCTCTCTAAGCCCAGACCTACTAGTCCAATTGGATTTAGTCACCTGCTGCTGGGACGATTTTCCAGAAAGTAGTGATGAAACTACAGCAATCGCGGCAGCCTGCTCCAAATCATTTCCGCCGTTGACCTCAATAATCTCGGAAATTTCTTGCGTGGAAGTTTTTTTCATTAGAGAGGGATGTTTCCATGCTTTTTGGGTGGAAGTTCGGCTCGCTTGGTCCTCAGCGCACGAAGAGATCGAGTGACAGCAGATCTGGTTGCGGCAGGTTCAATGATTCCGTCAAGCTCACCACGCTCTGCCGCGAGGAATGGACTAGCAACGTTGTAGGTGTATTCCTTGGCAAGCTGATCTCTGACTTTTGCTATGTCCTGGCCTTTTTCTTCTGCCTGCTTGATCTGATCGCGGAAGAGGATATTCACGGCACCCTGTCCTCCCATGACTGCAATCTCTGCAGTGGGCCAAGCAAGGTTGATGTCAGCGCCGAGCTGCTTGGAACCCATCACGATGTATGCACCGCCATAGGCCTTTCTGGTGATGACTGTTACAAGTGGAACCGTGGCTTCGGCGTATGCGTAAAGGAGCTTGGCTCCTCGTCTAATCACACCTGCCCACTCCTGATCAGTGCCAGGCAGATAACCAGGAACATCTACCAGGGTGAGAATTGGAATTGAGAAAGAGTCACAGAACCTGACAAATCTGGCTGCCTTTTCTCCGGCATCGATGTTCAGCGTTCCGGCCATCTGCAGCGGCTGGCTAGCGACGATTCCAACTGATTGGCCATCAATTCTGGCAAATCCAACAATTATGTTCGGTGCAAATAGAGCCTGAATCTCTAGGAATTCTCCATCATCGACAACCGCCTGAATCACCTCGTGCATGTCATATGGCTGATTTGGACTATCTGGAATTAGTGAATTTAGCTTTCGATCCGCCTCAGTCACCTCAAGCTCGGAGTCGCTTTGGAATGCTGGCGATTGTGAAAGATTGTTTTCAGGAAGGTATCCGACGAGCGCCTGAACAAAATCAATTGCGTCTTCTTCGTCTGAGGCTAGATAGTGTGCAACACCAGAGGTTTCATTGTGGGTTCTGGCACCGCCGAGTTCTTCCATGCCAACGTCTTCACCAGTAACGGTCTTGATTACATCAGGTCCCGTTACAAACATGTTTGAAGTTTTGTCTACCATGATCACAAAGTCCGTGAGAGCAGGCGAGTAAACGGCACCACCAGCAGCAGGCCCCATGATGATAGAAATCTGAGGAATAACTCCGGATGCATGAGTATTCAGTCTGAAGATTTCCCCATACTTACCAAGCGCAATTACACCTTCTTGAATTCGAGCTCCACCGGAATCCAAGATTCCAATTAGTGGCACACCCGTCTTTATTGCATGCTCCATCACCTTGATGATTTTGTTGCCAGCAGCTTCACCAAGAGATCCACCAAAAATAGTGAAGTCCTGGGAATACACAGCAACCTGACGGCCATTAATCGTTCCAAAGCCTGTCACCACTGAATCGCCATAAGGACGCTTAGAGTCCATGCCAAAAGCGTTGGCACGGTGACGAACGAACTCGTCCATCTCGACAAATGATCCTTGGTCGAGCAGCATGTCGATGCGCTCACGCGCAGTCTTCTTGCCCTTGGCATGCTGTTTCTCGATAGCAACTTCACCAGCTGCGTGAACGGCCTCGTGGTAACGATGCCTAAGGTCTTCGAGCTTGCCAGCGGTGGTGCTGAGATCTGGTTTTTCACTCATGGGGACCTACTTTATTGCCGAAAATAGTGTCCCAATTGCATACTTCTCACAAAGACCTCGGGAAATCATTGAGGAAACCCACAAGGTTCCTGCGTGCAATAGGGTTTTTCCATGCAGCTGGCTAAGTCAAAATCGGTGGTTCCGGGGCTCAGCTTCGTTCAGACGATTGACTCCACCAATGCTGAGCTAGCCCGAAAACATGAATCACTTCCAGATTTTTCCGTCCTAGTCGCAGCTGAACAGACCAGTGGTCAGGGACGCGCTGGTCGAAGCTGGATCTCCATGCCGGGAGCATCCATAGCCGTTTCCTTTCTGCTCAGACCAACCACTATCGAAGTTTCATCGCTTGTGACACTTCTTGCTGCTGCCAGCACGCACCAGGCTCTCGGGCATCTTTTTCCGAGCATTCCAATTTCCATAAAGTGGCCAAACGACATACTCATTCAGGATAGAAAACTGGCTGGGATTCTTGCCCATAGGAATAGCGACGGAAGTGTTGTCTGTGGAATTGGAATAAACCTATTTCCACAATCGCAAGCACCGGATACCGCTGCAGCTCTGAGCGAATACGTAAAGCCCGACTTTGATGAAGTCACGGCTGCTGTCCTGGTATCAATGAAAACTAATTGGGAGAACATTCAGTCCTCTTCGGGTAGCAGCTGGCTTCTTGATTATGTGAGACAAAATTGCTCAACACTCGGCAGTGAGGTGAGAGCTGAGCTGGCTACTGGTGAAAGTATTCTCGGAAAGGCCACCAGAATAACTGCGGATGGCCATTTAGTAATACAAAACGATAAAGAACATACTTTGGCAGCAGCAGACATTTGGCATCTGCGTAAGCAATAGGGAAGAGCATGCATCGAGTTGGGGTAATTGGCGGAGGACAGCTTGCGCGCATGATGCAGCCTGCCGCAATTGCTCTGGGCATTGAACTCAAGGTCCTGGCCGAAGCTGAGGGATCCTCAGCCAAATCGGCGACCAGTATGGTCGGCGACTACAAAGACCTGGATACCCTCAAAGCCTTTGCATCAACTGTCGATGTGATTACGTTCGATCACGAGCATGTCCCTGTTGACTTGCTAGAAGATATTCAGCGCCTAGGAACCCCAATTAGGCCAAAGCCTGCAGCGCTTCTTCATGCCCAAAACAAGCTAGTTATGCGCAAAGCGCTAGCCAAGCTGTCTTTGCCTCAACCTGAATGGCGAGAGATCAGAAACGCAGATGACCTCACCCACTTCTTGAGTGAAAGAGGCTCGGTGATTGTCAAGACTCCGATTGGTGGCTATGACGGCAAGGGTGTTCGAGTTGTTTCTAAGTTAAGTGACGTGTCGGATTGGCTCAATAACATTGCTGCATTCGGCGGCAGTCTTCTGGCCGAGGAGAAAGTGGATTTTGTAAGAGAGCTTTCTCAACTATCTGCGCGAAACCAAAGCGGTGAGTTTTCTTCCTGGCCGCTTGTTCAAACGGTGCAGAGCGCAGGAGTGTGCTCGGAAGTTATCGCACCGGCCCCAGCAAGTGAAAACTTAGATGATTCCGTGGCAATAGCCAAAACAATCTCCGAGGGGCTCGATGTGGTCGGAGTCTTGGCTGTTGAAATGTTTGAGGATAGACAGGGAAGACTTCTAGTAAATGAACTGGCTATGCGGCCACATAACTCCGGACACTTTTCAATAGAGGGTTCCATGACATCTCAATTTGAGCAGCATCTTCGTGCAGTTCTAGATTTTCCACTCGGTAGCACAACCCTCAAAGCCCCTTACGCCGTGATGCTCAATCTCCTTGGCGTTGACGATCAAAACACTTTTGTTGAGCACTACCCGATGGCCATGGAGAGCTTCCCCGAAGTGAAGTACCACTCCTACGAAAAGGGCCCAAGAGCTGGTCGCAAGATGGGCCACATCACCCTGCTAGGCGAGAATTGGGAAACACTCTTGGCCAGAGGTAAGAGAGCTCGCCAGATCCTTTACGGCCAGGCGGAATAGACTTTGGCCATGGCTGTCGTTGCAATTGTTATGGGTTCAGACTCTGACTGGAAGATCATGCAGCAGGCTCAGCAGATTCTTCAGGAATTTGATGTTGAGGCTGAAGTCGAAGTCCTGAGCGCTCATCGGACTCCGGAAAAAATGATTGCTTGGGGAAAAAGTGCTTCCGACAGAGGTGTCAAAGTGATCATCGCAGGTGCTGGCGGTGCTGCACATCTTCCTGGAATGTTAGCTTCGGTAACTTCGCTGCCAGTTGTTGGAGTTCCAGTTTCCCTAACCCACCTCGATGGTCTTGATTCACTTCTCTCGATCGTCCAAATGCCCGCGGGAGTGCCAGTTGCAACTGTGTCAATCGATGGGGCAAAAAACGCAGGGCTTCTCGCTCTGAAGATCCTTGGCACTTCCGATATCAATCTTCAGAAAAGACTCGACAACTATCGAGATGACTTGCAGAAACTGGTTGAAGAAAAAAACCAGAACCTTAAATCAACCCTCTAATCCGCTATTCCACGCCTTTCATCAGGCTTTTTTAAGAATCTCAACTTAGGGTTGAAGGTAGCTGGAGGTGAGCCATGCCTAGATTTCGTCTTCTTTTCATAGGTGCTATGTCATCTGTGCTGCTCACTGGCTGCAGCCTCTTCTATCCAAACTGGGGGGCAACGGGTCTACCCGAGGAATCCCAGTCTGCAGCTTCGCAATCTGAGCAAACCGATTCAGCAACACAGGCTCCTTCCGAGACAACTGAACCCGAGCCTGAGCCCACTGAAACAGAAACCACTGCGGCAAAACTTCCGGCAGAAGTGGTGATTCTTATGGCCGTTGCTGAGCCCGACTATGGCGTTCTAACGATTGTCGCTCAGGTGCCAAACCTGAGCGAAACAGGCGGAACCTGCACCATGCGTTTTCTGGGAAACAACATCGAAAAGAAACTGCAGGTTAAAGCAGAACCTTCGTCTGATTACACACAGTGCTTCCCAATTGAATTTCCGCTGGCCGATTTGCCGCGTGGCAACGGGGTGGTGACCGTAACTTACGAATCCGAGCGTCACAGCGGGGTATCAGCCGCAACCTCGGTGGTGATTCCGTAACATGCGAAAGGCTCTTTCCGCGCTCGCGGCAGCGACATTGATTGCAACGGGATTGACTGCGGTTCCAAACGCTCCCGCCGCAGCTGCACCTCCAGGCAGCGCATTTGATCCAGGTCTTATAATCAGCGACAGTGTCTTTTTTGATTTTGGCTCAATGACGGTCAAACAGATTCAAGACTTTCTTGATACAAGGGTTGAGAATTGCCGAGCCGATGATCCGGCCATTGACTGTCTAAAAAATGTTCGAGTAAACATTCCAGAGACTCCAGCAACTGCGCCGGGCGAGGTGGGTCCCTGCAAAGCTATTCCAGCCAAGGAGCAGGCATCTGCAGCGGAAGTAATTCATGCAATTGCAAATGCCTGTGGAATTAATCCGAGAGTTTTGATAGTCACTTTGCAGAAAGAGCAGGGTCTTGTCACATCGACAAAGCCAACCTCTTATATGTATAGAGCAGCGATGGGATTTGGTTGCCCCGACTCAGACCCCGGTATATGCGGCAAGGTCTTCGTCGGATTATTCAATCAGCTGTTTAGAGCTGCGAAGCAGTTCCGCTGGTATGGAAACCCAGAGGGATCGTTCACATACTGGAAGCCAGGCCGGGTCATCAGCATGCGCTACAACCCAAAATCTTCTTGTGGTAGCAAGAGCTTTGAACTTAAAAACCAGGCGACAGCAAACCTCTACTACTACACCCCATACACACCTAATGAGGCAGCTCTAAGAAACCTCTACGGCATCGGTGACAGTTGCTCGGCTTATGGAAATAGGAATTTCTGGCGCTTCTACCACGATTGGTTCGGCTCCCCAATTGGCGGAGGATACCTTCTGAAAAGCGCAACCAGTGCGAACTATTTGATAGTAAATAACGTCCGCTACCTGGTGAGTGATCCAAAACTCCTCGAGACCTTGCGCCCACTTGGGCCACTGGGGGAAATATCGCAGGCCTATCTAGATAGCTTCCAAGATGCAGGCGCGATGAGCCCAATGGTGATTGATAACACCACCAACGTTAGGTATTTGTTGGTCGATTCGATTCGTTATGAGGTCAACGATTGCCAGGTTGCTGCACACTACGGCTACGACTGCAACCTGGCCATTCCGCTCACCAGCCTGCAGTTGAATAACTTTATTAATGGGGGAGTGCTTACCAGGCTTGCTGAAACCTCAAGCGGCGCGCGCTACTGGATTGAGAATAAGTCTTACCGCGTCGTCGTTGACCAGCTAGCGCTAACAACTGTCGGTGGACAAGCAACCATTCCGGTGAAGCTAAACGTCGAACTTGTTCCATCTCTGACGCCAGGTTCCGCTTTGGCGTCTGAGCTGGCACTTTTCTCACTCAAAGGATCAAATGACGTATTGGTAGCAAGCGGCGGTCAGACTTTTAGGTTCGTGGCTTCTCTTGCTACCAGCACTAACCTTCAACGCTGGTTTAGTTCAACCAGTGCAACGGTGGAGCTTTCCTCGATTCAGGGTTCTCTCAACCCGCTGAGCATTCGGGGATTCGTCTCCTCACCGGCAGGTTCAGCTTTTGTCCTAACAGCAGATGGCAAGGTTCCTGTGACCGATCCGCAGGACTGGACCTCCCAGATAGTTCAGGTTCCAGAAGCTCTTCTGGCGGCTATCCCCACAGCCAATGCACAACTTTCGACGCCGGTAGTGGTGAGCTCACAGGGCAATAACCTCTCCTACTTCGTGGATGGTTTAACCAGGCGAACCTCTTCTCAAAAAGAGATGACAGACAGGTTCCTTTCCCTGCTGAATCAGCCGCGTGTGATGATGCTTCCGCAGGCCGCTATCAACGCTGTTTCGAGTTCTGGAGTTGCATTATCACCGGGCTCAATCATTAGGCAGGGAAGCAATTTCTTCATGGTCGATGGCATTTCTTCGCTAATTCGACTGGAGTCGCAGGCTCATGCGAATAGTGTTTCGAAGTCCCGAGTCTTCACATACAACCAGTCAGACTTGGCCGGTTTCCAAGTTAGGTCAAGATTAAATTCACTCAAGGTGCAGTGCGCGGGCGGGACCTATCTGCTCGACAACGGAACTCTATATCCAATTGCGCAGAATGCAGCCAATGAATACCCAGGTAACCCATACCCACTCGCTACCAGCACCTGCAGTGCTCTTGAACTCTCACCTCGTCCAGCCGGGCAATTCATAAGGGACAACGCGGGGCTGTTGTTTTTAATTCAAGATAGCAAGAAGATGCGCATCTCATC
>JBBAMI010000001.1:23856-33884 GCA_040402595.1 Aquiluna sp.
GAATTACAAATCCGAATCAGCTTCGAGTCGGTCAGCTGCTTAAGATCCCAACCAGCTCATCCAGCTCACCGGCAACCTCATCACCGCAGCCGACACAACCGGCCACACAGTCGCCAACCATATCGCCGGTGGTTCGGACCTACCAGGTTCAATCCGGTGACACGCTTTGGGGAATCGCTAGAAAGTTTGGTGTGAGCGCTGATGCTCTTGCGAAGCTAAATGGCATAACCAATGCCAATTTGATTAAGGTCGGTCAGACTCTAAAGATTCCAAGCTGATTCGACAATTTCTCTGAGACCTAGTCTGGCCTTTAGCCCCAGCACTTTGTTCATTCTCTCCACGTCTGCCACAAGACGCGGGGGATCGCCGGCTCTGCGCTTGCCTATAGTTGGTTCGAAATCTATGCCGCTCACTGACCTGATGGCTTTCAGAACGTCGATGACTGAAGCTCCGATACCTGTTCCAATGTTGAAGACATCAAATGGCTGTTCAGGTTTTGTGAGGTAGTTTACGGCGGCAATGTGGGCATCGGCTAAATCCGTCACATGCACATAGTCACGAATGCAGCTTCCATCCTGGGTTGGATAGTCATTACCAAAAACAACCGGAGTCTCGCCTTTGCGCAATTGACCGATGGCGATCGGAATCAAGTTCAGCGCTGCAGTGTCGGAGAGCCCCTTAGTCCCAGTCCCAGCGGCGTTGAAGTATCGCAGCGATACTCCACGCAATCCCCAGTGAGCAGCATTTCGAACCATCCACTCGCCGACCAGCTTGGTTTCGCCATAGGGATTAATGGGTTTTGTCGATGTTGTTTCAGAAACTTTTTCAACATCGGGCATCCCGTAGACGGCAGCGGAGGAGGAGAACACCAGCTTCTTGGTATTAGTTGCCCTCATTGCCAGCAGAAGGTTGGCAAGTCCGCCAATGTTGTCCTTGTAGTAGAGCTCCGGCTTTTCAACGGATTCCCCAACTTGCTTTTTGGCAGCCAGGTGGATTACGGCATCAAACCCCTCGGACAGAAGGCTCTCCAATTGCTCCTGGGCCGAGGACGAGGCAATGTCTAAGGTGACCAGTTCGCCTTCGATTCGCTCCTTCAGGCCGGTTGAGAGGTCGTCAACCACGGTGCAGTCGTGGCCGGCAGCGCGCGCTTGCAGCACGATGTGAGAGCCGATGTAGCCAGCGCCACCAGTCACGAGCAGTTTCATACCTAAAGGCTACCTTGAGCCTTTCTTCACACTTTGGTAACTGGCCCGCTGATCTCAACTTGACAGGACCATACTTACACCGCTGTAATTACAGAGGCGTTATTCACTGGAGGGAGCCGCATGGAGAAGAACCAGGTGCCGGCTAATTGGTTTGTCGATGTTCTAAAGCTGGGGGTGGCCAAGGCTTACGGGAGCGATCTTGATACTGATCCTCTTGCCTGGCAAGAAGATGCCCTCTGTGCACAAACTGACCCCGAAGCCTTCTTCCCAGAAAAGGGCGGCTCGACTCGCGATGCAAAAAGAATTTGTGCTCAGTGCACCGTGCGCGCAGAGTGCCTCGAATACGCACTGAAGAACGATGAGCGATTTGGAATTTGGGGCGGACTTTCCGAACGCGAGCGTCGTCGTCTGCGTCGCCGCGCATAAAAAATCGTGTCCCTGTCGGTAGCGACAATCGTTGTAGCTCACAAAGCCGACGAATATCTAGCCGAAACACTTAGTCAACTAGAAAAACAAAATCACCCAATTCAGCAGGTGATGGTTGTCGACACTGCCACCAGTACTGAAACCGCGCAAATAGTTTCCAGGTTAGGTTTTTCGCTAATTCAACCTGGTCCGCTTCGGCTTGGTAGCGCAATCGATGCAGGCATTGCAGCACTCAGTCACCAACCAGACTGGCTTTGGATTCTTCACGATGATTCAGCACCTGAACCAGACGCACTAAGAAACCTCACCAAGGCTGCTGAGACATCACCGTCAGTGGCGATAGTAGGTCCAAAACTATTGCGCTGGGATTTACCAATTGAAATTCAGCAGATGGGTCTTACCCTCACTAAATCTGCTCGTCCATTTCTACTGGTGGAAAGTGAATACGATCAGGGTCAATACGACATAACTTCGGACACTCTGGCAGTTTCAACTGCCGGAATGCTGGTGAGTCTTCCAGTTTGGCAACAGCTGGGCGGACTTGATGACTCATCACCGGTGATGGCTCAGGACATCGAGTTTTCAATCAAGGCGAGAGCCGCAGGCTATCGCGTTATTGTCGAGGCTAACTCGCGGGTATTGCACGCTGGACTGTCTATGAACGGCAGGCGAGGGCGAAGTTGGCTGAGAGGCAGCTATCGACAAGCAATTGCAAAAGCCCACATTCACCTGGCAACAATCTTTTCTCCAGGGCTACTTCTGCCTCTTATCTATCTCGCCCTCCCGATTGTGGCAATTGCCTCAGTTCCCTATCACCTCGTTCAGAAAAAGCCTGGTCGAATTTTGGGGCAGATCACAGGAGTTGTTTGGGCTTGGCTGACTCTTCCAGCAAGGCTCGGCGCTCGCCGCAGAGTTCGATCCTTCGGTTCACTCACCGGTATGCGAGAGCTCTTTGCAAAGAGTTCAGCGGTTCGGCAAAAGCGAAACAAAGGTTATGAGTACCCTCCCGAAGTCGCATCTCAAAAACGAGGACTGTTTTCTTCAGGAGCTTTTTATCTAGCGCTGCTGCTACCTCTTCTTGCCATAAATCAATTTCCCTCAGGAGCCTTATCAGCTCCTGCCTTCCCACTGGGGAGAAGCTTCGAAACCATCTGGAGCGTTACCGGAGTTAGCGCAGCGCATTTTCTGGAAGGCTTTGCTCTTCTTTCCAATCCATTCAATTGGGTGCTATCGCTTTTTGCCTTACTCTCACCCTCGCCCTCGCTGTCAGCCAGTTGGTTTATCTTCCTATCGCTCTCAATTGCTTTTCTGAGTGCCTGGCTTCTAATTGGTCAATTCACAGACAGTGCCGGAATCAGGAACTTGCTTTCGCTTGCTTACGTTCTTAGTCCACCAGTTCTTTCGATGCAGGCAGGGGGCGGGCTAGTAGAGCTAGTGGTGGTTGTCTTTACTCCGCTTTCTATTTACCTCCTTCTTCAGTCTTACCGAGCATTCAATTCGGCAAGGAGTTGGCGCTGGGGTGCACTTGCGGGAATTACTGGAATCTTCCTAGCGGTTAGCAGTCCAATTGTTTTCCTAGTCTTTTTCCTACTGGCAGTAATCCTGGGTCTTCAGACTCCGAAAAAGTTTCTCTATGGATTAGCTGCTCTGCTCCCCGGATCCATCTTCATTGCACCGTGGCTAATCACAAGTTGGCCCAGGTTCGACCTGATGGCTACCACCTCTGCCTCGAGGTGGGAGATTTCTGACTTTTCACTTCAGGCTCTGGTGGTTCTTGCCTTCGCAGTTGTGATTGCATCTCTAGCTGGTTTTCCTCTGCGTGCTCTAGTGACCTCGATTCTTCTTTTTGGGCTCTTAGCTGCTCAGGCTTTCGCAGGTGTTCGACTGGCGGAAACAGACGCTCTTGCGGTCTTAGCAGCTGCTGTTTTAGTTGGCTCCGCACTGGTAAGACTTAGAGGCAAGAGTCTGAGGATGTTGGCGACGACAAGTTTGGTCGTCTTACTATCAGCCAGCACTTATGTCTTTGGCGTTCAAGTGGATAGAGCTAAAGCCGCCGAAGACCTGGGCTTCCCTGCGTTGGTAGTGGCACAGGCGGATGTCGACCCTGGAACCAGGACCCTGGTTATCTCATTTGACGATGGTGTGGTTGTCGATTTTGTTTGGGGCGATGGCCGCAGCGTCGACGAAGAAAG
The DNA here is from genome assembly GCA_040402595.1 of Aquiluna sp. Taxonomy (GTDB): domain Bacteria; phylum Actinomycetota; class Actinomycetes; order Actinomycetales; family Microbacteriaceae; genus Aquiluna. The sequence continues at coordinate 27,680 of JBBAMI010000001.1, forward strand.
CGTCGCCTATGAAGCCTTGCGTCCACAGTCGGTACTGACTGGTCCACTGGCCAATCTCACGGCGCAATTGGTGGCCGGAAATTCAGATGGAGTTGGCGAGCTTATTGAGCTAGTGGGTGTGGACTTTGTTTTAGTGCAGGGCAACACGCCTGAGGCTCTAGCTACTAAGGCATCCATCAGTGGAATGCCGTATTTCCAAGTTTCAGGAGAGAGTCGTTTCGGCGCTCTCTATCGCGTGAACTTTGAAACTGAAACACAAGAGTTTGCTTACACCACTAATCGCGAGATTCCACTCGGCGTCTTAGCTGCCTATCTGCTGCTAGCGCTACCAACACCGGGAACTGTGCGCGGAAGAAGAAGAAAGAAGGCGGCATGAAAATTGCTCTTCGTCTTCTAAGTGCGGTACTTGGTGTTTCACTTCTCGCACTGACTCTTTTCATTCCGAAATCGACTAATTCTTTGCTGGCTGATGCGAGAGAAGTATCAGTTGATGTTAGGCCGCTACCACTTCAGATTGTTTGTCCTGGGGCTATGGTCGAGGTTGCCGGTCAGAGTGGTGTTGAAGTTGGAAAGATAGAGCGCGTAGGCACCGCCAGATTGTGGAGCCAAGGATCAGCTGAGGGCTTAGAAATCGAGGAGCGCTCGGAGAGCGGCTTCGCGATAACCGCTACTGGTGATGCACAATCCACCAAGCTATTGAGCGCAATCCAGACTCAAGTGGTTGATAGAAATCGAGCTGCAGGTTTATTAGCTGGCTACTGCGAGCAGCCAATTAGTTCGGGTTGGTTTGCCGCAGGTGATGGCGGGGTCGGTAGAGAGTCGGTACTGATAGTTAGCAATCCGAGTGAAGTGGATACAACTTTGCTACTTGAATTCCATTTCTCTGGGAAAGTCGTTACCGAAAGGTTGGTTATTGCTGGGCTGAGCGACCGGCTGATAAGTCTGGCGGCTCTGGTTGGCGTGGAGCCGTCCTACGCGCTTTACTTCGAATCTGGGGGTGGCCCCCTCTCCGTTGCGATGCAACACCGTTACAGCGATGGTCTGACGCCGCTTGGAATTTCACTGACTACTGCAGTTAGGGAACCTGCCAACCAAATCTGGATTGCTCCCGTTGATGTCTTGGCTAAGGGTTTTGAAAAACCTCGGCTTCGACTTTTCGCTCCCAAGAATTCAGCGAATGTATTGATCACAATTCCTGGAACCAGCTTTGAAATCCGTGATGTGGTGGAGTCCGGTTCACTAAAGGAACTAGAACTAGACCTAACTGAGGGAGTATTTGCACTAAAAATAGAAAGTGATGAGGTCGTCGTTGCGCAGCTACTGAATCCTTCGCTCTCACCACTTGACTATTCCTGGCTTTCAGCTTTGGAGACATTTACTGAGTTGCACATGCCGCTTTCAAACTTCAATCAGGAGCTTGCGCTTTTGAACCCAGGCGAGAGCCAGATTGAGATTGACGTTCGCACCAGAAGTTCCCTAGGTGTCGAAGGCGCATCGCTGGTATTAGCGCCAGGTGAGCTGCTGATGCTCCCAATCAGCGGAAGTTCCTTCGCGGCCAGCTCAAATGGGTCCTTCATGGCAGCCCTGCGTGTCTTGGATGAGGTTGGTTACGAAGTAATCAACCCAAGTGAAAATTCCAACATTGGGCAATCACTAAAAGTCCTGGTTCGCTAGTTCGGGTGAATTAGTTCCCAAGGGTCTCGATCAATTAGTTCAGCAGCAGCGGAGAGAACCGACTGTTCAATTTGGGCCCTAGAGTCCGCACCGCGCTGAGCGAGTCTCTCTATCGGGATTCGATAAAGAATTATTGTCATCGTTGATTTTCTAGTTGCGTAGCGCGCAAGGGAATCACCCTTGGACAGTTCGGGAACTTCCTCGATCCTCCAATTCAGCTCGGAAAGCTCTGGAAACGTCGCACGCAGATAGCCGCAGGTTTGCTCAACTACCAGATTGAAATACTCCATGCGGGTGCCGTGGTGGAAGAGCTTGGAGGGCAGGGGACGGCGCATACCGCGGCCATGTCTGTCCCGATAAGTTCTTGCTGCCATGAGGGCATTGTATTCTTGGCAGTTGATAGCTCAGAGGGTCTTTTTTGGTCGACTTCACATCTTTTGTAAAAACCTACGACGTTCGCGGTCTGGTTGGTTCCCAGCTCACCGAGGAGATAGTTGCCTGTTTTGGCGCAGCGTTTGCCGATGAGCTCGAGCTCAGCGGAAAACAGCTGGTAGTTGGCCACGACATGCGCGATTCTTCACCTGCCTTCGCCGCCGCCTTCGCACGTGGCGCCAATGAGCGTGGAGCGAATGCACTGATGATTGGACTTTGCTCGACGGACATGAGCTATTTTGCATCCGGCTCACTAAATCTCCCGGCTGCCATGTTTACTGCCTCTCACAACCCAGCCACTTACAACGGCATAAAGTTTTCGCGGGCAGGTGCGAGGGGAATTAGCCTCGACACAGGATTAGCTGCAATAAGAGACAGGGCTGCGAACTTTCTGAAAAGTGGCATCCCCAGGACCCAAAGTCCAGGAAGCTCAAAAGAGATCAATGTCACTGGCGAATACGCCAAGTACCTCAATGAGCTGGTTGATCTTTCTTCAATCAGAAAACTAAAGGTTGTAGTCGATGCCGCTAACGGCATGGGTGGAATGACAGTTCCTGCCGTCTTGGGAGCAAATCCAAATCTTGAGATAGTCGATCTCTACTTTGACCTTGATGGAACCTTTCCAAACCACGAAGCTAACCCACTAGACCCAAAGAATCTGGTGGATTTACAAAAGAAGGTTTTGGAAGCTGGAGCCGACATTGGACTGGCATTCGACGGGGATGCGGATCGCTGCTTTGTAGTTGATGAAAAAGGAGAGGCTGTAAGCCCGTCTTCCGTTGCGGCAATTGTCTCTCGAAGGGAAATCGACAGAGTAAAGAAGCTGGGCGAGACAGACATCACTGCTTTACACAACCTCCTCACCTCCAGGTTTGTCAGCGAGGAAATAGAGCGGGCTGGTGCAAAGGCTGTTAGGACCCGAGTCGGCCATTCATTAATAAAGGACAAGATGGCGGAGACCGGAGCGGTCTTTGGCGGTGAGCACTCCGCTCACTACTATTTCCGAGACTTCTGGGGAGCAGACAATGGAATGCTGGCAGCAATGCATGTTCTGAATGAACTTGGCTCACAGGGTAAATCGATGTCTGAACTAGCTAAAGAGACAACCCCTTACTTCGCTTCGGGGGAGATTAATTCCACAGTTACCGACAGGGATTCTGCGCTGTCTAGGGTCAGGGAAGTACTCAACGCCTCCAGCGAAGAAGCCTTTGATGGCCACACTTTCTTTGGCGGGGAGGGGGATTTTTGGTGGTGGTGCAATATTCGTCCCTCAAACACCGAACCATTGCTTAGACTGAACGTAGAGTCCAACCACGAGGCCTTGATGGTTGAGATTCGAGACAAAGCAATCAAAGCAATCAGAAACAGCTAGTTTCGATCCCAGAGAGGCCCAAGATGAGTAAAACACTGACCAAGTCTGACTTTAGAGTCAAAGATCTTTCCCTAGCCGAATATGGCCGTCACCAGATTCGCCTGGCTGAAGCAGAGATGCCGGGCCTGATGGCTCTTCGCGAAGAATTTGGACCGCACCAGCCGCTGCGAGGAGCACGTATCGCCGGCTCTTTACACATGACCATTCAGACTGCAGTTTTGATTGAGACTCTCGTTTCCCTCGGCGCGAGTGTCAGGTGGGCAAGCTGCAACATTTTCTCTACCCAAGACGAAGCCGCAGCTGCGGTAGTGGTCGGAGACGGAACTGCGGAAAATCCAAACGGAACCCCAGTTTTTGCCTGGAAGGGCGAGAGTCTCGAAGAGTACTGGTGGTGCACCGATCGCATCTTCGATTTCTCAGATTCAGGATTTGATGGACCAAATATGATTCTGGATGACGGTGGCGATGCAACGCTGCTGGTTCACAAGGGCGTCGAATTTGAGGCTGCTGGAAGCGTGCCAGCTGATTCACCAAGCGACTCTGCTGAATACAAGGTGATTTTGCAGCTGCTTCGAACAATTCAGGAAAGAGACAACTCTTACTTCACAAGAATTGCAAAAGACATCAAGGGTGTCTCAGAGGAAACTACAACTGGAGTTCACAGACTCTACGACTTCTATAAGAATGGCAAACTGCTCTTTCCAGCAATCAATGTCAATGACGCCGTCACCAAGAGCAAGTTTGATAACAAGTATGGAATTCGCCACTCACTTCCAGATGGCATCAATCGTGCAACCGATGTTCTGATTGGCGGCAAAGTTGCCTTCATCGCCGGCTACGGGGATGTCGGAAAGGGATCGGCCGAAGCTCTTCGTGGTCAAGGTGCCAGAGTAATCATCAGCGAAGTTGATCCAATCTGTGCCTTGCAAGCAGCCATGGATGGTTACCAAGTTGCAAGGCTTGAGAGCGTGATTGAGCAGGTTGACATTTTTGTCACCTCAACCGGTAACGAAAACATCATTCGCCCCGAGCACCTGCTGAAGATGAAGAATCTCGCAATCCTGGCAAACGTTGGTCACTTCGACAATGAGATTGACATGGCCGGCATTGAGAAGATGCCTGGAATTGAAAAGGTTGAAATCAAGCCGCAGGTTCACGAGTATCGACTACCTAACGGGAAGTCTGTCTTGATCCTCTCCGAAGGACGATTGATGAACCTAGGTAACGCAACGGGTCATCCAAGCTTTGTAATGTCGACCTCTTTCTCGAACCAGGTCTTGGCTCAGATCGAGCTGTACACCAAGCCAGAGCAGTACCCGGTCGGTGTCCACATCATGCCGAAGTCCCTCGATGAGAAGGTGGCCAGACTGCACTTGGACGCTCTAGGTGTTGAGCTAACCCCTCTAACAGATGCTCAAGCCCGCTACATTGGAGTAGAGGCAGCTGGCCCATATAAAGTGGACCACTACCGCTACTAACTGGAGGGTGCCTTGTCGCACAGGATATTGGTCGTTGATGACGATGATGCCCTGCGTGAAATGGTGGGGCTAGTCCTTTCGCAATCTGGTTATTCTCCTGTCTTTGCAGCAGATGGCGTATCCGCTGTTGAAACCTTTAGGGCACAGAATCCAGATCTCGTGCTTCTTGACATCATGCTCCCAGGGCAAAGTGGCATTGAAGTTTGCCGTTCAATTCGTGCCTTCTCTGGCGTTCCGATTGTCATGCTTACAGCGAAGGGTGACACTGATGATGTCGTTGCAGGTCTCGAGGCTGGTGCAGACGATTATGTGGTGAAACCCCACAACGGAGCTGAACTGGTCGCAAGAATTCGCGCGAGACTCAGGCCGATTGCCGATGATTCGTCAGTTGTGCAGGTTGGACCGCTAACTCTTGATCCAAAGACTTTTGAGGTAAAGCGTGGTGGCACCGTGCTGTCACTGACGCCTTTGGAATTTAAGTTGCTGCACACACTTGCGACAAAGCCGCAGCAGGTCTTCAGTCGAGAAATGCTTTTGGAGCAAGTCTGGGGCTATCAGTACAAAGCCGATACGCGCCTAGTGAATGTTCACGTGCAACGCCTTCGCTCCAAAGTCGAAGAAGATCCAGAAAACCCAAAGATTGTAATGACGGTGCGAGGCCACGGCTATCGCGCTGGCTCTGACTCTCAGTGATTTCCTTATTTCGTAAATCCCTTACAGCAAGGGCAGTACTAACAACGATTCTGCTTGGCGGGTTGTCGGTACTAATTATTGGAGGATTTCTTTCCTACTCTCTGGCAAATAGCTTTTATCAAAACCGCCTGAGCCAAGTTCTAACGGAAACTGAGCGAGCTGTTGACTCAGTGCAGACAACCATTGCCGCCAGCTCGCTAAATGATGAAACGTCTCTACAGACCCTTCTGAACTCGGTAGTTCCATCGCTAGAAATTTCAGGTGGATCGACGCCCAGGCAGGTTGCTTTGCTTCGTTCGCCAGGACAGGCCCAACTTCAACTTTTTCAGTCACCTATCTCGCAAGATCTTGATTTGGCTGCAATTCCAGATGAGCTCAGGCAGGAGGTTCGCGCTTCCGCAGGACGCCTCACCTACACTCCCGTGGCGCTTGGAGGCACTGAGGATTCCATCCCAGGAATAACGGTCGGAACTCCAATTGCGATTCCAATCGCTGGCGACTTTGAGTTGTATCTGGTTTATTCGCTGGCTGCCGAGAAGCAAGCTTTGGAGCTTGT
>JBBAMI010000001.1:33984-200672 GCA_040402595.1 Aquiluna sp.
GACGTTTCTCACGAACTAAGAACCCCTCTCACCACCATCAAGCTAGCCGGTGAAGTCATCTTTTCGAATCGATCGCAACTTGATCCTTCACTCACCCGATCGGCAGAGCTACTGCAGGATCAGATTGAAAGATTTGATCGTCTGCTGAGTGACCTGCTTGAGATTTCTAGGTACGACGCAGGTGCTGTTATTCCGGAGTTTGAATCCCATGACATCAAGTCGGTGGCGCAAGCTGCGATAAAGTCAATTGAGCCACTATCCAAGAGCAAAGAAACTAATGTTGAGCTTTTAGCTCCAGAAGAAATTGTCAGAGCAGAAATTGACATGCGGCGCATTGAGCGCCTGCTCAGAAACCTGTTGTCCAATGCCATTGAACATGGCGAGGGACGGCCAGTCGTAGTCGAGATTGGTCACAATGCTCAGGCTGTCGCAATCTGTGTGACTGATCGAGGAGTTGGCATGAGTCGTCAACAACTTGAGCGGGTTTTCGATAGATTTTGGCGTGCAGATCCCTCACGACAGAGATCGGTTGGCGGAACTGGCTTAGGTTTGGCTATTTCTAAAGAGGATGCGAGTCTGCATCGAGGATGGCTCCAGGTTTGGTCCAAACCCAAGGTTGGGACAAGTTTTCGTTTGACTCTTCCAAAGACCAAAGATTCCGTTATTGCAAACTCTCCTCTACCAATGCCACCGAGGACGCTGGAGGCATGATGCGCAAACTAATTGCAATTGCGTCCGTGCTTGCCCTTGCGGGATGCGCAAGCTTGCCAACCGGTCTTGATATCGAAACTGGACCAGAGTTGACTTCGCCAGATCAGCAAGAGATTGCGTTCTTCTCTCCTTCCAGTCCATTACCTGGAGCTACGCCGAGTGAAATAGTCAATGGTTTTCTAGCAGCCGGAACTGGACCCCAGAATGACTACGCAATTGCTCGAGAGTTCCTTACCGATACTTTCGCAACCCGTTGGCGCCCGGGCGAGCAAACACTGATTCGATCGGGTGCCTACGATCTAATCTCGCAGGGTGATTCGCTTCAGGTGGTTAGTCTCAGTGTCGGTGCCAAGGTCGACGAGTTTGGTAGATACGAGTCAACTGTTCCAACCGTAAACAACTTGCGCTTTAGGTTAGCTAAGGAAAATGGAGAGTGGCGCATCACCAGCGCTCCAAATCTCACCGTAGTCACGCTTCCGATTTTTGCCGTCGTGTTTTCACAGTTCCCTATTTACTTCTTGGATTCCACTTCCACTCAGCTTGTCCCAGATCTTCGTTGGTTCCCCAAGCGCGCCTCAATCGCCACCCAGTTGGCCGGGGCACTGCTAAATGGGCCAGCCCGATGGCTTAGCGATTCCGTGGTTTCTGCAATTCCCGCTGGCACTCAGCTGCAGGTCAATGCCGTTTTGATACAGGAAGGCGTGGCGGTTGTCGATCTTGATGCAAATGCAATTGCTGCTGATAATCGGCAGAGGGGGCTGCTGTTAGCACAGCTAAAGACAACGCTTTTGCAATTACCTGGAGTTCTCGATGTGGTGGTTTCAATTGCCGGAGCTGAGCAAGACATTGATGTTGCCGATATTGCAGCATTGCCACCTGCAACTTCCTTCGCTCTCACGGATGATGGAATCGTGAGGCTGAGCGGATCCGAAGCTGGTTTGCTGGTTGGTTCCGACACTGTGGTTCAAGAGCTAAACCCGAGTCACATCGCCTCGGGTCAGTCGGGAGAAACTTTGGCGATAGCCACGTCAACTGGCGTTTATAAGCTCACGCCGAATGAAGATGGCTATGACGCTGTGGCCATCAGTGAAGTCGGGGGAGTAGTTGATCTTCAGGTCGACATCTTTGGAAACATTTGGATTTTTAGGGACAATGTCGATTTTTCACTTGAGATTGTTGATCAGACGGGTACAACGCAGCAAATCTCATTTCCTGTCCCAAGAAGAATCATTAGCGCAGCAGTCTCTCCAGAGGGAGGCAGGCTGGCGCTCTTAGCCTCCGATGGGGTTGAGAAGATAAGTGTCTTTGGCATCATTCGAAACCAGGATGGTCTGCCACTTCGGCTGGCATCGAGCTTTGAAATCGACGTGAGCAGCAACCGTCTGGTTTCTGTGGCCTGGAGCCAGCCAAGCATCATTCGAGTTCTTGAAAAAACTTCGACTGGTGGTGGAGCGATTGTCGATTACCCAGTTAGTGGACCGAAATCATCCAGAACTTCTCCTCCTGTGCCAGGACTGGTTGTCGAGACGGGATTTGCCCTAATCGATGGCTACCTGCTCTCAGAAACGCGCGATGTTTGGGTATTGAGCAACAACGCTTGGCGCCGTGTCCAAACAGGAGTCCAGGATCTTTCAACAGGTCGGTAAGTTTTAGATTTTCCACACCTGCGCCATTTGTTGGTATCAACAATTCTTCTTGGTTGAAAATGACTTGATGCTCTTTGATCTTCTTCTTCCCGCTCCATGTGTTGTCTGCGGAAAATTACCAAAACCAATATGTATTTCTTGCATACCGCGTCCTGTGGGTCAAACAGAAGAGTTGTTGGGAATTCCACTTTTCTATGCAGGAAAACTCGAAAAGAATCTTGAGATTCTGATTACTTCCTATAAAGACTCTCATCGGGTAGCTGTAGAGCCGGTGTTAATAGGACTGCTTAACCAGGTTGTGGGCCAGATGCTTAGCACAATTCACTTTGATGCCTACGCCATTCCTCCGCGCAATAAAAAGAATTACCGTCGCCGTGGTTTTCATCCAATCGAGCGATTGGCACAGCGTTCCTGCTTGAGCAAGGTGCCACAGGTATTCTCATTTTCCAACCGGAACATCTCTGACCAAAGGGAGCTTGCAGCCAAGGAAAGGTTGGGAAATACCAACATGGCTTTCTCGCTAAAGCGCGGCCAAGGAGACTTGGTTCTAGTGGACGATGTGCTCACAACTGGTGCCACTGTTTCGGAGCTTGCCAGAGCAGCCACCGAGGCAGGCTTTCGGGTGAGGGCTATCTGTGTAATTGCTAGGAGATAGCCCCGAAATAAAGGCAGGGGATGGCTCGCAGTTGGTCGAGGCTAGAATTACGAGGTCACTAAGGAGCTTCATTTGGCCTCTGTAATCGATCGTCTACTACGTGCTGGCGAAGGCAGAATCCTTCGCAAACTCGAAGCAATTACTAAGGAAGTAAACGCTCTCGAGCCGCACTATCAACAGCTCAGTGACGAGGAACTCAAGGGTGAAACCAGAGTTCTTCGCGAGAGATTTGCAAACGGTGAGAGCCTGGATGAACTGCTTCCTGAGGCCTTCGCGGCAGTGCGAGAGGCATCCGTAAGAACCCTTGGTCTTCGCCATTTCGATGTTCAGATTATGGGTGGAGCGGCTCTTCACCTAGGCAACATCGCCGAAATGAAAACTGGTGAAGGTAAGACTCTGGTGGCAACTCTCGCTGCCTACCTAAACGCCATTCCCGGTCGCGGTGTTCACGTTGTAACTGTTAATGACTACCTAGCTGGATACCAGTCAGAACTGATGGGCCGCATCTATCGCGCCCTTGGAATGACAATTGGTTGCATTCTTACTGGCCAAGAGCCAGATGTTCGTAGATCGCAATATGCGTGTGACATTACATATGGAACCAACAATGAATTTGGATTTGACTATCTCAGAGACAATATGGCCCTCACCAAGCAAGATCTGGTTCAGCGCGGTCACTACTTTGCAATTGTCGATGAGGTTGACTCGATTCTGATTGATGAGGCCAGGACACCGCTAATCATTTCTGGACCTGCTAGCGCGGACGTGAATCGCTGGTTTGGCGTTTTCGCCAAGCTAGTTCAGAACCTCAAAATCGATGAGGACTATGAAATTGATGAGAAAAAGCGGACAGTAGCTGTTCTAGAAGAGGGAATTGAAAAGGTAGAGGACTACCTAGGAATAAACAACCTTTATGAAACTGCAAACACACCACTAATTTCATTCTTGAACAATGCGGTTAGGGCCAAGGAGCTCTTCCGTCGTGACAAGGACTATGTAGTTACCAACGGCGAAGTTCTGATTGTGGATGAGCACACCGGCAGAATTCTGCCTGGTCGCCGCTACAACGAAGGTTTACACCAGGCCATCGAAGCCAAAGAGAACGTGACAATCAAGGCTGAGAACCAGACTTTGGCTTCAATTACTCTGCAGAACTACTTCCGTATGTACAACAAACTCAGCGGTATGACAGGAACTGCAGAAACAGAAGCTGCCGAGTTTATGTCCACCTACAAACTTGGTGTTGTTCCAATCCCCACCAACAAGCCGATGATTCGCAAAGATCAGTCAGATTTGATCTATAAGAACGAAGAGGCAAAGTTCAAGATGGTTGTTGTGGACATCATGGAGCGCCACAAAAACGGACAGCCAATCCTGGTTGGTACGACTTCGGTTGAGAAAAGCGAGTATCTTTCCAAGCTTCTAGCCAAGGCCGGAGTAAGACATGAAGTTCTGAACGCTAAAAACAATGCGCGCGAAGCTGTAATTGTTGCTCAAGCTGGTCGATTTGGCTCGGTTACAGTCGCCACCAACATGGCCGGTCGAGGAACAGACATCATGCTTGGTGGTAACGCAGAATTTCTGGCAGTGCAGGAAATGCACAAGCTGGGTCTTGATCCAGCCGAAAAGCCTGAGGAGTATGAAGCTCGCTGGGATCAGGTCTTCGACTCGATAAAGAAAGAAGTTGCGGCCGAAGCGGAAAAGGTTTTAGCCGTTGGCGGGCTCTACGTTCTTGGCACTGAAAGACACGAATCCAGGCGCATCGATAATCAGTTGCGCGGTCGTTCTGGTCGTCAGGGAGACCCAGGTGAGTCCCGCTTCTATCTATCGCTCACTGATGATTTGATGCGACTTTTCAATTCGCAGGCAGCAGCATCGCTCATGAACAGGTCTTCTGTGCCGGACGACCAGGCCATCGAATCAAAGATGGTTTCAAGGGCTATTGCCTCTGCTCAGTCGCAGGTTGAGGCCAGAAACGCAGAGATTCGAAAGAACATCTTGAAGTATGACGACGTAATGAACCGTCAGAGAGAGGCAATCTATGCCGACCGTCGTCAGATTCTAGAGGGCGAGGACATCTCCAAGACCTTCGATGCCTTCCTGGCTGAGGTTATTGCAGAGAACATTCAGCGCAATCTGACCGAAACAAGTGCAACTGATTGGGACCTGGATTCTCTTTGGAACCAGCTGCGCGGCATCTATCCAATTTCTCTTGAAATTGCCGAAGTAATTGCGGAGGCGGGTTCTAGAGCCAAGCTGACCAGCAGATTCCTAGTTGATGAAATCACCAGCGATGCTCGAATTGCCTATGTGAATAGATCTAGGCAGATTGGCGAACCTCTCATGCGCGAATTAGAGCGCAGGGTGATGCTTTCAGTCATTGACAGAAAGTGGCGCGACCACCTTTACGAGATGGATTACCTCAAGGAGGGCATCGGCCTTAGGGCCATGGCTCAGCGCGATCCTCTGGTTGAGTACCAGCGCGAGGGCTACGCAATGTTCCAAGAGATGATGGCCGGTATCCGTGAAGAAGCCGTCCAACTTATGTTCAACCTTGAGGTAAAGCAGAATGTCCCAGATGTGTCTCAGCAGCAGCCCCAACAGCTGACCTACTCAGCTCCTTCGGAGCAGGGTGACGCGGAAGTTCACGGCGCTAATGAGCCAAGCCCGGAAAAGAATCAACCCAAGCAGGGTGGGCAAGGTTCTGCTTTCTTCAGAAACTAAATCAGAACCATTTCGGTAATCCGAAATCTTTCGTGAATTAGCTCTGCTCTAACCGAAACTGCTTTGATCGCCCCGGAAATTTGCAATACGACCACGCCCTGGTAGGCATTGTCGTCGGTGGCGAAGGTCTTGGTCTTGCGAAGGACAATTTCAGGTCTTTGGTTTACCCCCGTAATCTGACGCTGCATTGCCCCCCTTCGATAACGCTGGCACACGTCGTAGTACGCACTGTCGGTAAGCCAGCGTGATAGTTGTTCCGGTCGCCGAAGCCCCGCTAAGACTTCGACATAAGCTGCACAGATTTCCGCAAAGAATTTTGCAGGATCTGTCTGGCCTGTTGCTACCTGATTTTTGTTGGACATTTCCCCCTCTTCCTGGACAGGTGGGAAAAGTATCCTCAGCGCCCTGGTTTCTGGGAAGAGGGCAAGCTACTCCTGTGGATAACTAATTAGGCCAAGAAATTCTTTGTGCTGTTATGTTCCACATGCTGATTGCTAATGAATTCGATGAAATCTCAGATGAACTTCTTACTCCGGCGCTAGTCATAGCCAAGCTGCAAACGAGAGTTATAGAAATTCACCACGCCTCTTTAGGTACAGACTTCATAATGGGTCATGCTGGCGCAGGCGTCTATTTTCTGCCGCTTAGTTCAATTCTTGAGTTGAGCGGGCTTGAAAACATAGCGCAGCGGCAGGTTTGTTTCGAGCAGATTCTCGCTGCCCAACAGGAACCTGTGATGATCCATTACAACCTGCCAGAAAGCATCGCTTCTGCATGGCTTCTGACTGTGTCTAGCCCTTGGCTGCGCCTCGCCCATCCACAGGGTGTGATTTGGGTTCCCCTTAGCCGCGTCGCCTATGCCGAAATAAGGGAATTAGGTTCCAGAAAAGTCTGTGGGTCGGAGTGAGCATTCGCATACGCCGCAGGATTAGTGGCTGGCTGATTCTGACGCTGCTAGTTATCTCATGTTCAGGATTACTTCTTTTCTTCTCTTTCAATAAGCCTTTGCCGACGTATCTGGTAGCTAAGCGGGACCTTGTTCCGGGAGAGTTACTTGATTCTTTCGACTTTGAGTCAGTGCCCATTGATCTTGGGCCAGTAGCTGAGAAATACCTATCCTCAGTAAGTCCCAATCTTCAACTACTTTCACAAATACCCGCTGGCGAATTAGTTGCTATATCACGGCTAGGAATTGACTTTGCAGAAAATCAAACAGCAGTCCGGATGATTCCCAGCAGCAAACCTTCTTCAAATGTGAAACCTGGCAGCTGGGTGTCAATTTGGAAGGTGATTGAGCAAGATGATCAGTACTTGCCCGTTCTGTTAGTCGAAAGAGCCCAGGTCTCTGCAGTTGAATACGGGGAAGGTCTGTTTGCAGATCAGCTTCCCGAAGTAGAGGTAGTACTTGGTTCTGACCAGGCAACCTTGCTGATCACCGCATTGGCTGCAAAACATGAAGTCTTTGTTCTTCCACTTTCATGACAGTTCTTAATCTTCGAAACGAGTTCGACTTCTCATTAGAAACCTCAAAGACTTACCAGGCCAAGAGCGTAGTTTGTTGGGGATCAGTTGGATCAGGAAAGACCTCGCTTGCAGTAAATCTAGCTTTCGAGCTTGCCAACCTTGGACATCGAGTCTGTCTAATTGATGCAGATACTTATCACCCATCGATTGCCGCACTACTTGCCCTGACATCACCAGGGGGTGCATTGACGGCCTCTCTCAGACTGGCAAGACAGAAAAGACTCAATCACGAAGAGTTTGTCAGGCTAAGCAGAAAGATTGATTTTGCTGGTGGCAGCCTGTGGGTCATCCCCGGGATAAATTCACTTGCTCGCTGGTCAGAGGTGGATGAGGTATCTCTTCTTGCTTTAGGGCAGGAGCTGGGACAGAAATTTGACATATTGCTCTTCGATGTTGCCACCCATACTCAGTCTGGTCTCATCGATGCTCTCTCAGGAAAAGAGAGGAATCAAGCCACCAATCACCTTCTCTCCGTTGCGGATGTTGTCCTGGCTAGCTTTTTAGCCGACCCGGTTGGGGTCAACAGATTTCTATTTGATCTTCGCTCATCTGGCAGAGAGGTCTTACCTATCGCAAATAGGGTTCGACAAGGGGTGATTGGTCGAAACCCAGTAGGCCAACTGAGGGACATTTTCGATAGAGCAACAGATCAGAAACTCTTTTCTGAAATCTGGGAAGACGAAGGCTTTGATGGTCTTTTGCAGACCACCCGCCCGCTAATGCTCCAGGGAAAAAGCTCTAAAGCCCAGCTAGCAATTAGGAACTTGGCCAAGGAAATCGTCCTACGCCTGGAGCGGTAAACTCTGGCTCGTGCAGGAAAGCAATCAGTCAAACCAGGCCTGGCTGCGCAGCCTCATGGCTGATTGGCAGCTGATAGCTGATGCTGCTTTTTCAGATCTGGTGCTGTGGGTGCCAAAGCGAACTAAATTGCACTCCTTTGCTCACGCAAGACCCTCCACAGCTGCCACGCTGTTCTATCGCGATATAACCGGAACCGTTGCCCGAACCGATTGGCAAAAAACGATTGATCAGGCGTGGACCACAGGCAAGCCTGTTGTTGCTCCAACGCTCACCGAGTTCAGTGGAAACGCCTCTCGAATTTCGGCCTATCCAGTCTTTGAGCTAGACCGCACTATTGATTCGAGCCCGATAGCGGTAATCACTCGCCACACAAACCTGGGCGAGTCACGCTATCCAAACAAATTGCAATTGAATTTTGTTGCCTGTGCAGAGCAGCTACTAGAAATGGTTTCAGCTGGCAAATTTCCAATCAGGGAATCGGGTTCAGCCACCAGGCGGGGTGCTCCGCGTGTAACTGATGGTCTAATTCGCCTAGACAAGTCAGGAAGGGTTCTCTTTGCATCGCCGAACGCCCTTTCAATGTTCAATCGGTCAGGACTTGATGGGGAGCTCGAAGGACGACTCTTGGCAGAAGCGGTAGGTGCATTACTTCCAGCCACCAAACATGTTGATGAAGGTCTACCACTCATACTCACGGGAAAAGGCGCATGGCGGACAGACATTGAACTTCCGGAGCTAACCATCGCCTTGAGGTCGATTCCCATTTCCCAAAATGATGAGCGAGTTGGCGCTGCGGTTCTCTGCCGTGATGTGACAGAACTTAGGGTTGGGGAGCGAGAGCTACTAACCAAAGACTTAACCATTCGGGAAATCCATCACCGTGTAAAAAACAACCTTCAGACTGTGGCATCGCTACTGCGGATTCAATCCAGAACCAGTAAGTCAGATGAAGTCAAAGAGACACTTGCCCAGGCCATGCGAAGGGTTAGTGCTATCGCTGTTGTGCACGATGTTCTATCTGAAGGAATAGAACAGGAAGTATCTTTCGATCGGATCTTTGATCGCATCCTGCAGCTAGTGCCAGAGATAGCAACTGGCTATCACACCACAGTAAAGACCAGCCTGAAGGGAAGCTTCGGGGACCTCTCAACAGAAAAGGCAACCAGTCTCGCCCTAGTTCTAACTGAACTGGTGGCAAACGCAGTTGAGCATGGTTTAGCTGACAAGTCAGGGGAGATTGTTGTCAGTGCGGACAGAGACTCTAAATCCCTTCGCGTTGAAGTGGTTGACGATGGGGCGGGGCTTCCCGAAGGCAAAGTTGGAACAGGCCTAGGTACTCAAATCGTAAGAACACTTGTCGAGTCTGAGCTCAGGGGAAAGATTGCCTGGACATCACCAATTAGAGGTGGCACCAGAGTAGCGATAGAACTTTCGCTCTAGCTTGCGCGGCGAGCGCGAGCGTAGCGTCTCTTGAGGGATCGACGCTCGTCTTCACTAAGGCCACCCCAGACACCGGTGTCCTGGTTTTCCCTTATTGCGTACTCAAGGCACTGCGCGGACACGGTGCACTGACGGCAAATCGACTTAGCTTTTTCAATTTGCTCAAGGGCTGGTCCGGTATTTCCAACAGGGAAAAACAGCTCGGGGTCCTCGTTGAGACAACGGGCCTCGTTTAGCCAGCGCATATCCATATTTTCGGTTATTCCTTGAGTCGATTACGTCTTTGTTTGCAGGTAGAGTCCTACTGACGCCAAAATGTTTTCACACGGAGGCAAAGAAATCAAGACCCAATTCGCCCGCTTACCTAAGCGTTTGCTGATAGCGATAATTATTATTTTTGCTCAAAGTTCAGTTATTTGGGGCTTGACATTTTGGTCAATCTTTGCTCTTGTTTCCGGTGATTTTTTGAACTTTTTCAGCTCGATATTTCTCACTGGAATTTTGGCAGCCTTTGCTCTTTGGTCAATCAACATAGCGATTGGACTTTTTAGGCTGAGGAAGTGGGCTCACACGCCAGCACTGGTTCTTCAATTGATTGCGGCGGCAATAGCGACCGCCAGTTTTAGCGGTGAATTCGCACAGCCCATCATCGGAGCAGTACTGCTGATTACGGCAGGGATCTGTTTTATTTGTTTGTTTGGCGGTGGAGTGAGGGACCTATTGCACCGAGCTACTGAGAAATAATTCTTAGTAGATTTGGGATGTGGCCAGTCGCTCGAACGTTATACATCGCTTCTTTGATTCGACCACCGGCTTCAACAACAATTGTTGACCGTAAAACACCTCTGTAGAGACGACCGAAAATACTCTTATCTCCGTATGCTCCGTAAGCCTTGTGGGCATCAAAAGAGGCATCGGACAGAAGCGTGAAAGTCAGCTCATGGGAATCCTCAAAGGACTTGAGTCGCTTAACTGTGTCTGGTGAAACTCCGACAATCTGGTAGCCATATTTCTCGAACTGAGGCAGATGATCCTGAAAGTCTGCGGCCTCTTTGGTGCAACCAGGTGTGCCCGCCGAAGGGAAGAAGTACAGAATTGTATTTTTGGAAAACAGCTCAGAGTTAGTGACTAGCTTGCCGTCCTGATTCTCTAGGGACAGTGCCGGGGCAGCATCACCCGCAGACAGCTTTCTAATCTGTTCTGCCATGCCCAACTCCTTTGTGACCTGAACAGACTATTGGGGCTAGGTAAACGGGAGGTTCAATTTCGCCAAAAGCGAGCCTTAGGCAGGAGCCGAGCCATCACTTCGCGGGTGCTAAGCTAACTGGCTGTTGCGCCTCTAGCTCAATTGGCAGAGCAGCTGACTCTTAATCAGCGGGTTCCGGGTTCGAGTCCCGGGGGGCGTACTCATTCATATGTGCCAACAGATTTTTCGGGCAAACTGGTTTTGGAAGAGGTCTAGTTTGAACAGCAACCAAATTGCTCTCGAGCCAAAGAAAATCGAAGCCTATGTCGAAGCCATTGAGGCTTCAGGGGGAAAAGTCTCCAATCTGACAGCAGACATTGAAGCCTTAGTTTGGACTGACTATGCCCGACCAGATCTTCTTGACGAGGCAATTTCCAACAATTCCCAACTGAAGTGGGTTCAGCTGCCATTCGCTGGTGTCGATGCTTTTAGTCGGATCATAAGTTCTCATCCGGAAATTACTTTTACAAGTGCAAAGCGCTCATATTCGGAGCCAGTTGCTGAACATGCGCTAATGCTTTGCATGGCACTTGGTAGAGCAATTCCAGAGAGGATTAGAGCTAAAGAGTGGGGCAAGAAGTTCGCACAGTCACTCTTTGATGAGGACTTACTTATTGTTGGGGGCGGAGGAATAGCCCAGAAGCTCGTTGAGCTTCTTGAGCCATACAGGACAAAAGTTTCGGTTCTAAGAAAGAGGCCAAGCGAGCCTTTCACCAATAGCCAATTCTCGACAGTTTTCGGGTTTGAGAAGCTAGATCAAGAACTCCAGAAGGCTAAGTTCGTAATTGTTGCCTGTGCACTAACCGATGAAACAAGGTTTCTTTTCAACGCAAGTAGGTTCAAGCTCATGAGAAGTGATTCCTACCTAGTCAATGTTGCTAGGGGGGAAGTGGTAAACCAAGAGGATTTGGTTTTCGCACTGCGAAGCGGGGAAATCGCAGGCGCCGCTACCGATGTAACTTATCCAGAACCACTTCCTACTGGTCACGAGATGTGGTCGGTGGAAAATCTAATCATTACGCCACATACTGCGGATACGCCTGAGATTGTCAAAGGCCTATTTGCTATGCGTCTAAGAGAAAACATCAGTGCGTGGATTTCAGGGAAAACACTTGTTGGTGTGGTTGATCAGAAATTGGGGTACTGATTGGATCTGCAGAACTGGCTTCTCTACACAGCTGCAGCCGTCGGACTATCTCTAACTCCTGGGCCCAATGGACTGTTAGCCCTGACTCACGGCGCTCTGTTCGGCGCTCGCAGAACAGTCTTCACAATCTTGGGAGGCTCGGTTGGCTTTGCAGCTGTAATTGCTCTTTCTATGTTTGGCATAGGGGCTTTGCTTGCAGCAAACGTTGGACTCCTGGTCTTACTCAAGTGGCTGGGAGGTGCTTATCTGGTTTGGCTTGGCATTCAGGTCTGGAGATCGCCTGCTCTTTCTCAGTCCAGAACGGATGCAAAGCTAACTTCAGGCCGCAGTCTGTTTCAGGCGGGTCTTCTTTCAGCACTTAGTAATCCCAAGGGAATACTTTTCTTCGTTGCTTTCCTGCCACAGTTCATTGACCCGAGCCAATCTCTGCTGCTCCAATTTTTCATTATGGCTGCCACGTTTGTGGTTATTGAGTTTGTTTACGAGCTGATTGTTGCATCCCTTGCTGATCGAATTCAGCCATGGCTGAAGCGGGTAGGCAAGGCTTTCAACCGAGTATTCGGGGGAGTGTTTATCGGAATCGGGATACTGCTACCGCTGCGCGGCTAGATACCCATTTCCTCGCGAAGGAACTCGATGTGACCCTTTGCCTTCACGTTGTAGAAAGCGTGTTCAATCTTCCCAGTTTTCCCGACGACAAAGGTCGAACGAATGGTGCCCATGTAGGTCTTGCCATACATGCTCTTCTCACCATAGGCGCCGTACTTCTGCTGAATCTTGTTTTCTGGATCGCTCAGCAGCTCAAAGTTCAGTTTTTCTTTGTCTTTGAATTTCTTGAGTTTGGCAGGATCATCTGGGGAAATCCCAAGGACGGTGAAGCCCGCCGACTTTAGGGAGTTTATGTTGTCTCGAAAGTCACAGGCCTGGGTTGTGCAGCCTGGGGTGGAGGCGGCAGGGTAGAAGTAGACAATTACCTTCTTGCCCTTGAAGTCAGATAGGGAAACAGGCTTTTCGTCCTGGTTCTTGAGTTTGAAAGCTGGGGCTGCGGATCCGATTTTTAGTGCCATGCAGTTAAAAATCTATTTTTGCTCGTCCTTATTCCTGTTTTCCTCAGGAGTCTTGCGGATGAGTACGTAGACGAAATAGATGAAGGCTGCCAACATGGCTGGCCAAACGATGAAGTCAATTCCAGTGCCTGAGGGAACCCTGTTTAGGTCAATTTGGCCTGACCAGAAGGCGAGTAAAAAGTTGTTCGCTAGCATCTGTCAAGGCTATCTATGAATCGAGGCAACTTGTTGGCAATACCTGCCGGATTCCTCACGGGCCTATCGCTGATTGTGGCAATTGGTGCTCAAAATGCATTCGTTCTAAGGCAGGGCCTTAGACGCCAGCATGTTCTTGCTGTGGTCTTGATCTGTGCTTTTTCTGACGCGCTCCTAATTTTGCTTGGGATTGCAGGTCTTGGTGCCGCAATTAATTCAGCTCCTCTTCTATTGGAGGTCTTTCGGTATGGAGGGGCGGCGTATCTTCTTTGGTTTGCATTTGGTGCAATCAGAAGGGCGATAAAACCAACCGTTTTGACCGAATCAAATAAGCAAGTTGATTCTTTGCGGCAAACGATTGTTACGGTGCTGGCTCTAACCTATTTGAATCCGCACGTCTATATCGACACAGTTTTACTACTCGGTTCGATTGCAAATCAGTTTGAAGATCGGTGGCTATTCGGTCTTGGTGCAGCGATTGCTTCATTCGTATGGTTTTTCTCTTTAGGTTTTGGAGCATCATGGCTTGGCAAATATGTAAAGAAGCCTATTTTCTGGCGAATTCTCGATATTTTTATCGCGATTGTGATGATTACAATTGCCGCAATGCTGCTCAGCTTCCAGTTCAACTGATGTATACTGCTAGATAATCTTTGGGTGGCTGAAAGTCAAGATTCGTTCGGCAACTTTGCCGGTCGAACCTCTTCGAAATGGAGAAGGTTTGATTCATCAATCCTTCCTATGCATGTAGCTGAGATGGATTTTGATGTCGCTAAGGAAATTCGAGATCACTTAGTTGATATGACCAAGAATTCAGATCTTGGTTATTTGGGCCCCATTCCCGAGCTAGCACCAGCCTTGGCTTCCTATGCCAAATCACGCTGGGGTTGGGAGGTGGATCAGGACTCCGTCCGAATGGCGACAGATGTTGGCGTGGCAGCGGTCGAGATTCTGAGATTGACAACAAAACCCGGAGATAAGGTCCTCATTTGTTCCCCGGTCTACAGCTCCTTCTTCTTATGGCTAAAGGAGACAAAGGTTTTGCCTCACGATGTCCCACTCAAGCTAGTTGGACAAAGGTGGCAACTCGACCTTGAGGGAATTGAAAAGGCATTCCAGTCTGGTGTCAAAGTGTTTCTAATGTGTTCGCCGCATAACCCGGTTGGAACTGTCCACACTCGCGAAGAGCTGGAGACAGTGGCTTTACTGGCAGAGAAGTACGGCGCATTAGTAATCTCCGATGAAATTCACGCTCCACTTTCATGGACTCAATACACTCCGTTTCTCTCACTCGGCACAGCAGCGGAGAACCACGGAGTAACAATCACATCGACATCTAAAGCTTGGAACACGGCTGGACTGAAGTCAGCTGTTGTGATCTCTCAGTCAGAAAAAATTAAATTGATGCTTAATGATTGTCCAGATTCAATGCACTGGAGAGCCTCTATTCTTGGCGCTTTTTCAATGGTTATCGCCTACCAGCAGTGTTCTTACTGGATTGATGAGACAGTAGAGAAAATTAAGGAAAATTTAACTTTTCTGCGTTTCGAATTAGAAAAACAGTTACCCAAAGCTAGGTTCTTTGACATGTCTGCTACTTACCTAGCTTGGCTGGACCTAAGTGCATACGGTGTTGAGAATGTTCAATCCCGCTTGCTTGGCGATGCGAAAGTTGCATTAGTTGCCGGTTCCGACCACTCGCCAGATGGCAAGTATTCAGATTTTGTTCGTTTCAACTTCGCAACCAGCCAGCCTCGAATCGCAGAAGCGGTTCGAAGAATGGCGAGCGTTTTGGAGGTGTAAGTGGCTCTTCAGCTTTCACATCGCTCTAATCACTTAGAAGCTATTGATCTTGCGCACGAGCTCTTTGTTGAGCATCGTTTGATTAATTATTCGTTTGGTTTCGACAGGGCAATTAATCGCGCTGGGCAGTGCGACTTTAGGGCACGCAGAATCACTATCAGCCGCCACCTGGTCGAGAACTGCAGTCTCAAGGAAGTCGAACAAATCATTCTTCATGAAATAGCCCATGCCCTGGTTGGCAAAGACGCAGGTCACGGGCCAATCTGGCGGGCCAAGGCACGAGAAATTGGCTATAAATTTCAGCCCACGAGTTGGCACCTCATGGCAGGCTCAACAGCCAGATATGTTGGATTCTGCCCAGCTGGCCACCAGCACTTCAGGGTTAGAAAACCAAACGCAATTTTAAGCTGTCGACACTGTTCCAATGGGTACAGCGATGAGCACGTAATTGAGTGGGAATCACATAGGGCCGATTAGGAGCGAAGAAACAATCGCGCCGGCTACAAAGTTCAACATTAGGAACAGCTTCCAACCTCGGTTTGCCCGCTCACAATTTTCATCACTTATATCAAGCTCCCTTCCCACGACAAATAGGTAGGGAAGAGCCGCTAGAGATGCAAAAGCAAATCGATCTGGTAGGAGCAGCAGCAGTATTCCAGCGAATACGTAAGCAGACATAGCAATTCTGACTGTCACTTTTGCACCAAGAACAGTCGCTATGGATGCAATTCCCGCTTCCCGATCTGCACGAATATCTTGAATTGCTCCGAACGCGTGTGAGGCGGCTCCCCAGAGGAAAAAGGCAAGCAAGGCAAGAAGCAGAGTGCTGTCGAACTTTTGCAGAACAGCTAGCGCAAAAATTACCGGACCGACAAAGTGTAGAGAACTGGTGGCTGAGTCCAGGAATGGAATTTCTTTATAGCGAAGACCTTTGGCCGAGTAGGCAACGACAAATAAAATAGTGAGCCACAAGACACCCAGAGCCAATACATTGCCAAGCGTTTGGAGGCTGATGTAGATCAGGAATGGCACCGTTAGTGCCGTCACCAGAATTAGCATCGGCCTGTGGTACTCGGGGATCAGCAACGCTCCCTCAAGGCCGCCTTTTCTTGGGTTCCTCAGATCGCTTTCATAATCAAAAATGTCATTGATTCCATACATAAGGAAGTTGTACGGAATAAGAAAGAAAAAAGTCGTGATTAGAAAAAACGCATTGATTTCGCCACCTAAAAAGTAGTAGCTTGCCGCGAAGGGAAAGGCCGTATTGATCCAGGACAGTGGCCTTGACGAAAGTAGAAGCCTCCGGGCTAGCTTCACAACTTGCTCCGGAAGAAGTTAAAAAGGCTGGGCACCAAAACCAGGGCGACGAGGGTGTAAGCGAAGTCCTCAATTGGCGCAAGGAAAAGCCTTATTTCCGAAGTCTTTGAATAGTCATAATCGACAATTCCCGAGCCAATGATGAGATTGTCAAAAACTAGTGTCATAAGCAACATAAAAATAGCGGCTGGAAAAAGCACCTTCCAGTTAATCCAGCGCTTCATCAGAAGCGTGTAGATGGCAAAGATTCCTAGGACGATCGCTGTTAGCAGCGGGTAGGTCATTTACCCCTCCTGATCGCAAAGAACTGATATGCCAGAAGTGTGTTGTAAGACAAGAGAATTAGGAAAAACAGCTCTTCGAGTGGTAATTCTGGCCCGAGAAGAAAACCAGATAAGTGAGGTGAGTTTCCCCTGAAAAATATTCCTTGGGAAATGCCAACAACGTCCCAAATTAGAAAGACTGCAACGGCGATTGCCACCGATGCCAGAGTGGCTAAAGAATGTCTAAATAGGGCCAGCTTATGTTTGTGATCAATTCCTAGCAGTCCCAAGATTGAAACAATCAGGAGCGCTAGGTATAGAAAACTCGTACCCGCTTGCATTATTTCAACCCAGCCCAGTTTTCTCTCTTCTTCAGCTCACCTGCAATCGGGCCAGAAGACTTGTCGTTAGTGAGGTGCTTGTAGACGAGCTCTGCACCAATCAAACACATCGGCAGTCCAATTCCTGGCAGGGTGTTGTGACCTGCATAAAAAAGATTTCCAACCTTTTTGGAACTGTTCTTTGGCCGGAAAAATGCGCTTTGCATCAATGTATGTGCCATACCGAGGGCAGTTCCATTCCAGGCGTTGAATTCGTGGACGAAGTCCATGGGTCCAACTGTTCGCCTAAGTACAATCCGGTCAGCCAAATCAGGAATCTTGCACCACTTCGAGATTTGGTCAATTACTTGATCCGCAGCTTTTTCAAGCTTTTCATCACCTGCCCCATTGATGCCGCCTCGACCTATCGATGGATCGGCAGCGATTGGCACTAGGACAAAGATGTTTTCAAATCCCTCAGGTGCAACGCTTCTGTCCGTCTTAGATGGCATGCAGACATAAAGCGAAGCTGGTGACGGAACTTTGCGTTTGCCATCAGCTTTATGGAAGACCTCAGCGAAATTGGTTTTCCAGTCTTTGGTATACAAAAGTGTGTGGTGATCTAGTTCTGAGATCTTTCCTTTGACACCTAGATACATAAGTAGTGCCGAAGGTCCTGGAACCTTCTTATCCCACCACGATTGCGGGTAGGTCTGGTGGGCAGAATCCAAGAGCTTGGTTTCAACGTGCTGGAGGTCAGCCGTTGCAACAACTAAATCGGCACGGACATTTCCAGTCGCCAATTCCACCCCCACTGCCTTGCTATTTTCAACAAGGATTCTCTGGACTGGGGATGAAGTGTGGATTGTCACGCCATTAGCTTTTGCCAATCCAGCAATGGCTTGAATAACTGAGTGAAAACCACCCTGCGGATAGAAAACTCCCTGGTTCATGTCCACGTGAGTCATCAGGTGATACATGCTCGGAGTGTCATAGGGGGATGCCCCTAGGAACACCGCCGGAAAATTAAGCATCTTTTTCAGTCGCTCATCTTTGACATACTTCCCCGAAAAGTCATATAAAGAGGTAGTTAGAAGTCTCAGGAACCTTCCGAGACGCTTGAGAACATCTGGATGGAGAAAGCTCCTGATATCCCGAAAGTTTGTATATAGGAAGTGTTTGATGGACAGCTCGTATGCTTCCTCAGCGCTTTGCAGGTAGCGATCTAAGTTCTTTCCGGATCCAGGTTCAATCTCATCGAACATCTTTCGAATGCCGGGCAAATCTTTGGGCATAGGAATCTTGTCTCCGAGGCCTTCGTTGCGGGTCTGATAAGAAGGATCCAGCCTGACGAGGTTCAGCTGTTCACTGGCGGAAGTCCCCATGAGCCTAAAGAACTGCTCAAAGGCGTCAGGCATCAGATACCAGCTGGGTCCCATGTCAAAGCGAAAGCCATCTTTTTCCCATAGGTAAGCTCGACCGCCTATCGAGTCCCTTGATTCGAAAAGATCAACTTGCATTCCGGATTTTCCAAGAAGTGCAGCTGTTGCTAATCCAGCAATTCCGCCACCAATAACAACCGCTTTTTTGGTCAAGCTTTTGCTCCAATCATGGATCTGATCAGGACCAGCAGCTTCTTAGAGCTGCTGACGCTAATCCTTCGGTCAATTAGTTCACTGGCCGGAGTCTTTTCGATCTGGCGGTTGAGACTCTCGAATAGCAGTTGAGCGGCGGTAACCGCTCTTCTGGCCGAAGTCGGCAAAAGGCCAAGCGAATCGGAACTGACAGCTAGGTCAGCATCAATGTCTTTCACAAGTTGCATCTTTGTCTCTTCATTGAAGCTGTCGACTATGACACCCGGGAAGTAGCTTCGGCCAAGTCTTTTGAAATCAGCTGCCAAATCCCGAAGGAAATTCACCTTTTGAAAAGCACTACCCAAGGCCCTTGCACCTCGCACTAGTTGTTCTCTTTCCTCGGCGGTGTAGCTACCCTCGGCCATGAAGACCGCAAGACACATCAAACCGACTACCTCGGCCGAGCCATAAACATATTTCTCAAAGGAGGCTTGATCGTGAACTGTCTCAGTTAGGTCTTGGCGCATTGAGAAGAAGAAGGGCTCGACAATGTCTTTGCCTATCCCGGCATATCTGGCGGTTTGGGCAAAGGCATGGATGACCAGGTTGGTGGAATAGCCAAGTTCCATTGCTCGGTAGGTTTCCTCTTCAAACTCCGAAAGCAGCTTCTCTGGAATAACTCCGGGGGCGAGCTCTTTTGCCTCAGCGGCGGAACCATCAACAATCTCATCGGCAACTCTCACCAGGGCGTAAATGTTTTCAACGTGAGACTGGTATTTCTTACCCAGCAGCCGGGTCGCCAAACCAAATGAGGTCGAGTAGCTGTAGATGACTTCGCGCGCAGCCCGCTGGGCTGCCATCGAATAGAGAGTCAGACCAGTTGGAATCTTGGTGGTGTCGTTGAAATCCACTCTCTCAGGGTACTAGCTGGTGAACGTATGATTGACCCATGCCTAATCCGATGAAGCCCCGCAGTCACGTAGTCACAGACGGTATCGAGCGAGCACCCGCCAGGGGAATGCTGCGCGCAGTTGGAATGGGGGATGAGGACTGGGTAAAGCCGCAGATTGGTATTGCTTCTTCATGGAATGAGGTAACCCCCTGCAATCTCTCGCTCGATCGCCTCGCGGATGCGTCTAAGCAGGGTGTTCATGCAGCCGGAGGCTTCGGCATGAAGTTTGGAACCATTTCTATGTCAGATGGCATTTCTATGGGTCACGAGGGAATGCACTTCTCCCTGGTCTCTCGCGAGGTCATTGCCGACTCCGTCGAGACTGTTATGGAGGCCGAGCGACTTGACGGTGCGGTCCTTCTTGCTGGCTGTGACAAGTCGCTTCCAGGAATGATGATGGCTGCCGCGCGTTTAGATGTATCGGCAGTCTTTTTATATGCCGGTTCAATCGCGCCAGGATGGGTGAAACTCACCGACGGGACTGAAAAGCAGGTCACCATCATTGACGCCTTTGAAGCGGTTGGTGCCTGCAAAGCTGGCAAGCTCAGCGAAGAAGATTTAGATCGAATTGAAAGAGCAATCTGCCCTGGTGAGGGAGCCTGTGGCGGAATGTATACCGCAAACACCATGGCTTCCATCGGAGAAGCACTCGGTCTGAGTCTTCCAGGTTCTGCCGCTCCACCATCTGCGGATAGAAGACGCGATCTTTGGGCTCACCGCTCCGGCGAAGCTGTTGTAAATCTGATTGCTAAAGGCATCACTGCCAGACAGATACTTACCAAGAAAGCATTTGAGAATGCGATTGCAGTTCTGATGGCTTTTGGTGGATCTACTAATGCTGTTCTTCACCTACTAGCAATTGCTAGAGAAGCTGAGGTTGAGCTGAAGCTGGAGGAGTTCAACCGCATTTCCGACAAGGTCCCACACCTTGGCAACCTAAAGCCTTTTGGTGATTTCGTTATGAACGATGTCGATCGCGTTGGTGGTGTTCCGGTTGTAATGAAGGCTCTTCTCGATGCCGGACTGCTGCACGGAGACGTGCTTACGGTAACTGGTAAGACGATGGCTGAGAACCTAAGCCAAATCAATCCACCAGATCCAGACGGCAAGATCATTCGCGAAATGAGTAACCCAATTCACAAGACCGGCGGCATCTCTATCCTCAAAGGGTCGCTGGCCCCTGAGGGAGCAGTTGTCAAAACAGCTGGATTCGATCTTGAGAAGTTTGAAGGACCAGCCAGGGTCTTTGAGCGTGAGGCGGCAGCCATGGAGGCGCTGACCAAGGGCGAAATCAAGGCTGGGGACGTCGTAGTCATCCGCTACGAGGGACCAAAGGGTGGTCCTGGTATGAGGGAGATGCTTGCCATTACAGGTGCAATTAAGGGTGCAGGTCTGGGCAAGGATGTCCTACTATTGACGGACGGCAGATTCTCAGGCGGCACAACCGGCCTGTGTATCGGCCACATCTCACCAGAGGCTACCGAGGGTGGCCCGATTTCACTGGTTCGGGATGGAGACTTGATTCGAGTCGATGTTGCAGCTCGATCGCTTGACTTACTGGTCGACGAGCAAGAGCTGGCTGCAAGGAAGCAGCAGTGGCAGCCACTGCCCCCGCGCTACACGCGTGGTGTTCTTGGAAAGTTCATCAAAATGGTGCACTCCGCGTCGGAGGGCGCCTACTGCGGCTAATTTTTGTTTTTTGGAGACCAGATGAGTGAAACACTAACCGGTGCTCAGGCCATCATTCGCTCGCTCGAGCTGCTTGGCGTTGACACTGTGTTTGGTTTGCCAGGTGGAGCTATCCTGCCTACCTATGACCCTTTGATGGATTCGAAAAAGATTCGTCACATTCTGGTTCGTCACGAGCAGGGTGCAGGCCATGCAGCGGAAGGTTATGCCGCTGCCAGCGGAAAGCTCGGAGTATGTATTGCAACTTCGGGTCCTGGTGCTACCAACTTGGTGACAGCCATTGCAGATGCTCACATGGACTCAGTTCCACTTTTAGCAATCACTGGACAGGTGAACTCACACGCAATTGGAACTGATGCTTTTCAGGAAGCTGACATCGTGGGCATAACGATGCCAATTACCAAGCACAGCTTCTTGGTGACCAATGCTGCCGACATTCCGGCGGTAATGGCGTCAGCCGTGCACATTGCAACTACTGGAAGACCAGGACCTGTGCTGGTTGACGTTGCTAAAGATGCACAGAATGCAAAGTTTGAGTTTGTCTGGCCCCCGCAGCAGGATCTAACTCCTGGCTACAAGCCCATCAGCGATCCACACGGCAAACAGATTCAGGCTGCTGCTGAGCTGATTCTGCAGTCCAAGAAACCGATTCTTTATGTCGGCGGCGGCGTAATCAGAGCTGGTGCAAACAAGGAGCTTCTTCGTCTTGCCAAGATAACTGGTGCGCCGGTTACAACGACTCTGATGGCACGAGGCGCTTTCCCTGATTCCAGCCCGCAGCACCTGGGAATGCCAGGCATGCACGGAACAGTTCCTGCGGTTACTGGCCTTCAGAAAGCTGACCTACTTATTACTCTCGGCGCTCGCTTTGACGACCGCGTTACAGGTGACGTGAAAACCTTTGCGCGTGGAGCCAAGGTAATTCACGTTGATATTGATCCGGCCGAAATTGGCAAGATTCGTCACGCTGATGTCCCCATTGTTGGCGATGCCAAGGTTGTGATCGGACTTCTGAGCGAAGAATTGGAGCGCCAGATCAAGGGCTCTAAGTACGACATCAGCGAGTGGTGGAATTACCTAAACGGACTAAAGGAGCGCTATCCGCTTGGCTACACCGATTTAGACGATGGAAAGATCGCACCGCAGTATGTAATTGAGCGAATCGGGCAAATTTCTGGTCCGGATGCTATTTATGCTGCAGGTGTTGGTCAGCACCAGATGTGGTCTGCACAATTTATAAAGTATGAAAACCCCAATACGTGGCTAAATTCGGGGGGTGCTGGAACTATGGGCTATGCCGTTCCGGCTGCCATGGGCGCAAAGGTCGCTCTTCCAGAGAAGTTGGTTTGGGCAATAGATGGCGATGGCTGTTTCCAGATGACTAATCAGGAATTAGCAACCTGCACAATCAACCAGATTCCAATCAAGGTTGCGATTATCAATAACTCTTCTCTGGGTATGGTGAGGCAGTGGCAGACACTTTTCTATAACTCTCGCTACTCAAACACCGATCTTCACACCGGAACCGACTCCGTCATGGTTCCCGACTTTGTGAAATTAGCTGAAGCCTACGGATGTCTTGCAATCAGAGTCGAAAGAGAAGAGGACGTTGACAAGGCAATCAAGCTAGCTATTGAAACCAATGACAGACCAGTTGTCATTGACTTCATCGTTGGAAAAGATGCCATGGTCTGGCCGATGGTTCCTGCTGGTGTTTCCAACGATGCAGTTCAGTATGCACGCGATGCCGCTCCAATCTGGGATGGGGAGGAGTAAGCCATGAGTCAGCATGTTCTTTCTCTTTTGGTAGAAGACAAGCCAGGTATTCTCACCCGCGTGGCCGCGCTATTCGCAAGACGTGGATTCAACATTGAGTCCCTTGCAGTAGGCACCACAGAGGTTGAGGGAGTCTCGCGCATGACAGTAGTTGTCAGCCTTGATGGTCAACCACTTGAGCAGGTGACAAAGCAGCTCAACAAATTAGTAAATGTGCTGAAAATTGTTGAGCTAGAGCCTGACATCTCCGTTGCCCGAGACCACATGCTGGTGAAGGTGAAAACTGACGCTTCGACTCGGTCGCAAGTCTTGGAAGCAGTCACCCTGTTCCGAGCTCGCGTGATTGACGTCGTAAGTGACTCGGTGGTTATTGAAGTAACTGGTGACAGTGCTAAGTGCAAAGCATTTATCAAGGTTTTGGAACCATTTGGAATTAAGGAACTCGTTCAGTCCGGAGCCATCGCGATCTCCAGGGGTTCAAAGTCAATGAGCGAAAAAGTACTCAAGTAAACAACTAACAGAAAGAAAAAAAGTGGCCGAAATTTTTTATGACAAGGATGCCGACCTTTCAATTATTCAGGGAAAGAAGGTCGCTGTCCTGGGCTTTGGTTCCCAGGGTCATGCCCACGCTTTGAACCTCAAGGATTCAGGTGTGGATGTAGTTGTTGGTCTGCAGCCTGGCTCGAAGTCCACTGCCAAGGCAGAAGAGCAGGGACTGAAGGTTCTTGCGCCGAGTGAGGCAGTGAAGTGGGCAGATGTCACAGTGGTTTTGGTTCCAGATCCAAAACAGCGTGATCTTTACGCAAATGAAATTGCTCCAAACATCAAGCCAGGGGACTCTTTAGTCTTTGGTCATGGATTCTCAATTCGTTTTGGATTTATAAAGCCCCCGGCCAACGTTGATGTTTTCCTGGTTGCACCGAAGGGCCCTGGCCACATTGTTCGCAGAGAATTTGCCTCTGGTCGTGGTGTACCAAACCTGATTGCAGTCGAGCAGGACTACTCCGGCAACGCCTTCAATGTGGGACTTTCCTACTCGAAGGCAATTGGTGGAACTCGGGCTGGAACCATTAAGACCACTTTCACGGAAGAGACTGAGACAGACCTCTTTGGTGAGCAGGCGGTGCTTTGCGGTGGTGCCTCTCAGCTTGTTATGTATGGGTTTGAAGTTTTGACCGAGGCTGGTTATCAGCCGGAGATTGCCTACTTCGAGGTGCTGCACGAGCTGAAGCTCATCGTTGATCTGATGTATGAGGGTGGTATTGCAAAACAGCGCTGGAGTGTTTCTGACACCGCGGAGTATGGCGACTATGTTTCCGGTCCGAGAGTCATCGACCCTCGCGTCAAAGAGAACATGAAGGCCGTTCTGGCCGATGTTCAATCCGGAGCTTTTGCCAAGAGATTCATTGCTGATCAAGATGCCGGTGCCCCTGAGTTCAAGGCTCTAAGGGCCAAGGGTGAAGCCCACCCAATCGAGGCCACCGGTCGAGAACTGCGCAAGCTTTTCAGCTGGATTAAGAACGATGATGACTACAAAGAGGGTTCAGCGGCTAGATAGCCACAGAAGATTAGGAAAGAGGATAGAAATGTGCTCACAGGTAAATTGCGAATCCTGCGGAAAAATCACCTGGAAGGGATGCGGAGAGCATGTGGAGGAAGCACTGGCTGGGGTTCCTGACAGCCAGCTCTGCACCTGTCCACGTTCCTAATCGCTCGCTAACCTATAGATAAACCGCCACACACCGTCAGGCAGACCATTGACCAAACCTATTGTTCTTATAGCCGAGGAGCTTTCGCCTGCCACGGTGGCTGCGCTAGGACCTGACTTCGAGATTCGTCAGGTCGATGGCACTGATCGCACGGCACTGTTTTCTGCGCTTGCCGATGCCAGTGCAGTTCTGATTCGCTCTGCGACCAAGATGGATCAGGAGGCAATTAGTAAATCCCCAAAGCTCAAGGTAATCGCCAGAGCTGGTGTTGGTCTCGACAATGTGGATATCAAGGCAGCTACTTCTGCCGGAGTTATGGTCGTAAATGCGCCAACTTCGAACGTTATTTCTGCCGCTGAATTAGCGATTGGGCATCTGATGGCTCTTTCGCGCCACATCCCCGCAGCCCACACCTCTTTGTCAGGTGGAGAGTGGAAGCGAAACAAGTTCACGGGCGTAGAGCTCTATGAAAAGACAATTGGAATTATTGGCCTGGGCCGAATCGGAACCCTAGTCGCTCAGCGCTTGGCAGGTTTCGGAGCGACTCTAATCGGATACGACCCTTACGTCACACAGGCCAGAGCTGAGCAAATCGGCGTCGAGCTAGTTTCGCTAGAAGACGTCATGAAGCGCAGCGATTTCATAACTGTCCACATTCCCAAGACTTCCGAAACAACTGGGCTAGTTGGCAAGAAGCAATTTGCTATGGCAAAACCTAATCTGAGAATTGTCAACTGTTCTCGCGGCGGCATAATCGATGAAGATGCTTTGTACGAGGCACTCACCAAAGGTCAAATTGCCGGTGCTGGTCTTGACGTATTTGTCGCTGAGCCTCCTGTCGGATCGCCTCTGCTTGGCCTACCAAATGTAGTTCTAACCCCGCATCTTGGAGCATCAACCGATGAGGCGCAGGAAAAAGCAGGTATATCGGTAGCCAAGTCGGTGCGATTAGCACTAGCAGGAGATCTAGTTCCCGATGCTGTCAACGTTGCAGGTGGTGTGATAGACGCATCGGTAAAACCAGGTATTCCTCTGGCTGAGAAACTTGGTCAGATTGTTGCGGGACTTGCCCACACTTCGATTGTTTCTGTTGAGTTTGAGGCTAGGGGAGAGATTGCGGCTCACGATGTAACGGTCTTGAAGCTAGCTGCTTTGAAGGGTCTTTTCCAAACGATGGTTACGGAGCAGGTTTCCTACGTGAATGCGCCGCTACTTGCTGAGCAGCGCGGTGTTGAGGTGAGACTAAGCCAAGACACTAAGAGTGATGAATACAGAAATGTCACAACTCTCAAGGCTGTTCTCTCGGATGGGTCGGTTGTGTCTGCTGGCGGTACTGTAATTGGACCAAAGCATCACCAAAAGATCGTCTCCATAAATGGGTATGACGTAGAACTTGCGATGGCCGAGAACCTGGTGGTCATGGTTTACCAAGACAGGCCGGGAATTGTTGCCATTTACGGCAAAGCTTTTGCTGAAGCCGGAATAAACATCGCGGGAATGACCATCGCCAGACAGCAGCGCGGCGGAAAAGCACTGAGCGTTATAACAGTAGATTCACCAATCTCGGCCGAATTATTAGAATCCCTGCGCCAGCAAATTCAGGCAGATTTGATGCGCTCCATATCCATTTCCGATGAGTACTAGTCAGATGAAGGGAGCTCTCATGCTAAATAGTCCTGCTCGTGGTCAAGTCATTAGAAAGACTCTCCCTGTTCTTTTACTTTCAGTGCTTGCGAGCTTTGGTCTTGCTGGCTGTAGCCAAGAGCAGAGGAGTCCGGAGATGTATGCGGCGATTATTGATGTCAGAACTGAAGAAGAATGGGCTAGTGGTCACCTGAAAGGGGCTATCCGAATTGGTATAGCCGATTCGAATTTCAAGGAGCAATTAGAGCAGCTAGATAAGAGTGCCGATTATTACATCTACTGCCGGAGCGGTAATAGAGCGGGGCAGGCGATCGATATCATGCGAGAACTTGGATTTTCAGGGGAACTCGTAAATGGAGGTTCTGTCGCCAATGCCGCTTCAGAGCTGAATCTTGAAGTAGTGATTGATTAATAAGGAACCAGGAAAGATTTGAAAAAGCTGAATCTTGCAGTTATCCCAGGCGATGGAATTGGTCCTGAGGTAATTGAGCCTGCCTTGGCTGCGCTTAAAAAAGCTATTCAAGACGTTGAGGTTGAGACAACCAACTATGACTTCGGAGCTAGCAGGTACCTTGCAACAGGCGAGATTCTCAGCGATAAGGAAATGGAAGGCCTTGCGCAGCACGATGCCATTTTGCTTGGAGCTATTGGTGATCCACGGGTTCCACCTGGAGTTTTAGAGCGTGGTCTGTTACTCAAGGTCCGCTTTGGATTTGATCACTATGTAAATCTAAGACCGAGCCGACTATTCCCGGGAGTTACGTCCCCCCTCAGTAATCCAACTGAAATTGATTTTGTTGTGGTGAGGGAAGGCACAGAGGGCCTCTACGTTGGAAACGGTGGCTCACTAAGAACCGGCACCGACAATGAGCTAGCCAATGAAGTATCAGTGAATACGGCTCACGGAGTTAGGCGCGTTGTTGAATACGCTTTTGAATTGGCAAGCAAGCGGGCAAGAAAACACCTGACCTTGGTCCACAAGACAAACGTCCTTATTCATGCCGGCAAACTTTGGTCCAGAATTGTCGCCGAGGTTGCGCAAGATTACCCCGGGGTCACCCATGACTACATGCATATTGATGCTGCAACTATCCACATGGTCACATCTCCCGAGAGATTTGATGTCATAGTTACCGACAATCTATTTGGAGATATCATCACCGATTTGGCAGCAGCCATCACCGGCGGAATTGGTCTGGCAGCTTCAGGAAACCTAAACCCGACGGGCAAATTCCCATCGATGTTTGAGCCTGTTCATGGATCTGCTCCAGACATCGCAGGCAAGTCTCTAGCAAACCCAACCGCTGCCATTTTGAGCGCGGGAATGCTCGCCTCACATCTTGGATTCAAAGAGGAAGCTGAGAGAATTGAAAAAGCGGTTGCTAGCGACCTACTTGCCGGGCAGGCTAAGGGCACCAGCGAAATAGCAAAATCGATTCTGGAGAGGATCTAAGAGTTGCAATTTCAAGTCACTAAGTCACAGAATCCAACTCCAGCTGCAGAGCGAGAGAAGATTATTGCTAATCCCACTTTTGGAACACACTTCACTGATCACCAGGTGGTTGTGGTTTGGGAAAAGGAAAAGGGCTGGCACTCACACGAGGTGATTCCCTATGGTCCAATCCTGATGGACCCCAGCGCAGCTGTTCTTCACTACGGGCAAGAGATTTTCGAGGGTATTAAGGCGTATCGTCACCAGGACGGATCGATTTGGACTTTTCGTCCAGAAATGAACGGGCGCCGACTGCAAAAGTCAGCCAAGAGAATGGCACTGCCTGAACTGCCTGTAGAAACGTTCGTTGAATCCCTGCGTCAATTGATTTCAGTTGATGGCGATTGGGTTCCTTCGCCGGAGGGAGAAAAGACTCTTTACTTCAGGCCATTTGAAATTGCAGCAGAGAATTTCCTTGGAGTTCGCGCTGCGCAAAGAGTCGAATACCGGGTAATAGCTTCACCCGTTGGCCCCTACTTCACCGGAGGTATTAAGCCAGTCAGCATTTGGATTGCACTGGATTCGGCAAGAGCAGGCAAGCACGGAACTGGAGAGGCAAAGACGGGCGGTAACTACGCAGCCAGCCTCTTGGCTCAGCAAGAGGGGAATGCAAATGGCTGCTCACAGGTGATGTTCTTGGATGCAGATACTTCGACCTACATTGAAGAACTGGGCGGAATGAATCTTTTCTTTGTTTTCAAAGATGGGTCAGTGATTACTCCTCCTCTTGACGGAACAATCCTTCACGGAATCACGAGAGACTCTGTAATTACTTTGCTGAAAGATCGAAAAGTGTCTATACAGGAGAGAAAGTTTTCGTTAGCAGAACTTCAGAAGGGCGCAAGTTCTGGAGACCTCGTCGAGGTTTTTGCCTGCGGCACGGCAGCGGTGATAACGCCGGTCGGCTTATTCAAGTCCAAAAATGGTGAAATTGAAGTCTCAGGCCAAAGGCCAGGCGAGCTGACCGTCTCGCTCAGGCAGGAACTTACTGACATCCAGTATGGCCGGGTTGCTGATCGCCACGGATGGCTTGTAAAGCTGGCAGACTAGAGGCGTGCGTTTAGCCAGGTTTTCCATTGACGGAACCTCACACTACGGTGTCGTAGATGGTGAGAGTGTTCAAGTTCTCGCAAAATCATTTCTCGAGGGCATAGAGCGAACTGGACAAACATTTCCTCTAGCTGCCGTGAAACTATTGCCCCCAGTTGAGCCGAGCAAAATCATTTGCATTGGGCTGAATTTTCAGGAGCATGCAGCGGAGATGGGTCAGAGCACCCAGGCTGAGCCTCTAATGTTCTTCAAACCCCCCAGTTCCCTGATTGGTTCTGGGGAACAAATCGTTCTTCCTCGCCAGTCCAACCAGGTCGAGCTCGAAGTGGAGCTTGCCATGGTGGTGGGCAAAAAGGCTAAGAACGTTTCCAAGCTAAATGCCAAGGACTACGTTCTGGGTTTCACAGTTGCAAACGACGTGACCGCAAGAGATGTTCAATTCTCTGATCTGCAGTGGGCCAGGAGTAAAGCCTTCGACACCTTCGGCCCTCTTGGTCCATGGATTGAAACAGACTTTGATCCTGAAAATAAGGAATTAGTCTCTCGCGTTAACGGTCAGGTGCGGCAAAGAGGCAACACCTCAATGATGGTGAGCTCCCCCTACGACCTACTTGCCTATGTGAGTGAGAATTTGACCCTCAACCCGGGGGATGTGATTCTGACTGGATCACCGGCTGGCATTTCTAGCTTTGCCTCTGGTGATCTTGTCGAGTGCGAGATTGAGGGCATCGGCCTGCTTAGCAATCCTGTGGCCTAGGCTATTTTCCGATTATGACTGTTCTCAACGCACCAATCACTTCTGCCAATGGCAAAGACATTCGCGTTCGGTTTTGCCCATCCCCAACTGGAACTCCTCACGTTGGCCTTGTCCGAACAGCACTTTTCAATTGGGCCTATGCAAGAAGCCAAGGCGGAAAGTTCATTTTTCGAATCGAAGACACGGATTCATCCAGAGATAGTGAAGAAAGCTACGAGCAGATTGTCGAGGCTCTTCGCTGGCTTGGTCTGGACTGGGATGAGGGTATTGATGTCGGTGGTCCTAATGCTCCTTACCGTCAAAGTGAGCGCAGTCAGATTTACCAAGAAGTCATCGAGAAACTTAAGGAATCCGGCCACGTGTATGAAAGCTTTCTAACAGCCGAAGAAATAGAAGAGCGAAATAAGGCCAATGGCCGCGCTGTTCAGCTTGGCTACGACAACTCAGAGCGGGATCTAAGTGAATCTGATCGCCAGCGCTATCTTGCAGAGGGAAGACAGCCTGCTCTTCGACTGAGGGTTCCGAACGAGGAAATCAAATTTACTGATCTGGTGAGAGGAGAGATCTCTTTTCCGGCTGGTTCTTTCCCTGATTTTGTTCTAGTTAGACCAGGAGGAGAGCCGCTCTACACATTGGTCAACCCAGTTGATGATGCTCTAATGGGAGTGACTCACGTGCTTCGAGGTGAAGACCTTCTTTCTTCCACGCCTCGCCAGATTGTGCTTTACAACGCCATGTACGAGGCTGGAATTGCCAAGTTTGTGCCAAGGTTCGGCCACCTGCCTTTCGTCATGGGGGAGGGAAACAAAAAGCTCTCTAAGAGAAATCCCGAGAGCAATCTGTTTCTTCACCGCGATAGAGGCTTCATTCGTGAGGGACTGCTGAACTACCTGGCCTTGCTGGGATGGTCAATCGCGGCGGATCGAGACATTTTCACTCTCAATGAAATGTGCGAGAGGTTTGATGTGGCCAGCGTGAATCCTAATCCCGCTCGCTTTGACCAGAAGAAAGCGGATGCCATCAATGCTGCCCACATCAGACTTCTGACTGATGATCAGTTTGCCGAGAGAGTTTTGCCATATCTGATTTCAGCTGGAGTGATTTCTAGAAATCCAAGCGATAAAGAGTTTTCAGTATTAAACGCCACCATTCCACTTGTAAAGGAGCGAGTTACCGTCTTGAGCGAAGTTCCTGGGATGGTGGGCTTCCTCTTCGCCGAGGAAATCACCTTTGAAGATGGGGTTGTTGCCCAACTTCCTGAGAGTGCCGGGTCAATTACCAAGATGGCTGCTGAGGAGCTTGTGAAGCTGGATGACTTTCAGACTGCCAGCATTCAGCAGGCATTGAGCGATCGACTTATTGAAAAAGAAGGTCTGAAACCACGCGATGCTTTTGCGGTCGTGAGAACTGCTATCTCTGGAAGACGGGTAACCCCACCGCTATTTGAGTGCCTCGAAATACTTGGAAAATCTCGCTCCCTTGCTCGGCTAGAGGCCTTTTCTCAAGCCCACTAAGATTGTCCGAGCGACGTAGCGTCCCTGATGGGGTGTGGTGTAATTGGCAACACGAATGATTCTGGTTCATTTGTTCTTGGTTCGAGTCCAGGCACCCCAGCAAAGAAGGTTCACAGATGCTTGAAGCAATAGCCGGTGGATTTCTAGTCTTCTTCTTTATCGCCCTCGCACTATTTCAACTCGCGCTTGTCCTGGGTGCTCCTCTTGGGGAGTATGCATTTGGCGGCCAAAGAGCAGGCGTGTTACCACCAGGCTTCAGAGTCGCAAGCTTCTTTTCAATGGTCTTCGCTTTAGCAATCGCCGGGCACTACCTCGCCCAACTAGGTGTCCTGACACCGATACTGGCGGCTGATTTAAATCAGGTTGTCAACTGGGGACTCGTTGGTTTTGCGGGCTTATCAGCAATTGCAAACAACATCACTCGAAGTCAAAAAGAGAAAAGGCTCTGGGGAGGTCCGACTGCGGCCACACTAATTGCCGCTGTAATTATTGCTCTCTAGATATCCCAGGCTTCTCCAACTGTCAAGTATCGGAAAGATCCGCCATGCTTTTCAACGATCTCTTTGATTCGACCGTTTTGTAGCGTGTGCCCCTGCTCAGATAGAAGAGCGTTGTGAGTGGGGAAGCAGTTGATTGGTTTGACCTGATCGAGAAAATCAATCACATCAGAAATTCTTAGCCAGGGGGCACTCGAGGGGCAGGCCAGTATCTCGACCCTTTGTTCCGGGATTGTGTAGCTATCTCCCGGATAGTAGAGAGTTGAATTCACCATCACGCCAACATTTTGGACTAGCGGAATTGAGCGGTGAATAACTTGGTGCAGATCACCAAAAAAGTCCAGGGTGAATGATCCCGCCTGGTGCCTGTCACCGTGGAAGACCACTTTTACATCTAAGTCCTCTAGCTTGTTGGCGACCTCCTGTGTGCCAAACACCGAGGCCATGGGGAATTGCTCTTTGATTGCTTTGACATGAGGCGCAAAGCTGTGGTCGTCGTGCAGATGCGTGAGAACTACAGCTGCAACATTTTGAAGCCGAGGAAGCGTTGAGTAGCTACCCGGGTCAATCACCAGCTCACTGCCCTCGACCTCTATGACCAAAAGGGCATGTTCGAACTTCGAAATTTTCATAGCGCTCAAGCTCCTATAGGTCTATCTTTGTCGATATTAGGAGGTGGCAATGAAGCCACTGGGTCTGATTGTAAATCCAGCCGCGAACCGAGGCCGAGGCAACCTTGTCGGCGAGAGGGCAGTTGCGGCCTTTCGAGAAATTGGAATCCCAACACTCGATCTGAGTTCCGACAGTGCAGAACTTGCTAAATCGAGAGCATTCGAAGAAGCAGAAAATCTTTCCGGAGTTGTCGCAATTGGTGGTGACGGAACCAGTCAGCTCGGCGTAAATGTGGCAATGGAGACCGGACTGCCACTGGGGCTGATTCCAGCTGGAAGTGGAAATGATCAGGTCAGAGAACTCGGGATTGCTCTCAACGATC
This sequence comes from Aquiluna sp., assembly GCA_040402595.1. Classification (GTDB taxonomy): domain Bacteria; phylum Actinomycetota; class Actinomycetes; order Actinomycetales; family Microbacteriaceae; genus Aquiluna. The sequence continues at coordinate 66,492 of JBBAMI010000001.1, forward strand.
CAGAGGGCGCTGCCTTCAACATTTCAGAGTCTTTGACAAAACCAAAACGTGTCGATGTCATGTGGATAGAAACTGCTTACCGGTCTTTTTGGTCCCTTGGTTCAATCTCCGCAGGCTTTGATGCATTGTGTGCTGCCAAAGCAAACACACTAACCTGGCCCAAGGGTCCAAATTCTTATGTGGCGGCAATGCTGCTCGAACTTCCGAAGTTCAAGCCCATTCAGTATCGACTGGTTGCAGATGGAGTTGAAAGAAATTTCGCTGCGATGCTTTGCGGAGTAGCAAACGTCAAGAATTTTGGTGGAGGAATGAAAATTTCACCCTCTTCTGAGATCACCGACGGTGAATTAGAAGTGTTTATCCTCCACGAGGTATCGAGAGTAAAGCTTCTACAGATCTTTCCCAAGGTTTACGCAGGTGAGCACGTTAAGTACCCAGAGGTTGAGATTTTCAAAGCGAAGCAAATTCGTGTCGAAAACAAAGGTTTTCCAATTTCTTGCGATGGAGAAATCATTGGCCCAGCACCATTTTCAGCTACCGTCACGCCAGGTGGGCTAACCCTTCTCACTCGATAGATTGCCCCTCGCGTCTATCTGTGGCATGATTTCTAAGTTACAAATTAGGCCCCATCGTTTAGCGGCCTAGGACGCTGCCCTCTCACGGCAGTAGCGGGGGTTCAAATCCCCCTGGGGTCACAAATCTCGCTCTTGATGACAAAATCTCGGGAGCGGGATTTCTTTTTTTTACCGCCACCTTCTCGAATAAGCAGTGGCGAAAACAATTAGCACTACCGGCAGCAGGGCAGCAGCATTCAATCCTGCGAAGCCGAAGAGGATCAGGATAGTTCCCGATATCGCACCACCAAAAGCTCCCGAGAGGTTCATTAGCGAATCACTCAACCCCTGAACAACTGGCTTTTCCGAAATGTCTAAAGACTCGCTGAGCAGAGCACTTCCTGCAACCGTTGCCGATGACCAACCTAGGCCCAGGAGAAACAGACCCAGCACGACCATTGAAAAGTTGTTTGCACCAAACCCTGAAACTCCCAGTGACAGAAGAAGTATTAGCTGACCAAGGACGATTGTCCTTCTAGCACCAAATCTGTCGCTGATAATTCCAAAGATAGGGGATAGCGCATACATCCCAGCCACATGTAGAGAAATTGTGAATCCAACATCGGAGAGTGAGTGTCCAGTAATGCTTAGGTGAGCTGGAGTCATGGACATGACAGACACCATCACCATGTGGCTTAGGGCAATGCTGATTACAGCAAAAGCAGCAATTGGTTTTTGCCTGATAATCGGAATTGCCTCACGGAATTTTCTCCGCACGAGATTCTGCTTTTCGCTATCAATCTTCTGCGCCAGAAGTAGAGGATCTGGCTTCAACCCAAACCAGAACACGGATGTTGAAAGTGTTTGGGCCAGTATGGTCAGTAGAAATGGGCCTGCTAGGTGAGGAAGGCCCAGTGTGACACCCAGTGTCTCACCTGGAGCAATTAGGTTCGGACCAATGACAGCACCAAAGGTGGTTGCCCAGACAACTATTGAAATATCTTTTGCCTTAGGCCTGCTAGTTGGAATGTCGGCGGCTGCAAAGCGCGCCTGCAGAGAAACAGCATTTGCTGATCCTAAAAAGAACAGTGCGATAAGTTCAACCGGAAATGAACGCAGCGCTGCTGCGGTAATCATTCCGATAGCTCCGAGAATTGCTAGACCGGCACCAAGTCCGAGTGCGTACCGCCTTCCCCGCCTCGCAGCAATATTCGCAAGAGGTATCGCTGCAAAGGCAGAGCCAAGCGTGCTCAGAGTTGCCGCAGCTCCAGACCAGGCAGCACTTCCAGAAAGTTCAGTGGCCATAATCGCGCCAACAGACAAAGTCGAGCCAAAACCAAAACCACCAAGAGCCTGCCCCAGGGCAAGAGTTCTCACAGTCTTTGCCTGTATTTTCGCCAAATTTGTGGCGGTGGTATCGGTCACCCGACCAATCTAGTGCTTGCTCTAAACTTGTCTTTTACGCACTCGCGAGGTGAATCTAATGACAAGTAAGCCACTGACTCTGGCCGAAAAGCTATGGAACGACCACGTCGTAGTGAAGGGTGAGAACGGTGCTCCTGATCTTCTCTACATAGATCTGCATCTGATTCATGAGGTGACAAGCCCACAGGCATTTGATGGTTTGCGCTTAGCGAATAGACCAATTCGTCGCCGTGAGCTGACAATCGCAACTGAAGACCACAACACTCCGACAATTGACATTCACCTGCCTATTGCTGAGCCAACCTCCAGAACACAGGTTGAAGCCCTCAGAAAAAACTGCGCTGAGTTTGAAGTAAGACTCCATTCACTGGGTGACAAGAACCAGGGAATTGTTCATGTGGTTGGACCGCAATTGGGACTAACCATGCCGGGACTAACTATTGTCTGCGGAGACTCCCATACTTCTACCCATGGCGCTTTTGGCGCGCTCGCCATGGGAATTGGCACCAGTGAAGTTGAGCATGTTCTGGCTACTCAGACTCTTCCTCTCAAACCATTTAAAACAATGGCCATCAACGTCGAGGGTCAGCTGCGTCCAGGGGTTACCGCCAAGGACATCATCCTGGCTGTGATTGCCAAGATATCGACCGGTGGTGGACAGGGCTATGCGCTGGAATACCGAGGCAGTGCAATCAGATCGCTTTCCATGGAAGGCCGCATGACAATCTGCAACATGTCGATTGAGGCGGGCGCAAGAGCCGGAATGGTTGCTCCGGATGAAACAACCTTTGCTTATCTCAAGGGAAGGCCCCACGCGCCTGAAGGACAGCTTTGGGATGAAGCGATGGAGTATTGGAAGACTCTCAAGACAGACGATGGGGCAGTCTTCGACAAAGAAGTTTTCATCGACGCCAACACTCTCGATCCCTTTGTCACCTGGGGAACCAACCCAGGCCAGGGTGTATCTCTGCTAGAGAGCGTCCCTAACCCGGCTGATCTCTCGGACCCTGCTGAGCGCGCAGCAGCCGAGAGAGCTTTGGAATACATGGATCTTAAACCTGGCACCAAAATGAAAGACATTTCTGTTAACACTGTCTTTCTTGGATCCTGCACTAATGCTCGGATCGAGGATCTGCGGGCTGCCGCAGAAATTGTCAAAGGCAGAAAAAAAGCTGACAGCGTTCGCATGATGGTGGTTCCAGGATCTCAAAAGGTGAGACTGCAGGCTGAAGAGGAAGGCCTAGATAAGGTCTTCAAAGAGTTTGGAGCTGAGTGGCGCTTTGCGGGTTGCTCAATGTGTCTAGGAATGAATCCAGATCAGCTTGCGCCAGGTGAGCGAGCTGCTTCCACGTCGAATAGAAACTTTGAGGGTAGACAGGGTAAAGGAGCGAGAACTCACCTCGTCTCTCCTGTTGTCGCAGCGGCAACGGCCGTTAGAGGAACACTTTCATCACCGTCGGATCTGGAGAGATAATGGAAAGAATTTCAGTTTTCTCCGGTATCGGTGCTCCGCTTCGAAGAAGCAATGTCGATACAGACCAGATAATTCCGGCTGTCTACCTAAAACGAATAACCAAGACTGGCTTCGAGGATGGCCTGTTCGCGCACTGGCGTAATGATCCAGAATTTGTCTTGAATCAGCCCGCATATAAAAATGCACAGGTACTTATTGCGGGTAGTGACTTTGGCACCGGATCCTCGAGAGAACATGCAGTCTGGGCACTGAGAGATTATGGTTTCAAAGCAGTCTTCAGCAGCAAGTTTGCTGACATCTTCCGAGGAAATGCTGGCAAGCAAGGACTGGTCACGGGAGTGATCAGTGAGAGCGACACACAGCTGCTCTGGGAGGCCATGGAGGCCAGTCCTGGCCTAGAACTGCAGGTTGATTTACCAGCCCAGCAGGTGCGCTTTTCGGACACCGTGGTCAGCTTTGAGATCGACGAATACACTAAGTGGCGACTAATGGAGGGTCTCGATGATATTGGCATTACCCTTCAGAACGAGCCAGCGATAGCCGCCTTCGAGGCCAGAAGACAGGCATGGAGACCTACAACTCTTCCTGCCAAAGGAGTCTGATTGAGTCAAATCACAATTCAGGGCGGTAAGCCCCTAACTGGTCGCGTTGACCTCAAGGGCGCTAAGAATCTTGTGACAAAAGCGATGGTGGCTTCTCTCCTGGGAGAAACCCCATCGCGACTTCTGGATGTTCCGCACATCTCCGATGTTGAGGTTGTATCAAGACTGCTCAACCTGCACGGCGTAACAATCACCCACGATGAGCAAACGGGTGACATGGTCCTGGATCCAGCGAATGTTGAGCAGGCTCGAATGGTCGACATCGATGCATTTGCAGGTTCTTCCCGAATCCCAATTCTTTTCTGTGGTCCATTGCTTCACAGACTTGGCGAAGCATTTATTCCAGGTCTTGGCGGATGTGAAATTGGTTCAAGACCGGTGGACTTTCATTTTGATGTGCTCAGGGGTTTTGGAGCAGTAATCGAAAAACTGCCTGGCGGAACCAGACTAAGCGCACCAGAGGGACTGCGTGGAAACAAGATTTCTCTTCCTTATCCTTCGGTTGGGGCAACCGAGCAGGTATTACTAACAGCAACGATTGCTGATGGAAAGACAGAGCTCTCGGGTGCTGCGATTGAGCCCGAGATCATCGACCTGATTTCGATTCTGCAGAAGATGGGTGCAATTATCTCCGTTGACACCGATCGAGTAATTCGAATCGAGGGAGTCAAAGAGCTAAAGGGCTTTACGCACCGGGCAATAGTGGATCGGAATGAAGCTGCCTCCTGGGCAGCCGCTGCCCTCGCTACCGAGGGAGACATTTTCGTTGGTGGCGCGTCACAGGTTGACCTAATGACATTTCTCAATGTCTATAGAAAGGTCGGTGGTCAGTTTGAGATCAAAGACAACGGAATTCGCTTCTACCACCCGGGATCTGAGCTGCAACCAGTGGTAATTGAGACAGATGTTCACCCCGGGTTCATGACGGACTGGCAGCAGCCACTGGTAGTTGCTCTAACCCAGGCAAATGGCCTATCTATCGTTCACGAGACTGTCTATGAGCAAAGATTTGGTTTCACTGACGCACTTAGGCAGATGGGTGCCAACATCCAGATATATCGTGAGTGCCTGGGAGGCCACCCCTGCCGGTTTGGTCAACGTAACTTCAACCACTCCGCTGTCATATCCGGTCCAACTGAGCTAATTGGGGCGGATATAAAGGTTCCAGATCTACGCGGTGGATTCTCACACGTACTAGCGGCGCTCGCCGCCAAGGGCACATCCAAGGTCAGTAACGTGCAGCTGATCTCCAGGGGTTACGAAAGATTCCTCACCAAGCTCGAAGACCTTGGTGCCGACTTTGAGTTTGAGGCTTAGCTAATGTCGGAGCTGGCGGTTCCAAAGGTTCCAAAGCGTGAAAACGGATTGGCTTTTGTGGCCGTTGCTGCCGTTCTCGCTCCACTGCTGCGCCTAATGTTCAACGTAAAAACCGAAGGGGTAGAGAAGCTACCCAAGGGCGGGTATGTCCTAGTTGGTAATCACCTCAGCTACCTGGACCCGCTGGCGTTTGCCTATTCGGTCTACATCCACATGAAGCGGGTTCCTCACTACCTCGCGAAGGCATCTTTGTTTAAGATTCCAATCCTTGGAAAACTCCTTCCGAAAGTTGGACAGATTCCTGTTTATCGCACGGGCCAATCCAATCAAGAGCCATTGCGAGCAGCTAAGGAATTTCTCAAAGCCGGTCAGGTGGTTGTTGTTTTTCCCGAAGGAACTCTTACCCGCGATCCACAGCTTTGGCCGATGCGAGGCAAAAGCGGCGCTATTCGAATGGCAGCCGAGTTGAATGTTCCGATTGTTCCGGCAGCGCACTGGGGGGTCGACAAAGTACTTGGCAATTACACGGGGAAGTTTCGTCCCAATCCCTTCCACACCGTCAGGGTAAAGATTGGTGATCCAATCAATCTTGAGATTGGAACCAATCCAACCGCTCAGCAGATTAACGATGCCACCGATATGGTCATGCAAAAGATTGCATCACTTGTCGGTGAGCTCAGGGGAGAAGCACCGCCAGCCAAGCTATGGGACCCTCTAGAACACCAGCAGGACGAAATCGGTAACTTCAGGAAAAAGCGTTGAGCCGAATAGTTGTTTTAGGTGCGGGAAGCTGGGGCACAACAATTGCCAAGGTAATCGCTGATGGCGGCAGCGAAGTTACCCTCTGGGCCAGAAGATCTTCTCAGGCTGAGTCAATTTCTACATCCCGCACCAATGATGAGTATCTGCCAGGAATTCAGTTGCCAGGAAATATCTCTGTAACCTCTGACATTGCGTGGGCGCTTAGTAGCGCCGAGCAGGTTTACATCGCTGTTCCCTCTCAGCAGCTAAGGGAAAATCTCTCCGCATGGAAAGATCTCATACCTCCCTCCACAACACTGGTGAGCCTGATGAAGGGTCTCGAGCTTGGAACCGGTAAGCGCATGAGTGAAGTCATGCAGGAAGCCACTGGGCTTTCTTCATCTCAGATAACCGTGCTATCGGGGCCTAACCTGGCCCTCGAGATTGCTCGTGGTGAACCTGCGGCAGCGGTGTGTGCCGGAGAGAATCAAGAGATAGCGAGTGAAGTTGCCAAGGTTTGCTCCAGCGATTACTTCACAGTCTTCACAAATAACGATGTGATCGGCACAGAGCTCGGTGGAGTTCTCAAGAATCTGATTGCAGTTGCAATTGGAATTGTGTCGGGAATCGGATATGGCCAGAACACGAAGGCCTCGATTATGACCAGAGGCTTGGCTGAGATCACTGCCTTTGCTGTTGCCCACGGAGCAAGAAGAAGAACAATGTTTGGTTTGGCAGGTCTGGGCGACCTGATTGCAACCAGTGAGTCTTCTTTGTCAAGAAACTTCCGAGCCGGCGAAATGCTCGGTCAAGGCCTTGACAAGGCAGAGGTACTCTCAAGACTTAAGCAAACTGCAGAAGGACTTAGCTCAGTGGAGCCCGTGATAGCAATTGCTGAGCGCCTTGGTATCGACATGCCCATTGTCACCCAGGTTAGCGATGTCCTTGAGGGCAGAATGAAACCAAATGAATTTGGTAAGCAGCTGAATTTGGCTGACGCGACGGAAGTGGAATCAGAGTGAAACTGGCACTTATCTACGGAGGAGCATCACCGGAGCATTCAGTCTCCTGCGTCACAGCTCTTGGAATTTACTCCGCAATCGATCAGTCAAAATATGAAGTAATTCCAATCGGAATCACCAAGTCTGGAAAATTCGTACATCATCCAATTAGCCCAAATTGGAAACTCGCCGACTATCCATCAGTAAGCGAAAACGCCCCTGAGCTAGTTATGCCGCTTGGCGGGGGAGAGCTAATGCTCCAAAGTGGACAGTCGCTTGGCCGAATCGACATCGCGTTTCCAGTGTTACACGGTGTCAACGGTGAAGATGGAACAATCCAGGGTCTGCTGCAGCTTTGTGGAATTCCTTATGTTGGAAACGGCGTTCTGTCGTCTGCGCTTGCGATGGATAAGGCTGTGGCGAAGCGCATTTTTGAAAGTGCTGGGATTGAGACTTCTGAGGATTTGGTTATTCGCAGGGCCGAGTACCTTGCAAATCCAATTGACGTTTTGTCTAGGGCAGAGTCCTTTATGAACCCAAACTGCTTTGTGAAACCCTCCAGATCAGGATCTTCAGTGGGAGTGTCAAAGGTAAAAACAGTTGATTCTTTGAAAACAGCAATCGACCGGGCATTTGAACACGATGACACGGTGCTGGTTGAACGAGAGATGGTTGGTCGAGAGATTGAGTGCTCAGTTCTCGAGCAGAGTGACGGAACGGTCATTGCCTCCAAAGCTGGCGAGATTAGAGTGCACGGCCATGACTTCTATGACTATGAAGCCAAGTACATTGACAATTCAGCCGAACTGATTGTTCCTGTCGAACTTTCTTCAGCTGAGCTTAAGAGCCTTCAGGATTTAGCAATCAGAGCATTTCGAGCACTTGGTTGCAGCGGACTTGCCAGAGCAGATTTCTTCCTGACCAAAGATGGCTTTGTGATTACGGAGCTCAACACCATGCCTGGCTTCACGCCGATTTCGATGTATCCATCGCTATGGGCTGCAAGCGGAATCGACTATCCGCAGCTAGTTGAAACTTTGATTCAAACCGGGCTAAAAGCTAAGCGCTAGTTGCTAACCTCACTGCACTTTTTTGTTTGACCTAAGACGGCAACAGCTGGAGCAACTCCCTCGAGGCTTGTCACACCTGATGCACGATTGGAATCAACTACGACCTCAACTGCCGGGACGGTGGCGAAGCTTATGAAGCGATAGCTAGGGGCCGCAGAATCATCAACTAGCCAATCGATTTCTCCTGCTGTGACGCACGGAAGTTCGGATACTTCGACAGGTGGTAGGCCACATCTGATGATTACGGCCGTTGGCTCACCCCAGGCGGATGTTGCCTGAGCATTGGTGAAGCGCTGGGTTTGCTCCCCTAGAGACTGAGGCAGCCTGACCATGACCTCAGCGCACGCTGGATTATTGGCATCCTCGGCCGCTTCGAGATTCACGGTTGTTGCGCAGCCGCTTAGGAGCAGGGGCAAGACAATTAGCAAAATACGCATTGGTTTAAGGCTAGCGTTGTCAGGTGATCTACGAGGGCCAAACGGTGGTTGAAATCGGCGAGCTAGAAGCGCTGGCCCGAACTACCAAACACTTCAGGCAGGTTGATTCGACACTTGTGGGTCCTGGGGATGATGCTGCAGTCATTTCAGTCAGCGACTCGAGATTTGTGGTGACTACCGACTCGATGGTCGAGGGTAGGGATTTTCGGCAGGACTATTCCTCTGGCTTTGATGTTGGCTACAAGGCCGTCAGCACCAACTTGGCTGACGTTGCCGCGATGGGGGCAAAGCCCATAGCTCTCGTTGTCACCTTGATGGTCACCTCGAGCACCAAGATCTCTTGGCTTGAAGATTTTGCCAAGGGTCTGCAGTCGGCTCTTGACGAACTTTCGCCAACAGCTGCAATTGTTGGTGGCGACTTAGCACTGGCGGATCAAATTGTCATTTCAGTTACTGCTCACGGAGATCTTGAGGGTCGAAAACCGATCCTAAGAAGTGGAGCCAAGGTCGGAGATGAAGTTGCAGTGGCAGGAACTTTGGGTAAAGCAGCCTGCGGACTGGCACTGCTTGAACACCCTGACAAATCCTTAGCTGCCTCCTATCCTGAATTCGTCTCTGTGCAGCTCAGACCAAAACCACCAATTCAATCGGTAATCTCTGCAGCCGGAGCAACTTCGATGCTCGACATTTCTGACTCACTCGCCATGGATGCAAATCGTTTGGCCAAAGTCTCAGGCGTTTGCCTAAGAATAAAATCGAGTGAGCTTGTTGGGTATGAGGCAGTTTTAGAACAGGCCTATCAATCAATTCTGTCTCGAGGAGCAACTGACCATTCTCCGAGCAACTGGGTTCTCTTCGGCGGGGAAGACCATGGGTTCCTGGCAACTTTCCCCAAAGGCACGGCACCTGTCGGCTTTCGGGTTATTGGTGAAGTGGTTTCTGGAACAGGCGTATATCTAGATGACCAAATTCTCGAAGGCAGAGGGTGGGACTCAATCAGCTCTTAGGCGTGAAGGTCTTTATTGAGCTGAACACCAACGCCTTCTCGAGCAATTGCTTCAACTGCTCCAGTTTGTGAATTTCTTCGGAAGAGAAGCCCTGGCATCCCACTTAGCTCACTTGCCTTAACAATCTGAGATCGGTTGTCCACTATTAGTTTCACCTTGGTGCCGGCAGTAATGTAGAGGCCGGCTTCGACCACAGAGTCATCACCAATCGAAATACCGACGCCGGAATTTGCACCAAGCAGTGCGCGAGCACCGATTTCAACCCTGTGCTTACCACCCCCAGAGAGTGTTCCCATAATTGATGCGCCGCCACCAATGTCAGAACCATCGCCAATCACAACGCCCTGCGAAACCCTGCCTTCGACCATTGAAACTCCAAGGGTTCCGGCATTAAAGTTCACGAATCCCTCATGCATGATGGTGGTTCCAGGTGAGAGATAAGCGCCTAGTCGCACCCGATTAGCATCAGCAATTCTGACCTTCTCTGGAGCCACATAATCAATCAGTCTCGGGAACTTGTCCAGGGAATGCGGAGCAACACCTGCCTGTCTAAACTCAACAATCTTTCGGGCATAAACCTCAGGTAGAACCGGTCCTCGATTTGTGAAAATGACAATCGGTAGATTGGGAAGAAGTCCATCAAGATTGATGGAGTTTGGTTTTGCTAACAGATGTGAAAGCAAATGCAGTCTTAGATAGGCATCGGCCGTCGAGGTAACTGGCAGAGAAAGCTCACTCTCCTGCCTGATCACCTCTGTGGTTACTTCCCGCAGCGAGTCGGTTTGGTCAGCCTGCTCAAGCTGGCGAGGGGGAAACCACTGCAGATCAGACTGCGGGGCATTTCCTAGTGCGGGTGATGGATACCAAACATCCAGCACGGTGCCGTCGCTAGCGAGCGTGGCAAGACCGTGTCCCCACGCACCACCTGATAGAAAGCCGCTCACCTGAGAAAGAATACAGGTAGCCTTTTGGGGATGAGCGCTCTGAATTTGTCCAAGAATCTGGTCGAACTGACCATGGATATCTGCAATATCGAGTCTGTCTCTGGTGGCGAGGGAAAACTGGCGGACGCTATCGAACAGTCCCTGCAGCTTCCTCACCTAAGTGTGATCAGGGACGGTAATGCCATAGTCGCGACCACTAAGAATTCGGGTGACAAGGTAATCATTGCCGGCCACATCGACACCGTTCCGGTTGCCAATAATCTTCCCGCTCAGCTTCACCACTTCGAAAGAGAGCAAGTGATTGTCGGAAGGGGTTCGGTTGACATGAAGGGTGGCGTAGCTGTCATGCTCAAGTTAGCTGCCGAGATTACTGATCCAAGTTTTTGCGTGAGCTGGATTTTCTATGACAACGAAGAAGTCGAAAGCAGCAAGAACGGTCTGGGCCGGTTGATCAAGAACCATCCTGCACTTGCAGATGCCAAATTTGCCATTCTGTGTGAGCCAACCTCAGCACTGGTTGAGGGAGGCTGCAACGGTACTCTGCGGGTCAAGATTTCAACCAGGGGAGTCAAAGCTCATTCCGCAAGACCGTGGATGGGAGAAAATGCCATCCATAAGGCTTCTGAAATTCTTGGCAGGCTAGCCACTTACCACTGCCAAACGATTGAGGTTGATGGCCTTGATTATCGAGAGAGTTTGAATGCGGTGTCGATTAGGGCAGGCATTGCTGGCAACGTCATCCCAGATTTGTGTGAGGTGGAGGTGAACTACCGCTTCGCTCCTTCCCGAAGCGAGCAGGAGGCGAAGGCAGTGATTGCAGAGCTTTTCCCAGAGTTTGATCTCGAATTTGTGGATCTGGCCGTGGGCGCAAGGCCTGGACTCAATACTGAGTGGGCCAAGGCTTTCCTTGTCTCCACCGGCCAGGATCCCAGGCCTAAATACGGCTGGACAGATGTCGCGCGCTTTTCCCAGCTGGGTATCCCGGCTATCAACTACGGCCCTGGAGACCCGTCTCTGGCTCATGCCGACAACGAGAATCTCCCTGTCGGGCATTTATTTGATGTGGAGAAGGGCCTGCGCAGCTGGCTTACTTCCTAGCCGGGTTGGTCAAAGGCCCAGTTTTCTGGGATAATTGAGGTTTGTAAAAGCCCAAGGAGCCCATATCTCATGGCAGCTATGAAGCCTAGAACTGGTGATGGACCAATGGAGGCCGAGCGCGAGCCTCGTGGACTAATTGTTCTGCGGGTTCCCCTGGAAGGTGGCGGCAGGCTGGTGGTTTCGATCAATGACACCGAGGCTCAGGAGCTGCACAAGGTCCTAACAGGTGTTGTTAAGAGCGCTGCCAAAAAGGCTGCGGCTAAGAAGTAGCTAGCGCTTCACCACAATCAGCAGCCCATCCCCAACGAGGGAAATGCTGGCTAGAAAATCTTCGTTATCTGAAAAATTTTGCACTGCTGAGCGGATAGCTGAAGTTTCATCTTCTCGAAGGGTTGGGTTCGGCACTCGATCACGCCAGAGCGCATGAGCCAACACAATGGCTCCGCCAGGTTTAGCCAAGGCAATCGCCAATGGCAATACCTCATCCAAGTCCGTTGGATCAGAATCCAAAAAGACCAGATCATAGGCAGCCTCGGCCATGTTAGCCATCACGGAAGATGCTCTTCCTGAAATAACCCTGATTCTCGCCGGGGCGACTTCGGCTCGCTTGAAGTTTTCTCTAGCAGCCAGTTGATACTCAGGTTCTGAGTCAATGGTGGTTAGCACAGAGTCTGGGGATGCCGAAAGAAGCCAAAGCCCAGAGACACCAGCGCCAGTTCCAACCTCGACTATAGATTTTGCTCTGGTGAGGCCAGCAATGACGGCCAACTGATTGCCGGTTGCCTCGGTGACGGATTCAACTCCCAGCTCCACCGCACTGCGCCGAGCAGAGCGGATTGCCTGCGGCTCGTTGGCATAGTCCTCGGCGTATATCCAGCTGGTCAGTTTGTCGATCATGGTTAGCCACAAGCCTATGTTTGAAAGCGAAATTAGCTGGTATTCGAAAGGGATAAACTCTTTACATGTTTGGTCTAAGTGCAGAAAAGCTCCTGCTGCTAGCGCTGCTAGCTGTTCTGATTATTGGGCCTGAGCGTCTTCCCTACTACGCCAAGCAGATGGGCGAGTGGGTTAAAAAGGGCAAGCGCATGATTGACAATGCCCAAGTTCAAATGAAAAGTGAACTTGGTGATGGTTTTGAACAGATGGACTGGAAGAAGCTAGACCCAAGGCAGTATGACCCAAGAAGAATTGTCCGAGAGGCGCTACTTGAAGAAAAGCGCAAACCAAACGTTGCTCAAACCCTCAATCGCGCCAAGCCTCCGCAGAAGCCACTCGAGCTTGGTGAGACTCCGCCATTTGATCTAGAAGCGACCTAGAACTTACCCATCCACTTGGCGAGTTTGGTCATCAACGGTGCCATCTTGCGGTAGTCCTTCGCCCTCGAAGGCAGTCCGATTGGCAACTTGTTGGCAACGCCGATGGTTCTGTTCTCGGTGAAGCGAAGAAGACCATAAGGACCGCTTCTTCTATTCATTCCTGATTGCTTCATGCCTCCCATGGGTGCAGCCATGGTTGCCATCGATGCACGGTAACCCTCGTTGATGTTGACAGAACCCGCCATCAGTCTCGATGCAAGCTTTAGCGCCTTCTTAGGATCGCCAACGATTGCGGCGTTCAGGCCAAATTCGGTTGCATTGGCAAGCTCCACTGCTTCATCCAAAGATGAGTAGCCAACAAGAGCAATTAGTGGTCCGAAGACTTCTTTGTGGAGAATTTCTGCTCCGTGCGGAACATCCGCAAGAACGGTCGGGGCAAAAAAGTTAGGTCCAATTTCAGGTAGTGGGTGACCACCGGTGACCACCCTGGCTCCTTCAGATTTTGCTCTTTCGATAAAACCAGAAACTCTTTCTAACTGGGCTTTTGAACTCAGTGCACCGAGATCATAATCAAACTCATTTGAAGCACCAATCTTTAGGGTTTCCACCTTCGCCTTGAGAATGGCTTCGAACTCTTTGAGCGCATGATTTGGAACGTAGAGTCTTTCGATGGAAACGCAGAGCTGACCAGTATTTCCAAAGGATCCCGCAATGGCTATCTCTGCTGCTTCCTCGAGGTTCGCACCGGGCATGATAATCATCGGGTTCTTGCCACCAAGTTCGAGAGAATAACCAATCAAACGAGCTGCGGCCCTTTGAGCGACGTGACGACCAACAGGCGTAGAGCCAGTGAATGAAACGTAGTCAGCATTGTCGGTGACGGCATTTCCAACCTCGTTAGGTTCGCCGTGAACCACCTGCCAAATCTTTTCAGGAACCCCAGCCATGACAGCAAGGTCGCGTGCCATGTGCACTGTCTTAGCTGTTTGGTTGTCAGCTTTTTGAACAACGGCATTTCCTGCCATGAGCGCAGGAATAACTTCCATCATGGTTAGTGCCAATGGGTAATTCCATGGAGTGACAACTCCCACTACTCCAACGGCTGCAGGTTCGGTGTAGGCGGTGATTAGAAGTGGAACCCCACCCTTAACCTTCTTTCGCTTTAGAAGTTTTGGGGCAACTTTTGCGTAATAGGTGATTGCCGCTAGCCCACCTGTAACTTCTTCAAAGGCATGCATTCTGGACTTTCCAGTTTCACGCTGGAGGACATCCATCAGTTCCTCTTGGTGCTTGATAAAAATATCTACCAGCCGGTGGGCAATCTGCGCCCTCTGCTTTGCTCCTAGGTCATTCCAAGCAGGCTGAGCCTCGCGCCCTTCCTGAAACATCAGGGCCACGTCTTTCGCACTGTGGGATTCGAGGTCGTGGAGTTTTTGACCAGTTAGTGGGTCAAGAATTGCGATGGTTTCCATACATTCCTAAATCGGATTTAGCCCTAACTTCTTCCCGCTGAGGCCCCTGGGGACCCTCGCGATTTCGTTGGCAATCGCTTCAATCGCCCTAGCTGCTGGATCTTCTGGGTCTGACACTACAACCGGAACGCCTGAATCGGCAGAGGTTCTTAGGCTTGGGCTGATTGGAATTTGCCCTAGCAGTCTGACCTGTTGGCCACTCAGTTCGCTGAGCCGTTGAGCCACGGCTTGCCCACCACCCTCACCGAAGAGGAAGTTCTTCCCCTGGTCCGTTTCAAGGTAGCTGAGATTTTCGATGACCCCAAGAACGCTCTGACCAGTCATGAGTCCTATTGCTCCTGATCGCTCGGCAATGCTGGCGGCAGCTGCCTGGGGAGTGGTTACAACCAGAGACTGGGCATTGGGAAGAAGTTGACCGAGGCTGATGGCGACATCTCCAGTTCCAGGAGGAAGATCCACCATCAGGAAATCTAGGTCCCCCCAGTAGACGTCGGTGAGGAATTGCTCCACAGCCCGGTGCAGCATGGGACCGCGCCAGGCAACAGGCTTATTGTCTGTCACGAAGAAACCAATAGAGATGACCTTCACATCAAACGCAATTGGCGGAAGCATGAGTTCATCGACTTTGGTTGGCGACTGATTGATTCCCATCAGGTTAGGAATCGAATACCCGAAGATGTCTGCATCAAGCAGTCCGACCTTGTACCCGGACTTAGCGAGAGATGCCGCAAGGTTTACTGTCAGGGTTGATTTTCCGACACCACCCTTGCCGCTGCCAACAAAGATGATTCTGGTGAGACTGTCACTCTGGGCAAATGGATTGAACTTGATTGGCTTATCCCCGCGAAGTTTTTTCTTAAGCTGCTCTCTTTCATCCGAGCTCATTGTGGTCATAGTTACACTGACCGATTCAAATTCTTTACTCAGTGCTGCTCTTACGTCGCGTTCAATTGCCTGCGCTGCTGGGCAGCCAATGATCGTCAGCTTTATCTCTGCCTCAACATGACTATCAGCTTCAATCAGGCTTCCAACCATGCCGAGCTCTGTGATTGGTCTTCTAAGCTCAGGATCAATCACTGCGCTGAGAGCAGTAAGAGCACGACTCACTTAGTCTTCTTTGGCTTTCGCTGTGGTTTGAGTTCGTCAAGAAGTTCGTTCATCGCAGCGCGAATCTCGTCTCGGACCTGGTCTTTGGTCGCGACCTCTTCCAGCGTTAGACGCAGGGCTGCTACTTCACGAGCTAAGTACTCGGTGTCTGCAAGATTCTGCTCAGCGCGCTGGCGATCCTGTTCGAATTTCACCCTGTCCCTGTCATCCTGACGGTTTTGAGCTAGCAGAATAAGCGGCGCCGCATATGATGCCTGCAGGGAAAGCAGAAGCGTTAGCAGCGTGAAGTTCAAAGCCCTTGGGTCAAACTGCATGTTTTCAGGGGCGAGTGTGTTCCAAGTAATCCAAAGCATCACCACTACGGTGATGGCTATTAGAAATGCCCCGGTGCCCATAGCACGGGCGAATCTTTCGGAAATTCTGCCAACTACCTCTTGGTTTATAGCAGGCATTCTGAAGTAAGGGCGCTTACCTAGTGGGCGCTCAAGTTGTGATTGGTTTCTTGCCATCACTCCTCGCTTCTCCAGTCATCGGGTAGCAGGTGGTCGAGCACATCGTCCACTGTCACCGCACCAATTAGGTTTCTTTCCTCATCGACCACAGGCATTGCCACCAGGTCATAGGTCGCTAGATCTCGGTGAATCTGTTTTATCTGAGTCTGAGCAGGAATCGGCTCTAGTTCAGAATCCATCAGGTTCCCAAGTCTTTCACCCGGTGGATAGCGCAAGAGTTTTTGGAAGTGCACAACACCCAGGTATCTGCCCGCTGGAGTTTCAAAGGGAGGCATGGTCACAAAAACCTGTGCTGCTAGAACAGGCTCTACTTCTTTGCGCCTAATCAGGGCCAGGGCCTGAGCCACGGTGGTGTCAGCCGAGCAAAGAATCGGTTCGGTGGTCATTAGACCTCCGGCAGTGTATGGCTCATACTGCAGAAGCTGCCGAATATCTGCAGCCTCTTCGTCATCCATCAGATCTAAAAGCGTTTCTTTTCTCTCCGCTGGAAGATTTGCCATGAGGTCTGCGGCGTCGTCTGGTCCCATCAGATCCAAAACCTCGGCGGCACGCTCGTCTGCTAGTTCCCCAATGATTTCCAGCTGCTCTTCTTCGGGCAGCTCTTCGAGAAGATCAGCTAGCCGATCGTCGTCTAGCTCTTCAGCCAGGGCAATCATTCTCTCTTCCGGAAGATCCATCACTGCGGTTGCCAGGTCCGCAGGCCTTAGGTCCTCGACAGATCTGAGCAGGTGCTGAGCATCTTGATTACCCGCGTGGTCATGCGGCATGGCAATGTCCTGCCACATCACAAATTCGGTTGGTCCTTTGGCAAATGGAAGAGCCGACTTGACCACTCTTCTGACAAACAACTCGCTCAGTAGCCAATCGCCTCTGCGATTTTGCTCAATAGCAAAATCTTCAATTTTGGCGTTTCTATTTGATCCGACCAGCTTTACTTTTCTGCCCAGCATCTCAGCGATGGCTCTGACCTCTTGGCCACGGGTGGCAAAACGCCTCAGGTCAATTAGGCCATTGGTTATTACCTGACCTGGGGCAATGGCGGTGACCCTTGCCATTGGCAGAAAGACTCTGCGGCGACCAGAGATTTCAATTACAAAGCCTTTGGCTCTTGGGGCCTGGTTCTTGCGGTAGGCCATGACAACGTCCACGACTTTGCCCACCCGGTCGCCCAGTGGGTCAAAGACACCGCAGCCAACGAGGCGAGCGACGAATACGCGAGTTGCGCTCACAGAAAACCCCGCTTTCAAAACCGTAAAGTCATGACAATATTTCTCTCATGACTGATGCCCGCAACAATGCTAAGCGGAACATGGTTGGGCCTACCATCCCCAAAGGGTTTGTCCTAGGCGAATTTACCAACTATTCCGATGCCACCGCAATGGTTGAAAAACTGCTAGCAGGTGAGTTTCGCCCCGAGAATATTTCACTGATTGGTCACGATCCGCTTCTAGTCGAACGCATCAAGTCGAGACTGGGTTATGGCAGAGTTGCGCTCTCTGGAGCAATGACTGGATTTTGGGTCGGCCTGATTTTTGCTCTGTTGGTTGGAGCAGGCATTACTGTTTCGCCAGAGGGTGAAATCAGCTATAACCCGCAGCAGTTCTTCGCAGCGGTAGTGATAGCAGCAGGTATTGGAATGCTGTTTAACATCACCAGATTTTCGCTAAGTAAAAATCGAAGAGGTTTTCTGTCAACTCAAATGCCAGTTGCGGCTCGCTGGGAAGTGGTCGTTCCCGATGCTGAAGTTGGAAAAGCTCGCAACGTTCTTGGTCTAGCCAGCGACGCCTAACTGATTAGACGCAAACCAACTCTCTACCTCTTCCACTTTTCTTGGGAGCAGTCCAGATAGGTTCTCGCAGCCGTTTTCTGTCACCAGCACATTGTCTTCAATCCTCACGCCGATTCCGCGGTATTGCTTTGGAACGGTTAGGTCATCGGCGTGGAAGTAAAGTCCAGGTTCGATTGTGAAGATCATGCCCGGCTCCAAGATTCCATCCTGGTAGTGCTCTCTTCTTGCCTTGGCGCAGTCGTGGACATCCAGACCTAAGTGATGGGAGGTCCCGTGCACCATGTAGCGGCGGTGGTGCTGGTTTTCTTCTTTCAGAGCATCCTCTGCGCTGACAGGGATGAGCCCAAGCTCGGAAACCTTTTTGGCGATTACCGCAATTGCGGCGTTGTGAATTTCACGGAACTTGATTCCAGGTTTGACTATTGCAAACGCAGCATCCGCCGCTTCTAGGACTGCCTCATAGACCCAGCGCTGTTCTTTGGAGAATTTTCCACTGGCCGGAATGGTGCGTGTGATATCCGCCGTATATAGAGAGTCAAGTTCGCAGCCTGCATCAACCAGCACCAAATCGTTTTTATTGACGCCTCCGGTGTTTTTGTTCCAGTGCAGAATGCACGCGTGTGCCCCACTGGCAGCGATGGTTTCATAACCCAGGTCGTAGCCCTCTTCCCTGGCACGTGCGAAGAAGGTTGTCTCGATTACCCGCTCACCGTGGGTGGATCGAATTGCTCTGGGCATGGCCTTGGCGATATCGGCAAAACCTCTGGCCGTTACCTCAATCGCCTGACGCATCTGTCTGATTTCGTAGTCGTCTTTGACAAAACGCATGGCGGAAACCTTTTCGGCGAACTTTGCATTTTTCATCGAAAGAGTCTTTGGCCATTCGCTCAGGTGAGATTCAAGTTTCTTCAGGTCATATGTTGGAATACCGAGTTGAGTCTCAATATCCTCCAGGGTGGGCCTCGGCCCAGTCCAAAATTCGCCAATCATTGAGTTTGCAAAAAACTCATTGGTGTCGCGACCAGCAGTTGGTCTGAGGTAGAGCCTGGCCTTCGCGGTCTTTTTACGTGCATCGATAATCAAGACAGAATCTGGGACTGTCTCGCTACCCCAACCGGTCAGATAGGTGAAAGCTGTGTCAGCACGGAATCGATATTCGGTGTCATTTGACCTGACCTTCATCGAACCGGCTTCAATCATGATCAGCTTGCCCGGATAGAGCTTGGCTAGTCGATCGCGCCTTGCCTTCGCATAATCTGCCACCTCCCACCTCTTGGCAGTGGAGGCAGGTTTGTCCTCCCACTGCGAGGCTATGAATTTCATGAACTTCTTGCTCTGCGGGAAGCGGGAACGGTTCGGGGTTTCTTTCTTACTCATGCGACTATTCTGCTCCTGTGATTGATCTCCATGCGCACTCTAACCGCTCCGACGGCAAGGATTCACCGTCTGAACTGGTGAGAAAGGCGAGTGCAAACGGGATCAAGGTATTGGCCATTACCGACCACGACACTACCGATGGCTGGGATGAGGCCCTGACAGCGGCAAGATCGCAGGGGATTGGACTGATTCCTGGGATTGAAGTCTCTACTCGCTCCAGTGTTGAGGGACGAAGCATTAGCGTTCACATTCTTGCCTATCTGCCAAACCCCAATGATCCAGCTTTGAGCAGAGAGCTTGCCAAAACCAGAAGCTCAAGAATTACCAGAGCCAAGGAGATGGTTAACCGACTAAGTGCTGATTACTCAATCACTTGGTCTGATGTTGAAAGCCAGCTCCCGGCTGGGGCAACCGTAGGCAGACCCGCCATTGCAGATGCCCTGGTTTCGCTCGGAATTGTTCCCACTCGATCCGATGCCTTCGCATCGATTCTTAGCAAAAAGAGCAAGTACTACGTTTCAGATTATTCAATAGACACAAGCTCGGCAATTACCCTTATCCGTCAGGCAGGCGGAGTCTCAGTGATGGCTCACCCTCTGATTGATTTTCCAGCTGGGAGGTCAGAGCTGGATCTTCCGCTAGGGCACTTTGAGAAATTGATTGCCGCAGGCCTTGATGGGCTAGAAATTAATCACCGATCGGTTCCGGATTTTGCAAGAAGCTGGCTCAGTAATTTGGCTCTGAAACACAACTTGATTATTACCGGCTCTTCTGACTACCACGGTGATGGTGCCAAGGAGAATCTGCTGGGTGAAAACACAACCGAACCTGATCAACTAGCTCGAATTGTTGATCAGGCCTCTGGCTTCGAGCCGCTTCTGTAGTTTCGGCGGCGCTGACGCGCTTTTGGCCGCGGCTGTTCAGCCTTAGCTGGTTGAGGTTTTTCTTGCACGGGCTTGGCCTTCTTCAGCCTTCCCTTGGTTCCCTCTGGAATTCCAAGGTCTGAAAACAGGTGTGGGCTAGAAGAGTAGGTTTCGGTTGGTTCGGGGATTCCGAGCTCCAGCTCTTTGTTGATGTTTTGCCAACGTGTCATGTCTTCCCAGTCAACGAAAGTCACCGCAACACCTAGCTTGCCGGCTCGTCCAGTTCTTCCAGTTCTGTGAAGGTATGCCTTTTCATCCTCTGGGACTGAATAGTTGATGACGTGGGTTACATCATCGACATCGATTCCTCTGGCAGCCACTTCAGTTGCGACCAAGACGTCTTTCTTTCCCTCGCGAAATGACGCCATCGACCGCTCTCTGGCTGTCTGGGCCATGTCACCATGCAGGGGAGCGGCCTTGAAGCCACGCTCGATTAGCTCGTCTGCCAGCTTGCTGCAAAGCCGTTTGGTCTTGACGAAGATGACCGTCTTTCCCCTGCCCTCAGCCTGCAGGATTCTTCCGACAACCTCATCCTTGTCGAGTGAGTGAGCGCGGTAGACAACCTGTTTGATGTCCGCCTTAGTCTTTCCCTCGTCGGGATCGCTAACTCTGATATGAATAGGCCGTTCCTGATAGCGCCTAGTCAGGGAGAGGATTTCGCTCGGCATGGTCGCCGAAAACATCAGGGTTTGCTTTTGCTTGGGGAGAATAGAAAAAATCTTTTCGATGTCGGGCAAAAAGCCAAGATCTAACATTCGATCAGCTTCGTCCAGCACCAGGTAATTGATTGCAGTGAAGTCAATTAGCTTTTGATTGTGAAGATCAATCAGTCTTCCTGGAGTGCCAACCACCAGGTCCGCCCCCTTGGTCAACTCAGCTAGCTGGCCCTCGTAAGACTTACCACCGTAGATCTCCACCACCCTGGTGGTTCTGTTTTTTGACGCCAAGCGAAGATCTTCAGTGACCTGCAGCGCTAGTTCTCGGGTGGGAACAACAATCAGTGCCCTTGGAAGATGTTCAGGGTTAGGCCCTAGCTTTTGCAAAATTGGCAAACCAAAACCAAAAGTCTTTCCCGTTCCAGTCTTCGCCTGGCCGATGACGTCGGTTCCCGCTAGGGCAAGGGGAATGGCCTGCTCTTGAATTGGGAACGGAGCCATGATGGATACCGATTCCAAGGCCTCACAGATGTCATCATCTATGCCTAAATCGCGAAAGGTCAATTACTTCTCCAGAATGTATAAATCGCTCGGGAGGCATAAAAGATAGCCACCCTTATAAACTTGCAGCATGTTCGACTGGATTCGAAGGCTCAGAAAGATCTCACAGACTCTTTCACTGCCTTCCCGTGACTCTCAATCACGCAGTCAGTCACAGCTTAATCCAGCCAGGCTCATTCCTGCCACCGAAGTCTTTCTTTCTCAGCTGATTCAGCACCACCTGCTGGTATCGCAACTGCTCACCGATGATGCCAATGATGCTCCTGAGCAGTGGGCTAAGAAGCAGCGAACCTTGGCAGCTAAGTATGCAGACAGAGCCAAGGAACTGCAGGACCTGCTAATCAAGCTCGGTTCGAGCTACATGGATCTGCAGCAGAGTATTCGTGACCGGCTCGATAACCTAGTCCACCGCACCGAGGGCAAGGGTTGGCCCGAGGACATCATGAGAATTTTCATCGTGTTCTCACTTTTGGAAGATAGCTATCTAAGAATTTCCAAGGGACTTACGCCCGCCCGAAGAATTCGAATAGAAGCGATGCTTTCCGACAACTCACTCAACGACTTCTGTCAGCAGGCGCTGTCATATGCGATCTCGAATCTTCCCCAGCTGTCTAACGACCTGGCGTTATTCGGCAGGGCGATTGTTGCCGATGCCCTACTTGAGGTTAGGGACAGTGTCAGCTTTGACGATGTGCTCAGAAACCCACCAGCCAGTCAGGTTGATTTGACTAGGGAGCAATTCAAGATTTTGGAGCCAATTACCTCAGAGCTGGTTGCGAACCACACCCTGCGGATGGATTCGCTAGGCCTTACCGCCTAGACGGATTTGCTCAAGCCTGGCAAGTTCTTGCTTTTTGCGAATTTGATCTAGCGCTCTAGCTCCAAACCAGGCAACCGCTGGCATTCCCAGCATCACAGCAAACCAAATCCATGCCTCCTGATAGTTCAGTCCCAACCAGGTCAAAACCAGCCAGATTAGGCAGCCGGCAATCAGGGCGATGCCAGCGGGAACTAACTTTCCATAGTGATCAGAAGGTGGAAGAACAAAGGGGGCAACCAGCGCCAAGATCAGCGCATAGACGACGATGACGGCAATTTCCATTAGGAGATAAATCCAACCCTTCTGTTTTCCTCGGTTCCAATTTCAACAAAGGCCACAGCACCTGATGGAACGATGATTATTCTTCCTTTGCTATCTGTGAGCTCCAGGGTGCCATCGGCCAAGCCCCGATTTACGGCTCCGATCAAGCTCTTGCTGTCGAGATTGCTCTCCAGGGTTATGTCCCGGCCACTCTCGCGAATCCCAATTCTGACTTCCATGGTGCTCCTTTTTCGCCTCTAGGTTACGGCATATAAAAATGTCGCCCGCAGCAAATAGATTGTTTGGGTGGCAGAGGACCTATTTGACAGCGAGGAGTACTCTGCTCTACCTGAAATCCTTGGTTTAGACCCTAAGGGCCCACTGCTAGTTGTCGGCTCCCCAAGATCTGGCAAGACAACCCTGCTCAGACAGATAGTAAATCAGCTGGAACGGGAGACATCCCCGGATTCCATCCTCGTACTGACTCCTTCACGACTTGCCGCGAGCCACCTGCGAGACCAAATCGCGCTTGATTCAAAGCAAGCTGCCTCTGCTCCCAGAGCGCGTTCGATCTCCTCTTTTTCTTTTTCCACTCTTGGGGAGCGGTCCAACATTCGCCTGCTGTCTGGCGCAGCACAGGAGAGACTGCTCAGATCACTGGTCGATGAGGCAGAGGCGAGAAAGGCCGGCGCTCGCTGGTCCATTCCCACAGAGACTCTGCGGCTCCAGGGATTCGTGCAAGAGCTGAGAGATTTATTTGCAGTGATAATCGAGAACTCCTTGAGCATCTCTGATCTTGAGAACTTGCAGAAGCAATATCCGAGTTTGCGGCTGCAAGTTGCAATCGATCTACTTCCCATCTATCGGGAGAGACTTGGACTTGAAGGCTTACTGGATCCCGCTCAACTTTCGATTGCGGCCATGGATGCCTACCAAGCTGGAACATATAAATATGTCCTAGTCGACGATGCTCAAAACCTCACCCGTGGACAGCTTCGACTAATTGAAAAGCTGGCCCAGAGTGCAACCTGCTTCCTCTTCGGTGATCCCGATACGGCAACACTTGGTTTCCGTGGCTCTTCTCCAGCAAGCTTCATTGAATTAGCTAGAGCTCAAGGCTTTAGAGAAGTAAGTCTTCAGGCAAGAAATGCCAATGAGAATCTCAGTCAGCTTCTATACAGAATTTCATCGCGCATTCCGGTTTCATTGGTGAGCGAGCATCGTCCAAAACCGGTGGGTCGCGACTCAGTTGTCGGCTACCAATTTTCTTCCCTTGTCGAGGAATCCGACTGGCTTGCACAGCAGATTCGACTCAGGCACATCGATGGTCTGGCTTATGACGAAATAGCAGTTGTTGCCAGAACCAGAACGCAGCTCGAACAGCTGGCACGAGAGCTAAGCGCTAGAAAAGTTCCAGTAAGAATCATTGGTGTTCAGCGGGCACTGAAGGACCAGCCCATGGCCAGAGCAATTTTGGACTTTGTAGAAGTTGCGCTTGGAACGCCATCCCTTGAGCAGATTGAGCAGCTGCTTCTTTCACCGCTGGTAGGACTTGATTCAATCGAGTTGCGCGAGATACGCAGGCTGATAATTCCCTATCGGATGGAGGGCCTCGAGCAAACGCAAGCCCTGCTTGAACTTCTTGCTGAAGCAAGGCCTCCCAAGCTGGTTGCCTCGCTGGCTAAAGCTCTGGCCGAGCTTCGAGCAGTTGAAAATCCGAGCGCACACCGAGCTGTTTCATGTGCCTGGTCGCTACTTAGCGATGGAGATCTGGGGAGGTTGTTAGAGACAGATATCGATGCAGCTTTAGAGGTTTTTGCGGCAGCGATGCGCTTTGACGATCGCGGGGAGGGGAACGCTTTGGAGTTTTCTCAGCAGCAGCTGAGAACCAGAATCCCCGAGGATTCGCTAGCTCCGATAAGTCAGAAACCGGCAGTGACTTTGTCGACGGCTGCCAACCTGGTCGGTTCTTACAAAATAATTGCCATCCCCAGATTGCAGGAGGGGATTTGGCCAAACCTGACCCCTCGCAATGCGCTTCTCGGTGCTTCATCGCTCCAGGCATTTGTGCTTGGTCGAATAGCTTCTCCAGAGATTGCTGCCAGAAGCGAGCTGGCCGATGAGCTCCGCATGTTCTATCGCGCAATCGCCTCAGCCGAACAAGAGGTAATCCTCAGCGCCATGGCGGATGAAACGGAACAGCCCTCGCAATTTTTCCAGCTTGGCAGGATTGAGCTAAACCAAACTAATGTTTTGGATTTCGACCTTCGAAAACTAACTGGGCAGCTGCGAAGGAGGCTTTTCGAAGGTGATCTTTCGGCAGCACCAGTGCTGGCCGCCCTTGCTCTGCACTGCGTTCCGGGTGCTCACCCGAGCAGCTGGCAGGGTCTTTTACCCGAGTCTGATTCCTTGCCACTTGGTCGAATTGGAAACAAGGCAGCAGCTTCACGTCTCGAAGCTTTTGAAAAGTGTCCGCTCCACTGGTTTATTTCAACCTTTGCCAGTGATTCTCCTAGTTTCAAAGCCTCACTTGGAATCTTGCTGCACAGTGCCTTGGAAAACTCTGATCGGCAGTCGCCTTCCATTTTCGTTGAGCGCAACTGGCAGGAAATGGAATTTGACTCGAATCTCACGGAAAGACAGGTGAGAAAAGATGCCATGCAGATGGCAAAGCTTCTCGAGGATTATCTAAAGCGCGGTTCGGAACTGGTAGCGGCTGAGCAAGGCTTTGAACTTCAGGTCGGGGATCTTCGAATTCTGGGAAAGATTGACCGGATTGAGAAAACCCCTGACGGCGACATTGCGGTTGATCTTAAGACTGGAAAGACTGCGGAGAGTAAAGAAAAAGCACAAAAGAATCGCCAGCTGGCTGTGTATCAGCTCGCCATCGAGCAGCAGTCAAAAACGGCTGGTGGAAAGCTCATCTACATCGGTGGGGGCAAGATTCAGGAGCGTGAGCAGGCTCCGATGAATGAAGAGCTTCGCGGAGAAATTCTTGGGTTAGCTGAGGCAATGACCAATCAGCTGGGTGCAAACGTGGTTAGCGCGAGCATCGATGAGCACTGCTCCGCCGATGGCAATTGTCAGTTGCTGCTTAGTCGGGTGGTTACCAGTGGCTAGGTATAGCGCGCAAGAAGTTTTCTCGATTTATTCCGCCAATCAGCTCACTCAGGAACAAATTGCCATTGTTGAAACTGCGGCTATTGATAGCCCTTCGCTAGTCATTGCCGGTGCTGGCTCTGGAAAAACGGAACTGATGATGGTGCGCGCTATGTATTTGGTTGCCAATGGCTATGCCCGGCCAGATCAGCTTCTGGGTCTTACCTTCACTAAAAAGGCAGCCAATGAGCTCAGGGGAAGAATCAACCTGGGGCTCATCAAACTTCGGGACAGTGAGCTTTGGCCAAAGGATCTCGGAGATGATTTTGCACCGGCAAAAATCTCCACTTACAACTCATTTGGTAATGAAATCTTTCGCTCTCACGCCCTCCAAATCGGTTTTGAATCCGACTCAACTCTGCTCACCGATGCCCTGGCTGTGACGCTCGTAAAGGAAATGATTGAGTCAAGTGCCAACGAGCTTTTGGCAGATTATGAGGAAAACCTCGACACCCTTGCTAAAAAAGTCTTGCAGGCAAGTGCGCAACTGACCGACCATCAGGCGGATAGTGATCAGGTCAGTCGATACTTTTTTGAATTTGCCAGCCATTTGAAATCTCTCCCTAAAAACGACACTGGCAAAACAGGTCTATTCACCTACACCGAAGAATTTCTAGAAAAGGCAAGTCAGGCTCAGTTGATCTTTGAACTTGCTGGAGAGTTTCAAAAGTTTAAGCAGGCTAGAAACCTATTTGATTATTCCGACCAGGTCGCTCTTTCGCTTCGAGTTGAGCAATTTGATAACGAGCTGATTCCATTCAAGTTCATAATGCTCGATGAGTATCAGGACACCTCTGAGGTGCAGGTAAAACTTCTTTCGAAGCTTTTCTCACAAAAAGGCGTGATGGCAGTTGGCGATCCAAACCAGTCCATTTATGCCTGGCGCGGCGCAAGCATCAGAAATCTCAGAAACTTTTTTGATGATTTTGGTCAAGGCCAAAGCTTCACCCTCTCAGCCTCCTGGAGATCAGGCGAGGCTATTTTGGCAGCCGCTAATCACACGGCGCACTCAATCGACAATGGCAATCTCACCCCGCTTACACTCAGCGCCGGAAGGGCAATCGAATCCAAAGTCTTTGCTCGCTCCTTCAGCGATGGCTTAGCCGAAAGTGAAGGGGTCACAAACTGGATTGCCCAGAGAATCGCACCCGATAGGACGGCAGCAATTCTGTTTAGAACAAAAGAGTCAATGCGAATCTATGCAGATCAGCTCGAAAAGTTAGGACTGAGCTACGAGATAACCGGACTTTCGGGACTTCTCGATCAGCCTGAAGTGATAGATCTGATGTCTATCTTGCGCCTGGTAGCAAGACCCGAGTCATCTGTTGATTTTCTGAGGATTATTACCGGCCCTAGATTCCGCCTGGCGGCTTCCGATATTGCAGAGCTAAGCCAAACAAAACGCAAGCTCAGCCGCATCTGGAAACTTCCGAATAATCGACCGCTCACGCTTTTGGAGGTGGTTGACAAGCTGCACCTGCCATCGGTTGGGGAGCACGTTGCACTCAGCGAACTGAGCAAAGCACGCCTATTGGAATTTGCCAACCTGATTCGCGCGCTCAGATCCCAGTCCTCGCTGAGTCTGACAGAACTAGCTTGGCGAGTGGTTGAAGACTTTGAAATTGACATTGAACTTTATGCGCACTCAGTTTCTGAAGATCCGCTCAGCAGCCTTCGCGGTTTCATATCTCGGATCAGCGAGTTCGAAAGCAGTTCGGAACGGGCAAATCTGCTTTCACTGATTTCCTGGCTTGACTATGCGGTCAAGAGCGAGAACTTCGAGCTGCCTAGAACTGGTGCAAAAAAGGGAGTCGTGCAGCTGATGACAATCCACGCTGCCAAGGGCCTGGAGTGGGACTTTGTTGCCGTGCCGCAACTGAGCGAAGGTATTTTTCCTGGCGGTGCTAGGGCCGAGCAGAAGAGCTGGTTGGCCGGAGGTATTTTGCCCGGCGAGTTCCGACTCGATAGGCAGTCGATACCCGTGCTTTCTTGGCAAGGTGTTTCGACTCAGTATGAGTTCAATCAGCGAGTTGAAACCTACAAGGAACTTCATAAAAAACACACTCGCGTGCAAGAAAGACGCCTTGCCTATGTTGCTTTTACCAGAGCCGCTAATGAGCTTTATGTGTCGGCCAGCCACTACTACGACAGATTTGAAAAAGTCGTTGAGCACTCAGAGTTCTTCACTGAACTACTTGGCGGATTGGCAGAGGTGGTTGAGTTTGCCGAAAAACCTCCTAGTAAACCACCTGGAAATACTCAACGCCGGTTGTGGCCTGAGGATCCGATGCTTCATTCCCGAGCATCCTGGCAACAGGCAGCAGATCAGGTCGAAGCCAGCGATGCTCAAGAGCTAAGTCCTGAAATCTTGCTTCTCCTAAAGGAGCAGAAAATGCGCAGTGTTCCTAAAGTTCCAAAGCTGCCTCGCAGGCTCTCCGCATCTTCGATTGTGAAGCTTCTGACGGACCCAGAAAAATTTGCTCAAGCACTTTCTAGACCAATGCCGGCTGTTTACTCAGAGGTTGCGCAGCTGGGAACTAATTTCCATGCCAACTTAGAAGAGGCCTTTCTCTCGGGGAGCGAGCTTGATTTCTCCAGCTGGTCTGAGGAAGAAAAGGAACTTGGCGTCAACTTTGAAAACAGTCGTTTTGCCTCTTTGGAACCACACTTGGTTGAGGAGTCGATCGAATTTGCCCTTGGCGGTTCGATCGTGGTTTGCAAGCTCGATGCTGTTTACCTGATCGATGGCGAATACCAGGTGGTGGATTGGAAGAGCGGAAGAATGCCCGCCGGTCAAGAGCTGAGCGATAAAGCCATTCAGCTTTCGCTCTACCGAATTGCACTGAGTAAGAAATTATCTGTGCCAGTTGAGAGAATTCGTGCGAGCTTCTTCTATGCCGCTAGTGGCGAAGAGTTAGAGCCAGAGCTGATGAGCGAAGTGTCTTTGGCGCAGAGGCTTGAGCTATTTAGAAAAGCTCATCTGAGTCGGCAGGAGTAATCTCCACCTGCGACTGGGAGATTGGTGTTGTCGCAATCGCCGCTCCAAGTCCAATGAACCCGGCCGCACGCAGGGGCTTGAGAGCGCCCGCTGCAAGTTGCTGCGCGAGATCGTCGAGCATTGCCTGAGCTTCTGCAATCAGATTCTGATCACCCAGTTGGATGCAGTGATTCAGCCAGCTTGCAAGTTCAATCTCTGAATAAAGTGTTGCCCGCTGGGCGATATTCTCATCGGCGCTTGGACGCTTAGCTCGATAGTTCAACAGGGCATCTTCAAAGGTTGATGGCAGAGCGCCACCTGCTAAGTACTTCAAATCCTCTGCTGGATCGGCAATTGAAAGAGACGACCATCCGGCAATGCCGCTGATGCCTGTGCCTTGCACAAATATGCTTTGGTCGGAAATGCTTCCATGAACAACAGTTGGATGGAATCTAAATAGACCAACATCTTCGAGCGCTTCTTCCCAGCGGCTGAGAAGTGAGGGCGGGACTTTGCCGGTCGAGGCAGCTGCATCGACTTCGGCAACCTTGCCTTGCAAAATTCGAGAGGAGTCATACTCGGGAAGTCCAGCGTCAATGACAACGGCTGGATCAAGATTGTGGATGGCTGCCAGGGCCTCACCGATTGATCTAGAAAATTCACCCGGTGCATATTTCGACAGATCTGGGCTCTGTCCCTCGAGAACTGTTAGAAGAATTACTGGAAGATCATTGTCGGTTGTTTGACCAACAAGTTTTGGAACAGAAAATGGAAGAGAATCAGCTGCCTGGCCGATGGCTCTGAGGCCGGCCATCAGCTGGGCTTGCTCGGCAATGCCAGCCATACCTGCAGGAACGATTACCTCAAAACCTTCACCCGCTTCATCAAATAGTTGCAAAGCTTCTAGGTCGGGCCCCTGCTCGGAGCGGCGAAAATGGCGGAACTTTTTTCCACTGGCAGCGTCGGCTGCCAGCGCGGCTAAAATCAAGGCGGGTCTACCCACCGCTTCAGGATAGACAACGCACCACCAACCACTCCGCAATGCCACGCATTCGTAAGGGATTCCCAATTGAGCAGTGATCTCGGCAAATCCATTCTGGATCAGCTCGATTCGGAGCAGGCAGAAGCGGCTAGTGCTCTGCGGGGACCGGTTTGCATAATCGCTGGGCCGGGCAGTGGAAAAACTAGGACCATCTCAACTCGGATTGCCTTCGGTGTTGCAACTGGGGTTTTCAATCCTGATCGAGTCCTCGCCCTCACCTATACCAACCGAGCGGCTGCCGAGCTCAGATCGAGACTCAGGCAACTGGGTTCATCCTCTGTTGCAGTCAGAACCTTTCACTCGGCAGCGCTGAGTCAGCTGCAATACTTCTGGCCTCAACTCACGGGCAGTGCGGCGCCAAAACTTCTAACACAAAAACGCTCGCTACTTTCCGAGGTAGCTTCGTTGATTGGCCTCAGGCTCAGCGATTCACAACTTATGGAAGTGGCATCCGAAATTGAGTATTTGCGCTACTCACTAACCGAGCTCGACGATTACCTGCTCAGTCAACGCCTGCCGGCGTTTTTATCCCAGGAGCAGTTCTCTGAAATTGAAAAGCGCTACCAGGAGCAAAAGTTGCAGCGTCGGCTGATGGATTGGGAAGACACAATCCTGCTCTGCACTGGGCTGTTGCGAAATGAAGCCAGGGCACTGAGCTACTTTCAGCAGCAGTATCGCTTCTTCACAGTTGATGAGTATCAGGACATCTCGCCCCTGCAGGAGGGTCTACTTAGAACTTGGCTTGGTGACAGAGAAGAGATATGCGTGGTGGGGGACCCCCGACAAACCATCTACAGCTTTGCAGGAGCAAGCAGCAATTTTCTGCTCGATTTTCAAGACAAGTATCCAGGCGCCAACACCTTCGAGCTAAACCGCAATTACAGATCGGCTGGAGCAATTGTGAGCGTTGCCAATCAGGTCCTGCCGCAGAAGCCTCTGAGTCAAGTTAGATCAGACTCTGGTTTCGCAACCGTTCAATCAAGCGCTAATCAACTTGAAGAAGCCAGTGCCATTGCAAGGGACATAGTGGCTGCCCTGGCCACTTATAAGCCAAGTGAGATAGCAATCTTGGCTAGAACTAACTCACAACTGAGTGCCTTGGAGTCAGAGCTTCAAAAACTCGGTATCAAGACTCAAGTTCGGGGCCAGGGACGCTTCTTTAGGCAGCCAGCTGTCATGCAGGCCATGAGTGCAATTCGGGCACTGGCAGTTTCAGATAGTGGAGAACCGCTGTTCATGCAGGTTTCACAAATCCTTTCTTCCCTTGGTTGGGAATCGAAGGTGCGCGAGGATGACGATTGGGTTTCACTTAATTGGTTTATTCAAGTTCTGGACGAACTCGGTTCTGTCAGCACTAGCGAATACATTCGTGAGCTGGATGAGCGAGAAAGATCTGGCCATGAGCCCGCTCGGGAAGCGGTCACCTTAGCCACCGTGCACGGCACCAAAGGACTTGAATGGAGTCAGGTTTATCTGATTGGGGTGAACCGGGGCCTGTTTCCTATTAGTCATGCCCAAGATGCGCTGGATATAGATGAGGAGAAAAGACTTTTCTATGTAGCGGTCACCAGAGCAAAAGACAAGTTGGTAATCAGCTACTTCGGCGAGGCTTCTGAATTCATTCAACTAATCGGCAACCGCAGCTGATGTTCTTGGGGGTGAAACTAATCACCTCGCCCGCTCTAGCTAGTCGAAAAGCCTCGCGGCTGATTTCTCCGAAGTCTAAGAAATTCAGAATGTTGTTCACCACTATTCCACTTGCAAATAGAAGCAACGGTGAGTCGGCTAGATCTCTGTCGAGAGCCAGCAGCTGAGGAGCGATTACGGGCCAATTTTCAACGCTCTGAAGCCGAGACAGTTCCTGACATCCCAGGCATGCGGTTCTACCAGGAACAACTAGGGGAGAAACCTCAACCCCGTTCTCATCAAAGCAAATGGCGATGTGAGGTATGTCTCTTGAAAGCCATCGCTGATAGCTGCTCGGATCAACTACGTCATTCGCAATGATGATTGCCACAGATACCTCATCGATTGACTTGCTCATCCGCGAGTGAAATTCCAGTTTCTTTCCGATTAGAAACTGTGCAGCTTTGACTCTCGGCATACCCAACTGGGTCTTGCTAAAGCTCAACGGTGAAAGGTCAGCAAGTTGAATTCGTTTTTGATCGAGGCTGATTAGCTTTCCGATTCCGGCGAGATCAAGTGCTTTGCAAACGGTAAATCCAGTGGCATCGATTTTCTCAACGTAAATCTTTTTAGTTAGTCGAAGCCTAAGGATTTCAACTGGGTCACCACCTTGCAAAAAGATTCTGGATATTTCGGCAAATCGCTGCTCGATGTTTTGAGCCGAGAGGGTCTGTGAGCTCTCCCAAAGAACCGGTGAGATTCGAGATAGCAGCTCTTGGCTGCGAGAAGCGGAGGTCTTGGCTATTTGGCCAAGGTTGCTAATTTGGCTGCTCGTGAGACCCTGTTCTAGGTAATCCAGGATTCGGAGTTGATCTTCTTGAAGATCTGTTACCTGGGTGAAGTTTTTGTAGCCGTATTGACGAGTGCTGTTTGAAATCCAAAGTCTTGCCAGTGCCGGATTTATCTGCGTTGCCATTGCCAAATAGTTTCAGCAAAAACAAAAACTCGAGAGCGATTTTCCACAGACCTATTGGTCTAGAAGTTTGCGAAGCTCCCCGTCAAAATCGTCGCCGTCTGAGCTGATTCGCTTTATCAGCAGCTGCGGGTCTTCAATTTCCGCTCTTGATGGAAGTTGGTCGGGGTGCCGCCAGATGTCATCGCGCTGCTCTTTGGTTAGTTTCTCCCACATCGCCTTGGCGTCTCTTCGAAGTTTGGGACTGATTTCTAGTCCGACTAGCACCTGAAAGGTCTTTTCAGCGACCATGGCCGTCGCTCTTCTTCGAGAAAGGATCTCTGCTGCCGCCGCCAGGTTCGGCAGGCGCTTTCCGGCCTCAAATGCAAGTGCCTCAGCAAAGCCCTCAACGAGTGCAAGCAAAGTCTCAATCCGCTCGAGTGCAATCTCCTGCTCAGGAGTTCTCGTTGCGAATGATCCATTAGCTTCAAGAATTCGATTCACCGACTCTGGGTCCTGGGGATCAACCTGCTGCATCATCTCTTGGATTCCACCCAGCTCCACTTTCAGGCCGGAGGCAAACTCAATTACCTGGGTTGTGATTTGGTCGGAAAGGTATCGGTTGGAATAAAAAAGCCCACTGATTGCAAGCTCTCGAATTGCCAAGTAGATAATCAGTTCGGATTTCTGAGTCTCTAAGTCAGTTAGCAGCTCTTCGACATTTTGTGAGACAAATCCAGGTCTGTCGATAATAGGGATTCCAATTTCACCGGCAGTCAGGGCTTTTTCTGAAAGTTGGCCAATCACTACCCCCAGCTGAGTTGCAAAAATCGCAGCCCCTGCATTTTGAATGAACTGCGCTGCCGGTTGCAATACTGACTTCATTTCCTCGGGCAGAAGAGTCTCTAAATTTTCTGCCAGAGCTTTTGACATCTTTTCGGCCACTGGTGAGCCGAGTCTTGAGAACAGTGGAAGCGCATCCTGGGTCCAGAGTTCTCTGGAAAAGATCTTGACAGAGTTGGGATTAGAAAACTCGGTGACTTCTTGAAGCCAAAGAGCTGCGATGTCGCACGCTTTCCTAAGTTCGTCTTCAAGAACTCCACTAGCAGGCTTCTGCTTGGCCTTAGCAATCTGCTGCGCTTGACTGGCAGCCATGTCCCAGTTGACAACCTTGCCTGGTTCCATCAAAAAGCGGGCTTGATTGAACAGGCCGGCAATAAGAGCGGGATTTGCGCCAAGACCTGCGAGTTTAGAAAGTGATTCGGGATCAATTTGACCACCGGCTAGCATCTTTCGGATCAGCTCAGCCAGCTCATCCTTATTGTCCTCGCTCAATGCTTCCTCTTTCTTTGACTTCCAAGCTATCGCTGAAATGGGCGGTTATCTTGGGCTAAAACTGTGAATTCTGTTCGCCGACGGCGTGAGTCGTATGGCAATAAGTTGTCGGCCCTTTACCTAGCATTGTGGCAATGACATTCTTTTCCGGTAGAGCAGTGAAACCAAGGAGAAGCCGTTACGTTCTCCTGGGCCTTCTTTTTATTACATTTGGCTCGATGGCGTTGTTGCCTACCGGCTATGTCATAGAGAGGCCGGGGCAGGTCTTCAACGTGATGGGCACTGTGTCAGGCGAGCCGGTAATCAGCTCTGATGATCTTGAGGTTTATTCTTCCGATTCAAGATTTGATGTCACCACGATTTCACTTGTTGGCAACAGAGACTCCACTCCCAGCTGGGTGCAGGTTCTAATTGCCTGGGCAGACCCGGAGCAAAACGTTTTACCAGTGAGCGAAGTCTTTCCAGACAATAGGTCTACTCAAGAAATCAGAGCTGAGTCGAGTGCTCAGATGGAGATATCTCAACAGGATGCAATAGCGGCTGCTCTGACTCACCTCGGGTACTCGGTTCCGACCAAGTTATATGTTCAGTCAGTCCTGGTTGATTCCCCTTCATCCAAGGTTTTAGTCGCTGGCGATATTGTGGTTTCGGTGGCAGGGGTAACGCTAGAGAACTTTGATCAGCTGCGGGCTGAAATTCAAAAGACAGCAGGGAATCCAATAGAGATTGTGGTCGAGCGCGAGGGGGAGATGAAGACCTTCTCCATTACGCCGGTGAAAAAAGAAGATCTGTGGGTCATTGGCTCAATGATTGCCTACATCTATGACTTTCCAGTCTCGATATCTCTCCAGCTGGGCGACGTCGGCGGACCCAGTGGCGGCCTAATGTTTACTCTCGGCATCATCGATGCCCTGGGGGAGGGGAGCCTGGCCGGCGAGCACCACGTCTCGGGCACTGGCACCATAAATGCCTCGGGCAAGGTTGGAAACATCGGAGGTATTGGAATGAAGATGGTTGCCGCTAAGAAGAGTGGAGCGGACCTCTTTTTAGTCCCATCAGGAAACTGTCAGGAAGCAAGTGGGCAGGTTCCAGAGGGTTTGCCTGTTGTATCAGTGAGAGACTTGGACGATGCTCTTGCAGCAATCGAAAAGCTCAAGAGTGGATCTGAGTTCTCGAGCCTCAGTTGTAATTAGGAGAAGTTAGTGTCACAGTCGCAGCCTGCAATTAATCGTCGGGTGTCACCCGTGTCAATCGCCGTTGGAATCCTGGCGGCAATCCTGTTCGCGCTCTTAAGCGCAGCAGGCATCTACACCGATTGGCTCTGGTTTGATCAACTCGGATACGAGGAAGTCTTTCTGACTCAAATCGCTGGTCAGGTAATCGCATTCGCCATTGGCTTTGCCGTAATGGCTCTGCTGGTTTCGATTGGACTGGCACTTGCTTGGCGAACCAGACCTATTTATCTAAGGCTGCCAGGTGAATCGCCATTCCAGGCCTATCAGACTCTGCTCGAGAGTCTGCGCAAAGTTGTGATGGTTGGAGTGCCAGCGATTATTGGAATTGGTGGCGGATTGGTCTTTGCTCGCGAGTGGGAGATAGCCGCACTCTGGCTAAACGGCGAGGACTTTGGTCAAACTGACGCGCACTTTGGTATGGACATAGGTTTCTATGTTTTCGATCTACCATTTTTATCTTTTGTAATTGGCTTTGTTTCTGGCGGAGCGTTTCTAGCTGCGCTTATCAACCTTGCGGTGCATGTGATTTACGGAGGAATCCGTTTTAATGGAAGAGACATCAGCGTTTCTAAGCCAGCTCGTGTCCAGCTTTCAATCTTGGTTGCCCTTTACTTAGTTCTTCAGGGGATCAGCCTCTGGCTAGATCAGTACTCCTCGGTTATTACCACCGGAACTTTGTTCACTGGTGTCAGCTATACCGATGCCAACGCGGTTATTCCGGGGCTTCAAATCATGGCTTTGATTTCGGTGGCAGTTGCCTTCACATTCTTGATTACAGCTTTTATTGCTCGATGGAGAATTGCCATTATTGCCACCGCCTTGATGGTGGTCAGCTCTTTGGTTCTAGGTGGACTTTACCCATGGATTGTTCAAACCTTCCAGGTCGTGCCTAACGAAAGAACTTTGGAATCTCCATATCTTCAGAAAAACATCGAAGCCACCAGGGCTGCCTATGGTTTGGATGAGGTCGAGGTCATCGAGTATGACGCCAAAGTTGTTGCGGAAAAAGGCGCCCTTCGAACTGATGCCAAGACCACAACATCTATTCGAATTATTGATCCTGCTCTAGTCAGTGATGCCTTTAGACAGCTGGAGCAGTTCCGTCAGTACTACTCCTTCCCAAATCGACTCCACGTTGGTCGATACCAGATAGATGGCGAGGTTCAGGACACAGTCGTTGCTGTGAGAGAACTCAATCAAGCAGGACTTGGCGAGAGCCAGTCCTGGTATAACTCAACAATTGTCTATACGCACGGCTTCGGTTTTGTGGCTGCCTATGGAAACAAGCGAGATGACGATGGCAAGCCCCTGTTTTTGCAGTCCGGAATTCCCCCTAAGGGACTGCTTGGAGACTTTGAGCCTCGTATTTACTTCGGACTCAATTCGCCCACATACTCAATTGTTGGTGCGCCAGAAGGTGCACAACCACTTGAATTTGATTACCCAGCGGGCACCGAGGGTCAGCGAGAGACTTACACAACCTTCGAGGGCAGTGGAGGTCCCAGTGTTGGAAACTTAATCAATCGTCTGGCATATTCACTTCGCTTCCAGAGTGAGCAAATTCTGCTTTCCGATGCAATCAACTCAGAATCTCAGATTCTTTATAACCGCGCACCGAGAGAGCGCGTTCAGCAGGTTGCGCCTTACCTGACACTCGACACCGAAACCTATCCGGCAATTGTGGACGGAAGAGTCAAGTGGATAGTTGATGGGTATACAACAACAGCGAACTACCCATACTCAAACCAAGAGCCCTTCAACGTTGCAATCCTTGACTC
Source organism: Aquiluna sp. (assembly GCA_040402595.1). Classification (GTDB taxonomy): domain Bacteria; phylum Actinomycetota; class Actinomycetes; order Actinomycetales; family Microbacteriaceae; genus Aquiluna. Next base: position 103,060 of record JBBAMI010000001.1, read on the forward strand.
GGCGTCTGAAACTTTCAACCGTGGAATGGGAGAGGTTAACTACATCCGCAACTCTGTCAAGGCAACTGTCGATGCCTATGACGGCTCCGTAGAGCTTTACGCATGGGATGAGGAAGATCCAATTCTTCGAGCCTGGACCAAGATCTACCCAACCACGGTAAAGCCACGGGCAGAGATGTCGGCTGAGCTGCTAGCACATGTGCGCTACCCAACCGACCTATTCAAGACGCAGCGCTGGGTACTTGGCCGCTACCACGTGACAGACGCTGGATCTTTCTACTCCCAGCAGGATGCCTGGATGACTCCTAATGATCCCGTGGAGGGAACCGGCCTTGGCACTTTGCAGCCTCCCTACTATCTGACTATGAAGACTCCTGGTCAAACTGCGAATGCGTTTTCGCTCTACTCGACCTTTATCCCGCAGTCAACTGGAGAGACAACCAGAAACGTGCTAACTGGATATCTGATTGCAAATTCGGATGCAGGCAGGACGGCGGGGCAGGTCACGGATAGCTACGGAAAGCTCACACTTTTGAACCTTCCGCGCGAAACGATCGTGCCTGGTCCCGGACAGGTGCAGAACAACTTCAACGCTGACAGCAAAGTTTCTTCGCTACTAAACATTCTCCGACAAGGCTCCACGAGAGTTCTCAACGGAAACCTACTAACGCTTCCGGTTGGTGGAGGTCTTCTGTATGTGCAGCCTGTCTACATCGAATCCACTGGTGAAACTAGTTATCCACTTCTGCAAAAGATTTTGGTTGCCTTTGGTGATCAGATTGCCTTTGAGGACACGCTCGAACTTGCTCTCGATGCACTTTTCGGAGGAGATTCGGGAGCTGAAGTTTCAGATGGCACCGAACCAGACACTGGCGGTGAAGCAGGTGGAGGCACTGGTGCTGATTCCGGTAACGCTGCACTCGATGCTGCTCTAAATAAAGCAAAGCAAGCGCTGCAGGATAAAGAAGCAGCTTTGCGAGCTGGTGACTGGACAGCCTTTGGACAGGCTGACGAACGACTGCAACAGGCGATCGAAGAAGCCTTAGCGGCACTGGAGAACTAGGGACGAAGGTGCTATCCTTACTGCTTCGCCGCGGGGTGGAGCAGTTCGGTAGCTCGCCGGGCTCATAACCCGGAGGTCGTAGGTTCAAATCCTGCCCCCGCAACCAATTACCCTCGAGGATTATCCTCGAGGGTTTTTACTTGTGGAAAACCAAATCAGGCTCTGTCACCTTTTCTTCTAATCTCCAGCTATGCATCTTGGCTTTCTTCTAGTCCTCCTTCTGTCTTCCTGCAGCGCAAATGCATCAGAGCACGAGGTGACCCTAAATCGATACGCGCAAATCGTCGCAGATGGGGGCGAGCTTTCGGAGGTTCTAACCCAAAGCGCTTTGCTCCAGGCCCAGGCCTCGAGGCAACTAATGGAAGGTCTTGGCTACACCCAGCGGGGAAGGGCGAACTTTGAGATTTGGTCTTTCTCTAACGACTCAGTCAGCGGCTGCCTTGACCTAACAGAAGTTGCGGTAATTGATGACCGAGGCTCTTTTCTTTCTTTAGGTAAGCGGCGAAGCTCTTTCACCGCAACCTTCACGCCCGAGAGTCTTATTTCTAAGTTTGAAGTCAGTAAGGAGAGGTGTTGAGCATTCAAATATTGATGGCAAGCTGCGATCTCTTTGCGGCAACCTTAGGAGTTTGCGGCTGCAACGGGAGTGTGGGCAATGAACTTGAATATCAGGTTTGTGCAGTTAGGCAGCTAGAGAGCACAAACACTAGCGTCGCAGTTGAAAAACCAAAGCGCCTGTGTCGCTATTACACAAACGGAACCATTGATCAACCGACTCCGACCGTGATTGAAACTTATAGCGACGTTGGTCAGAGGCTTTGCATCGGCGATCATATCCCTCAGGTGAACGCGCATTCCAGATCAACTTCGGAGCTCGAAGAGCAGTTCCGAGCAAAATCGGGTAAACCGTCTGCACGTTGGGAGCCCGGCGGAGAGTTAGAAGTGGAGGTGACGGCTACATTTATCGCCAACTATCCGACGAGAGTGATAGAAGGTGAGCTTTTTGGCCAAAGCGTGGCTATTCGATTTCGAGCCGAATCTTTCCGATGGTCTTTTTCTGATGGCTTTTCTTTGGCTGGGCGAGTGGTGGAAAAGGGATTTTTGGAGCAAGGAGAGCGGAGTGCGGTTGTCCAGGCTTTGGTTGTCGTCGACTACAAACCCTCTGGTGAAAGTTGGGTATTGGACGCGTTCTCAGGCGAGGTAGCCAGCAACGAGCTCAGAGTGAGGGTGATTGAGATACCAAGGAGAACCCTGCTGGTTGGCGGATAATCAGGTAACTTTCAGGGAGGATTCATTTAACCCTCAACGTTGTTGACCATAATCGACTCAAGTCGAAAGGGTTGACAATGACCGAGTTCCAAAGAAGCGAAAGCCAATTTGTGTTTTCCAGCACCTATGCTGCGCCCAAACCGGCATCGCAGAAGCCCAAGCGCAGGGGTCTTCTGGGCATAGCCGCGCTAGCAATGGGGAGTGCTTTGGTCGGAGGCATCATTGGATCTTCCGCATTCTCGGTCACATACTTTGGTGCGAATCAACCCGCTCCTGTGGTGGTAAACAACGTCGAGCAGGTGAACTGGGTCACCGGCGCTGCCTCCGAAGCTGGACCGGCAGTAGTCACCCTTTGGGTTGAGTCCTCGGTTTCCAGTGGCTCAGGCTCAGGTGTGATCCTTAGCGAAGACGGCTATATCTTGACCAATGCGCATGTCGTAACTCTCAGTGGTTCTACAAATAATCCTGATCTCTCGGTGAAACTTTGGGACGGAACGGTACTTCCTGCAGAGCTGATTGGTTATGACACTGTCTATGACTTAGCGGTCATAAAAGTTGAAGCATCAGGTTTGAAAGCAATTCAGTTTGCTGATTCATCGAAACTAAATGTTGGTCAAAATGTTGTTGCAATTGGGGCGCCACTGGGACTTGCCTCCACGGTTACCGAGGGAATTGTCTCTGCTCTAAATAGGACAATTCGTGTTGCCTCTGCGGAAGTAAGTGAAGAACCAGGATTGCAGTTTTGGACTGGTACCGGTGAGTCAATCAGCATTCAAGTTATTCAGACCGACGCGGCAATCAACCCTGGCAACTCTGGCGGTGCGCTTGTCAATGAGCGAGGCGAGTTGGTCGGCATCAATGTCGCAATAGCGACGGCCGGAAGTGGCGAAGCAGGATCTATAGGCGTTGGTTTTGCAATTCCATCTAACACAGCCAATCGAATTGCTAGTGAAATCATGCAAACTGGAAAGGCAACCCACGGTCTTCTTGGCGCAATGGTTCGTGACAACTCCGAAAATGGTTCTGGTTTCTCCACTGGCGCATACGTGGATCAAGTAACCGAAGGTGGTGCAGCGGAGGCAGCTGGCATCCAAAGCGGTGACGTCATTATTGAGTTTGCAGGACAGAAGGTAACTTCCGCTGCGGATTTGACAGCAATGGTTCGAGCTCAACCTGCTGGAGCTGAGGTTCAGCTCAAGATTGTTCGGGACGGAGAAACTATTTCTCTTCGCGCGACACTTGGAGATGCTGAAGACCTAAACTAGCGGCGATGAATAAGACCGAGGAAAAGCTAGATCAAGTAGAGGCTGGCGATCACGAACGCTACTCGCACTATGTGAAGAAGGACAAAATCGTGGAATCGGCCGTCATGGGAAATGCTGTTGTGGCTCTCTGCGGAAAAGTTTGGGTGCCTTCTCGCGATCCTGAGCGATTTCCAGTCTGCCCCGAATGCAAAGCGATTTTTGAAAAGCTAAAGCGTTAGCTATAGATAGTGGGAATAGCAGCTTCGCCCTTCGATAGGCGAAGTGCATCCGGCTTGATTTCTGCGATGGCCTTTAGAAAGTGCTCTTTGGCCTTCCTTGTTCCAAGCTGACCTACCAGAGTCGGATCGCTGACACCGTCGAAAAGTGTCGATTGCAATTTTCTTCCAGACTTTTTGCCAATCAGTTCGGCCGTTGCAACCCCGTCACGAATCTCTCGGTATGCAGTTTTCTTGCCACCAAGAGATACCTTGTTCTTAGACTTCTTGGCTACATCAACCCAAGAGTTACCAGTTTTATGCGCAACTAGTTTGTATACAAATCCAACTGTGGGGTGTCCGGATCCAGTTACTAAGGATGTTCCAACACCAAACCTGTCGACTGGAGCTGATGCCAATGCGGCGATTGTGTACTCATCGAGATCACTGGTGAGGACAATCTTCGTGTCCTTAGCACCTAGGGAATCCAGCTGCTGTCTCACCTCAAGTGCGGTTGCTGCCAAATCACCGGAGTCAATTCGAACGGCAGCTACCTTTCCATCCGTTAGCTTCACTGCCAGCGCCACGGCCTTTTTGATGTCGAAGGTGTCAACCAGCAGAGTTGTATTTACGCCGAGTGCACCAATCTGAGCCTTGAATGCTTCTTCTTCGCTGTCGTGCAAGAGCGTGAATGAGTGTGCAGAAGTTCCCATGGTGGGAATTCCATAGAGCCTGCCAGCTTCTAGGTTGCTGGTTGCATCAAATCCTGCGATGTAGGCGGCTCTAGCTGCAGCAACTGCACTGAATTCTTGGGTCCTTCTAGAACCCATTTCAACAAGTGATCTGCCCTTTGCAACCGAGAACATTCTCGCCGCGGCGGAAGCGACAGCAGAGTCGTGGTTCAAAATAGACAGAATCAGGGTCTCCAGGACCACTGCCTGGGCAAAAGTACCGGTCACTGTAAAGACGGGAGAACCAGCAAAGAACAAATCCCCTTCTTGATAACCCTCGATTTTTCCTTCAAATTTGTACTGACTTAGATATTCAAGAGTTCGCTCATCGACAACTTTTGAATCTCTTAGAAATTCGATGTCTTTTTGCTCAAACCTAAACTTTGAGATTGCTTCAAGAAGCCGACCAGTGCCTGCCAACACACCATATCTTCTGCCAAGGGGGAGAGATCGGGTAAAGGCTTCGAAAACGCACTGTCGCTCTGCCTTACCTGAATGCAGGGCAGCTTGAACCATTGTTAGTTCATAACGGTCTGTGAGAAGAGCTAGTGACACGCCACCAGCCTACTGAGCCTGGAACTACCGCTCTAGACTTGGATTCGTGGATGCAAGACCAATCGGAATATTTGATTCTGGAGTCGGCGGGCTAACAGTCGCTAGGGCAATCATCGATCAGCTTCCCCATGAGTCCATTGTTTATGTTGGGGACACTTTGAATTCTCCATATGGTCCAAAGTCATTAGCTGAGGTGCGCACTCTTGCCCTGTCAGTTATGGATGAGCTAGTTGCTTCGGGCGTGAAGCTTCTAGTCATCGCATGCAATTCAGCATCCGCTGCTGTTCTTAGAGACGCTCGGGAGCGCTACACCGAAGGGCTTGGTGTGCCAGTAGTAGAGGTGATCCAGCCCGCAGTTCGCAGAGCTGTAGCTACCTCTAGAAACAAGAGAGTCGGCGTGATTGGCACTTCCGCAACTATTTCATCTGGCGCTTACGAGGACGCTTTTGCTGCGGCTGTTGATTTTGAAATAACTTCAGCCGCGTGTCCGGCTTTTGTCGACTACGTGGAACGAGGCATAACCTCGGGTCCGGAGCTACTGCGCGTGGCGGAGGGTTATCTAAGACCAATACGGGATGCCAAGGTCGACACTCTCGTTCTTGGTTGCACTCATTACCCGCTTCTCCAGGCCGCAATTGCTTACGTGATGGGCGAAGACGTGAACCTGGTCTCCTCGGCAGACGAAACAGCCAAGGATGTGTTTAGGGTTTTGACCGAGCATGATCTTCTCGCGCCAGAAAATCTCAGGCCCAACTATTCATTTTTTGCCACAGGGAATGCGAAGCAGTTTGAGGCTTTGGCCAAGAGATTTTTAGGCCCAGAAGTAAGTGGTGTAAAGAAAATGGAGAGAAAGAACTGAAATGAGAAAAGACGGTCGAGGCGAAAGCGATTTGCGGACAGTGAAAATTGAGCGCAACTACACCATGCACGCCGAGGGCTCGGTTCTCGTTTCTTTCGGAAACACCAAGGTGCTTTGCAATGCGTCATTCACACCTGGGGTTCCAAGATTCAAGAAAGACACCGGCGAAGGATGGGTAACCGCTGAGTATTCAATGCTTCCGCGTGCCACTAATGAGCGCACTGATCGAGAGAGCGTCAAGGGAAAAATTGGGGGAAGAACACATGAGATCTCCCGACTGATTGGCCGAGCACTCAGGGCAGTCGTTGATTACAAAGCTCTTGGAGAAAACACAATTGTTATTGATTGTGATGTCATTCAAGCAGACGGAGGTACCCGCACCGCAGCGATAACAGGTGCTTTCGTGGCTCTGATGGATGCTGTTGCCTGGGCCAAGAGTCACGGACATATATCCAAATCGGCAAAGCCCATTCTGGATACGGTCGCCGCTGTTTCGGTCGGTGTTGTAGACGGAAGAGCTCTTTGCGATTTGGCTTATGAAGAAGATGTCCGTGCAGAGACCGACATGAATGTGGTTGCAACCGGTCGTGGACTTTTTGTTGAAGTTCAGGGGACAGCCGAGGCTAATCCTTTCAGCAAGGAGGAGCTTGACTCGCTGCTAGAGATGGCAATTGCAGCTACTCAAAGTCTTGCAACAATGCAGCGCCAAGCTCTCGGCAGCAACCTGGAGCTGGCTTGAAAGAGCTCATTTTTGCCACTGGCAACGCACACAAGGTCCAGGAAGCCGCAAACATAATTGGCCTGAGAGCGCCTGGCATCAGCGTCCAACCATTTTCCGGAGATTCGCCAGCGGAGACAGGAACGACTTTTCTGGAAAATGCACGAATCAAATCTCTAGCCGCATTCCAGGCCACAGGGAAGCCCGCATTCGCTGACGATTCTGGAATTTGTGTTGACGTCATGGGTGGTGCACCTGGGATTTTTTCTGCTATTTGGTCTGGCACCAGATCTGATTCTGAAAATCGTGAACTTCTTCTTGCTCAGCTACATGACATTCCAATTGAGCATCGTCAAGCTAGCTTTGTCTGCACAATTTCTCTCATCGCAGAAGATTTAGATGTTAGCTTCACCGGTGTCTGGCCTGGCCACATTGCATTTGATTCCCGAGGCACGGGAGGGTTTGGATATGATCCAATTTTTGTGCCAGAGGGATTTCAGCTGACTGCCGCAGAGCTTGAACCAGAGCTAAAGAATCTGATTTCGCATCGTGCGATGGCCATGTCGGAACTTGCGATGTTTTTGGCGCAGTAGCGCCCCCAGCAGGATTCGAACCTGCGCACCCGCCTCCGGAGAGCGGCGCTCTATCCCCTGAGCTATGGGGGCCTTTTTGAAGCCTAGCATTGAGCAATGAGGAGTTACCTTGGCACTTCGCTTAGCAGATAGATGGATTTGGGACAGTTGGTATGTCTGGGATGGTGACTACTGCCACGCCTTTTACCTTTGTGCATCGCGAGGTTTAGTAGACCCAAATCGCAGACATCGATACACAAACATTGGTCACGCACGATCAAAAGATTTGAAGAATTGGGAAATATTGCCGGATGCTGTTTCTCCAAGCGATTCACCAGCCTTTGATTCTTGGACAACTTGGACCGGAAGTGTGGTGAGAGATGACTCTGGCCTTTGGTGGATGTTCTATACGGGTACTTCTCGAGAAGACGGTGGAGACATACAGAGAATCGGTTCTGCAACCTCAGTGGATCTAATTACCTGGACAAAGTCCTCCTCGAGCACAGTGATTGAAGCAGATCCAACCTGGTATGAGAAGTTGACGGATAAAACTTGGGTTGATGAGGCGTGGCGCGATCCGTGGGTTTACAAGTCGGAACAAGACGATCAATGGCACATGCTAATCACTGCAAGGGCCAAGGGCGGGACAAATAGGAACCAAGGTGTTCTTGGGCATGCAGTATCCAAAGATCTCATTAACTGGGAAGTGACTGCTCCACTTTCTGAGCCTGATCAGGGATTTGCACAGCTGGAGGTCTTTCAGCTTGTCACTGTCGACTCCGTGCCGCTACTTGTCTTTTGCTGCGGTTGGAAAGAGCTGGACGAAAAAACCTTGCAGCTAACCGGTCAGCAAGACGCAACTTACTCCTTGGTATGCGATGAGAATCTCCAAAACATCGACTTTAGAAATGCAAAGGCATTTGCAGACAGAAGAATTTATGCAGGTCGTGTGGTGCAGGATCCCCAGGGAAAGTCCTATCTGCTTGGTTTTATCAACATGGTTGATGGCCAATTCGTCGGAGAAATATGCGACCCAATTCCTGTCACCGCAACCCCCGAAGAAGGCCTGATTATGCGGGAAGCCCTTTAGCTTTCAGTGGCTGCGCGGGTAATATAAGGAGTTGCTCACCCCATCTTTTGCTTACCTTCTAAGGAAATCCCGTGACTCCAGAGCAACTTAGTCTTGCAATAGGCAGGGCATTGGCGGAGCTGGTCACGGCCGGAGAGATTCCTGCAGACGCTATTCCCAAGGAGATAGTTGTCGAAAGGCCGAAGAATCGCGAGCACGGGGACTGGGCTACAAATGTAGCCATGCAGATTGCCCCTAAGGCTTCCCTGCCTCCCAGGGAATTAGCCCAACTGCTTTTGCCAATGCTTCAGAAGCTTGATGGAGTTACATCCGCCGAGATCGCAGGTCCAGGTTTCATAAACCTTTTCGTCTCTTCTGCTGCGGCAGGAAGTCTTGCTAGACAGATTGTTGAGGCGGGGAGCCAGTATGGAAAGTCATCCTCAATGGCGGGAGAGAAGCTGAACCTTGAATTTGTTTCGGCTAACCCAACTGGCCCTGTTCACCTTGGGGGAACGCGATGGGCAGCAGTTGGAGACTCTCTGGCAAGAATTTTTGAATCTCAAGGCGCGAGTGTCACTCGCGAGTATTACTTCAACGACCACGGTGCGCAAATTGATCGCTTTGCCAAATCCCTAGTTGCTGCAGCCAAAGGGGAGCCAACCCCAGAGGATGGATATGCAGGCAGCTACATTTCTGAGATTGCCTCGGCAATCGTTTCAAAAAATCCCCACCTGGTTCAGCTAGAAGGCGAAGAGCAACAAGAGGAATTTCGTAAACACGGCGTTGAGATGATGTTTGAACAGATCAAAGAGTCTTTGCATAACTTCGGTGTTGACTTTGATGTTTACTTCCACGAGAACTCGCTTTATGAATCAGGTTCGGTGAACAAAGCCGTAGAACGACTAAAGGCGCAGGGCCACATGTTCGAGCAAGACGGAGCACTCTGGTTTAGGTCTTCCGCCTTGGGTGACGAAAAAGATCGTGTGGTTATCAAGTCTGACGGAGAAGCTTCTTATATAGCCGGCGACATTGCCTACTACCTCGATAAGCGCGAGCGAGGTTTCAATCGAGCCATCTACATGCTTGGTGCTGACCATCACGGATACATTGGGCGCATGCACGCAGTCAGTTCCGCATTTGGAGATACCCCAGGCGTGAACATGGAGATTTTGATTGGGCAAATGGTCAGTTTGGTAAAGGGCGGTCAGCCAGTCCGAATGTCAAAGAGAGCGGGCAACGTCGTGACCATGGAGGACCTGGTTGAAACTGTCGGCGTTGATGCCGCTCGATATGCCCTTGTCAGATCATCAATCAATTCAACCCTTGACATTGATCTCGAACTGCTAGGCAAGAGAACTAATGACAACCCTGTGTTCTATGTGCAGTATGCGCACGCCCGCACAAAGCAGGTTGATAGGAATGCTGAATCATTAGAAGTCAACAGAGATGAATTTGACCCGGCTCTACTAGATAGCGAAGCTGAGGGTGAGTTACTTTCAAAATTGTCTGAGTTCCCAAGAATCTTGGCTCAATCGGCTGAGTTTAGGGAGCCTCACAGAGTGGCCCGTTACCTCGAGGAGGTTGCAGGCAGCTACCACCGTTTTTATGACAACTGCCGAATCCTCCCTTTGCCCGCCAAGCCAATTGAGACAATTCATAGGACTCGCCTGTGGCTCAATGACGCAGCGGGAGTGGTGCTGTCTAATGGTCTGGCACTGCTGGGCGTTAGCGCACCGGAGAGGATGTAGCTGTGTCTAATCCTCTAATTCCCGATTGGCTAACTGATGCCCAAAGCATTGATAAAAGAATTTGGCCCGCGTCCGCAAGACGAAACAATTACGGTGAACTGGAAATTGCTGGGCTTGCCTGCACAGACCTTGTTCGTCAATTTGGCTCACCTCTATATGTAATCGACCAAGGCGATTTCGAAGCGAGACTAAAGCAGGTAAGGCAAGCCTTTGAGTCTGAAGCTAGCAAAATTGGCACATCAGTAAAGCTCTACTACGCCTCGAAGGCTCTTCTGACCTCGGAGGTGGCGCGCTGGGCAGCTTCAGCCGGCTACTCGATTGATGTTTCAACGGGTGGGGAGTTGGCAGTAGTTCTGTCATCGGGCGTTACTGGAAATCAGATTGGTTTGCACGGTAACAACAAGTCTCTAATTGAAATCGGAAGAGCTGTAACTAACGACGTGTCTGTCATAGTTATCGATTCAGAATTAGAAATCGAGAGGATTGCTGCAGCCGCTGGCGCTCAGGACAAGGTTCAAGCTGTTCGCCTCAGGGTAAATACCGGAGTCCACGCTCACACGCATGAGTACTTAGCAACTGCCAGAGAGGATCAGAAGTTCGGAGTTGCACTGCAGGACGCTCCGTCATTAGTGGCAAAGATTCGGTCACACTCGCACCTTCGATTCCTCGGTTTGCATTCCCACATCGGATCACAGATTTTTTCAGCTGAAGGGTTTGTTGCTTCAGCAAATCTACTTCTTGATTTGCATTCTCAGCTTCTGAAATCCGGAGAGGTTCCTGAGCTGAATCTTGGTGGAGGCTTTGGAATCTTCTACACGCCCGCTGACACTCCTCTCGCTATTGAGCAGTTTGCGGCGGAGATTATGGGCTCTGTCAAGAACAAGTGTGAAGCTTTAGGAATACCTATACCGAAACTAGCTTTTGAACCTGGAAGAGTTATCGCAGGTCCTGCTGGAGTTACTCTCTACACTGTCGGGACTACCAAGGATGTAGTTCTTACAGACCAGGGCGCTGAAGCAAAAAGACTTTATGTGAGCGTTGATGGCGGGATGAGCGACAACCTTCGCTCAGCGCTCTATGGCGCGGAGTACTCAGCCTTGCTTAGTTCTCGGATTTCTGAGGGGGAGTCAGTCTTGGCACGGGTTGTCGGCAAGCATTGTGAATCAGGGGACATCGTGGTTCGTCATGCTCTTTTGCCAGAAGATACTGCTGTAAATGACATCCTGGCCGTCGCCGCAACAGGTGCCTACTGCTATTCGCTATCTTCTAACTACAACTACGTAACTAAACCCGCCATGGTTGCGGTAAAGAATGGGGAAGCTCATTTGCTGATTCGCGGTGAAAGTGAATCTGATCTTTTGGCTAAAGACGCAGGAATCGGAGGTCGGTAATGCAATCGGAATATCGTCCTATCCGCGTCGCGCTTCTCGGCTCTGGTTCGGTGGGCTCTGAGGTCGCCCGACTACTCGTTGAAAATCGAGAAGAGCTAGCTCAGAGAGTTGGTGCAGAACTTCAACTTGTTGGGATTGCAATTCGCGACCTAAAAGCAAAGCGGGATTCAAGGATTCCAAAAGAACTCTTCACAGAAGATGCCGAATCCCTGCTGACTGGTGCGGACATTGTGATTGAGCTCATGGGTGGAATCGAGCCAGCAAATGACTGGATTAGAAAGGCACTCAATTCAGGTGCAGATGTTGTAACTGCAAACAAAGCTCTGATTGCTTCAAAAGGCCCCGAACTGATTGAGTTGGCGCAGCAGCTGGGGGCCCAGCTTTACTACGAGGCAGCCGTAGGTGGAGCAATTCCAATCATCAGGCCTCTACGCGAATCGCTTGCGGGAGACAAAATCAATCGCGTCATGGGAATCGTAAACGGAACAACCAACTACATCCTCGATCAGATGGAATCCCATGGTCTTGACTTCGATACCGCACTGCGTCAGGCACAGGCTCTCGGATATGCAGAAGCGGATCCAACTGCAGATATTGAGGGATTTGATGCTGCGAGCAAGGCTGCGATCCTCGCATCTTTGGCTTTCCACAGCGAAGTGCCAGTTGAGTTGGTGCATCGGGAAGGAATTTCCTCCGTTACTCCTGCTCAAATCAACACTGCCAAAGACGCCGGTTACAGCCTGAAGCTTTTAGCAATCAGCGAGCGGGTCGATGATGGATTGGTCGTTAGGGTTCATCCGACACTTATCCCACGCAACCACCCACTGGCTGCCGTCCGCGGCGCTTACAACGCAGTTTTCGTTGAAGCGGAGAGCGCAGGGCGATTGATGTTTTACGGTGCTGGAGCTGGTGGCGTTCAGACAGCTTCTGCCGTGCTGGGCGATCTGGTTTCCGCTGCTAAGCGACATCTCGCCGGTGGACCTGGATTACCACTTTCAACGCATGCCAACTTGAAGGTTTTGCCAGTGCAGGCCACAAAGACGCGCTTCCAGATCACTCTGAGAGTCAGTGACCAGCCAGGCGTGCTCGCGTCTATTGCCGGAGAGTTTGCCGCACAGGGGATAAGCGTTGAGACGGTGGCTCAGTCAGTCTCCTCGAATAGTGATTCAGCGGCTCTTCTGACGATCATGACTCACATCGCATCTGAGGGCGACTTAGAGAAAGTGGTCGAGTCTTTGAAGAACAACAAAGCAGTGGTTGCCGTTGAATCCGTGGTAAGGGTCGAGGGAATCTAATGGCGCATCAGTGGCGGGGTGTGATTAGAGAATATTTTGATCGACTTCCGTTTTCCGATTCCGACCCGATAGTGACTCTAGGCGAGGGCGGTACCCCGCTCATTGAAGCACCAGCGCTAGCGAAGCTCCTAGATGTTGGTCGCGTCCATCTGAAGTTCGAAGGAATGAATCCAACAGGTTCATTCAAGGATCGTGGGATGACGACGGCGGTTTCAAAGGCCAAAGGCCGAGGCGCAAAAGCGGTCATTGCAGCATCCACCGGTAATACTTCTGCTTCGGCAGCTGCGTATGCAGTAAAAGCCGAAATGCAGTCGGTTGTTCTGGTGCCAGCAGGGAAGATTTCCTGGGGGAAACTTTCACAGGCTGTCGCACACAAAGCTCAAATCTTGCAAGTCAGGGGAAACTTCGATGACTGCCTTCGAATTGCGCGCGAGCTAAGTCAGAGTTATCCGGTTTTTCTGGTCAACTCTGTAAACCCGGATCGGCTTCAGGGTCAAAAGACTGCCGCATTTGAAGTTGTTGATGTTCTCGGGGTAGAGCCGGACATTCACGCCATGCCACTTGGCAATGCTGGAAACATCTCGGCCTATCACCTTGGTTACAAAGAAGATTTAGCAGCTGGGAGGATCAAGAAGCTTCCGAGGCTCTTTGGAATTCAGGCCGAGGGAAGCGCTCCTTTCATAAAGGGATCCCCAGTTGCAAAACCTGACACCATTGCCACGGCAATCAGAATCGGTAATCCAGCTTCTTGGGACTTGGCCCAGGCTGCAAAGGCTGAAACGCAAGGTCAGTTTGGTGCAGTGAGCGACAACGAAATTCTTTGGATGCACAGATTCCTTTCGCAAGAGACAGGTGTCTTCGTCGAACCCTCCAGCGCTACCGGAGCTGCTGGCCTATTCAAACTCTCAAAGCAAGGTGAGCTCAAGGGCGTGAATGAGATTGTGATTACGGTGACTGGTCATGGACTAAAGGATCCCGACTGGGCTCTCAAAGATGATCGCGGAAGAAAAATCAAACCGCGAAAAGTTTCAGCTCAGGTTGAATCAGTTGCAGATGTTTTGGGCTTGGAGAAAAATTAATGAAGCTAAAGGTTACGGTTCCCGCCACCAGCGCCAATCTGGGTCCAGGTTTTGACTCTTTGGGTATGGCTCTAGCTCACTACGACAGCTATGAGCTCGAAGTTATTGCATCAGGTTTGGAAATCCAGATTTCAGGTGAAGGCGCAAACTCTGCTGCCAAGGACGAAAGCAATTTGATTTATCGCTCCATGAAGTTGGTCTTCGATTCAGTGGGTCAAAAGCTGCCTGGTATCCGACTTACCTGCCACAATTCAATTCCTCACGGCAGAGGAATGGGATCTTCAGGCGCAGCCGTTGCCGGAGGCGTGATGCTGGCAGCGGGTCTATTGAAGAATGAGTTTTCGGAGAAGCAGCTGCTTGAGTTTGCAACCAAGATGGAAGGTCACCCCGATAATGTCGCCCCTGCACTGTTTGGTGGTCTAACAATCGCCTGGGTGGACGAGCAAGGTCCGCACCACAAAAAGCTCACCGTCCACAGAGGAATTTCCCCGCTGGTTTTAGTAGCGCCGAATGAAATGTCGACCAAACTGGCGAGAAGCCTTCAACCTGAAACCGTTCCTCACACCGATGCGGTATTTAACGTCTCTAGATCCGCGCTTTTGGTAGCTGCCCTAACCCAGAGTCCGGAGCTGATGATGGCGGCAACCGAGGACAGGCTTCATCAGAACTACCGCGCTAGCGCGATGCCTGAAACCAGCAAGCTGATAGCGGCCCTTCGAGAAAAGGGTCATGCCGCGGTGGTTTCTGGGGCTGGGCCCAGCGTATTGGTCTTGGAAGATGACCCTCAAAAGAGGCTTGCTGCCACTGAATTCGTCAAGAAAGGTTTCCCCACGTGGATTCCCCTTGCTCTTGCAGTTGACTTCAAAGGTGCTAGTCTTGAGGGGCAGTCTGGATCAGGCAACTAAACAGCCCCTCTGCATCTCCAATCAAATTCTGCAAACGCGGCTTCGCCGTGAAGAAATGAGAAATACACACAATGGTTGACAACCAAGACGAGAAGCCAGCAAAGCGCACCCGTCGAGTTAGCTCGAGCGCCGCTTCCAAAAAAGAAAAGCCAGAAACTAAAGATTCGACCCCTAAGTCTGAAGCTCAGGAGAGCAAGCAGTCTGAGAGCCGACCAGCTGAGTCTGAGTCCAGGCAGGATTCGCGCGAGGACCGAGAGACTCGTTCCAATGACCGTGAGCACTCGAGGGATAGGGATGACGACCGTCGCAATCGCAACCGCAGAGGACGCTTCCGCGATCGGGACAGAAGACGCAATCAAGAAGAGTCCGAGCCAGAGATCCTCGAAGACGATGTACTTATCCCCGTAGCCGGAATCCTGGACGTCTTGGACAACTACGCGTTCCTCAGAACTTCTGGTTATCTGCCAGGACCCAACGATGTCTATGTTTCCTTGGGACAGGTAAAGAAATATGGCTTGCGCAAGGGCGACGCAATTATCGGATCCATTCGCCAGCCACGGGATGGCGAAAACCAACGACAGAAGTTCAATGCTCTTGTGAGGGTTGAAACCGTCAACGGTCAGACCCTCGAAGAGGCTCAGTCCAGAGTTGAGTTTTCAAAACTCACACCCCTATACCCAGACACCAGGCTTCGCCTCGAGACTGATCCCAAGAAGTTGACGACCAGAATTATTGATCTGGTCTCACCTATTGGTAAGGGCCAGAGAGGTTTGATTGTCTCTCCTCCAAAGGCGGGAAAGACTCTGGTGCTTCAGGCCATCGCAAACGCAATCTCAGCCAATAACCCAGAGGTCCACCTAATGGTTGTCCTGGTGGATGAGCGCCCTGAAGAAGTTACTGACATGCAGCGCACTGTGAAGGGAGAGGTCATTGCCTCGACCTTCGATCGACCTGCAGACGATCACACCACCGTTGCGGAACTCGCAATTGAGCGTGCCAAGCGTCTTGTGGAACTGGGACACGATGTAGTCGTGCTACTCGATTCAATTACACGCTTGGGTCGTGCCTACAACCTTTCAGCACCTGCGAGCGGAAGAATCCTTTCGGGTGGTGTTGACTCATCTGCCCTCTACCCACCAAAGAAGTTCTTTGGAGCAGCGAGAAACATTGAAAATGGTGGTTCACTAACCATCATTGCCACCGCATTGGTAGAGACCGGCTCCAAGATGGACGAGGTTATCTTCGAAGAATTCAAGGGAACTGGAAACATGGAGCTCAGGCTCTCTCGTCAGCTCTCTGATAAGCGAATCTTCCCAGCGGTAGACATTAATGCTTCTGGAACCAGACGCGAAGAGATGCTGATGAGCCCGCAGGAGACCAAGATTATTTGGAAGCTCCGCCGTGCACTTGCAGGTCTTGAACAGCAGCAGGCGCTAGAGCTGGTACTGAACAGGCTGAAGGAAACGGCGAGCAATGTCGAATTCCTTCTCATGCTTGAGAAGTCGATGCCCGTTCCAACCGACACTGACTCGGAGTAGCTTTGCTTGATTCGCTTGCAGGACTTAGATCCGAGCACGCGAGTTTGCAACAGCAACTCAGCGACTCGGCGGTTCACTCAAACCCGGCGCTCGCTAAGAAGCTAAATCGTCGTTACGCAGAGCTTTCGGCTATTTTGCAAGCGGACGAAGACGTAAAGCGTCTAGAGGAAGATTTTGCGGCGGCCAAGGAACTGGCTGCTGAGGACTCAGCATTCGCTGCCGAGCTGCCGGTTTTGGAAGAGCAGATTCCTGTTGCAAAAGAAAAACTTCGAAGACTGCTAATTCCAAGAGACCCAGACGACGGTAGAGACGTCATCATGGAAATCAAGGCTGGTGAAGGCGGAGCAGAGAGCGCTTTGTTCGCCGCAGATCTGCTCAGGATGTACATGTATTACGCCCAGGGCAAGGGTTGGAAAGCAGAGGTGCTGGACAAGACCGAAAGCGACCTTGGGGGCATTAAGGACTGTCAGGTTGCGATCAAATCGAACTCTTCTGACCCATCGCAGGGAGTCTGGGCACACCTGAAATACGAAGGTGGTGTGCACAGAGTTCAAAGAGTTCCGGTCACCGAAGCTCAAGGACGCATTCACACATCCGCCGCAGGAGTTCTAGTTTTTCCAGAGGTTGATGAGCCTGAAGAAGTTGAGATATCCCCAAATGACATCAGGGTAGACGTATTTCGTTCATCAGGGCCTGGCGGCCAGTCGGTTAACACAACCGACTCTGCAGTTCGAATCACTCACCTTCCAACAGGGATTGTTGTTTCTATGCAGAATGAAAAATCACAGCTGCAAAATCGTGAAGCAGCAATGCGTGTCCTGCGTGCTCGAATTTTAGCTGCGCAGCAGGAGGCAATTGACGCCGAGCAATCTGCTCAGCGCAAGAGCCAGGTCAGGACGGTTGACCGCTCAGAGAGAATTCGAACCTACAACTTCCCAGAGAATCGAATTGCAGATCACCGCACCGGCTACAAGGCATACAACCTGGACCAGGTTATGGAAGGTGCACTCGAGCCAATCGTTCAATCTGCAATCACAATGGATGAGGAAGCCAGGCTGGCCGCAATCCAAGGCTCCTGATGAAAGTAGTCCAAGCTTTTGAACAGGCCCGCGAGAAACTAACTCTCGCTAAGGTTCCAAGTCCAGACGCTGACGCCTACTGGCTCTTAGCCCATGCCACATCATCAAACAGAGCCGAGGTAGTTGGGCGAATCACTCTTGGGGAGGAGCTCAATCAAGCCGAGATCGAAAACTTTATCCACGCACTCGAAAGAAGGTTGAAGCGAGAACCCTTGCAGCACATAACTGGTAAGGCTGCCTTTAGAGACCTGGAATTGGAAGTTGGTCCTGGTGTTTTCATTCCAAGATTCGAAACCGAAGATGTTGCTCAAATTGCTATCGACTTTCTAAACTCGCTCCATTCGAAATCAAGGGCAGCAGATTTAGGCACCGGTTCAGGGGCAATCGCAATCAGCCTTGCTAGAGAAACGAGTGCTGACATTGTCGCAATCGAGCTATCGCCTGAAGCTGGCGAATATGCAGCAAGAAACATTCAGCAACTTGCTCCAGAAGTAGAGCTACTTATTGGAGGCTTTGAAGAAGTTTTGCCCAGGCTCGAAAACCTAGATTTGATAATTTCAAATCCTCCATACATTCCTTTGAGTGCTGTTCCACTGGAGCCTGAAGTTTTTCAATACGATCCTGAACTTGCTCTTTATTCGGGGGAGGACGGCCTTGATGCAATAAGGGAAATTATTGCCATAGCCACCTTCGTCCTCAGGCCCAATGGAATGCTGGTTCTGGAGCACGCGGACGGGCAGAGCGATCAGGTGCGTGAACTACTATTGGGAGAAGGTTTTACTAGCGTTACTGCGCACCCCGATCCCACCGGGCGACTGAGAGCTGTTAGCGGCATTAGGAGGGCATAGCTTGCCAAGTGTTTATGACTGTTCAGTCGACACAGATTTACTTACCGGCTTTCGCCTAGCCAAGGTTTCACTCGACAGGCAGGAACTGGTTGTTCTGCCGACGGATACGGTCTATGGAATCGCTGCGAATGCATTCAGCCCTAAGGCTGTTGAGAACTTATTGAGTGCCAAGGGGAGAGATCGCACATCACCGCCTCCGGTTCTGATCCCAAAGGTTGAAACGCTTTCCGCCCTTGCGGCCGATCTTCCGTTGGTTGCGAATCAATTGGCTTCTGCATTTTGGCCAGGTGCCCTGACTATGGTTTTGAAAGCGCAGCGAAGTCTCGACTGGGATCTTGGTGAGACAAGAGGGACAGTCGCACTCAGGGTGCCGGACCATAAAATCACGTTGGCGCTTTTGGAAGACGTTGGCCCACTTGCCGTTTCGAGCGCAAATCTAACCGGGCAACCATCGGCAGTAACGGCTCAGCAAGCTGTTGATTACTTCGGGACCAAGGTCGCTGTTTATCTCGATGGAGGCGCTTCACCTAAAGGCGAAGCTTCAACAATTCTTGACCTCACGCAGGTTAGAGATGGAGAACCAATTCGAGTCCTGCGAAAGGGCGCAATTTCCCTAGAGCGCATTCGTTCTGTCATTGGCAATGTGGAGCTCGAGGTCGACTAGTGCGCGCCTACTTCCTGGTTGCACTGATCACCGCGGTGGTCACCTACCTAGCGACTTGGGCAGTTCGTTATACAGCAAAACGATTCAACATTGCTCCTGCGATTAGAGAAAGAGATGTCCATAAATCACCTACACCTCGAATCGGTGGAATTGCAATGCTGCTGGGATTGGGTGCGGGATTCTTTTCAGCTGCTTCCTTTGGATGGTTCGACTCTCTGTTTTCTAACCCCGGACCAATCTGGGCGATGTTTTTTGCAGCTGCACTAATTGTCGTGGTGGGCTTGCTGGATGATTTGATTGAACTTGACTGGACCGCAAAAATGGGCGGCCAGATGGCAGCTGCCTGGATTATCGCCTCTTCAGGAATTCAGATTGTTTCTCTGCCAATCGGCGGGGTAACGGTTGGAAGCTTTGCCGTTTCCTTGGCAATCACCGTTTTTGCTTTGGTCCTTGTCATGAATGCAGTGAACTTCATAGATGGACTAGATGGATTAGCAGCGGGTGTTGTCGCTATTGGAACGCTGGCTTTCTTTGTCTACACATATCTTCTTGCTCAGCAAACCAGTCCGACCAACTACTTTTCAACCGCTGGTCTAATCTCCGCAATCATCCTTGGATTGGTAATTGGTTTTCTTCCTCATAACTGGAGACCGGCGAAGATTTTCATGGGGGATTCCGGTGCAATGCTCCTCGGACTGCTGATGGCCACAAGTGCAATCACTGTCACTGGTTCAATCGATCCAGCCACTGTGACGCGTAATGACCTCCTGCCAGCACTTATCCCGCTCGCACTTCCGGTATTTATCTTGATACTTCCGCTACTTGATCTGCTGCTGGCCGTTGTTCGCAGACTGAGCAGGGGCAAGTCGCCATTCGCACCAGACAGAGAACACTTGCACCATCAGCTCCAAGACATAGGACATTCTCATCAGGGAGCGGTGCTGGTTTTCTACCACTGGACTCTGCTGGTCTCCACCACTTTGCTGCTATTTTTCTGGTTAGATTTGCCACAGGTGCTGATGGTTTTTGGGGCTTGGCAAATCGTCGCTCTAATTCACACCTATTGGCCGGCACTAGCCAGGCGCATTCGCTATCGGAGGAAAATTGCAAACAAACAGTAAACAGCTATTTGCAAGGGCCCTTCGGTTGAATCTGCTCCTGGCAGGGTTGGTGGCGGTCCTTGGATCACTGATTGGGTTTTTGGTTTATGGCGCGGGCGGGATTGCATCTTCCCTGATTGGGGCAGCCGTGTCCGCGGTCTTTGGGGTAATGACCATCCTCAGCATTGGTTTTGGTTCCAGACTGGGACTGAATGGTTTCTATGCCCTGGTCCTGGGGGGCTGGCTAGTGAAGATATTGCTTTTTGCCGTTCTGCTCGGTTTTCTGCAGTCCGCAACATTCATTTCCGGACCCATGTTCTTTTTCGCTGTCGTCGCATCCGTCCTGGGAGGCCTGGCCATTGACTCCTATGTGGTCCTGACGGCCAAGATTCCAGCCGTGGAGAATTAGCCCAGTCAATTTGGGAATTGGGCCGAGGTGGTCCTAGTTATCCTTATAAACTCATGGGGAAACCCAAACAACTTGGCCCTCTGCGCCCCTGACCAGGAGAAGAACCCTGATTACAGCAATGAGTCTCTTCATGGCCGAGGGTGGCGAGTTTAAGCCGCCGACAATTTATGAGTTTTATCCCGAAATCTTCCTTTTTGAGGGCACGCCTTTTGCCATAAACCGAATCATGATGATTCGCCTCATTGTGATGACTCTTCTGATTGTTCTTTTCTTGCTCTGGACTCGAAAGTTCAATCAGGCAGTCAAGACAGGCAATGTTGTTCCCGGAAGATTCCAACTTCTTGGGGAGATGGCGCTCAACTTCGTTAGAAAATCGATTGCCCACGATCAGCTAGGCGAGAAAGACGGTGAGCGGTTCCTTCCGCTTCTAACCACCATCTTCTTCATGGTGCTGGGAATGAACATCACGGGCATTATTCCGTTCGCAAATATTGCCGGAACATCGGTTATCGGCATTCCGCTGGTTCTGGCTGCCGCAGCCTACGTGACCTTCATCTATGCGGGAGTGAAGAGGCACGGACTTAAGTTCTTCAAGAACGCGCTTTTCCCCTCTGGTGTGCCGGTGTATTTCTACACGTTGGTGACACCAATTGAATTTTTATCAACTTTTATTCTTCGCCCGGTAACCCTGGCTCTTCGTCTATTGATGAACATGATCGCCGGTCATCTTCTGCTAGTTCTTTGCTTCTCAGCAACTCACTTTTTCTTCTTCCAGGCGGATGGGCTTTTCAAGGCATTTGGCGCTGGAACATTTATCTTTGGCTTCGCTTTTACATTGTTTGAGATTTTGGTGTCTGTTCTGCAGGCATACGTATTCACACTTCTGACCACTGTCTACATCCAGTTGGCATTGGCAGACGAACACTAAACCCCCACGGAAGGAAAAACAGTGGACGCAGTAACACTTGCCGAACTATCCGGCAACATCGCAGTAGTTGGTTATGGCCTCGCAGCAATTGGCCCAGGAATTGGTGTGGGACTTGTAGTTTCCAAGACCATCGAGTCAATTGCCCGTCAGCCTGAGCTGGCAGGTCGTCTTCAGGTCACCATGTGGCTAGGTATCGCTTTCACCGAAGCGCTAGCTCTAATTGGTCTGGCAACCCCGTTCATCTTTGGCTAAGACCAGATCATGATCGTTAGATTTTTCGAAGCCACGGCTCCCGAGGGTGGTGAACAGCCCAATCCGCTATTGCCAGCCGACTACGACATCATTTGGTCGTCAGTTATTTTCGTAACGCTCCTAACCTTCTTCTGGTTCAAGGTTCTTCCTGGATTCAAGAAGATGTTGGACGAGCGCGCAAAAGCAATTGAGGGTCGTCTCGCTGAAGCAGAGGAAGCGCAGAAGGCAGCTGAACGCCGGACCGCAACCGTGCTGGCGGAGCAGGAGCAACTTAGGTCCGAGGCTTCAAGCATTCGTGAGGAAGCCCGAGCCGAGGGTGCAACCATTCTGGCGGAACTCAAGGAACAGGCTGCTAGAGAAGCAGAGCGTCTTGTTGAAAGTGGCAAGAGCTCACTGCTAGCCGAGCGTGATGCGGCATCGAGGGCACTGAAGGCTGAGATCGGAGCACTTGCTCTGGAGTTGGCTTCCAGAATTGTTGGCGAGAAGCTGCAGGACGACAAAGTGGCAAACAAAGTGGTCGATGATTTCATCGCAGAGCTAGAAGGAAAGAAAGTTAGCTAATGGCTTCTAGTACGCGGCAATCAACGCTGGTTCTTCAGGAAAAACTGAACAGCCAAGCTGGAATCAATTTGGAATTAGCAAAGGAATTCTTTGCAATTGCCAATTCATTGCAGCAGAGCGCGCAGTTGCGCTCGCTTCTCTCAGATCCTTCCGTTGAGAGTGCTGCCAAGGAAAAAGTTGTTGATTCTGTGTTTGCCGCGGCTTCTAGTTCAGCCAAAGAGACCGCCAAACTGGCTGCCAAACTTCGCTGGTCATCGACTCGTGATTTGGCTGCCGCTTTCGAGGTAATCGGTGTTCGCGCTGTAGCTGCCCAGAGCAAGAATCTGGATGCTCTGCAGACCGAGCTTTTTGAAATCCAGCAGCTAGTTGCCAAAGACAGCGAGCTGGAACTTGCTCTGTCAACGACTCGCGTCAGCCCAGCTGGAAAACAGGACCTGGTCGGAAAGTTGCTCGGTGGCAAAGTTTCCGAAGCCGCTCTCGCACTTGCAACTCAGGCAGTCTTCTCCAGGACCTTCAAGCGATTCGCTGAGGTCATCGAGCAGTATGGGCTTTGGATTGCGGAGTTTGCTGGTGAATCCGTGGCCCACATTAGGGTTGCTCGCACTCTTTCCCCTCAGCAACTCGAGCGCCTATCCCAGGCGCTTGCTAAAGCATTCGGCAGAGAACTCCAAGTTAATGTCGAAATTGACCCTCAGATTCTCGGGGGAGTACACGTCACGGTTAACGGCGAAGTTATTGACGGAACAGTTCTCACAAAATTGGTAAACGCAAGATTGCAGCTCAACTGAGCTGAGATAAAAGAAAAGGAAAACACATGTCAGAGCTCAAGATCAGTCCGAATGACATTCGGGATGCACTGAAGGACTTTGTTGCGTCCTACGAGCCCCAGTCCTCCTCCAAGCAGGAGGTCGGTTATGTGACCGACGCGGCTGACGGTATTGCCCACGTTGAGGGACTACCGAGCGCCATGGCAAACGAGCTGCTCAAGTTTGCCGACGGAACGATCGGTCTTGCACTTAACTTGGACGAGCGCGAAATTGGTGTGGTTATCCTCGGTGAGTTCTCCTCAATCGAAGAAGGCATGGAGGTCTACCGAACTGGCGAAGTTCTCTCTGTTCCGGTCGGAGATGCATTCCTAGGTCGCGTTGTAGATCCACTCGGCAACCCAATCGATGGCATGGGCGAAATCAAGAGCGAGGGATCTCGTGAGCTTGAGCTTCAGGCTCCTGGTGTTATGCAGAGAAAGAGTGTTCACGAACCGCTGCAGACTGGAATTAAGGCTATCGACGCGATGATTCCAATTGGAAGAGGTCAGCGTCAGCTCATTATCGGTGATCGCCAGACTGGTAAGACTGCAATTGCTGTTGACACAATCATTAACCAGAAGAGCAACTGGGATTCTGGTGATGTCAACAAGCAGGTTCGCTGCATCTACGTTGCCATCGGTCAGAAGGGCTCGACCATTGCCGGAGTTAGGGCAGCTTTGGAAGAAGCAGGCGCTATGGCCTACACAACCATCGTCGCCTCTCCTGCATCAGACCCAGCTGGTTTCAAGTACCTTGCTCCTTACACCGGAAGCGCAATTGGGCAGCACTGGATGTATGGCGGTAAGCACGTCCTAATCATTTTTGATGACCTCAGCAAGCAGGCCGAGGCCTACCGAGCGGTATCGCTTCTGCTAAGACGACCACCAGGACGTGAGGCTTACCCGGGAGACGTCTTCTACTTACACTCAAGGCTTCTTGAGCGTTGCGCCAAGCTCTCTGACGAAATGGGAGCAGGTTCAATGACTGGACTTCCAATCATTGAGACCAAAGCGAACGACGTTTCAGCCTTCATTCCAACCAACGTGATCTCGATCACTGATGGTCAGATCTTCTTGCAGTCAGATCTCTTCAACGCGAACCAGAGGCCAGCTATCGATGTTGGTATCTCGGTTTCACGAGTGGGAGGTGCTGCTCAGGTTAAGGGAATCAAGAAAGTTTCTGGAACTTTGAAGCTAGAGCTTGCTCAGTACCGTGCTTTGGAAGCTTTCGCCATGTTCGCATCTGACCTAGATGCGGCATCGAGAAAGCAGCTGGAGCGAGGAGCGAGACTTACCGAGCTTCTGAAGCAGCCCCAGTATTCCCCATACCCGGTTGAGGCACAGACTGTGTCAATCTGGGCTGGTACCACAGGAAAGCTTGACGATGTCCCTAAGGAAGACATCTTGAAGTTTGAGAAGGAATTCCTAGACCACCTAGGCCGCAAGACTCAGATTCTCACCACCATTCGTGAGACTAACAACCTTGAGGACGACACCCTGAAGGCACTCGAAAAGGAAATTGCAGCTTTCAAACGCCTGTTCCAAACCTCAAAGGGAACAGCTTTGGTGAGTGAAGATGACTCAAAGGTCGAAGCACTCGCTGAATCTGAAATTGGTCAAGAGAAGATCGTCAAGCAGAAGAGATAGTTAGGGAATATCAATGGGAGCGCAACTTCGGGTCTACCGGCAGAAAATTAAGTCTGCCAAGACGACCAAGAAGATCACACGTGCAATGGAGCTGATTTCGGCATCCCGAATTCAGAAGGCCCAGCAGCGCGTCGCCGCATCCAATCCATATACCCGTGCAGTCACCAGAGCTGTATCAGCGGTAGCTACACACTCCGATATCGATCACCCGCTGACCCGCCAGGTTGAAAATCCAACCATGGCAGCCGTGGTTATCTTCACCTCTGATCGAGGACTGGCTGGTGCTTTTTCTTCCGGTGCGATCAAAGAGGCGGAAGCTCTATCTAAGCGTTTGACAGATCAGGGACTGCAGGTTGTCTACTACCTGGTTGGACGAAAGGCAGTCAACTACTTCAAGTTTCGCCAGCGTCCATTCGTGCGTGAATGGCAGGGTGGAACCGACCAACCTCAGTTTGATATAGCCCGAGAGATTGCCGCGGCCATCACAGAGGCTTTCAACACACCGACTGAAGATGGCGGAGTTGATGAGATCTATCTGGTTGGTAACCGATTCGTTTCAATGATGGTTCAAGACCCAGTAACGGTAAGGCTGCTGCCCCTCGAGGTGGTGGAAGAAGAAACCGCTTCGAGTGACATCTATCCGCTCTATGAGTTTGAGCCAGAACCTGAGCAGGTTCTTGATTCACTTCTGCCTGTTTACATCGAAAACAGGATTTTTAACGCAATGCTCCAGTCGGCAGCAGCCGAACACGCGGCTAGACAGAAGGCAATGAAGAGCGCGACGGACAACGCAGACAAGTTGATTTTGAACTACACCAGGCTGGCCAACCAGGCCCGCCAGGCAGAAATTACCCAGCAGATTTCCGAGATTGTCGGTGGTGCGGATGCACTGGCGGCGGTCAAGGACTAACTAAGGAAGAGAAAGCAAATGGCTGACACCAAGACAGCGACAGGTCGAATCGCACGAGTTATCGGACCAGTGGTTGACATCGAGTTTCCTCATGATGCAATCCCCGAGATCTATAACGCTCTCACCACCGAGATTTCGTATGGCGAGAAGACCACGACACTTACCCTCGAGGTTGCCCAGCACCTCGGTGATGATCTAGTTCGAGCCATTGCTCTGAAACCAACAGATGGACTCGTGAGAGGTGGAATCGTGCATGACACGGGCGCACCGATCTCCGTGCCAGTTGGTGATGTCACCAAGGGCAAGGTATTCAACGTGATTGGTGAGATTCTCAATGGCGAGCCTGGCCAGACTGTGGAGATCAAGGAGCGTTGGCCAATTCACCGCAAGCCTCCAAGCTTCGACCAGCTCGAGTCGAAGACTCAGATGTTCGAAACTGGTATCAAGGTCATTGACCTACTAACCCCATACGTGCAGGGTGGAAAGATCGGTCTTTTCGGTGGTGCCGGTGTTGGTAAGACAGTTTTGATCCAGGAAATGATTTACCGCGTTGCCGAAAACCACAATGGTGTATCAGTTTTCGCCGGTGTTGGTGAAAGAACTCGTGAGGGTAATGACCTAATTGAGGAAATGAAGGAAGCCGGTGTTATCGATAAAACAGCGCTGGTCTTCGGTCAGATGGATGAGCCACCAGGAACGCGTCTTCGCGTTGCACTTTCAGCGCTGACAATGGCGGAGTATTTCCGTGATGTTCAGGGACAGGACGTTCTTCTGTTCATTGACAACATTTTCCGATTTACTCAGGCAGGTTCTGAGGTTTCTACACTGCTAGGCCGTATGCCTTCCGCGGTGGGATACCAGCCGAACCTTGCGGATGAGATGGGAATTCTGCAGGAGCGAATCACCTCCACCAGAGGACACTCGATTACCTCACTGCAGGCGATCTATGTTCCAGCTGACGACTACACAGATCCAGCCCCAGCAACCACCTTTGCTCACCTAGATGCAACGACTGAGCTCAGCCGTGAGATTGCTGCCAAGGGTCTTTACCCTGCCGTGGACCCGCTGGCTTCAACTTCTCGAATCTTGAACCCTGCATACATCACTCCAGAGCACTACGAAACAGCAATTCGAGTCAAGGCAATCCTGCAGAAGAACAAAGAGCTTCAGGAAATCATCGCCATCCTCGGTGTCGAAGAGCTTTCGGAAGAAGACAAGATCACCGTGTCTAGGGCGCGTCGTATCCAGCAGTTCCTCAGCCAGAACACCTACATGGCTACCAAGTTCACCGGTGTTGAAGGATCGACAGTTCCGCTCAAGGAAACCGTTGAGAGCTTCAAGATGATTGCGGATGGTGAACTCGACCACGTTCCTGAGCAGGCATTCTTCAACTGCGGTGGCATTGAAGACGTCATGCGTGCCTACGAGCGCATCAAGAAGGATCTTGGCTAGTGGCTAAACAAATCGCGGTAAATCTGGTCTCTGCCGATCGAGAAATTTGGTCTGGCAATGCCGACATGGTGGTTGCTAAGACCTCAGTCGGTGAGATTGGGCTACTCGCCGGACACGAACCGATCCTTGCTGTTTTAGTCGGCGGTCAGATTCGAATCACATCGACAGATGGAAATGTGACCGTTGAAACCCAAGAGGGCGGCTTCATTTCCATGGAGTCGGACATTGTCACTGTTGTGGTGCGAGACGCTCAACTAGTCGGCTAATGCTAATTCTGCTTCCGCCGTCGGAGACGAAACGTCCCGGCGGCGTTGGCATTTCTATCGACAAGTTAGCAATCATCTGGGCTGCTTTAGATCCAGCGCGTGATCAACTGCTAGCAGCCCTTGCAGAGCTCTGCAGAGACAGCGAGAGGGCCGCTACAGCGCTCAAGCTCGGTAAGAAGAGCAGTGCAGAGATTTCAAAGAACCTTAATTTGATGACTTCCCCAACCATGCCCGCTCTTTTTAGATACAGCGGGGTTTTGTATGAGGCCCTCGATGCTGAATCGCTGAGCCCAATGGCTATAGATCGAGCTTGTGAAAAGCTGTTTATTCAATCCGCCCTCTTTGGCCTACTTCCCGCGCTCGAACAAAT
This sequence comes from Aquiluna sp., assembly GCA_040402595.1. Classification (GTDB taxonomy): domain Bacteria; phylum Actinomycetota; class Actinomycetes; order Actinomycetales; family Microbacteriaceae; genus Aquiluna. The sequence continues at coordinate 130,602 of JBBAMI010000001.1, forward strand.
TCCCGACTACCGATTCAGCGCTAGCAGCAAACTTCCGGGAGTAAATCTGTCGGAACTTTGGACCGAAGCCCACAAGTCGGTTTGGCCAAGATTGGTCGGACAGATACTCGATCTGCGATCAAGTGAGTATCAGGCAATAAACCCAATACCTCAGGATAAAGATTCCTATGTGGTTGAAGTGCTCTCAGCCGAAGGCAAGCTACTGAATCACTTCAACAAAAAAGCCAAGGGTTTGTTCGTGAGAGCTGCTTTGGAGAACAATCTTTCTGACGTTTCTCAAATACCCAGGGTTGCAGCTCTTGCCGGACTTCGAGCAGAGATAGAGGGGCGAAAGATCAGGCTATTCGCCCCCTAATCCCTATTTGTCGTTTTCCTCAATCGGCATAACAACGTATGGCTCTGGCAGTTCGATTACGCCTTCTACGAGAGAGATGATGCTGTCAAACCAGCCCTGGTCATTGAAGAGCAGGTAGCCAGGTACCAGCCACATGTTGCCACCCTTGTCATAGACAGAGACGAGGACTGCTTCTGAGCGGTTTATCTTCAGATCAACAATTTGTGGCTCGGTAGGACCTTCTTCAATTGGCTCAGATGTTTCAACAGGCTTTTCGTCCGTTCCGACTGAACCTTCAGTGACAGCTCCAGCTGTCGCATCTTTAGTCATGGTTGTGATAGGACGGGCATACTGCTGGTAGTACTTCGATGAAACTCCGCCGTACCAGCGACCGTCCTTGATCCTCGCGACTGCATCGGTAGGGGAGACGGTTCCGTATTCTCCGCGCTCGACTATCTCGAAGCTGGCTGCGGAAACATATGCGATCTGTCCATCCATGCCCCAGCTGATGTAGAAGTCAATCGGTAGCGGTTGACCATTGAAGCTATTGCTGACAGTTGCATACGCTCCCCAGTCATCGCGATAAACATCAATTTGGTCTTTTGCAACTTTGATTCCGAATTTGTTGAACGTGCTGATGGTTTGGGAAATCAACTCGGCTTCGGAAGGAATCAATTCTGGTGTCGGCTTAGGAGCGATGCAGCGCTGATCACCCGAGGAATCTTCACCCTCAGAAGGTTCAACGCATCCTGCCAGGTTGTTCCAACGACCAAAGTTCCAGTATCCGGCACCAGACCAGTAGACGCTCACATAGAAGTTTTCGCCCTGTATTGAGTAGCTCGGAAATTCTTTGCTTGACCATTCATCTTCTTTGGCTTCGCCAGTAACACCGAATACCTCAGCAATCTTCTTCAGGATTGCCATTGGGTCGCCAATCTTACGCACCTCGTAGACAACACCTCGACCACCCTGATTACTCAGTCCATCTGCGATGTAGTTGTACTGAATCCAGCCAGGCCAGATCATCTTCGCGCTAGCGTCTGCTGCCTCTGGGGCTCCGCTTAGTGCGTTTGGCGCTCCCTGCGGGGCGCTCGAAAGACTAAACAGTGGCTGCTGAGGAGCGAGTGCACTTGGGAGAGTGAGACCAACTGTCAGCACTGCCGCTGCAGTGGCAGCTAGAGAGAATCTTGCAAAGCGATAGTTAGCCGGTCCCTTTTTGTTCTTGAGGGTGGCTTCCACCACCAAGGACTCGGAGAGTAGGCGCGCGTTTGCAGCTGGATCAGCCTGCTTGAGGCGGTTTCTTAGTTGTTCATCGTTCATATCTTGTTTATGTCACCGGGTCGTTGTTTTTTTCAAGCTCCAGCAAGAGATTTTTCTTCGCCCTCGAAAGCCTTACGTTCACGGCATTGGTGCTAGCCCCGAGAGCTTTGGCTATCTGCTCTGGCTCGAGACCATCAAACGACCACATTGCTAAGACTTCTTGCTCCTTGACGGGTAGTTTGCGCCAGGCTTCTGCCAGTTCTAGGTCTGCAAGAGCAATGGATTCGGCAGATGGAGCCGCTACGGGCTCGGCTAAGGTCGCCAGAATAGAAGATCTGCCGGTCTCTTTTCTTCGATGATTACTTATTAAGTAGCGGGCAGTTTTGTAAAGCCACGGCAGCTCAAAGTCTTTTGGGATGCTTGATCTCTTGGTCCAGGCAATCTCGAACAGGTCGGAGGCTATGTCATCGACCTGATCGGCTGGTAGTCGCCTACCTAAAAAGCGGCTGATCTCAGCAATGTGAGCCCTGAATAGGGCTCCAAATTCTTCGGATGTCATTTCATCTCCCAAATAGACAATGTAGCGGGAGCGGGAGTTTTTTCAGTCTTTTCGGAAACATCCAGGAGCGTGGTCAAAGATCATGCCGGTTGACTGCATCAGCGCATACATAGTGGTGGACCCAACAAAGCTGAACCCACGGCGTTTGAGCTCCTTACTCATGGCCTCAGATTCTTTACTTGTTGCCTGCCATTTGAATGCATTTCTGGGGGTTTGACGTTTTTTTGGCGCGAACGACCAGAGCAGTTCCCTCAGGTCGATGTCTTGTTCCTCAACCACTCTGGCGTTGTTTATGGCTGAGTTGATCTTGGCCAGGTTTCTAATGATTCCCTCATCTTTCATCAGACGATTAACGTCGCGTTTGCCATAGTTGGCAATCTTGGCTGAATCAAAATTGTCAAAGGCTTTTCTAAATCCATCTCGCCTTTTCAAGATGGTTAGCCAGCTCAGACCGGCCTGAAAGCCCTCAAGGCAGATTCCCTCAAACAGATCTCGCTGCTTAGTGGTTATAGTTCCCCATTCTTTGTCGTGGTAGCGAATGTAGAGAGGATCTTCAGTCAGCCAGCTGCAGCGCCTAATTCCATCGGATAAGACCTTGCTACTCATTTGTAAGAAATTCCTTCTAAGGCTAGAAGTTTCTTCTTTGTTGGAATGCCGCTTCCTCCGGAGTATCCCGTTAGTTTTCCCGTGCTTCCCATTACCCTGTGGCAGGGAATGATGATGGGAACCGGATTGGCTCCAACTGCACCTCCTACAGCTCTCGAAGCTGCAGGATTTTTGATCGCCTTGGCAATTGTTCCGTAGCTCACACTTTTGCCAAAATCTATCTTTGCTATCTGCTGCCAAACCTGCAGTTGAAACCTTGTGCCAGACAGGTCGAGGGGAACGGAAAATCGCTGTCGTCGCGCGGCGAAGTAGTCTTCGATTTCCAGGCAGGCCAAATCGACGTGCTCCATGGCTTTCTTTGACTCGCTAAAGTCTCTCAGTTTGCTTCTTGAAGATAGGAAATCAATTGAACAGATTCCCTTCTCACTCGCTGCTATGGATAACAGTCCAATAGGTGAGCTAACTACTCGACGAGCTGCAATCTCATTCATGAGATAAAACTACTGAAACATGGTCGTCTGACTGAGTTATCCACAGCTTTGTGCCTTCGGTGCTCAATACGGTCTTTTAGTCTGAGGATTACCGGATGCAGCTCATCTTTTTTATGCCCACCTTTATCTATGGCCTGGCACTATCAATTGAGGGAGACTTTCTCCTTCTGATTATTTCTGCCGGTTCGGTATTGATTTGGCTCTTACCCAGCTTTTGGGAGTCCAGGGAAAAAGCGCCAGAGCAGATGTCCCCATCCTCTAAGTGGCCAACGCCAATTTTGGGCAAGCTTGTTGCAACTGACGGATCCGAGCTCTTCTGGCCAACCTGCTCAGGGGTCGAGCTGGTTTCTATAGATCTGAATGGAGCTGATAGAGAAAACTTCTTCGGTTCCCTGGTGGCAGCCTGCCCTGAAGAGTTTTGGTTGATTGGGGGCGAGCTTGACTCAGCATTTATGCAGCAAGTCGATGCACATCAGCAACCTGAGCAACTTGTCCGTTTTGTGAGCGCTTTTAGAAAAAGGGCTGAGATACCCCTTCCACTGAATCTTGTGGTGATGGATTTGCAAGCTGCGTTTGGCCGAGATGAGTTTGCGGATTTATTCAGAAATGGCAAATTGTCGTATCGAGTGTTTTTCAGCAGTTCTGGCAAAAGTGCTTCAGGCTTAGAAGTCGAGCAGCAGCAAGGCGTCTTCAGAGTGTGGGGGAATTTAAGTGACAAACCAGTCGAGTTTTACTTTGCTGATTTATCTCTTTCCGGTGAGGAAACGAATCAGCGAGGTGATGAAAGATTGCCTTCCGGTGGAGCTTTCAATCACATCGGCCACGCGAGCGGCCAGCATGGCACCACGCGCAGCAATAAACCTAAGTGGATCGACTTCCCAGCGAGGCGAGCGGTGGTTGACGAAGGCCAACGAGGTAAGGCTGGAACTTTTTCCAAGAATCAAATCGGCCATGGTTCTTCCAGCCAGGTTGGAGGTTCCGACCCCATCACCGACATATCCGCCCGCCTGGCCAATCTTGGTCACCGGATTAAGCCTGACTGAAGCCATCCAGTCTCTAGCGACACCGAGTGCTCCGCCCCACCGGTGAGTTACCCTCGCTTGGCTTAGCTGCGGAAAGAGCTCCTTAAGTTCTCGCTCAAGGTATTCGTGAATCTTTTCGACTATGTCGTACTCGGCCTTTATGGAGGATCCAAAGTGATACGGGGCACCTCGGCCACCAAAAGCTATCCGATTATCCTTAGTTCTCTGCCCGTAGATGATTAGGTTCCTGAAATCGGCAAAGGTGATTCCCTCAACTAAACCAATTTCGTCGAGCAAGGTGGCGTCAATTGGTTCGGTCACAATCATCAGCGAGTAGAGGGGCAAGAAATCACGTTTTCTCCTTGGGAGTAGTGGTCGGTACCCTTCCAGAGCATCGACTATGTATTCGGCATGGAAATCGCCCCTAGTTGTATTTACTATCCCGGCTGAGAAATCAAGAACTTCAGTTTTTTCGAAAATCGTTGCGCCAAGTTCCTCCACCTTGCGGGCAAGTCCTCTTGCTAGTTTTGCCGGCTGGATACTTGCGCAGGAGGGGTCAAACACTCCGGTCACTGCTCCAAGTGCCTTCGGCAAAAGCTTTTTTTCCACGAATCGAAGCTGATCAACTCCAAATTCAGCTGCTTGATTGACTTCAGCTTCGGCGCGCTTCAGTTGCGCATTGTTTCGAACCAGATTTACGGTGCCGGATTTTTTGTAATCACAGTCAATGCCTAGCTCATTGGTTATCGACCCGACCTCATCAACGGTTTGAATCATGGCCTGGCGAATGGCTACGGCCTGCTCTTTTCCATAGCGCTGGGAAATGAGTTCAGCTGACCAAGGAAACAAGGCGGAACACCAACCGCCGTTTCGGCCAGACGCTCCGAACCCTGCAATTTCTTTTTCGATTATGGCAATTTTGATTTCTGGTTTTTGCCTAAGCAGATACAGCGCTGTCCAAAGACCGGTGTATCCGGCCCCAAGAATCAAAACATCATAGTTTCGACCAGAGGCAACTGGACTGGGGGATAGTGACTCTTGAAGCGAATCGTGCCAAAAACTCAGCGATCGATAGGAAGAATCTAGGCGTTCAGTTTCTTCCATGCCTCGGTCAGCACCTTGCGCAGGATGGCCTCAATTTCATCGAACTCTTTTGGCCCGGCAGTAAGTGGCGGAGCGAGCTGGACAACGGAATCGCCTCGATCATCTGCGCGGCAGTAAAGCCCAGCATCGAGCAGGGCATTATTCAAAAAGCCGCGCAGAAGTTTCTCAGACTCTTCTCTGGTCAGCTGCTGCTTTGTCTTCTGGTCCTTAACCAGCTCGATGGCAAAGAAGTAGCCATCGCCTCTGACGTCACCAACGATTGGCAGGTCATAAAGCTTCTCGAGTGTCTTCTTGAATACTGGCGAGTTGGTCCTGACGTTATCTACCAGCCCCTCACGCTCAAAGATTTGCAAATTAGCTAGGGCAACAGCGCAAGCAACCGGGTGACCTGCGAAGGTGTAGCCGTGAGAGAAGGTTGTTGTTCCTTGGCTGAATGGCTCGAAGTACTTCTCTTTTATGAACAGGGCACCCAGAGGCTGAGCTCCCGAGGTGATTGCCTTGGCGGTAATCATCATGTCTGGCTGGATGTCATAGCGAATTGATCCAAACCATTCGCCTGAGCGTCCATAGCCGGTAATCGTTTCATCAGCTACCAGCACTACGTCGTACTTGGTGCAGATTTCTCTTACGCGCTTGTAGTAGCTCGGTGGAGCGGTGAAGCAACCACCAGCATTCTGGATTGGCTCAATGAAGAATGCTGCAACGGTGTCAGGTCCTTCAAACAGGATTGCTTCTTCGAGGCGATTGGCACACCAGATACCAAACTCATCCTCGCTCTTGAATTCTTCAGGTGCGCGGTAGTAGTTGTTGCTGGGAACACGAAACGCCGATGGGACCAGGGGCTCAAATACCTGCTTGAAGTTTGGAAGTCCAGTGATCGAAAGTGCACCGTGGCTAGTTCCGTGATAGGAGGTCATTCTTGAGATGACCTTGTGCTTCATTGGTTTACCGATGAGTTTGTAGTACTGCTTGGCAAGTTTCCAAGCTGTTTCAACTCCCTCAGTGCCGCCAGTTGTGAAAAAGATTCTGGTCATGCCGGCAGGGCCAATAGATAAAAGTTTTTCTGTCAGCTCAATGGCTCTTGGGTGGTTGAAAGACCACAGCGGCATGAAGTCAAGTTCCATCATCTGCTTCTGCGCAGCGTCAGCTAGCTCCTGTCTGGCGTGACCGGCATTGCAGGTGTAAAGGCCCGAGAGGGCATCAATCAGGCGATTGCCCTTTGAGTCATATAAGTAGTGACCTTCACCTCTAACGATGATTCGCATGTCTGAGCTATTGAAGGGGGAGTGACGGGTGAAATGTAGCCAGGTGTGTTCTTTTCCAGACTTCTGCCATTCCTTGTCACCGATTGGCTGACCTGTCTCCATGGCATCGAGCAGTTCAAGCTCAGAGGATGTGCCCTTCTTCTTCAGGGGGCTCAGAAGCTTGCTGAGAATGCTGGTCTTGTTACTGTCCTGAGATATCGCCATCGATTATCACTACCTTCTACCTGGTTCCCCAGTTATAAAACTGCTTGTGCAATCGAAGATATACAAAGGTCTCTGAGCTAACGACGCCCGGGAGAGCCCTCACCTTTTCATTCAACAGCGCAATCAGTTGATCATCGTCCTCACAGACGACTTCAGCCATCACATCAAAACTACCAGCTGTCAGAACCACATAATCGACTGAGGGGATGCGTGCCAAAGCTTCAGCCACCGCGGTCACATCACCCACGCACTTCACGCCGATCATGGCCTGACGGGAAAAGCCCAGCTTGAGCGGATCGGTGACGGCGACAATCTGCATGACACCTGATTCGGTGAGTTTTTGGACCCGCTGCCTGACCGCAGCCTCAGAAAGCCCAACCACCTTGCCGATTTCGGCATAGGACTTTCGACCATCTTTCTGCAGCTGCTCAATGATCAGCTTGGAAACCTCATCTAGGTGAGATTGGCGGGTTCTGCTCATTCTGGACATGTCCCGAGTATCACAGGAAAAGCTGCCAACTAACAGGAAATTCGTAGTTTTTTTACAAATAAGTCACGAAATCAACAATTTTTTTGATTTTTTCTTTCGAGATAATCGATGGGGGTAGCATTTCCCTGAAATCTCAACGAGGAGTAATCGTGGCCAAGAAGCTGCAAAATTTCGTGGGCGGAAAGCAAGTTTCGCCAGCATCAGACAAGTACAGCGATGTCATCAACCCGTCAACCGAAGAGGTTTACGCTCACGCTCCTATCTCTGGAGCTGAGGATGTTCAGAATGCATTCCAAGTTGCCCACGAGGCATTTAAGGAGTGGAGCCAAACAACTCCCAGCGAGCGCCAGCTAGCACTTTTCAGAATTGCTGATGAACTAGAAAAGCGAGCTGGAGAAGCAGCTGACCTTGAGAGCGAGAACACAGGAAAGCCACGCGCAACGCTTGTTGACTTTGAGATGGTTCCATCTGTTGATCAGATCAGATTCTTTGCAGGTGCTGCTCGTAATCTTGAGGGTCGTGCAACTGCTGAATATGCCAAGGACCACACCTCTTCTATTCGTCGTGAACCAATTGGTGTAATCGGCCAGGTGACGCCGTGGAACTATCCGCTTAACATGGCAGTTTGGAAGTTCGCACCTGCGATTGCGGCTGGTAACACAATCGTCTTGAAGCCCTCTGACACCACGCCTGTTTCGACACTGCTGCTTGCAGAAATTGCCAACAAGTTCTTGCCACCAGGAGTAATGAACGTCATCACTGGTGATCGCGACACAGGACGCATGATGGTTGAAAACAAGATTCCACAAATGGTTTCAATCACCGGATCAGTTCGTGCAGGTATGGAAGTTGCCAAGACGGCAGCGCTAGATTTAAAGAGAGTTCATCTCGAACTAGGTGGCAAGGCTCCTGTAATCGTCTTCGCTGACGCCGACATGGAAAAGGCGGCTGCTGGTATTGTCGCCGCTGGTTTCTTCAACGCAGGTCAAGACTGCACAGCTGCTACTCGTCTTCTTGTTGAGGACAAGGGCTATGACCAGTTCATGGCTGCGCTACTGGCAGAAGTTAAGGCTTCGGCTAAGGTCGGAAAACCATCTGACGCAGACATTTTGTTTGGTCCCGTAAACAATTCGAACCAGCTTGCTCGCGTCAAAGGCTTCATCGACAGGGTCCCCTCACACGCCAAGATTGAAACTGGTGGCAACCAGCTCAGCGGCAAGGGCTACTTCCTCGAGCCAACTGTTATCTCTGGCTTGAAGCAGCAGGACGAGCACATCCAGGATGAGATCTTCGGTCCTGTCCTAACTGTCCAGCGCTTCTCGGGTGACGAGCAGGCTCTGCAGTGGGCTAATGACGTCAAGTACGGACTAGCCTCTTCGGTCTGGACCAACAACCACAAGCGCGCCATGCGCTTCGCCAAGTTCCTCGACTTCGGGGCTGTCTGGATCAACACCCACATCCCGCTGGCTGCTGAGATGCCCCACGGAGGCTTCAAGCACTCGGGCTACGGCAAGGACCTCTCGGCCTACGGCTTCGACGACTACACCCGCATCAAGCACGTGATGCACTACATCGGAGACTAGGAAAAAACTTTTCCCTCAAGGTCGCCCTGGGGGCCTTGAGTGTGTCAAACTTTTCCTACTTTGGTGCCAGGGCGCCCTAGGGGACAAGGAGATAACTACTTATGAAGCGTGAGCTACCCAACGATCCAATGCTCAGAGAGCTAATTGACCTAGCTCGGAAAACACAGATCTCCCGCCGTGCGGCACTTGCCGGTGTTGGTGGAACTGCAGCTGCACTCACTCTCGCATCTTGCTCAACTGCAGAAGAGAGTTTGACTCCAGCGGTTGATGTTTCTGATTCTGAGCCTGTTTTGGTTTGGCACAACTGGCCCGCATACATGGATGAGGATGACGAGGGTAACTACCCAACTCTTCTTCGCTTCCAAGAGCAATCTGGAATTACCGTTGACTACAAGATTGAAATTGATGACAACGACACCTGGTATGCAAAGGTCAAGGATCAACTTGAGCTAGGTCAGGACATCGGTGCTGACGTTGCCTGCCCAACCGGTTGGATGGCACAGCGACTACTAAATCTTGGATACCTTCAGAAGTACGACGATGCCAACATGCCAAACAAGGTTGCGAACCTCGCACCAAGTTACCTCGGTGCTCCAGAAGATCCAGACCGCACTTACGTAATCCCTTGGCAAGCAGGTTTTGCAGGTATTGGTTACAACAAGCAGGCATATAAAGATGCAACTGGCAAAGATGCTCCTGGTTCAATGGCAGATCTTTGGGCTGCAGAAATAAAGGGAAGAGTCGGTCTGCTATCCGAGATGCGCGATAGCGTCGGTCTGGTTTTGATGAGCCAGGGAATCGACATAACCTCCGCTGACAGCTTGAACGAAGATGCGTTCATGGCTGCCATTGAATTCGTGAAGCAGCAGATTGATGGCGGACAGATCTACAACGTCCGCGGAAACAGCTACCTGGATGACCTCGCTACCGGCAACATCATTGCTGCCACTGCATGGAGCGGTGACATCACTGTAATCAACGCCGAGCAGGGCACTGAGGACAACCCAGAACCATATGGCTTTGTCTTCCCTGACTCTGGAGTAACCCTCTGGGCAGACTGGTTTGTCACCCCTATGGGAGCAACCCACAAGAAGAACGTTGAGAAGCTAATCAACTACTACTACGACCCAGTCAATGCAGCAGAGCTTGCTCTCTGGGTGAACTACATCACACCGGTAGTTGGTGCTCAGGATGTAGCAGCCAGCATTGATCCGGCGCTCGCCGAGAACCAGTTGATCTTCCCTAACGCCGACACCTTGGCAAAGAGCAAGGCTTTCCGAGCACTATCTGGACAAGAGGAGCAGCGCTTTTCTTCTGCATGGCAGAACCTGCTGCTCGGCGCTTAGTGTCAATTGACTTCGGAGCCGGGGGAAAGGACCTCGAGCTTGTAGGACTGAGGAAGGAATTCCCCGGCTTTGTTGCAGTTGATGATTTAGATCTCAAAATACCCGCGGGTCAGTTCTTCGCGTTGCTTGGACCATCTGGTTGCGGCAAGACAACTACGCTGCGAATGATTGCAGGACTGGAAACACCCACCAAGGGAAAAATCCTGATTGGTGGCAAGGATGTAACGGAGCTAAAGCCTCACGAGCGTCCCGTGAATACTGTTTTTCAGAACTACGCTCTCTTTCCTCACATGAGTGTTTTGGAAAATGTTGCCTTCGGTCTTCGTCAGCGAAAAATTGCAGACCCTTTGGTGAAGGCGCAAGCGGCCCTGGATATGGTGGAGCTTGGTCACATGTCTGAGCGAAGACCAGCCCAACTATCCGGTGGGCAGCAGCAGAGAGTGGCACTTGCCAGGGCGCTAGTCAATCGTCCCGCACTGCTTCTGCTGGACGAGCCGCTAGGAGCTCTTGATCTGAAGCTTCGCAGGCAGATGCAGATTGAGCTCAAATACATTCAAATGGATGTGGGTCTGACATTCCTGCACGTTACTCACGACCAAGAAGAAGCCATGGATATGGCTGACATTGTTGCAGTTATGAATCAGGGCCGAATAGAACAGATGGGTCCACCAGAGCAGCTTTATGACAGACCAAAGACTGCCTTTGTTGCCAAATTCCTCGGACAGTCCAACATCTTCGTCGGAGAGGTTACTGAAACGGCTGCCGAAACTGTTTCAATTAATTTCAAGGGAAACAAACTGACCGCGCCTCTGGCACGAGTCGAGAAGTCAACGGGCAAGATAGCCATGGGAGTTCGGCCTGAGAAGACTCGCTTCCACGAATCCAAGCCCGATGCAGACTCAGGCGTAAATGTGCTCGGTCCAGGAGAGATAACGGACATCAGGTTCACCGGAGTTTCCAATCAGTATCTAATTGAGATTCCTGAAATTGGCGAAATCGTCGTCTTCGCCCAAAACGTAGGTAAATCACCGGTGATTGCACTTGGAGCGCAGGTTTGGGTCAGCTGGAAGGTCGAACACGGCTTTGGTCTTGCTGATCTACCAACTGGCAAAGAAGACGCCTAATGGCTTTCATTGCTCTGGGTGGTCAGCAGGCACCGGCGAAGCAGCAGGCACCAAAGAAGACTGGAAGAGTTGCTCTGCTTCTACTTCTACCTGGAATCGCATACCTAGGTCTTTTCTTTCTCACTCCTTTCTTCTCACTTTTACTAACGTCTCTGAAAGTTCCAGATGCGACGGGTGAGATTGGAAGATACGACTACGGGTTCGAGATAGGAAACTATCTGTACGCTCTCGAGCAGTACATGCCGCAGATTATTCGCTCCTTTGTTTTTGCTTTGATTGCAACGGTAATTGCTCTCGCGATCAGCTATCCGCTGGCCTACTTCATAGCAGTTAAGGCTCGAAACAGGCCGCTACTAAAGGGCCTACTTCTTACCATGGTGATAGCACCCTTCTTTATCTCCATGCTGCTTCGAACATTCGCCTGGAAACAGATTTTTTCGAATGATTCTTGGATAGTGAACACCTTGAAGGACGTCGGTCTTTTTGGCGCTGACAGCTACATCATCGGCACTGACTTCGCTGTCATTTTTGGTTTGGTTTACAACTTCATTCCATTTATGACCCTGCCAATTTTTTCCAACCTTGATCGACTTGACCTTAGGCTTTTGGAAGCTAGCGGAGATCTATACGCAAATCCGGTGACAACGTTTAGGAAAGTCACATTTCCGCTTTCTCTACCAGGTGTAATCTCTGGCACACTTCTTACCTTTATTCCAATCAGTGGAGACTACGTTGTCGCTAGTCGCGACTTTCTTGGAGGACCAGACACAGCCATGCTCGGCAATGTCGTTGAGGCAAACTTCCTAAGAATTCAGGATTACCCAACTGCATCAGCACTTTCAGTACTGCTAATGGCAGCCATTGTGGTGCTGGTTTCCGTGTATGTTCGCAAGAGCGGAACGGATGACCTGCTATGAAGTTCTCGCTTGGAAAGTATCTGCTGCCCACCTACGTGGTTCTTACCTTCCTTTTCCTTTCGATCCCGATCGTCTACACCTTCATCTTCTCTTTCAATGATTCGATCAAGTCAAATATCATCTGGAGGGGATTCACACTCGATAACTGGCTCAATGTTTGCCAGCAGCAGGAAGTTTGTGATGCTTTCGGTAACTCTCTGATCATCGCCGTCTCAGCAACAATCTTGGCCACCGTTCTAGGAACCATGATTGCTATTGCCCTGGTTCGCTATCGATTTAAGTTCCGCTCCGCCACTAATTTGCTTTTGTTCCTGCCCTTGGCCACGCCAGAAGTAGTAATGGGTGCGGGACTGGCTGCCCAGTTCTTGGATTTCGGTTGGCAGAAGGGATTGCCAACAGTGATCATCGCCCACACCATGTTCACCCTCAGCTTTGTTGTGGTGACAGTCAAGGCTCGAGTGGCAACTTTGGATCCCGCGCTAGAAGAAGCGGGAAGAGATCTTTACGCGAATCCGGCACAGGTTTTCCGCCGGATAACCTTCCCGCTACTTTTGCCAGGCATTTTGGCAGCCGCGATGCTCGCATTCGCGCTGAGCTTTGATGACTTCATCATCACACAGTTCAACTCAGGCGCAGTGGACACCTTCCCGAAGTTTGTTTACACCGCCGCCGCGAGAGGCATCCCAGCCGAAGCAAACGTGATTGGTTCGATGGTCTTTATTATCGCCATTGCAATTGTTGTGACCGTTCAGGTCAGGTCTTCGCTCAAGCAGCGCAAACTTGCGAAGAAGCGCTAGTTAGAACTTCGCTAGGCCCGCTGCCAACACATCTAGGGCATCGTGCAACAGCTCATCGCTGATTGCAAGAGGCGGCAGGAAGCGAATCACGTTGTTGTAGGTTCCAGCATTCAGAACCACAACTCCGTTTTGGTGGCAGTGCTTTAAGAGCGCATCTGTCGCAGCTGAGTTTGGATTCTTAGTGCCTGGCTCAACCAGTTCGATTGCCTGCATTGCGCCGCGTCCTCGGACATCTCCAATAATTGGGTGATTGTTCTTCATGGCGTTGAGTCTGCCGGTGAGGATTTCTCCAATTTCGAGAGCTCTTTGCATCCAGTTTCCTGATTCATACTGCTCCATCACTGCAACACCTGCGGCAACGGCAATCGGAGAACCACCGAAGGTTCCACCAAGACCGCCCGCGTGAGCTGCGTCCATGATTTCTGCTCGACCGACGACACCGGATAGTGGCATTCCGCCAGCAATGCCTTTGGCAACGGTGATTAAATCTGGTTCGAAACCGTCTTCCCACTCACTGGCAAACCACTTTCCAGTTCGCGCCATACCTGATTGCACCTCGTCTGCCACGAGAACAATTCCGTTAGCGCGGGTCCAGTCCTGAAGTGTTTTAAGAAAACCAGGAGCGGGAACAACAAATCCACCTTCACCCTGGATTGGCTCGATGAACAGGGCAGCGAGTTGTGCAGATCCAACTCTTTTCTCAAGATAGGTAATTGCCCGAGTCGCAGCCTCTGCTCCACTCATTCCGGAAGGATCTCTGAAGGGATAGCTCATCGGAGCGTGGTGGACGCTTCCAGCCAGTGGTCCAAAGCCAGTTCCATAGGGGTGAATCTTGAAGTTCATTGACATCGTCAGGTTTGTTCGACCGTGGTAGGCGTGGTCGAATACTGCAATCTCGGTTCTTCCAGTTGCTTTGCGAGCAATCTTCACTGCGTTTTCGACAGCTTCAGCACCTGAGTTAAAGAAAGCTGCTTTCTTCTTGAAGTTTCCCGGAGCGTGAGCTGTGACTAGCTCACCTGCTCTGACGTAAGGTTCGTAAGGGGTGACAGTGAAGAGTGTGTGAGTCAGTTTTGAAACTTGCTTCGAGACCGCTTCAACCACTCCTGGGTTGGTGTGTCCGATGGTGACAACACCGATACCTGCACCTAGATCTATTAGTTGATTGCCATCAACGTCTTTGAGAATGGCTCCGTGGGCCTCGTCAATGAAGGCTGCCAGCATGGTGCCAACACCACCTGAAATCACTTTGCTTCTTCGCTCCTGCATGGCTAGCGATTTCGGTCCTGGGATTGCTGTGACGATTTGACGTTTTTGTTCTAGGGTCATGCACTAAGTCTAGGTTCCAATCCCTTGCCTTTGCGATAGCCGAAGAGCCGCTCCTAGCAACCTTGCAGGTTGGGGAAGGTAGCCTAGAGGTGTGCTGGACACATTTCTTTACCTCCTAGGAATCCTCATATTCCTTATCGGCATAGCCCTATCGGTTGGTCTGCACGAACTAGGGCACTACCTACCCGCTAAAAAATTCGGGGTCGAAGTGCGTCAATTCATGGTCGGGTTTGGTCCCACACTTTTCTCGCGTCGCAGGGGAGAAACGGAATTCGGAGTCAAGGCTTTTCCTCTCGGCGGCTACATTCTGATGTCCGGTATGTATCCGCCTGCAAAAAAGCCCTATCGAGGCCTTTTTGCCAATTGGATAAACGAGGCTAGGAAAGAAGTCGAATCCTTAGAGAGCGTTTCCGAGGACAGAAAGTTCTATCGCCTCTCAGGTCCCAAGAAGATCACCATCATGCTCGGTGGGCCAGTAATGAATCTTCTCCTCGGAACATTGCTGATAGTTGCATCGCTGTCTGGAATTGGCACATTACAAAACTCTCTGACCGTTGACCAGGTTTATCCGTGCATGGAATCTGCAGTTGAGTCAGAGTGTCCGGCCGGAGCTGTTTCGACACCCGCAAAAATAGCGGGACTTCAAAGCGGTGATCAGGTCAGCGCCGTCAATGGCCAAACTGTCACGAACTGGCAGGAAGTTACCGCACTGCTAGAGAACAATTCATCTAGCACCCTCACCGTTGTGCGAGACGGAAAAGAAATATCTCTAAACATCTCTCCGGTTTTCATGGAGCGCGCTGTTTATGACTCGCTTGGCAATCTTGAGCTGGACGCCCAGGGCAATCCGGTTACTAAACTTTCACCAGTTCTTGGAATAAGACTTCTTGGGGTGACAAAACCTGTTGGTATTGATCAAGCCCTTTCATACGCGGGTGCATCTCTCGTATCGATGGCGGCTTTCATCCTTGAGCTGCCTCAACAGATATATGAAGTAACACTCAGCACAGTTGGCCTAACCGAGCGCGATCCCTACGGCGCAGTTTCAATCGTGGGAGTTGGACAGCTCGCCGGGGAGCTGACATCAGCTGATATTGGCATCGACGCCAAGCTATCCTCTCTGCTACTTCTTCTTGGTTCTCTAAATCTTGTTTTGTTTGTCTTCAATCTTGTGCCACTTTTACCCTTGGACGGAGGGCACGTGGTCGGTGCAGTTTACGAATCGGCCAAGCGCCGGGTTGTTAAGCAGTTCAGGGGAGCGGATCCTGGTCCGATTGATACAGCGAAAGCCCTGCCGCTGGCCTACTTCGTCTGGGTCGTATTGATTTTCACTGGAGTTTTGCTGATTTTGGCAGACCTGATCAACCCAATAATCGGCTAATCGGAAGCAAACGGCCTAGCCAATGGTTAAATCGATAGCAGTAGCGAAGGGAAAGATGTGCCGGCAGTAAACCTCGGCTTACCAAAGTCCCCACCACCAACACTGGCTCCGAGAAGAAAAACTCGGCAGATTATGGTTGGCAAGGTTGCGGTTGGTGGCGATGCACCTATTTCAGTGCAGTCCATGACCACAACGCCGACCACAGACATAAATGCAACGCTTCAGCAGATTGCCGAGCTAACGGCCAGCGGCTGCGACATTGTTCGCGTAGCGGTGCCATCGCAGGACGACGCAGATGTCCTAAGAATTATTGCTAAGCGCTCCCAGATTCCTGTGGTCGCTGACATCCATTTTCAACCACGATATGTTTTCCAAGCAATCGAAGCAGGTTGCGGTGCGGTAAGAGTAAATCCAGGAAACATTAAGAAGTTTGATGATCAGGTAAAAGACATAGCCAAGGCTGCTAAGGATGCCGGTGTCTCTTTGAGAATTGGCGTTAATGCCGGATCACTAGACCCTCGGTTGCTCGAGAAGTACGGCAAGGCAACTCCCGAGGCTCTTGTTGAGTCGGCAGTTTGGGAAGCTTCACTTTTTGAAGAACACGATTTTCATGACTTCAAGATTTCGGTAAAGCACAACGACCCGGTCGTGATGGTTCGCGCCTACGAGATGCTCTCGGAAAAAGGCGACTGGCCACTTCACCTAGGAGTCACCGAGGCCGGCCCTGCTTTCCAGGGAACCATTAAGTCTTCGGTTGCCTTTGGAGCACTGCTCTCGAAGGGGATTGGCGACACCATTCGCGTCTCTCTTTCTGCGCCACCGGTAGAAGAAGTTAAGGTGGGTTCGCAGATTCTAGAGAGCCTTAATCTTCGACCAAGAAAACTCGAGATTGTTTCTTGCCCAAGCTGCGGAAGGGCACAGGTCGATGTTTACACACTCGCCAACCAGGTGACCGAAGGACTGCAGCACCTCACAGTTCCAATTCGCGTTGCCGTTATGGGCTGCGTTGTGAACGGACCGGGTGAGGCTAGAGAGGCCGACCTGGGCGTTGCCTCGGGTAACGGAAAGGGTCAAATCTTCGTCAAGGGCGAGGTCGTAAAGACCGTGCCTGAGAGCGAGATTGTTAAGACTTTGATCGAAGAAGCGAACCGCATTGCATCCGAAATGGACCCCTCTGAGCTCGGAACAGCCCAGGTAACCGTCGGCAAGTAGCTAACATTGTGCCCATGCCTTATCGCTTGAGCACACTGTTCCTTCGAACCCTTAGGGAAGACCCTGCTGACGCCGAAGTCGACAGTCACAAGCTGTTGGTTCGCGCCGGATACATTCGCAGAAGTGGCCCAGGTATTTTCTCCTGGCTCCCGCTTGGCCTGATGGTGAAGAACAAGATCGAGAAAATCGTTCGTGAGGAAATGGCCACTGCCGGATCTCAAGAGGTCCACTTCCCAGCACTTTTGCCAAAGGAACCATACGAGGCTACGGGGCGATGGGATGAATACGGCGACAACATTTTTCGTTTGAGGGACAGAAAAGAAGCTGACTACCTTCTTGCCCCGACGCATGAGGAGGTCTTCACACTATTGGTGAAGGACCTCTACACCTCTTATAAGGATCTTCCGCTTTCGATTTACCAAATCCAGATCAAATATCGTGATGAGGCAAGGCCCAGGGCGGGACTATTGCGTGGCCGAGAATTTGTGATGAAGGATGCCTATAGCTTTGATGTTGATGACGCGGGACTTGCGAAAAGCTATCAAGCCCAACGCGATGCTTACGAGCGAATCTTTAGGCGACTTGGATTGGAATACGTCATTGTCAAAGCGGACGCTGGTGCCATGGGTGGATCAAAGTCCGAAGAGTTCCTATGCCCATCGCCAATTGGCGAAGACACATTTGTTCGTTCAGCCGGTGGCTTCGCGGCAAATGTGGAAGCAATAAAGTTTGAAGTTGCGGCAGACATCAATGCGTTAGACACCCCAGCTGCAGTTGTCAACGATTCTCCCAATACCCCAACTATCCAGACGCTTGTCGATTTCTCTAATTCCAAATACCCAAGAAAAGAAAAAGCGTGGACGAGTGCGGACACACTCAAGAATGTGGTTTTGGCTTTGACATCGCCCGATGGCAAGAGAAGTTTGGTAGTTGTCGGTCTACCTGGAGATCGAGAGGTGGATGCTAAGCGCGCTGAAACTTGGTTTGCCCCGAACGATGTTGAGCAGGCGACCGAAGCAGACTTCGCCAAGCATCCCCAGCTCGTGAAGGGCTACATCGGTCCCGTGAAGGGTGGAAAGCAATTCCTTGGGGAAAAGGCCGAGTCAAAGATCCCTTATTTCCTAGACCCACGCGTTGCAAAGGGCTCGTCTTGGATTACTGGCGCTAACGAAAAAGAAAAACATGTTTGGAACCTTACTTATGGAAGAGATTTCATAAGTGATGGACTAGCCGACATTGCTGAGGTGAGAGAAGGCGATCCCGCACCGGATGGCTCGGGCCCACTGGAACTAGCCAGAGGTATTGAAATCGGACACGTTTTCCAGCTGGGAAGAAAGTATGCCGAGGCCTTAGACCTAAAGGTCTTAGACGAAAACGGGAAACTGGTGACTGTGACCATGGGCAGCTACGGAATCGGCGTTACCCGATTAGTCGCGGTTATTGCCGAGCAGTCACATGATGAAAAAGGTTTGATTTGGCCAGCATCCGTGGCTCCGGCTTTACTTCACATTGTCGCAGCTGGAAAAGAGGATTCCGTCTTTGAAGCTGCCGAAAAGCTCGCCGCACAGGCAGAGGCGAAGGGCCTGAGTGTGATTCTGGATGACAGGAAAGTCTCACCGGGAGTGAAGTTTGCAGATGCCGAGCTTCTGGGCATGCCGTGGGTAATTGTCTGTGGTCGTGGCCTCGAGCAGGGCGAGGTCGAGCTTTGGGAAAGAGCCACAGGACAGCGAGGAAACGTGAAGCTAGAATCTGCTTTAGCTTCAATAAAGCTCGGGAATTGAATAGAGGCAGGCATGGATATCGATCTAAATGTCCTTCGCCTGCTGGAGCGCGAAAAAGAAATTCCATTTGACGAGCTGGTCCTAATAATTGAGCAAGCAATACTCGCTGCCTATTTCAAACACATCGGCGATAACACCAAGGGACCAAGAGCCGAGCTTGATAGAAAGACCGGTCACGTCAGCATCTTTGCTCCAGTCCTCGGCGAGGACGGCGAAAAAGTTGGCGAAGAGGAAGTAACTCCCGAGGGCTTTGGAAGGGTGGCCGCATACGCAGCCAAGCAGGTAATCGCGCAGCGCATGCGAGAGATTTCTGATGAGGGCTTACTCGGAGAATTTAAGGGTAAAGAAGGCGACATAGTTGCTGGTCAGATTCAACAAGGGTCGAAGCCTTACATGGTTTACGTGAATCTAGGAAGCATCGAAGCTCTGATGCCGCCAGAGGAGCAGGTTCCGGGCGAAGATTATTCTCACGGCAAGCGCATTCGCGTTTATGTGACCAATGTTCAGCGCGGACTTCGAGGCCCGATGATTACTGTCTCTAGAACGCATCCGAATTTGGTTCGCAAACTCTTCGCACTAGAAGTACCCGAAGTCGCCTCGGGACTAGTGGAGATTCCATCAGTTGCTAGAGAAGCTGGCCACCGCACTAAGATTTCCGTTCGTTCGAAAGACCCAGCGATTAACGCCAAAGGAGCTTGCATCGGCGAGCTTGGCCAGAGAGTCAGGGCCGTTAGCGCGGAGCTGAATGAAGAGAAGATTGATGTGGTGGATTTCTCAGAGGATCTGGCTGAGTATGTGGCCCATGCTCTCTCACCTGCCAAGGTTTCTTCAGCCTTTGTGATAGATACAGCTCAGAAGGCGGTTCGGGTATTGGTGCCAGACTTCCAGCTGTCCCTGGCAATCGGAAAAGAGGGCCAGAATGCTCGTCTGGCAGCCAAGCTCACCAGCGCCAAAATCGACATCCAGCCTGATAGCTCTTTAGAGGAATAGCCTTTTTCCGCTCCTAGTCCTAGACTTAGCTTCGCCCTCAAAGGCAAATCGCTAACGATGCAGGCAGAAAACATGAGTGACACAACAAATGAGTAGCTCGAAATGAGCCCCGCTCAGCAGTAAGGCCTGCCCTGTTTGGGGAAGGCCCCGGACAGGAGAAAGCAATTGGCGCTTCCACGCGTATATGACATAGCCAAAGAGCTTGGTATTGACACCAAGGTGGCGCTGGCCAAGCTCGAGGAGCTTGGGGAGTACGTAAAGGGTGGCTCTTCCACGATCGCCCCGCCAGTGGCTGCAAAACTTCGTGCTGCTTTCCCTAACGCTGAGAAGCCTGCTCCCAAGAAAGCTCCTGCCAAGGCCAAGGCCAAAGCAGCGGAAGAGGCACCGAAAGAAGCCGTGGTTGTCGAGGAGCCAAAGAAACCCGAACCAAAGATTGAAAAACCCGCGCCTGCACCGCTAACTGGAATTCCAAGACCTGGCAACAACCCATTCTCATCGAATCAGGGAATGGGAATCCCAAGACCAATGGCCAGACCTGGCAACAACCCATTCTCATCGAATCAGGGAATGTCGCGTCCACGTCCAGCTGGTCAAAGACCAGATCGCGCTGGTGGTAGACCAACCACTGGTGCACCAAGAGGACCAAGACCACCGCAGCGAACTGGCGGAGGAGCACCGGGAGGATTTACTCCAGGTGGCAAGCCAGGAGCATTCCCGTCACGTCCAGGACCTGGTGGCAGAGGCGGAAGAGGCGCAGGCACTGCCGGTGCGTTTGGTCGCGGCGGTTCTAAAAACAAATCTAGAAAGTCAAAGCGCGAAAAGCGAGAAGAGTTTGAACTAAGAGAGGCACCATCGCTAGGTGGTGCAATTGTTCCACGCGGTGATGGCAACACTGTTATACGTCTGCGTCGCGGAGCATCAATTCAAGATTTTGCCGACAAGATTGGCGCAAACTCCGGTCAGCTGATTACCGTTTTGTTCCACTTAGGTCAGATGGCAACTGCCACCGCGTCACTTGATGAGGACACCTTCCAAATATTGGGTGTGGAGCTTGGTTACAAAATTGAGATTGTTTCTCCTGAGGATGAAGAGCGTGAGCTCTTCGAGGGCTTTGGTCTAAACATCTCGACGGAGATTGATGACGAGGATGAAGAATCTCTAAAGCCAAGGCCACCAGTAGTCACAGTCATGGGTCACGTAGATCACGGAAAGACCAAGCTGCTCGACTCAATCAGAAATTCAAATGTGGTGGCTGGTGAGGCCGGGGGAATCACCCAGCACATTGGTGCCTACCAGGTGCACGCTATGCACGAGGGTGTAGACAGAGCAATCACATTTATCGATACCCCAGGTCACGAAGCCTTTACCGCCATGCGTGCTCGTGGAACCCAGGTGACAGACATTGCCATTTTGGTAGTTGCTGCTGACGATGGTGTTATGCCTCAGACCATTGAGGCCCTAAATCACGCTCAGGCAGCTCAAGTTCCGATTGTGGTTGCTGTCAACAAGGTCGACAAAGAAGGCGCGAACCCTGCCAAGATTCGTCAGCAGCTAACTGAGTTTGGACTCGTTGCTGAGGAATACGGCGGCGATGTCATGTTCGTGGATGTCTCTGCACTCAAGGGTGTAGGGCTCGACAAACTGCTCGACGCTGTTCTGCTAACCGCCGACGCAGCTCTTGATCTCAGGGCAAACCCTGACAAGGCAGCACGCGGTGTTGCCATTGAAGCCAACCTTGATAAGGGTCGCGGAGCGGTTGCCACGGTTTTGATTCAAAGCGGAACCCTGAGAGTTGGGGATGCGATTGTTGCCGGAGCATCACACGGTCGCGTTAGGGCAATGTTTGATGAAAACGGGGGAGCGGTAGCTGAGGCTGGTCCATCAAGACCGGTTCAGGTGCTGGGTCTGCAATCTGTGCCACGTGCTGGTGACAAGTTTGTTGTTGCCGAGGACGAGCGCCAGGCAAGGCAGATTGCCGAGAAGCGAGAGGCAGCAGACAGAAATGCTCTGCTTGCGAGAACCCGTAAGAAGATGTCTCTGGAGGACTTCACCAAGGCGCTGGAAGAAGGCAAGGTCGAGTCTCTCAACCTGATTATTAAGGGTGACGTTTCCGGTGCTGTCGAAGCTCTTGAAGATGCACTGCTCAAGATCAACATCGACGATTCTGTTCAGCTGCGCATTATCCACCGCGGTGTTGGTGCGATTACAGAGTCAGATGTCAACCTGGCAACTGTCGATGCTGCTGTCATCATCGGCTTCAACGTTCGACCAGATAACAAGGCCAGAGAACGTGCTGATCGTGAAGGCGTTGACATTCGCTACTACAGCGTTATCTATAACGCTCTCGAGGACATCGAGAAATCCCTCAAGGGAATGCTCAAGCCAGAGTTCGAAGAGAAGCAGATGGGTACGGCCGAAATCCGTGAGGTCTTCAAGTCAAGCAAGTTTGGAACCATCGCCGGTTCTTACGTTCGCGGCGGTGTCATCAAGCGAAACGCCTTGGCGAGAGTCATTCGCGATGGAGCAGTCGTTAAAGAAGGCCTCAAGGTCGAATCTCTCAGAAGGTTCAAGGACGACGTCAGCGAAGTCAAGACAGACTACGAGTGCGGTATTGGCCTTGGAGAATTTGGTGATCTGCAGGTAGGCGATGAAATTGAAACCTATGAAATGGTAGAGAAGCCGAGAGACTAGTGGTCGATCACGCAAGGGCCAGAAGATTAGCTGAGCGGATCAAGGTATTGGCCGCTGAGGCGCTTGAGCGCGGAGTGAAAGATCCCGACATTGGGTTTGTAACTTTCACCGACGTTCGTGTGACTCCGGATCTATCGCACGCCAAGATCTACTTCACCGTCTATGGCTCTGATGAAGAGCAGCAGAAGTCAATTGATGCTCTCGAACGAAATCGGGGAAGACTGCGCGGGGAGATTGGCCATCGTCTGGGAATCAGAATCACCCCAACCATTGAGCTCATCAGAGATGAAATCCCAGCGACAGCGGGAGCGTTGGCCGAACTATTGGCCGAGGCCAAGCGCCGAGACGCTGAGGTGGAGGAACTTAAGAAACAGGCCAAGCCTGCCGGGGATGCAGACCCATACCTCAAGCCAAAGTCTCAGGACAGCTAATTGCCTGGCGGCATTCTGCTGATTGATAAGCCCAAGGGCGTTACTTCTCACGATGTGGTTGCGATGGTGAGAAGGCAGCTGGGAACAAAGAAGGTTGGCCATGCCGGCACACTTGACCCCTTAGCAACGGGGCTGATGGTGGTTGGAATTGATTCGGGAACAAAACTGCTCAGCCACCTATTTGGTATGGATAAGCATTACCGTGCAACCATTCGGCTTGGCCAGTCAACTGCCACCGACGATGCTGAGGGCGATGTTTTATCGCAGGCTGATGCCAGCAAAATCACAAAAGAGCAGATACAAATCGAGCTGGAAAAGCTCACCGGTGAGATTGATCAGGTGCCATCGTCAGTTAGTGCGATCAAAGTTGAGGGCAGAAGAGCGTATGACATTGTTCGCTCTGGGGAGAGTGTAGAACTTACTGCCAGGCGGGTGAGGATATATCGATTTCAGTTAGTTTCAGAAATCACCCATGTTGAAAAGTTTTTGGAGTTTGATGTCCTGGTTGATTGCAGCTCTGGCACTTACATCAGAGCACTAGCCAGAGACATGGGTTCCTCGCTTGGGGTCGGTGGCCATATTCGAGAGCTTCGACGAACCATGGTCGGCGAGTTTAGAATCGACGATGCTACGAGCCCCGAACAGCTTCGAAAACCTATGACACTTCTGGAAGTTGCGACCATGCTTTTTCCTGTTGTGGAGCTAAGCGACACTCAGGCTCAGGACATAATTCACGGCAAAAGAATTCAGCTTGAAGAAACCACGCCCCTCGCAGCTAGTTACAGAGGATCGCTTCTAGCAATTCTTGAACCAATTGCTAAATCATTTAGATCAGTAACCGTCTTTCCGGAGTCGTTCAATGGTTGAGTGGCTGTTTCAATTTTTACTTTGGCTCTCGCTCGGTATTGGAGCTGTCCTGGTGGTGCTCGGTCTGATCGGACTCAAACCCTCCGGTTATCTGATTCTTTCGCTGGCCTTGGTGGAGGTATCCCTCCTTGTCCAGCTGGCAGTTTCGGTCGGCATGGTCTTGGCAGGTTCCCAAGCTGTAGTTAGCACGTTTGAATACTTCGGCTATCTGCTTGTGGCACTCCTTATTCCAGTGGCCGGAGGGATCTGGGCCCTTGCCGAAAGGACCCGCTGGTCCACTGTGATTATGGGGGCTGCGGCTCTGACGATTTCGGTCATGCTGGTGAGGATGTGGCAGATCTGGTCGGGCAATTATCCGGGTATGTAGGCAACAGTTAACCTTGCGTTCACCTTACAAATAGCTCACCTTCACCTTCTCTGGCCAGCATTGCGCTCATGAGTATGGCCCCTGCGAAACGCAAGCTCCTATCTAAGCCCTCCAGGGTCGAAGACAAGATTTTCTTTGCCGTTGCCAAGGCGGCTGGTTATTCATCCTTTGTAATCATCGGAATGATTCTTGTCTTCTTGTCGATTCGAGCGTGGCCAGCCTTTGAGTCGCAGGGAGTTCTAGATTTCACCTTCGGCACATTTTGGGACAATTCTCTTTCCCCTCCAATTTTTCACATAGGCCCCATGGTCTGGGGCTCTCTGCTCATTGCGACTCTTGCCGTGACGATTGCGGTTCCAATGGCAATTTCCATTGCCTACTTCATTGAGTTCCTCGCTCCAAAATTTATTGCCAAAATAGCTACCATCATCGTGGACCTGTTGGCGGCGATCCCCTCTGTGGTAATTGGTCTGTGGGGTTTGGGTATTTTTTCACCTGTTGGCGCAGGTTGGGCCCAAATGCTCAATGAGTCCCTCTCGGGGGCGCTTCCTTTCCTATCAAACAGCGCCGGCACGTTCCTCAGGTCTCCATTTATTGCAGGCGTTGTGTTAGCCGTCATGATTGTCCCGCTCATTTCCTCAGTTACCCGTGAGATGTTTTCTCAAATTGATGGCGAACTCATCAAAGGTGCCTTGGCTTTGGGCGCAACCCGCGAATCAGTTTTGAGACGAGTGATTCTTCCAACATCAGCCGGCGGAATTCTTGGTGGAGTTTTGCTGGCTCTAGGAAGAGCAATGGGCGAGACGGTAGCAATCTTCTTCGTTCTCAATCTGACTTATGACAGGTTTAATTTCTTCAATATTCTTGAGCCCGTAGGTGGGAACATCGCTTCGCTGATTCTGGCTAAGTTTGGCGAAGCTGCTCCAATCGAAGTTGAGGCCCTCATGGCTGCTGGTGTGGTTCTTTTCATCATCACCCTAATCATCAACGCGCTTGCTTCATACATAGTTCAAAAGGCGCAGCCTTGGAGGAAGGACTAATGTCAAATGCGACTTTTGTAGCTCGACCCAAGCGAGCCGAGCCATGGACCCGCCTTGGATCTAAAGTTCGCCTGGCATCGCTGCTAACGATTCTTGTCCCAGCCTCAATCTTTGCTTTGTTCCTGTTCCTAACAGGCACCGATTTCATGGCGGGACTGGTTACGGTTTTCCTGCCGCTGCAACTTTTGTTTGGTGCTTGGGCGGGCTTCTATGCCTTTGGCAAAAGAGGGATTCTCGACGGCCTCTTACTTGTGATCACCTTCTTCCTAGCCTTTTTTGTTTTGGTCATGCTCGCTTCCGTCCTATGGTCTGTAATCGAAGCTGGATTCCGGGCAATGAGTCCGCACTTCATTTATCAAAACAACGTCTACGTTTCGGGCAAAACGGGTCTTGAAATTGGTGGTGCTGGCCACGCCATAGTCGGAACTTCAATCGTTGTGGGCATAACGGCGTTAGTGACTGTGCCACTGGGAGTTGCAACTGCCGTCTACTTAACCGAAACTCGAGATTTTGGTCGAGGAACTGTTCGAACCCTTCTTCAGGCAATGTCCGCCATTCCATCAGTGGTAGCGGGGTTGTTTATTTATTCATTGCTGATCATTTCAGGTTGGAGTGGATACTCGGGACTAATGGGAGCCCTAGCCCTGATTCCACTCATGCTTCCCACGGTTTCGCGAGTGGCAGAAGAGTCGCTTAGAAATGTTTCTAGAGATTTGCGAAACGGTGCCCTAGCACTTGGCGCACCTTCCTACCGAGCTTTCCTCATGGTGACTTTGCCGGCAGCCAAGTCTGGTCTTGTTACCGCCATCCTGCTTGGAATAGCGCGCGTCATTGGCGAAACGGCTCCCTTGCTGCTCACCATGGCTCTGGCCAACGGAACCAACGCCAATCCGCTGGAGGGTGGCATGACCACGCTTCCCAGCTATATCTTCAGCTTCATCGCCCTGGGCGATCCGTCTTCAATAGCCAGGGCGTGGGGAGCTGCTTTGGTGCTATTGATTTTTGTCGGAATTTTGTTTGCGGCAGCACGCGTCGCTAGTGCTCCGAAAAAGGCAAAGAAAAGGAGTGCCTAGGTATGTCTAATTACCATCTAGAAACCAAAGACATAAATGTTTGGTTTGGGGAAAGGCATGTTCTGAAGGACGTCAACCTTCAGTTCCCTAACAACAAGGTGACTGCGTTGATCGGACCTTCCGGCTGCGGTAAGTCAACTTTCATCCGCACCCTCAATCGCATGCACGAGCTTATTCCTAGTGCAGGACTGGCGGGAGAGGTGCTGCTCGATGGAAAAGACATTTATGGGGAAGCAGTTGACCCTGTGGATGTGAGAATTCGAGTCGGCATGGTTTTTCAAAAACCTAACCCTTTCCCAACCATGTCGATTAGAGACAACGTTATGTCGGGAATTAAGCTTTCTGGCATTTCACGTTCGGATACCGCAGACCTAGTTGAAGTCTCTCTGAAGCGTGCCGCAATGTGGAACGAGGTCAAGGATCGACTCTCCGATCCTGCAGTTTCGCTTTCCGGAGGTCAGCAGCAGCGTCTTTGCATTGCTCGAAGTCTGGCCATGAACCCCGATGTCCTTCTCATGGATGAGCCTTGCTCTGCGCTGGACCCGGGATCGACTAGGCGCATTGAGGAGACTATCCTCGAGCTCAAAGAGAACGTCACAATCGTCATAGTGACTCACAACATGCAGCAGGCGCAGAGAATCTCCGATCAAACGGCCTTTTTCCTAGCTGAAGATAACACCCCTGGCTATGTTGTCGAATTTGGTGAAACCCAGCAAATCTTCTACGGGCCGATTGACCCCAGAACCAATGAATATGTCAACGGGCGCTTCGGTTAGAAACCAACTGTTCACCTTTCGTTTGCAGTTCAGTGGCCTGTTGTTTCTTCGGTGAAGTGAAAATACGAGAGCATTCCGAAAACAAGGAGAACTAATGCGAAACAAGCTAATTGGAGTTTTGGCTTCTGCCACTCTAATAACCACAGCCTTTGCCGGCCCAGCCCAGGCTCAGGAGCAAATCACAGCTGGAGGTGCTTCTTACACCAATGCCTTGCAGCAGGTTTGCACCCAGGCTTACACCACTCACAAGGTCACATATGCCTCGGTTGGTTCGGGCACTGGCAAGAGAAACTTCCGCGGAGGAACCTATGACTTTGGCGGTTCTGACTCCCTTTATGGACCAACCGAAACTAAGCCAACCAACTTTGTTTACGTCCCGCTGCTGGGTGGTCCGGTAACCGTTGCTTTCAACCTTCCTGGCGTCACGCGCTTGAACCTCACGCCAAAAATGGTGGGAGACATTTACCTGGGCAACATCACGAAGTGGAATGATCCAGCAATCGTCAAGATCAACAGAACGGCAAAGCTCCCTGATCTAGTCATCACACCGGTTTACCGCTCGGATGGCTCAGGTACTTCCTACAACTTCACCAACTGGTTGGCTCAGAAGTACAAGGCCCCATTCAAGGCAACCGATGCTTTCCAAACCACTGCGGGTGCTGGAGCACTAGTCAAGGGTGCGGTTGCATCCCCTCAGAACTCCGGTGTTGCCACCTCAATCAAGGCAACACTCGGTGCCATGGGTTACATCGACATTGCGGACGCTGACAAGGCAGGTTTGAACTACGCCCACCTTCAGAACGCCTCCGGTCAATTCATCAAGGCCACCATTCCAGCTTCAAAGCTTTTCCTAGAGGAGCAGCTTCTCAAGGCAAACGGCGAGGTTGTGTTTGACTACAACATGAAGGTGCGAGGCGCGTATGACCTCAGCCTGGTGAGCTACGGGCTGGCCCCAACAAAGAACGGAACTTCTAAGGCAGCAGCCATAGCTGACTACCTCAGCTTCTTTGTCAACACTTGCTCTCCGCAGAACGCCGCAGCTCAGGGCTACGTTGCCCTCAGTGGAACGCTGCTCCGCAAGGCAAACGAAGCCATCAAGAAGATCAAGTAGTAGTAGGGTAAAAATGAATTAGCCGGGGCACCAAGGTGCCCCGGCTATTTCGATGGAGAGGACTAAAAATGAAGCGCAGAATATTGCTAAGTTCGGCCCTAGGCCTTTCCATCACAGCATTGCTAACCGCCTGCAACCCTCCCATGCCGGACTCGCTAAAAGTTGAGTTAGCCGAGCGAACTGTCCAGTGTGGGGAGAGCTTTGTAGACACAAAGGTTCTTCCTGAGTTTGTTGACATAACCGATTTCTGGAATAGCTCAATGGATGTCGCCTGCGCTGGATCTATGGGTCTAACGATATTGGACGGATATCCCGGCGGTGCGGGTCTGGTTATCTCCGAGGAGGAAGTCAAAGGTTGCACACCCTACGCCACTGTGCCTCTGGCAGTAGATGCGGCTGTCTTTTCCTTCATGTTTACTGATGTTTACGAAATCAATCTTTCGCCAGAGCTAATAGTCTCGATTTTTCGACAAGAGGTTACAGACTGGGCCGATGAAAGAATCACGGCCCTGAATCCTGATGCTTTTCTTCCAAGCTTGCCAATAAACATCATTCCCCAGGCTCCCCCTGGAGCTATTGCTGCGATGGAAATTTGGCTGAGTAGTGAAACTGGTGAGACTGTTGAGCTATCTGGTCTAATTCCCGCTGAGGGATCTGAGGTGGAAGCCCTGTATGAGCTGGTGGATGGAGATCTAAAGTTGACATCTTTCGGCTCCTTGCAGATTGCTGGAATGAACTACGCCAACATGTTGATCGACGAATCCGATCCAACTTCTATTGTCTTGCCCGATGTACTTACAATTCAGACTGGAATTGGGCAAACTATCGTCTCGGGGCAAGCACCAAACCTGACATTTGTCTACGATCCTTCAATTCCAGCGGAGCCACTGCCGGGTCAGTTTGAAGCGTTACGTCCCTGGGGTGCCCTGTTTCCAGTGAACCTAAGTCTCTGTGGAAAAGATGACATGCAAACTCGTTTTGCGGCCAGGTTCTTGCTCAGGCTTGATGCTCAGGGATCGATCTCGACTGGGGTATTCAGCCCGCTCAAGGAAAACGTTCGCATTGCCGCTATTGCGGTTGTTGATGATGGTCTACCCGAAGTTGAGATTCCAGCAGAGCTAGAACAGGAACTTCAGCAATAAAGCTAAGCTTGCCCAAGTGGCACAACAACTTGGTGCAGGTCGACTTCTGATTGCTATCTACGGCATCTTTGCCATCTCAGCCTCTGCCCGAGCTAGCTATCAGCTACTTGTTGAATTTGAGCAAGCTCCGGTTGCCTATTTACTCTCGTTATGCTCCGGCCTCGTTTACATATTGGCGACTGTGCTCATGGCAAGTAATCGTCTGCGCAAGTACGCAAAGATTGCAATCTGGTTTGAGCTAATTGGTGTCGTTTTCGTTGGTTTTCTAAGCTTGGCCGTGCCAGAGCTTTTTGCCCATCCTTCCGTTTGGTCGGGGTTTGGGATTGGCTATGGTTTTGTTCCACTGGCCCTGCCGGTGGTTGGTCTTTTGTGGCTGAGGAAAGCTAATGCTTGAGATAAAAGGCTCTCTACCTGAAGACTTTGCTGACACGGCAGTCGTGATTGGAAAGTTCGGATCCATCCACCTCGGTCACCAGCAGCTGATTCACCAGCTGATCGAAGCTTCAGAAGAAGCTGGCTTGAGTGCCCTGGTGCTCACCTTTGATCGTCATCCGAACGCTGTTTTGCATCCCGATAGTGTTCCTGCTGCAGTGATTGGTGAAAACCAGAAGAAACGTTTACTGGAAGAGCTAGGCGTTGATGCTCTTAAAGTGATTGCCTTTGACCAGGAACTTTCGTCACTAACGCCAGAGCAGTTCGTTGAGCGGCACCTGTTGCCGCTTCGGGCAAGAATCGTTCTGGTTGGTAAGGGCTTCAAGTTCGGGGCCGGGGGAGCGGGCAGCGTTGATTCACTGCGTGAGCTTGGCCTGAGGTTCGGTTTTCAAACCCGCGAGGTTGAAAACGTTGAGGCGAACGGCCTAAAGATTTCCACAACTGCAATTAGAAAACTTCTCAATGAGGGCAAGGTGGAGGTAGCCAACCTGCTGCTTGGTAGAAACCACACAACTGAGGGCGTTGTTGAACACGGTAGAAAGCTGGGCAGAAAGCTTGGCTATCCAACGGCAAACATCTCTCGTGATGCCGAAGGTTATTTACCAGCTGATGGTGTCTACGCCGGTTACCTAATTGCCGAAGGTGTTCGCTACCCGGCCGCTCACTCAGTGGGAACAAACGATTCGATTGAAGCGGTTCCCAGGCTCCTAGAGTCCCATGTCATTGGCAGAGATGACCTTGATCTCTACGACAAGAGTGTGATCTGTGAATACGTGGCACAGGTCAGGGGCTGGGCAAAGTTTGAATCATTGGATTTGCTTAAGGAGCAGATTGCCAATGACGTTGCCAAAGCGAAGAAGCTTTTAGAAGAGTAGGTTAGAGGTATGAATTTTATTGATGCAATCAAGAGCGGTTTCCAGAACTACTTCAACTTCAAAGGCAGAGCTTCTCGATCTGAGTTTTGGTACTGGGTGCTATTCACAGTTCTAATCGGCCTGGTGGCTTCGACCTTGGAGTCCGCAATCTGGCCAACTCCAGCTTTTGAGGGTGATTGGATGCAGGACCTTGAATCAGTTGCTGCTCAGCAGACCCCGCTTTCCAACATAATTGCGCTAGTTCTATTCATACCGAACTTATCGATGCTTGCTCGTAGATTCCATGACGCTGGTTTTTCTGCCAAGTGGTTGTTTTTGCAGCTCGTGCCAATCGCCTATGGAATTTTTGCTGCAATAGGCGTGGTATCAATTTTGATCAATTCTGATTTTGAGAACTTTGACCTTTCGGTCGAGGAACTAATGTCCTTGATCTTCTTGGTCTTGCCAATTTTTGGGCTTTTCCTAGCGGTTATGGTCGTCTACCTGGTATTTGCCCTTCGGCCCTCAAAGAGCTTCTATGACGGCAACAAGTACGTTGAGCCGGAGAGCCCCTCTTCCTTGCAGGAGGGCACCACCGCCTAGCGTTTTCTAAGTTTTTTCTCTATGCTTTCGTAAGCCGTGTAACGGCCGCGGATAAAGAGAGCTTTGGGCAAAATGCCCACGGCGCCGCGCAGCGGATAGGAAAGGACCAAACCGTGGCACTAGATGCAAAAATTAAGCAGCAAATCATTGCAGAGTATGCAACAGGCCCAGGAGACACTGGCAGCCCAGAAGTTCAGATCGCGGTTCTTTCTCGCCGCATTTCAGATTTGACCGAACACCTGAAGGACCACCAGCACGATCACCACTCTCGCAGAGGCCTGCTTCTGCTAGTTGGTCAGCGCCGCAGACTGCTCGGATACCTGCAGAACATCGACATCGACCGCTACCGTAAGCTCGTCGAGCGACTCGGTCTACGCCGATAAATAGCTGTGAATAAAGGCCCTGGGCGAACCCCAGGGCCTTTTGCTATCTAATTTGTAATCATTTCGTTAGGCTTATCTCAAGAGGAAACGAAGGCGGGTCCTCGGTGGAAGGTTTTGGGTCACTGCCCCAGAGCTTTTGACTGACGACCAGCGCTTCTCCTCCAGCACGAAAAGGCCCCAAAAAGGGGCCTTGTTGTCGTGCGCAATGAGGAAAAGGAGGGGCCATGGAAGGCCCAGAGATTAAATATGCAGAGGCCGTTATTGATAACGGTAAATTCGGCAAGCGCACCCTTCGATTTGAAGCCGGTCGTCTTGCCCAGCAGGCAGCCGGCAGTGCGGCTGTCTATCTAGACGAAGAGACAATGCTCTTTTCGGCAACCACAGTCTCCAAGCAGCCGAAGGATCAGTTTGACTTCTTCCCGCTGACGATTGACGTTGAGGAAAGAATGTATGCCGCGGGCAAAATCCCGGGCAGCTTCTTTAGACGCGAGGGAAGACCTTCGACAGAAGCGATTCTGGCAGCTCGTCTTATTGACAGACCACTTCGTCCATCGTTTGTCGATGGACTAAGAAATGAAATTCAGGTCGTTGCAACGGTTATGTCTATCCATCCGGATGAGATGTATGACGTTGTTGCAATCAACGCAGCTTCTATGTCCACTCAGCTAGCAGGACTTCCGTTCTCTGGTCCAGTGGCCGGTGTTCGCGTTGCTCTGATTGATGGACAGTGGGTAGCATTCCCTCGCCACTCGGAGCTAGAAAAAGCTGTCTTTGACATGGTGGTTGCCGGTCGCGTCGTTCACGATGACGGTCACGAAGATGTAGCAATCATGATGGTCGAGGCAGAAGCAACCGAGACTTCTTGGGATCTGATTCAGGGCGGTGCAACTGCCCCAACTGAAGAAGTTGTGGCTCAAGGCCTGGAGGCTGCCAAGCCTTTCATCAAAGTATTGGTTGAAGCACAGAGCAAGTTGGCAAAAGAACTTGCTAAGCAAGTTGCTGAGTATCCGCTGTTTCTTCCCTACACCGATGAGGTTTACGAAGTTGTTTATTCAGCTGCTGCAGCTGAGCTTTCTAAGGTCTATCAGATTGCTGATAAGCAGGCCAGACAGGAAGCCGATGATGCTCTCAAGGCAAAGGTCAAGGAAGAACTGGCAAGTAAGTTGGATGAAGAGCAGATGCTCCAGTTCTCAGCTGCCTACAAGTCAGTTACCAAGAAGGTAATGCGCACCAGAGTGCTCAAAGAGGGTATTCGTATTGATGGGCGAGGACTAAAAGACATCCGTGTTATCGATGCCGAGGTTGCGGTTATTCCAAGGACTCACGGCTCTGCCATCTTCCAAAGAGGAGAGACTCAGATTCTTGGCGTGACAACGCTCAACATGCTGAAGATGGAGCAGCAGATTGATGCTCTTACGCCAGTAACCACCAAGCGCTACATGCACCACTACAACTTCCCCCCTTACTCAACCGGAGAGACTGGCCGCGTTGGATCACCTAAGAGACGTGAAATTGGTCACGGTGCACTGGCAGAAAGAGCACTGGTTCCAGTTCTACCAACTCGTAACGAGTTCCCATATGCCATTAGACAGGTCAGCGAAGCACTTGGTTCAAATGGTTCGACTTCAATGGGTTCGGTTTGCGCGAGCACGCTCAGTCTTTTGAACGCGGGTGTTCCACTTCGGGCACCGGTTGCAGGTATTGCAATGGGACTGATCTCGGATGTAGTCGATGGTAAGACTCAGTATGCGGCGTTGACGGACATCCTTGGTGCAGAAGATGCACTGGGGGACATGGACTTCAAGGTTGCGGGAACAAAGGACTTTGTGACCGCGATTCAGCTAGACACCAAGCTGGATGGAATTCCTTCGAGTGAGCTTGCTAAGGCACTTTCACAGGCTAAGGAAGCCAGGCTTTCAATCCTCGGTGTTATGACCGAGGCAATCGACACACCAGATGAGCTTTCTCCATTTGCTCCGCGAATCATCAGCGTCAAGATTCCTGTCGACAAGATCGGTGAGGTCATTGGTCCGAAGGGCAAGATGATCAACCAGATTCAGGAAGACACCGGAGCCGAAATCAGTATTGAAGATGACGGCACAGTATTTATTGGTGCAACCAATGGACCTGCGGCTGAGGCTGCGAAG
This sequence comes from Aquiluna sp., assembly GCA_040402595.1. Taxonomy (GTDB): domain Bacteria; phylum Actinomycetota; class Actinomycetes; order Actinomycetales; family Microbacteriaceae; genus Aquiluna. Next base: position 164,311 of record JBBAMI010000001.1, read on the forward strand.
GCAGCTATCAATGCCATCGCCAACCCGCACGTTCCTGAGGTTGGCGAAAGATTCCTGGGAACAGTAGTGAAGCTAGCAACATTCGGTGCCTTTGTTTCACTGCTACCTGGCAAGGATGGACTGCTACACGTTTCCGAGCTGAAGAAGATTTCAGGCGGTAAGCGTGTGGAGAATGTCGAAGATGTTCTCGAGGTCGGTCAAAAGCTTCTGGTGGAGATCGCCAAGATTGATGACCGAGGCAAGCTTTCGCTGGTCCCAGTTGTTGAGGACGAGGCTAAGTCGGAGTAGTGATTTGCTCCTCCCACTAAAAGCATCGGTTGAGTTCACCGCTGACGAGGCAACTGTTTCAAAGACAGTCCTCGACAGCGGTGTTCGCATTCTCACGGAAACCGTGCACGGAGCGCCGTCTGTTTCCGTTTCTGTTTCGGTGGGCGTAGGTTCACGAGATGAGAGCGACAGCCACCTGGGTTCCACCCACTTCCTAGAGCACTTACTTTTCAAGGGAACTGCAAAACGCTCGGCCAGAGACATTTCAGTCGCCTTCGATTCGGTCGGCGGGTCGTCAAATGCAGCAACCGCTAAGGAATACACCTCTTATTACGCTCGCGTGCAGAACGCGGCCTTGGGTTTAGCAACTGATGTTCTAGTTGACATGTTCTGCTCAGCCAAGATTGCCGAGGATGACTTTGAAACAGAGAAGACAGTAATTCTGGAAGAGCTTGCAATGAATGAGGATGATCCAGAAGATGTTGCCCACGAGGCTTTTTCTGATGCACTAATGCCTGGCACAGACCTGGGCAGACCAATCGGCGGTTCCAAGGAAAGCATTCTTTCAGTTTCCAGGCAGCAGGTGATTGATCATTACCGAGAAAACTATTCGACCAGCAGCATGGTCGTTACGGCAGCAGGGGGAGTCAATCACGCGGAATTTGTTGAGCTCGTCGAAAAGCAGCTAACAGAAATTGGCTGGAGTAAGCACGCAGAACCTGCTGCTCGAAGAGAGCAGAGTTATCGCAAGCCTCCTGCCCCCGAGGGGTTTCGTGTCATCGACAAGGACACCCAGCAGGCCCACATCATTCTTGGATTTCAAAGCCCGCACTCAATGGACGAAGATCGCTACGCCTTGGCAATTTTCAATACCGTTCTCGGGGGCGGAATGTCTTCCAGGCTGTATCAAGAAATACGTGAGGTCAGGGGACTGGCCTATTCGACCTATTCCTATCAGCACGGTTATTCAGACAGCGGCTTCTTCGGACTATATGCCGGTTGCTCGCCTGAGAATGCCGAAGAGGTTGTCAGGCTTATGCGAGGCGAGATCGAAGCTATTGCCGAAGATGGTGTGAGCCAGGAGGAGTTTGATCTTGCCCTAGGTAACATCACGGGCTCGCTGGCGCTGCGATTTGAAGCATCTTTGGCCCGCATGAATCGACTGGTCGGCGTTGAACTAGGTTCTGGTGAATACCTCAGCGTCAGCGAGGTGATTGCCAGATTCCAGTCGCACAACCTAGAGGACATCCGCAAGGTTGCGCGAAGGATTGTTCAGGCACCGAGCACGCTGGTGGCCGTTGGGAAATCCCTAGGCTCACTAGAGAAGCTGGCTTGATAGGTTTACTCCATGATTTCTGTTGCAATTGTTGGCGCGAGTGGTCGCATGGGTCGACTGACTAAAGAGCTGGTTGACCAGGACTCCTCGCTAAAACTTCATGCTGCACTTGATTCAAGTTCAGACATCAGCATGCTGGAAGGCGCTGATGTTGTCATTGAATTCACAAATCCAAGTGTCAGCGAGACAATTGCCGACTACGCGATCAAGAACTCCATGAAACTGGTCATTGGTTCCTCTGGCTGGTCTGAGGTAAAGCTGGATGGACTTAGAAAAAAACTTGAACAATCACCAGCTGCCGGCGTTGTCGTCATACCTAACTTTTCGATTGGTTCGATGCTCGCGCTTCGCTTTGCGCAAGAGGCGGCGAAACACTTTCTGCAAGCCGAAATAGTTGAAAGCCACCATGCTGGAAAGCTCGATGCTCCTTCAGGAACAGCCATTCGAACCGCGGAGCAGATTGCTAAGGCTCGAGCCCAATCCCATTTAGTCCCTGGAAGTGATTCGAGTGCCAGGGGTCAAATCGTTGAGGGTGTTCCGATTCATTCAATTCGCCTTAGTGGCGTGTCCGCTAAGCAGGAAACAATCTTTGCAGCAGACAGCGAGCAGCTGACGATAAGTCACGATGTCAGTTCACATCGCGCCTACTCGCTGGGAATCCTAAGAACCATAGAGTTTGCCAAAAGCGCCAATGGTCTGATTGTTGGTTTAGACAAGGTGATTGGCTAGCGTGCTGACCAAAGTCTGGTTAGCAGTAATGGTCGCAATTACCCTTCTCTATGCTTTCCTGCTTTTTGAACGTGGACTTGTGCTCCTTCAAGACGGCCAGCCAGTTGCCTTCCTCATGGGTTTGGCGATCTTGGTTTTTCCTCTTTTAGCAATCGGAACAATTTTTTATGAAATTCGCTTTGGCTTGCATCTTGCAAAACTTCAGAAGCTCTTCTTGGAAAGCGGAATGCCAGCACCCGAATACAATCTCAAGCCCAGTGGTAGGGCAGAGGCCGAAAGTGGAAAGCAAGTTTTTGAACAGATTAGTTCTGATCTTCAAAGCGACGAGCAAAACTTTTTGCTTTGGTATCTTCTAGCCGATTCCTATGACAAGCTCGGCGATCGAAAACGAGCTCGTCAAGCTGCGCGGCAGGCTATTTCAAGAGCGAAACAAGCCGGCGCGCTTTAGCAGAAGATACATCTGGCAGCCAAGGCAGAAGTTAAAGAAGGCATTTAGAAATGCTGCAATAAATATGAATGCGAAGGCAATTGTTACAACTAGTTGGGAGCTGGCAATCAATCCAATTAGCCCAAGGGTCGCAAAAACAAGTCCTACCTGCTGAGCAAATCTTGGCGGCCTAGCATCCTCCAGTTCCTTGGGTTCGCCCAGGCGAGGTCTGATGGCTTCGAAAAGTTTCTTATAAGGATGAGTGCTTGGGAAAAACACGCTCCAACCAAAAAGTGCGAATAGCAAAAGTGCTAGAAACTGCGAAGTGATTCCAAAAGACGTAATCGCATCGGCGAATCCCAGGATGGCAAGGGCAGAAGTTATTGCGGCACCTACTCGCGGTGCTCTTGGATCAATCAGCTGGCTCATTTCACTCCTAATTTCTCTAATTCAACTTTGAGTTTTGTGACATTGGGTATGCCACCAACCCGATAGACGAGCTCTCCCTTGTCATTGAGTAGAAACACTGTCGGTGTTTGGTTTATGCCGAAGTGAGCTGCAACATCTAAGCGATCGGTTATGTCTACCTCCAGGTGATGCACGCCCTGAAGGCTCTCATCCAGAGCTACCAATTGGCGCCGCACCCCAGGGCACTGCCCGCAGTAGCTGGTGGAAAATTGCAGAAGGGTCGCCTTTGCACCTAGCGCTGTTGTCACCTGGTTGTTTCTTTTTGGCCCAAGTCGCTGAAGGTCTATCTTCTTTTTGCTCTTGACCCGGTGACCTCTGCCATGAAGAAACCGGTAGGCCAGTCCCACGAGCGTGGCAGCGCCAACTAGGGCAAGAACAGCAAGCAGATTATCCACCGCCCTAGGTTAGGTCATGCGGGGCGGGCTTTTGGGAGTGTTACACCTTTTTACTTCCCCGAAACCCCCTAGGCTTTTCGCGATGAGCGAGATTGAATTCCGAAGTGATATGACCGTAGAGCTGGTGCGACACAGCGCCAGAGATTCAGATGTGCTATTTGCTGCCCGTGTTTCTACCCAGGGGGAGCAGACCCTGGATTCCGCTAAGCAAATTGATGCTCAGGCACAGCAGAAGGACAAGGGTCTGATCAACTATCTAATGCGTGATCGCCATGGATCACCCTTTGAGCACAACTCCATGACCTTCTATGTTCAGGCTCCAATTTTTGTCTTCCGCGAATTCATGCGTCACCGGATTGCCAGCTATAACGAAGAGTCAGGCCGCTATCGCGAACTAAGACCAGTTTTCTATGTTCCGGGCGAGGATCGAAAACTGATTCAAGTTGGAAAGCCTGGCCACTATGAGTTCGAAGATGGCTCAGCCGAGCAGTTCGCTCTGGTCCAGCAGGAGACCATGACTGTCACTCGCTCGGCATACGAGGCATATAAGAGAATGCTTGAAGCTGGCGTTGCCAGAGAGGTGGCAAGAATTGTGCTGCCACTAAACATTTACTCGAGCATGTATGTCACGATGAACGCCCGCTCGCTGATGAATTTTCTCTCCCTGCGGACCAAGCGCGAGGGCACTCACTTCCCCTCCTTCCCGCAGCGGGAAATCGAGATGGTTGCCGAGCAGATGGAGAACTACTGGGCAGAGTTGATGCCCCTGAGCTACGAGGCCTTCAACGAAAACGGACGGGTAGCTCCCTAGTTTTCATATCGCTAGGCTAAGCGGATGGTTTCTCAGCAAAAAGACATTTTTGGCCAGGTACTGGTTGCCCTCGTCACCCCCATGACGGCCGAGGGCGAGGTCGACTGGCCCGCTGTTGAAAGACACGTTGACTACGTAATCTCAAATGGTGCTGACGGTGTCGTGGTGACCGGCACAACCGGAGAAACCTCAACACTCACTGACGCCGAGAAAATCAAGCTGGTTGAGGTTGGCAAGAGTGTCTCTTCTGGCCGAGCAAAAATTATTACCGGTGGTGGTTCAAATGAAACTGCCCACGCCATCCAGCTTTACAAGGCAAGTGAAAAAGCAGGAGCTGACGGCATCATGGTTGTCACTCCTTATTACAACAAGCCAACTCAAGCTGGCATTCTGACTCATTTCCGCTTAATTGCCGACGCTACCGACTTGCCAAATATTCTTTATGACATTCCAGGTAGAACCGGTGTCGCAATTTCCTATGAGACTTTCCATCGTGCAGCCAAGCACCCAAACATTGTTGCCATCAAAGATGCCAAAGGTGATTTAGCTCAGGCCTCGAGGTTAATGCTGGAAACTGGTTTGATGTATTTTTCGGGTGATGACTCGAACGTCCTTCCTCACATTTCGATTGGTGCCACCGGCATGATTAGCGTTACTGCCAACATTGCTCCTCACGCATATCGGCAAATCGTTGACGCCACCAACCGTAATGACTTTCATGCGGCTCTTACTGTCCACAACTCACTTGAACCTCTGCAGCGCGCCATCATGACCCATGTGCCAGGAACAGTCGCAGCAAAATACGTTCTGCACGGGCTCGGTTTCATCGGATCGCCAAGAGTGAGACTTCCACTGGTTGGACCAGAGGATCATGAAGCGGCCCTAATTGAAGGTGGAATTGATCAGGTGGTCAGTGTGCCAGGCGTCAGCTTTGATAACTTCCGTCCAGATAGAAACGCCGCTGCCGGTGGAGCACTGCCCAAGGTTGCGGGAACTACGAGATAAGTGCAAACACCTCCAGCCCTCAAAAAAGACACGCTTCGGATAATTCCACTCGGCGGGGTCGGGGAAATTGGTCGAAACTGCACGGTCTTTGAAATCAATGATCAAATTCTGATCGTTGACTGCGGTGTGCTTTTCCCCGAGGAGTCTCAGCCAGGTGTTGATCTAATTCTTCCCGATCTTGGGTATCTGGCAGACAAACTTGATCGTATTGCCGGCCTAGTTCTGACTCATGGCCACGAGGATCACATTGGTGGCATCCCATATCTTTTGAAGATGCGACCAGATATTCCAATTTATGGTTCCAAGCTAACTATCGCTTTCATTCAAGAAAAGCTTGCTGAGCACCGTCTCACGGCGAAGGTCCAACTGGTTAGCGAAGGGATGAAGAGCGCAATTGGCGGTTTCGAGTGTGAATACGTGGCTGTCAACCACTCAATTCCCGATGCCCTGGCCGTCATCATTCGCTCGAAGGCAGGTGTGGTGCTTGCCACCGGTGACTTCAAGATGGACCAGCTGCCGCTTGATGGCAGACTCACTGACCTCAGGGCATTTGCAAAAGTTGGCGAGGAGGGCGTCGACCTGTTCATGGTCGATTCAACCAACGCCGATATTCCTGGCTTTACTCCTCTGGAGCGAGACATCGGGCCTGTCATCGAGGGCGTTATATCCAGAACCAGGGGAAAGGTCGTGGTGGCGTCTTTTGCCTCGCACGTCCATAGAGTTCAGCAGGTAATTGAAGCTGCGCTGAACAATGATCGCAAGGTCGTGTTTGTTGGTCGCAGCATGGTGAAGAACATGAAGATTGCAGCAGAGCTGGGCTTCCTTCACATCCCGGATGGCGCAGTGGTCGATCTGAGTGAAGCTGCCGATTTGCCCGACCACAGCCTGGTCTTTATGTCAACGGGTTCGCAGGGTGAACCGATGGCGGTGCTTTCAAGGATTGCTAATCAGGATCATCAAATTGAGATTGGCGAAAATGACACGGTTCTTTTAGCAAGCTCGATGATTCCTGGCAATGAAAATGCGGTCTATCGGGTAATCGATGGACTCACTCGCCTGGGAGCGAATGTGGTGCACAAGGGCAATGCCAACGTTCACGTCTCCGGTCACTCGGCGGCTGGGGAGCTGCTCTACTGCTACAACGTCATCAAGCCAAAGAATGTAATGCCAATTCACGGCGAATACAGACACTTGATGGCCAATGCCAAACTTGCCAAGAGAACCGGCATCAAAGAAGAAAACATTATCGTCGCTGAAGATGGCAGCGTCGTTGACCTGGCGGCGGGTAAAGCTGAAATCGTCGGCAAGATTCCCTGCGACATGCTTTATGTCGATGGTCAAGCGGTTGGAAAAATTACTGAAGACGATTTGCAGGACAGAAGAACATTGGCTGCCGAGGGTTTCATCTCCATATTCGCCGTGGTAAACAAAGAAACGGGTGAACTCGTCGAAGGACCAGCAATCAGAGCCAGAGCTTACGCTGAAGAAGATCATGTCTTTGACGACATCTTGCCTGCGATTCAGCAGGCTCTCAGGCAAGCTGCCAGCGATGGTGTTAGGGACAGCCATCAATTCCAGCAGGTGATTCGCAAAACGGTCGGATCTTGGGTGGCAAAGGCCCATCGCCGAAGGCCAGTCATCATTCCAATCGTTGTCTACTCTTCTCGCCCTGCCTAAGCAGGATTTTCCCAACCCCTTGCTAACTTTTTAGCATGGCTGGAAAGACCAAGCCGCCCAGCCGAGCGGGCGGCAAGACGCGCTCGCGTTCAGCCGCACCCAAAGCCAAATCAGATAGAAACTTCTTCGACTACATCCAGCGGGGATACATGGCGACCGCTCACGCTATCGGCGGACTGGTCAGATCTTTCAGCAAAGAAATTAGGGACGATGAAAGACGCGACGGGCTGCCATTCGCCCTTTTTATCCTTAGCGTTCTAGGGGTTTTGTTCGCCTGGTTCCTAAGCAATGAGGCCTGGGCAGTGGTTCTTCACCAGTTCACATTTGGGCTGCTATTCGGATTGGTTAGCTACGGCCTGCCAGTGGTGCTGTTTGCCTACTCCATGTTTCTGTTCCGCCACCCATCTTCGCTGCGCGACTCAACCAGATTTGCCCTCGGATTTTGGCTTTTCCTTTCCGTACTCTCTGGTTTCTTTCACGTCTTTTCGGCCCTGCCCTCTCCCAGTGATGGGGTGCCGGCGCTCGCCACAGCCGGGGGACTCTTTGGTTGGCTAATAGGTGGACCGCTGAACGCCCTTCTCACAATCTGGGGTGCGGTTCCTGCACTGGTGCTGCTTTCAGTCGCGTCCTTGCTGATTATGACCGGGACACCTCCGGGCCGAATCGTAGATCGCATTCAAGAGCTCTATCGATTCCTCTTTAACGTCACTGAGGAAAAACAAAAGAAGAAAAAGATTGAAACTGAAAGTAAGTGGTGGGGTGCGAAGAAGGAAGAACCAAAAGCTTTTGAGACCCCTCTCGAAATAATCGACGAACCCGAGGTCGATGTTCTGCCAGAGCTTGATTTACCGACAGAAGAAAGTGACGAACCAGACCTGGACTTCTTCAAGGCTGAAGAGGGAGTAACTGAGCCAATCGACATTCCCGCTCCGCGTGAGAAGAAACCATACGTTTTACCTGGGCTTGGCATTTTGGCTGCAGGGTCACCTGCGAAGTCGGCCAGCAGCGTAAACAATCAGGTTGCTGCCGCGATTGATGCTGTCTTCCAAGAGTTTGATGTTGATGCCAAGGTTTCTGGTTTTCAACGGGGCCCAACGGTCACACGCTATGAGGTTGAACTCGCACCTGGTGTGAAGGTTGAGGCGGTAACCAGGCTGACCAACAATATTTCTTACGCTGTGGCTTCAAATGAAGTAAGAATTCTTTCGCCGATTCCTGGCAAGAGTGCGATTGGTATCGAAATTCCCAATTCGGATAGGGAGATAGTTACCCTCGGGGATGTGCTTCGCAGTAAAAACGCTCAGGCCGCCAGTCATCCGCTCACCATTGGTGTTGGTAAAGATGTCGAGGGCGGCTATCTGGTTGCAAACATTGCGAAAATGCCGCACCTTTTGGTGGCGGGTGCAACCGGAGCAGGAAAATCAAGCTTTGTAAATTCAATGATTGCCTCGGTCTTGATGCGAGCGACACCGGCAGAAGTTCGACTTGTCCTGATTGATCCAAAGCGCGTGGAATTGGCTGCCTACCAGGGAGTGCCTCACCTTGTCACACCGATCATCACAAACCCCAAGAAGGCAGCCGAAGCCTTGCAGTGGGTGGTTCGGGAGATGGATTCTCGCTACGACGATTTGGCATCCTTTGGCTTTAAGCACATCGATGATTTCAACCGTGCGGTCGTCGCTGGCGAGATTTCTCCTCCCGCTGGTTCTAAACGTGAGCTAATCCCTTACCCCTATCTGCTAGTCGTTGTCGATGAGTTGGCTGATTTGATGATTGTTGCCCCTCGAGATGTTGAAGACGCCATTGTTCGCATCACTCAGCTGGCCAGAGCCAGCGGTATTCATCTAGTGCTGGCCACCCAGCGTCCTTCCGTAGATGTCGTCACCGGTCTGATTAAGGCGAACGTGCCCTCCCGCCTGGCATTCTCCGTGTCATCACTCACTGACTCACGTGTGATTTTGGATGGTCCTGGAGCCGAGAAGTTAGTTGGTCAAGGCGATGCTCTGTTTGCCCCGATGGGATCGAATAAGCCAATTCGTGTCCAAGGTGCCTGGGTTAGTGAACCTGAGCTACACAAACTGGTGGCTCACGTGAAGTCTCAGATGGATCCTGAATATCGCAGCGATGTCACCGTGGCACAGCAGTCTCGGATCGTTGACAGTGAAATCGGAGACGATCTGGATCTACTTCTGGCGGCTTGTGATTTGGTGGTCAACTCACAATTTGGTTCAACTTCGATGTTGCAAAGAAAGCTAAGAGTAGGTTTTGCTAAGGCCGGAAGACTGATGGACCTTCTGGAGTCTCGAGGAATCGTTGGGCCTTCCGAGGGCTCGAAAGCCAGGGAGGTGCTGATTAGGCCAGAGGATATGGCAAAAGCGCTGGCTCGAATCTCTGGAAATGCACCGGTTGCGGGCGATGAGGTATCGGGGGAGGATAGCCCTGATGAAGACGCCTGGCAGCTCACCGGTAGAAGAGATGACTTCTAGAAGTTTTCTCTACCGACAAACACCAAATCTAATCACCTCGTTAAGACTGGCGATGGTTCCAGTTGTCTTATGGATGCTGCTTGAGTTTTGGGATGATTCACTAATTCGATTTTTTGCAATGGTGATTCTGATCATTGCTGCCTCCACTGATGGCCTTGACGGATCAATTGCTCGTAGGCGTGGACTGATAACCAACCTTGGAAAAATCCTTGATCCGATTGCGGACAAAGCGCTTTTAGGCGGAACGCTAATAGTTCTTTCTATTCTGGGAGCTGTCTCCTGGTTTGCCACCGCTTTAATTCTTATTCGGGAACTCGGCATAACTCTGTTTCGCCTATTGGTTATTCGAAAGCGGGTGATAGCTGCTGATGGCTCGGGAAAGTTTAAGACCGTTATGCAAATTGTTGCTGTGTGTTTGGTTATCGCACCCTTTGGCTTTTTGGGTGATTGGTATGGCTGGCTAACCAACATCGTGCTTTGGTTCACTGTTGCAATAACTCTGTGGAGTGGAGCGCTGTATTTATGGCCGAAGAAGTAGTCTCGCTCGCTAAGGCCAAGGGGCTTTATCTCGCCACTGCTGAATCTCTAACCGCAGGTCTTATTTGCTCAACCCTTGTTGATACTCCTGGATCTTCGAGTGTGGTTCTCGGCGGCATTAACTGCTACCAGGATCAGATCAAACAGCAACTACTAGGTGTGCCGAGCTCCCTGCTGCAACAGCAGAGTGCGGTTGATCCAGAAGTTGCTGCCCATCTGGCAGCCCAGGTCCGGTCAAAATTTGCAACTGCCATGCAACTTGATGAGGAACAGGTGCTGGGGATTTCCTCAACTGGGATTGCTGGACCCGATACCCTGCCCGGAAAGTCGGTCGGTGAGGTCTATCTGGGCATCAGTTCCCGCCTTGGAACCAAGGTTTTCGCCGAGCAATTTCAGGGCTCAAGGGCCCAAATTCGCCTTTTTGCAAGGGACAGGGCTATTGAAATTCTTCGGGAAGAGTTAGCTCGGTTTTAGGTTTAACCTCAGGAAACATTCAGCAGCAGCCTCTATCTTTGTCACTACCGACAGGTAGATTAGAGGGCCAGGAGGAAAGTTGTTACTAAGACAAGAGATCGGCGATGTCCTAAGGACCCACCGTCAGAAGCAGGGCGCAACCCTGCGTCAGGTGGCGGCCAAGGCATCGGTGGCTTTGGGCTACCTGTCCGAGGTAGAGCGTGGCCAGAAGGAAGTTTCCTCTGAGATCCTGGCTGCTGTAACCGACGCCCTAGAGGTCCCGCTGTCGGTTGTTCTGCGCGAGGTTGCCGAGCGCATGGCCAGTGCCGAGGGTCTGTACTTCGATGACACCTTCATTCCCGATACCCTGCCAGACGACTTTGTGACCGAGGCAGACCTCTACTCCAGGCAGTAATTGACCCTCAGCCGCTTTCACGAGCTCATGCTCGACGAATTTGGGCCATTGGCGGACGCCATTTTGAGCGATCTTCGCCTGGATACTTCAGATCAAACCCCAAACCAGCAGTTGGCCGCAGGCGCTGAGCCCAGGGAAGTCTGGCTGGCTATCTGTGCTCAGCTGGCAGTTCCCAAGGAACGCTGGCAGGGCAGGATTAAGACCCCAAGACACGCCGACTGAGATTATTCGAAATTTTGTTCGAACGCCTAGAGTTTTCACAACTTAGGCAAATCGGGAGTTATCCACAGCGTGTCGGATTCCACCCAAGGTGTCTGAGGTGGCAGCTAGCTTTACCAGCATGGCTACTTACCGAAGAAAAGAGGATGCAATGCCCACATCAGCAGAGCGCGAAAAGGCACTAGAAACCGCCCTGGCACAGATTGACCGTCAGTTCGGAAAGGGCTCAGTAATGAAACTGGGCAGCGAAGAACGAGCACCGATTGAGTCGATTCCCACTGGTTCGATTGCCCTGGATGTAGCCCTTGGTATTGGCGGATTGCCCCGTGGACGAATTGTTGAGGTTTACGGACCTGAGTCCTCTGGAAAAACGACCATCGCTCTTCACGCAATCGCCAACGCGCAGCGAGCCGGTGGTGTTGCGGCATTCATCGATGCTGAGCACGCACTAGATCCTGAGTATGCCCAGAAGCTGGGCGTGAACATTGATGAGCTATTGGTCAGCCAGCCAGACACCGGTGAGCAGGCTCTCGAAATCGCCGACATGCTTATTCGCTCCGGTTCAATCGATGTGATTGTTATTGACTCCGTCGCCGCCTTGGTGCCACGAGCAGAAATCGAAGGCGAGATGGGTGATGCCCACGTCGGTCTGCAAGCAAGACTTATGTCCCAGGCTCTAAGAAAACTAACCGGTGCGCTTAGCCAAACGAAGACCACTGCGATTTTCATTAACCAGTTGCGCGAAAAGATTGGTGTCTTCTTCGGATCTCCAGAGACAACCGCCGGTGGTAAGGCCCTGAAGTTTTACGCATCAGTTCGACTTGACATCAGAAGAATCGAAACCCTCAAGGACGGACAGGATTCCGTTGGTAACAGAGCTCGCGTGAAGGTCGTCAAGAACAAGCTGGCAGCCCCATTCCGCCAGGCTGAGTTTGACATCTTGTTTGGCGAGGGAATCTCGCGCGAGGGTGGCCTAATTGACTTTGGTGTCGAGCAGGACATCGTCAAGAAGTCCGGTGCCTGGTACACCTACGAGGGTGAGCAGCTAGGTCAGGGTAAGGAAAACTCGCGCAAGTACCTTAAGGAAAACCCAGCTGTCGCAGACACAATCGAGCAGAAGATCAAGATCAAGCTCGGTATTGGTGTGCCCAGGGCAGTGGCAGATTTGCCAGCGGAGAGTGTGAGCGAAAAGGCAGAGACCAAGCCAAAGGTGGCTAAAGCCGCTAACGATGCCTAGCGAGGAAAAGCTCGAAAAAAGAGCCAAGAACATCCTGCTTCATCAACTGACTCGATCAGCGAAAACTGAGAGTCAGCTTCGTGAGGTTTTGCTCAAGAGAGAGATCCCGCAGGCACTGATAGATTCTGCGATTTCCGATTTTTTATCAGCGGGATTAATTGACGATCTGGCATATGCAAGGGGTTATCTGTCTTCGCGGCTTTCCAGAGGAAAGGCAGTTCGACTGATTTCGCGGGAGCTTCGACAAAAGGGCATTGCTGATCACATAATCGAAACAGTCTGCTCTGAGGTTTCCTTGGAGGACCAACGGCAGCAGGTCATGGAGCTAGCCAAACGAAGAGCCCAACGCCTAGCCGGTCTTGAATCCGAGGTGCGCCAGCGCAGGCTAAGCGGATACCTGCTCAGGCGGGGATTTCCAGGTGCACTGGTAAGCCAGGCAGTGCGGCAAGTTGAGCGCCAGGGGTAAAATCCCCTTGCAATGTCTCTAACCTACGAAGTCCGCACCTACGGCTGCCAAATGAACGTTCACGACAGTGAGCGGATTTCTGGCCTACTCGAATCAGCCGGGTATGTGGCAAACAGCGATGGCAATCCGGACCTTGTGGTCTTTAATACCTGCGCTGTCAGGGAGAACGCCGACAACAAGCTCTACGGAAACCTTGGAACTATGCTTCCGCGCAAAGAGGCTAACCCAGAGTTTCAGATCGCCGTTGGCGGCTGTTTGGCCCAGAAGGATCAGAGCACAATCCTGAAGAAGGCTCCATGGGTTGATGTTGTTTTCGGCACCCACAACATGGGTTCGTTGCCAACTCTGCTCGAGCGAGCCAGGCACAATCGGGAGGCTCAGATTGAGATTCTGGAGTCCCTAGAAGTTTTTCCCTCCACTCTTCCAGCCAAGCGAGAAAATGCTTATGCAGGTTGGGTTTCCATTTCAGTGGGTTGCAACAACACCTGCACATTCTGCATCGTCCCATCACTGAGGGGCAAAGAAAAGGATCGCCGACCTGGCGAAATTCTCTCCGAAGTAAAAGCGTTGGTTGACGATGGCGTGATTGAGGTGACGCTTCTTGGACAAAACGTCAACACCTACGGGGTTGAATTTGGAGACAGGGGAGCGTTCGCCAAGCTGCTGAGGGCATGCGGTGAAATTGAAGGCCTCGAGAGAGTGCGATTCACGTCCCCCCACCCAGCTGCCTTCACAGATGACGTGATTCATGCCATGGCTGAAACTAAAAACGTTATGCCACAGCTTCACATGCCGCTGCAGTCTGGCTCAGATCGAATTCTCAAAGCAATGAAGCGCAGCTATCGAGCCGAGCGCTACCTGGGAATTTTGGAAACGGTTAGAAACCGAATCCCCGATGCCGCCATCACCACCGACATCATTGTTGGTTTTCCCGGCGAAACCGAGGAGGATTTCCAGCAGACTTTGGAGATTGCAAAACTCTCTCGCTTTGCCATGGCCTACACATTCCAATATTCAAAGCGGCCAGGCACGCCCGCCGCTGAAATGCCAGACCAGCTTCCAAAAGAGGTTGTCCAAGACAGATATGAACGGCTGCTGGAGACAGTTAACGAAGTTGCCTGGCAGGAAAATCAGAAGCTGATTGGCCGCGAGGTTGAGGTTTTGGTTGCAAGCGGGGAGGGCCGCAAGGACGAGAACACCAATCGCAAATCGGGAAGAGCGAAGGACAACCGCCTTGTGCATTTCGAGGTTCCCGAGGGATCGCAGGAGCCAAGGCCAGGGGATTTAGTGACAGTTCAGGTCAGTCGCGCAGCTCCATACTTCTTGGTAGCCGACTCACTTGAAAACTCTGTCTATCAGCTGCGCCGAACAGCCGGGGGAGATGCGTTCGATCGTTCCCAGGCGCAGTCCTGCTCAGACGGAAAGGTCCAACTAGGCATTCCAATTCGAGTCAAGCGTGACTAAGTTGATTGCGATTGTCGGGGCAACCGCTTCCGGCAAATCCTCACTTGCTATTGAAATTGCAATGGCACTGGGAAACGCCGAGATTGTTAATGCCGATGCCATGCAGCTTTATCGAGGCATGGATGTTGGAACTGCCAAACTCTCGCTAGCTGAACAAAAGGGGATTAGACATCATCTTCTCTCGGTAATTAGCCCCTCGGACGAGCTAACGGCGGTTGAATACCGCGAGCTTTTTGATGCGGCAGTAGAGGATGTAGTTTCCAGGGGGAAGCTTCCGATTGTTGTTGGGGGCAGCACGCTCTACCTAGCAGCAGCTTTAGATGAACTGAGCTTTGCTCCAACTGATTCAGCTTTGCGCAGTGAACTTGAGCAGCAGGGAGAGAAGGTCGGTGCTCTAAACATGCACCAAAGACTGAGAGAGCTTGATCCCGTAGCCGCAGACAAGATCCCAGCCACAAACCGCCGAAGAGTAATCAGAGCAATTGAGGTAATCAAACTCAGTGGAAATAGCTACTCAGCCTCGTTGCCAGAACCCACCTATCGAAGGCCAACCATTCAGCTAGCAATTGACGTTTCCAGATCTGAGTTGGCCCGAAGAATTGAGTTGCGGGTGGAGAAAATGTGGCAAGACGGCCTGGTCGAGGAAGTGAAAGAGTTAATGAAAGGCGAGCTTTCTCGAACGGCTCGAGTCGCCATTGGTTACAAGCAGGCAATTGAATTTCTCGAGGGAAGACTGAGTGCGGAACAGGCCAAGGCTGAAATCGTGTTTCTAACGAGCCGCTATGCCAAGAAGCAGGGCACCTGGTTCAGAAGAGACAAACGAATTCACTGGTTGAGGGATGAATCTGATGTGTTAGAAAGTGCCCTCGAGCTAGTTAGGCTTGAGCGGTGACAATCCAATTCACCAAAGGCCATGGAACAGGCA
This sequence comes from Aquiluna sp., assembly GCA_040402595.1. Lineage (GTDB taxonomy): Bacteria > Actinomycetota > Actinomycetes > Actinomycetales > Microbacteriaceae > Aquiluna. The sequence goes on from JBBAMI010000001.1 coordinate 179,628, forward strand.
ATGACTTTGTGCTGGTTTTAGACAAAGTGGGGCAGCTTGATCTAGGCGAAGCTGAAATTCGAGAGATTTGTGATCGCAACTTTGGCATAGGCGCCGATGGTCTGATTGTTGTTCGCCCAACCAAGGGAAGCGAAGTTGAGGACCTTCTTATGGAGGAGCCAGAGGCCAGATGGTTTATGGATTACCGAAATCGGGATGGCTCGAAAGCAGAGATGTGTGGAAATGGCATCAGAGTGTTTGCCAGGTTTTTGCTAGAGAATTCTCTCGCTGAGATTCCAGCTGGCAGCACGCTTCCCGTTGCCACCAGGGCAGGGATCAAAGATCTCACTCAGACTGCAACGGGATTCGCGGTCGACCTTGGACCTTGGAAAGTATCTGAAGATGAGGTCTTGGTGCGTGCTCAGGGGTTGCAAGTGGCCAGGCCTGGCTTGCACGTGAATCTGGGAAATCCTCACGTGGTTGTTGCCCTAGCCGATTTGACTGAGCTTGAAAATCTTGAACTGTATCGGGCACCGGTTCTCGATCCGGTTGCTGAAGAGGGTGCGAATGTCGAATTCGTTGTTCCTGGAGATCCACTGGTTGAGGATGGAGTGGCATCACTTACTATGCGCGTTCATGAGCGAGGAGTCGGGGAGACGCTGAGCTGCGGGACAGGCGTCGCAGCTTCGGCAATAGCCATCCGCCACTGGGCGGGAGGAACCCAAAACAACTGGCGTGTTAATGTGCCAGGCGGAGAGCTTGCGGTGAAGATGTTTGCTGCCGAAGACGGCGAGCACGTCGCAATTAGCGGCAATGCAATTCTGAGCTTTACTGGCCAGTGGGGCGAATAACTTCAATCACCCAGTAACCCTTATCGGTGTGAACCTTCTGGACCTTGTGACCTAAGAACTTTTCACTGAGCCACTTCATCAGACTCTCTGCCCCGAGTTGTTTTTGTACAACAAGCATCGCTTTGCCACCTGGTGATAGAAGGCTTAGGTACTTCTCCAGAAGGGTATGCAACTGAGACTTACCTATCCTGATAGGTGGATTAGACCAAATCTCGCTGAAGCGAATATCCGAAGGTAGTTCAGTGGGTAGTAGAGCCTTTACATTCTTAAGTCCAAGAGCCTCTGCGTTTTCTCTAGTCAGTTCAACGCTTCGACTATTCACATCAATTGCCCAGAGATTTGCATTGGGGCAGAGCGTTGCGATCGACAGAGCTATTGGTCCCCAGCCACACCCGAGGTCCAAAACATCCCCGCTCTGAGGAAAATGATCGGATTGGGAGAGAAGAACTTTGGTTCCCTTATCTAACCCAGCACTACTGAAGGTTCCCGTTGAAGCCTGAGCCGTGATTTCCCTTCCAGCTACGACAAAGCTGACTTCTTTGAGTTTTCTTTGGCCAGTCGGCTCCTGAGAGAAATAGTGCTCTTTGCTCACCACACCAATCTACCTAGGCATAGTCTTTACACAGATGGAAAACGAAACCACGCTTCAGCGAATATTGAGACGCGGAGCCAGCGCCCCCAGTGACTTTGATGGGGACCAGCTGGAGCTGGAGGAGCGAGAGTCTCTGCGTCGAGTCCCGGGCCTGTCGACCGAACTAGAAGACATCTCTGAGGTTGAATACCGAAAGCTCCGAATAGAGCGAGTAATCCTCATAGGGGTTTGGGGTCAAGGGACACTTTCGGAAGCAGAAAACTCGCTGAGAGAGCTTTCCGCCCTGGCGCAAACAGCGGGTGCTGTTGTCCTGGCGGGAGTCCTGCAGCGAAAGCCAATGCCCGATCCTGCAACCTACTTTGGAAAAGGCAAAGCCGAAGAGCTTCGTAATTTGGCCAAAGAGTTGAAGGCCGACACTGTAATTGCCAATACTGAGCTTTCACCCTCGCAGAGAAGAGCGTTGGAAGATGTCGTGAAAATCAAGGTGATCGATCGAACAGCCATCATCTTGGACATTTTTGCCCAGCATGCGAAAAGCAAAGAGGGTAAGGCGCAGGTCGAATTAGCCCAGCTCGAATATCTTCTTCCCAGACTTCGCGGTTGGGGAGAATCCATGTCTCGTCAGGCTGGAGGCCAGGCCGCCGGAGGTGTTGGAATTGGATCACGTGGTCCTGGTGAAACCAAGATTGAACTAGACCGAAGACGCATCAACACAAAAATGGCTAAATTGCGCAAAGACATTGCCGCAATGAAGATGGCTCGCGATACCAAGAGAGCCAAGCGAGAAAAATCAAACGTGCCCCAGGTAGCAATTGCGGGATACACAAATGCAGGGAAGTCCTCGCTTCTCAATCGACTTACTAGAGCCGGAGTGTTAGTTGAGAACGCTCTCTTTGCAACTCTAGACCCAACTGTTAGACGCCATGAAACCCCTGACGGCAGGCAGTACACAATCTCAGACACCGTTGGGTTTGTTAGAAATCTTCCGCATCAGCTCGTGGAGGCATTTCGTTCGACCCTCGAGGAAATCTCCGCAAGCGACTTGGTGCTTCACGTCGTTGATGCAACTGACCCCGACCCTCTTGGTCAAATTGCCACCGTCAGGGAGGTGATGGCTGACGCTGGAGCTGGAGCAATACCGGAACTTTTAGTATTCAACAAAGTCGACTTAATTGACGACCAACGACAAGTCGAGCTTCGTGGATTGGTTCCGGGAGCACTAATGATTTCATCACGCTCTGGTCTGGGTATTGATGAACTAGAAAACAGGATTGCAGAGCTACTTCCAAAACCTGAAGTTGAGTTTCACGGAGTGATTCCATATTCCCGTGGCGACTTGGTTTCTAGAGCACATCTAAGCGGCAAGGTTTTGGAAACTGAGTACCTCGAGCAGGGGACAAGATTGCATGCAATGGTGTCTGAGGAATTAGCAGCGGAGCTGGCTTCAACTAGACAGATCTGAGAACAGCTACTACTTTTCCAAGAATCACCGCGTGGTCTCCGAGAATTGGTTCGAAAGCACTGTTTCTTGGAAGCAACCAAGTGTGTCCATCACGCTGCTTAAAGGTTTTCACTGTCGCTTCTTCTTCGATCAGCGCAGCCACGATGTCTCCATTGTCAGCGCTCTGCTGCTGTCTTACGACAACCCAGTCACCGTCGCAGATGGCTGCATCAATCATTGAGTCACCGACTACCTTGAGCAAGAAGAGCTCGCCTTGCCCCACCAGTTGGCGAGGGAGCGAGAAAATCTCCTCCACGTTTTGCTCGGCAGTTATCGGAATACCTGCAGCAATTCGACCAACTAGTGGAACAAAAGCGGTGTCTGGGCGGGGGATATCGGCAGAGTCTTCCTCGCCGATCAAGTCAATGGTTCTGGGTCTTCTAGGGTCCCTAGAGAGATAGCCCAGAAGTTCCAGCTTGTTGAGTTGGTGCGACACGCTGGCTGTGGAGGAAAGGCCAACGGCCTCACCAATTTCTCGCATGCTTGGGGCGTAGTTACGCTCCTGCATGGAATCCCGGATAACGTCCAAAATCCGGCTCTGGACGGCTGTTAGGCCCTTTTCCATGGCGACCTCCATAAATGTCGGTGGCTAGTGGTTGTATCTAGCTATCGAAACTGTATTCGGAAAACGCTGGATTTCCAAACACATTTTCGAAAAAACTCAAAATTAGGGCAGAAATCCTTGCCAAATTGGCTAGGAAATCTATACTTAGAACAAGTGTTCGAAATAAAGATTCGGACAGGGAGGACCAAAAATGCTAAAGGTAGGCCAATACCGGCTAACTAACCCAGGTCGGCTCTTCCGCGCGCTGGCTGTCTTAGCACTTGCTACTGGACTTAGCCTTGCCGGCATCTCCGGTTCGGTTGCCACATCAATCGACCCAGCTGAACTTCAATACCTAACTGTGGGCCAGGGCGACACGCTTTGGTCACTCGCTAAAGAGCACGCTGAGGGAGACCCACGGGACTGGATCGCACAGGTTGTCACAATCAACGCTCTAAGTTCTTCGGAGCTGACCCCTGGTCAGCAGATTGCGCTTCCTTAGTAGCCCTAGCATTTAGGGGTGAGCAATCTAGAGCACCTACCAATCAGGGATGACCTACGCGGCCAAAAACCATATGGTGCTCCACAGCTTGATGTTCCTATTTCTCTGAATGTCAACGAGAACACCCACGGCATTCCCGAAAAAGTTGCCCTATCAATCGTTGAAAATTTGGCAAGAGCCACCGTCACACTCAACCGTTACCCAGATCGAGAATTCTTAGAGCTTCGCTCTAAACTCGCCGGTTTCCTCGGCCACAACCTTTCGGCCAATCAGATTTGGGCGGCGAATGGATCGAATGAAATCTTGCAGCAACTCTTTACGGCATTTGGGGGACCAGGAAGAAATGCGCTCAGCTTTGGTCCCACCTATTCGATGTATCCAAACATTGCTCGTATAACTCTGACTAGCTATTTCGAAGCGCCTCGCAATTCAGATTTCACTCTCAACTCAGACAGCGTGGTTGAGACTATTTTGGAGCGCAAGCCCAGCATCACAATCTTTTGCTCACCGAACAATCCGACTGGAACTGCCCTTGGTCTTGATCTGATAGCGAGGGCCTACGAGGCAACCGACGGAATTGTCATTGTTGATGAGGCATACGCCGAGTTCTCTACCAACCCCTCAGCTTTGTCTTTGTTGGAAGGCAGGGACCGGCTGGTGGTATCTCGGACAATGAGCAAGGCCTTTGCTTTTGCTGGGGCCCGGCTGGGTTATCTGGCGGCCAGTGAGGGAGTAGTTGATGCCATGCGAATTGTCAGGCTGCCATATCACCTATCAGCTCTAACGCAGGCCGCTGCTCTTGCCGCATTAGAGCACAGCCAAGAGCTTCTGAAAAACGTGGAGAAGATTAAGCAGCAGCGCGATCGCATCGTCGAGGCAACCAAAGGATGGGGACTCACTCCCTACCCTTCAGATGCGAACTTTGTGCTAGTCGGAGGTTTTGAAAACCCAGAGGAAGTATTCGACAAACTCCTGGCTCGCGGAGTGCTGGTGAGGAATGTTGGAATTCCTGGCACGCTGAGAATTACCGCCGGCACTGAGGCAGAGACTACAAAATTACTTGCTGAGTTAGCGCTGGTTCTTGGTTAGACTTCTAGTCAATCCCCAAAGAAGGCACGCCAATGTCCCGCATTGCCAAGTTGTCCCGCAAGACCAGTGAGTCGAGCGTTGAGCTCGAGCTAAACCTGGATGGCACAGGCGTATCTCACATCGAAACCACAGTCCCCTTCTATAACCACCTGCTAACCGCACTGAGTAAGCACTCGCTGATTGACCTAAAGGTCTCAGCAAAGGGGGATACGGATATAGACGTTCACCACACCGTTGAGGATGTAGCGATTGTCTTTGGTCAAGCCCTAAAGCAAGCACTGGGGGATCGAAGCGGAATCAATCGTTTTGGAGATGCGCTTGTTCCTCTGGACGAAGCGCTAGCGAGGGCCGTGGTTGACATATCTGGTAGAGGCTACCTAGTTCACACGGGGGAGCCCCAGGGATTTGAGTACCACTTGATTGGCGGTCACTTCACAGGTTCTCTGGTTCGCCATGTCTTTGAATCAATTGCCCACAATGCTGCCATTACATTGCACATCAATGTTCTTGCAGGTCGCGATCCTCACCACATCGCAGAGGCTCAGGTGAAAGCTTTCGCTCGCGCTCTGAGAAAAGCGGTAGAGAAGGATTCTCGTGTTCAGGGGATTCCGTCCACCAAGGGAAGCCTTTGACCAAAAAAGTTGCGCTGCTAGATTACGGCAGCGGCAATGTTCACTCTGCAGCTAAGGCCCTGCAGGCGGCGGGGGCTGAAGTAAAGCTCACTTCAAATAGAACTGAACTCCTAGAAGCCGATGGCCTCGTCATTCCAGGTGTTGGCGCGTTTGCAGCGGTCATGGAAAAACTGAATGAACTAGATGCAGGAGCCATTATTGACTCTCGCCTAGTTGCCGGTAGGCCAGTGCTTGGTATTTGCGTTGGCATGCAGGTTCTGTTCGAGCGCGGTGTTGAAAATCAAGGCGCTGATGGATTTGGACAGTGGCCAGGAGTTGTAGAGAAACTGAATGCTCCCATCCTTCCCCACATCGGGTGGACCGAAGTTGAAACAGATCCAGCCAGTGAGTTGTTTACCGGTCTTGAGGGCGAGCGGTTTTACTTCGTTCACTCTTACGCAACCAAAACCTGGACCCTGGACATCAGGCCCCCTTTCCAAAGCGTAAAGCTTGCATACGCCGTGCACGGAGATAGATTCTTGGCAGCCGTTGAAAATGGACCGCTCTCTGCAACTCAATTTCACCCGGAGAAATCAGGCCCGGCGGGCCTCAAGCTAATTAGTAATTGGATCAAGACACTTTAGGTATTTATGAAACTTGAACTTCTGCCCGCAGTGGATGTTGCCTCTGGCATGGCTGTTCGCCTGACCCAAGGGGAAGCGGGTAGCGAAGAGTCTTTCGGTCATCCTGCCAAGGCGGCTCAGGATTGGATTGATTCTGGCGCTGAATGGATTCACCTGGTTGACCTCGATGCGGCCTTCGGTCGCGGGTCTAATAAAGAGGTAATCGCTGAGGTGATTGCTCTAGCTGGCACGACCAAAATTGAACTCTCGGGAGGAATCCGGGACGATGCCTCGCTAGAAGCTGCCATAGAGCTCGGCGCCACCAGGGTGAACCTTGGCACTGCAGCACTTGAGGATCCCGAGTGGACGGCCAAGGTAATCAATCGCTTTGGAGACAAGATTGCTGTCGGGCTGGATGTTCGGGGAACGACACTTGCCGCCAGAGGTTGGACGAAAGAGGGAGGAGAGCTGTTTGATGTTCTCGCGAGGCTCGAGGATGCTGGTTGCGCAAGGTATGTAGTAACAGACGTTACAAAGGACGGCACACTCAAGGGACCAAACCTTGAACTTCTAAAGTCTGTGATGCAGCAAACTTCAAAGCCAGTCGTCGCCTCAGGGGGAATATCTTCACTTTCCGATGTTGAGAACTTGAAAGATCTTGTGCCCCTTGGGCTGGAGGGTGCAATTCTTGGTAAAGCCCTTTACGCAGGCAAGTTCACATTGCTGCAGGCACTCGAAATTGCCAATGGATAAATTTCACGACTCGGCTGGCGTTCCCTGGGAGGGTAGAGAATTTGGTGCCAACCCTTTTGCAGACGATGATGGTTCAACTCCTGCAACGCTCGCTTCGGCTTTGTCTTCAGAGAAGTTTTCACTAGCGACCCTTCACGAATCTTTATTGCAATCAAGACTGCTTGTTCCGTTGGTTGCGCAGTTAGGTGAAAGCGAAGTCGGTATTCATGGGCAGCAGGTCGATAAAAGTGCTGATTTGTCAATTGTTGCCGTCGCCACCCCAGACGGGCAATCTGCAATTCCTGCTTTCACCTCTGTTAGTCATATGCAGAAGTGGAAAAGTGATGCACGCCCAGTTCCAATCGAGTCAAGTCGGGTCGCACTTGCAGCGATTGCCGAGGGGCATAATCGGGTGGTCTTGAATCCGGGAACTGATTCCATAGGACTAAGAAGACCTTTCCTAGCAGCTCTGGCCCAGCAGAAGTCCTGGGTTCCGCCTCATGAAAGCTCAATGGTGCAAGAAATGGTTCAGTTAGCCACTTCGCATTTCTCCCAGATAGTGAGTTTTAGTTTGATAGATGGAGATCCCCAAGGAAGCCTGAGGAAACCCGAACTAACGATCCAGCTTGGAATTAGAGCCGGGCTGAATTCTTCAGAGCTAAGTGAACTACTGCAAAACTTTTCTCAGCAGCTTCAGTCAGATAACTTTTTTGAGCTCGTCGACTCAATGGCTCTAAAAGTGATTGCTAGCTGACCGGCCCGGTGAATTTCTCTCCTGGACCCTGGCCTGGAGGATCTAGGATTACGGAGGCCTCGCGGAAGGCAAGCTGAAGAGAGCGAAGGCCATCTCTCAGAGGTCTTGCATGGTGGTCGCCAATCTCTGGTGCGGCGGCTGTGACAAGGCCAGCTAGGGCATGAATCAATTTTCGAGCTTCGTCCAAATCAGCCGGAGTGTCCTCGGCTAGACCACACTGAACGGCTGCGGCACTCATTAGGTGAACGGCTGCGGTATTGATGATTTCTACTGCTGGAACTTCCGCTATGTCCCTGGCTGCGCTGTCCAAACTGCCTCTTCTCGCCCTTGTTTTACTCTGCTAGAGTAGCCGAGGCTCTGAGCGAAGGCTCAGTACGAAAGTGGATGGAAGATCCCACCAGCCAACCGCCTCTACATAGGTTGTCTTGGTAAGAACTTTGATCTATGTTTGTGCGCCGCCCGGCGAGTCAAAACGGTTCAAAGGAGCTAAGTATCAGCGATCCGCGCGTCAATGAGCGTATTCGGGTTTCGCAGGTTCGACTAATCGGACCGACCGGTGAGCAAGTTGGAGTTGTGCCCATCGAGCGAGCATTAAAGCTGGCTCAGGATGCAGATCTGGACTTGGTCGAGGTCGCACCGGACTCAAATCCTCCGGTCTGCAAAATCATGGACTTCGGAAAATTCAAATACGAAGCAGCTCAGAAGGTGCGGGAAGCGAGAAAGAACCAGGTCAACACAATCCTTAAGACGGTGCGATTCGGACTAAAAATCGATGACCACGACTACAGGACAAAGTTGGCTCAGGTTCAAAAGTTCCTCAAGGCTGGCGACAAGGTTAAGGTCATGGTCGTCTTCCGCGGTCGTGAGCAGTCCAGACCAGAAATTGGTGTGAAGCTGCTTCAGCGAGTTAGCGAAGAAGTCGGCGATGCCGGAACAGTGGAGTCGACCCCGTCTATCGATGGCAGAAACATGGTCATGGTGATTGGACCGACAAAGAACAAGGCCGAAGCGAGAGCTGAAGCAAAACGCGCACAGGCAAAGGCTGGCGCGAAGGTGACCACGGAATAAAGGAGAGATCATGCCGAAGATGAAGACCCACTCGGGCGCCAAGAAGCGTTTTCGCGTAACTGGCAGCGGCAAGATTATGAAGCAGCAGATCAACATGCGCCACAACCTCGAGCACAAAAGCTCTCGCAGGACACGTCGCCTGAATCAAGATCAAATGGTTTCGCCAGCTGACTACAAGAAGCTGAAGAAGCAGCTGGGTTTTTAGGGTAGGGGAGAGAAAAAATGGCAAGAGTAAAAAATGCTGTCAACGCACTAAAGAAGCGTCGCGTTGCACTTGAGCGTGCACATGGATACCGTGGTCAGCGCTCGAGGCTCTACCGCATGGCCAAGCAGCAGATTCTGCACTCCTTGGTTTATGCCTACAACGATCGTCGCAAGCGTAAGGGTGATTTCCGCAGACTATGGATCAGCCGCATCAATGCTGCGTCTCGTCTAAATGGAATGACTTATAACCGTTTCATCCAGGGTCTTGCTCTGGCTGGAATTGAAGTTGATCGTCGCATCCTGGCTGACATGGCAGTGAATGACCCGAAGGCTTTTGCCTCATTGGTCGCGAGTGCAAAGTCAGCTCTACCTAAAGACGTGAACGCTCCAAAGGTTCGCTAGTGATTTCTGACCCAGGTTCAACCAGGGTCAAGGCGGTAACACGACTTAGACAAAAAGATGCCCGGCAAGAAACCGGGCTCTTTTTGCTTGAGGGACCGCAGGGACTCAAAGAACTAACGCACTATCCAGAAATAGTGCATGAGGTCTTTGTGACCGAGGGTGCTGCTGCCAGGTATGCGCAAGAGCTTGACTTGTTGCGCAGCTCCAAGAAAAGTGTCGAAGTCGTATCAGATCGAGTCATCAAAAAACTCAGTGAGACGCAAACCCCGCAGGGGATTGTTGCAGTAGTTCACCAGTTGCACATTGAACTTACGGACTTAGTCGAAGCCAGCCCGAAACTGGTCGTTCTGCTGGACCGCATTCAAGATCCCGGTAATGCCGGCACAATCCTCAGGGCCGCCGATGCCGCTGGCTGCGACGGCGTTGTCTTTTCCTCAGAGTCCGTCGACGTTTATAACGGCAAAGTTGTCCGGTCAACAGCCGGAAGCCTGCTTCATGTCCCAGTGGTTATCTCGGCGGATCTGCCCGCTGCCATTAAGCGGCTGCAGGGGATTGGTCTGCAAGTTCTCCTAGCCGACGTGGATGGCCAGTCTCTGCCTGAAATTGAGAGCAGTGTCTTGGCTCGGCCAACAGCGTGGATATTTGGCAATGAGGCAAATGGTGCGGATCCTGCACTTCGCTCCATGGTCGACAAGGTGGTCTCCATCCCCATCTACGGTTCCGCCGAATCATTGAATCTGGCAACCGCGGCTTCGATTTGCCTGTATTCAAGCGCCTTCGCTCAGGCAGCCGGTCGCTAAACTTGTGCAAATGGCGGTCACCAATAAAGAGGTAAGCGAAGCCCTAGCCGCCTCGCGCGCTCTGCTCTCCAAAGTCACATCTGCCAGCGAGCTCAAAGCTGCCAAGGGAAGTCTCATTGGAGAGGCCTCACCACTCAGCCAGCTATACGCTCAAATAAAGAACTTGCCCGTGGAGTCGCGAGCTGAAGCTGGAAAAATCGTTGGATCAGCTAAGGCTGAATTCGAGAAGGAATTTGCTGAAAAAGAAGCTTTACTAAATCGTGAGGCTAGCAACGAGCAACTCTCCAGGGAGCGAGTTGACCTAACTGCAACCGGAATGGTAATTCCGCATGGAGCTAGGCATCCGCTTTCTCTTCTAATGGACCAAATCAGCGATGTCTTTATTGGAATGGGCTGGGAGATTGCTGATGGGCCAGAGCTAGAAAGTGAATGGTTCAACTTTGATGCTTTGAACTTCCATCCAGACCACCCCGCACGAGCTATGCAGGACACCTTTTTTGTTGCGCCGGTTGAGAATCATCTTTTGCTGCGCACCCACACCTCACCAGTGCAGGTCAGGTCACTGCTAAGCAGAGAATTGCCCGTATATGTATTGTGTCCCGGGCGTGTATTCAGAACCGATGAGCTTGATGCAACACACACCCCAGTCTTTCATCAGGTGGAGGGACTTGCAGTCGACAAGGGTTTGACCATGGCTGATTTGCGAGGAACCCTTGAGCACTTTGCTCGCGTGATGTTTGGTGAGGAAGCAAAGATCAGACTCAGGCCAAGCTTCTTTCCGTTCACGGAACCATCAGCAGAGCTCGATGTTTGGCACCCAGGCGCAAAAGGCGGCGCTCGCTGGGTCGAGTGGGGTGGTTGCGGCATGGTGAATCCAAATGTTTTGCGTGCAGCTGGGATTGATCCAGAGGTTTACACCGGTTTCGCATTCGGCATGGGAATTGAGCGAACACTGATGTTCCGAAACGGTGTTACAGACATGCACGACATGGTTGAGGCGGACGTTCGCTTCTCACGTCAATTTGGTGCGGTGATCTAATGAAGGTTCCACTGAGCTGGCTCGAAGAATTCGTTAAGTTAGACGAGGCGACACCGGCTGCCGTAATGGAGCAACTTGTCAAAGTTGGCATTGAAGAAGAGGCTGCGATAGGCGGTGACATAAGCGGGCCAGTTGTCGTTGGGCAGGTTTTGGAATTCCAAGATGACCCACAGTCAAATGGAAAGACCATTCGCTGGTGCCAGGTCCAGGTTGCACCAGCTGGACATAAGGCTGCCGATGGCGGGGAGTCAATCAGAGGCATCGTTTGCGGTGCGAACAATTTCCTAGTTGGCGACAAGGTGGTTGTGTCTTTACCAGGGTCTGTCCTGCCGGGGGGTTTTGCGATTGGAGCACGCAAAACTTATGGGCATGTTTCCGACGGAATGATTGCATCATCGAAAGAGCTTGGTCTAGGTGATGACCATGCAGGCATATTGCGACTAGCGACAATTGGCCTTGATCCAGAACTTGGAACGAATGCCATCGAACTACTTGGACTTGGGGAATCCGCTGCAGAGGTAAATGTCACACCAGATCGCGGCTATTGCCTATCAATAAGAGGAATTGCTAGGGAGTACTCGCACGCAACGGGCAACAAGTTCACGGATCCTGCTTCGAAGATTAAGCCGCTAGTAGTTTCGGGTTTTCCACTGAAGATTGATGACTCAGCTCCTATTCACGAAGTTCCTGGCTCAAGCAGCTTTGTACTGCTAGCAGTTGAGGGAGTGAATGCTAAAGCTGCAACTCCGAGCTGGATGGTGAACAGGCTCAAGCTTTCAGGGATGCGTTCAATTTCTATTGCAGTTGATATCACAAACTATGTGATGCTCGAACTTGGTCAACCTCTGCACGCGTATGACCTAGACAAACTTTCCGGCGGCATAACAGTCAGAAGAGCCATGTCCAACGAGAAAATTGTCACTCTGGATGGCAAAGAGCGCGCCTTGCATCAAGAGGATCTTCTAATCTGTGATGACTCCGGTCCAATTGGAATCGCAGGTGTGATGGGCGGTGCCTCAACCGAAGTGAGTGACTCGACAAGCAGAATACTTCTCGAGGCAGCCATATTCGACCCGATTTCCATCGCTCGAACAGCTAGAAGACACAAGCTTTCCTCCGAGGCTTCTAGAAGATTTGAACGGGGAGTAGATCCAGAGGTTAGTGCTGTTGCAGCTCACAGGGCAGCGAAGCTGCTGGAGGACTTAGCGGGCGGAAAGATTTCAAAAATTGGAGCTAGCTATAGCAAAGTCTCACCAGCTGCGCTCATTGAACTGCCCATGACCTTCCCAGCTCAACTGGTCGGATATGACTTTCAAGAAAAGCACGTGGTTGATGCTCTCGAACTAATCGGCTGCGAAGTTAAGAAAAAAGCCGGCAACCTTCTAGTTCAGCCGCCGAGCTGGAGGCCAGACCTGAGGCACAAGACCGACTTGGTCGAGGAAGTTGCCAGGCTCGTCGGCTACAGCAAGATTCCAGCGACTATCCCCGTTGCGCCTCCTGGCAGGGGGCTAACAAAAGCGCAAAAACTTCGCAGAAGCGCTTTGAATAACTTGGTTGGCGCTGGCATGGTCGAGGTTCTGAATTATCCGTTTGTTTCAACTGAACAAAACCAGATATTTTCATCCGGTGAGGCCGTCAGGCTGGAGAATCCGCTGCAGTTCGAATTCGCCGAAATGCGAAAGGACTTGCTGCCGGGTCTGATGGTGGCAGCTGCACGAAACATTTCTCGTGGAGTGGTTGATCTTGCTTTGATCGAAGAGGGCTCGGTCTTCATTCCTTCTGGAAACAAACCCGTAACTGATCTCCCCGCAGGAAATCAGAGACCTTCTGCAGAACAGCTTGAAAAGTTGAATGCTTCAATTCCTGCTCAGCCCAGACATTTGGCCGGTCTCTTCGCTGGACAGTGGGTGAGTCAGTCGCCGACTTCTCTTGCAACCGAGAGTGGATATCCACAGGCAATTTCCGCTGCCGCGGCTGCAGCTCGTGCACTTGGACTGGAGCTTGAAATTCAACAGGGAGAAATTCCAGGTCTGCATCCTAGCAGAGGAGCACGCCTGCTGGTGCAAGGAAAGGTGCTAGGTATTGCTGGCGAACTCCATCCAGATGTCGCTGAGGCTAACTACTTGCCTCGTCGAGTCGGAGTGTTTGAAGTTGATTTTTCCGCCCTTTGCACTTTGGCTCCTGAGGTTGCCACTGCCAAAGAAATTATTGTGATGCCGGCTCTTACTCAGGATCTATCGCTGGTCGTCGACCAGAAGGTCACTGCCAGTGAGATTCTTCGCGCTATTCAGAACGCATCCGGAGAGCTTCTTGAATCAGTTCGCCTGGTCGATCAGTACCAAGGAGAAGGAATAGGAGCCGGCAAAAAGTCCCTAACCTTCTCTCTTTTGTTCAGATCCAAGGAGAAGACCTTGACACAGGTCGAGGCAACAGAAATCAAACTTCAAGCCGTGGAGAAGTGCAAAGAACAGTTTGGCGCGGAGCTTCGGGCATGACACTTAAGGTTGCTGTTGCCGGTGCAAGTGGATATGTCGGAGGGGAACTCCTTAGATTGATTTCTGCTCACCCTGAGCTGGCTATTGGAAACCTAACTGCGGGCGACAATGCCGGTTCCAAGCTCTCTGCCTTTCAACCGCATCTTCCAAAGCTTGCAGACAGAGTTTTAGTTGAGACAACTGCTGCAAATCTCGCCGGTCATGACATTGTTTTTCTAGGCCTTCCTCATGGAAAGAGCGCTGAGATAGCAAAACAACTTTCTGCCGAGACGCTTGTAATTGATTGCGGTGCCGACTACAGACTGCAATCGGCTGCTGAGTGGAAGCGCTACTACGGCAGTGAACATGCGGGAACCTGGCCGTACGGGCTTCCCGAGCTGACCTTGGCTACCGGCGGAAAGCAGCGAGGCAGACTTGCGGGAGCTAAGCGCATCGCTGTGCCAGGTTGTAACGTCACAGCCGTCGCTCTTGCTATTTCGCCAGCTTTGACAGCGGGATTGATTGAAGTCACTGACCTCGTTGCGACACTTTCCGTTGGAACTTCCGGAGCTGGCAGAAGTAGCAAAACAGAAATGTCATTCAGTGAAATGAGCGGCAATGCCAGGGCTTATTCAGTTGCTGGAAGTCATAGGCATGTGCCTGAAATCTTGCAGAATATTTCTCTAGCCTCAGGTTATGAGGGTTCAATATCCTTCACGCCGGTGCTGGTTCCAATCTCTCGAGGAATCATCGCCATAGTAAATGCCAAACCCACGGCTGATTTTTCCATGGCATCCCTAAGAGATGTTTACCAAGATGCTTACGGGGATGAGCCATTCGTTGAGTTTTGCGCCGATGACAAGCTCCCAGAAGTGAAGCAGGTGGTCGGTGGAAATGGCGCTCAGGTCTGGGTTGGTTTTGACGAGCGCGCGAAAAGGGTCGTTTTTATTTCTACGATCGACAATTTGGTCAAAGGTACTGCCGGCGCTGCCATACAGAGCATGAACATCGCTCTGGGGTTTAGTGAGCAACTGGGGCTATCGGCAATCGGAGTGGCACCTTGAGTGTCACCTTTGCCAAAGGTTTTATAGCTTCCGGTGTTGCCTGTGGTCTCAAATCAACGGGAAAGAAAGACCTGGCTCTTGTCGTAAACCAGGGACCTCTGGCGTCAGCTGCTGCTGTTTTCACATCGAATCGTTGTCAAGCGAATCCGGTTTTGTGGTCTAAAGAGGCCATCAAGGATTTTCAGGCAAGAGCTATTGCTCTAAATTCCGGTGGCGCTAATTGCTATACGGGTAGCGAAGGTTTTCAGACCACTCACCAAACCGCTGAGCTAATAGCCGAACTACTTGATGTTTCATCACAGGATGTTCAGGTTTGTTCGACTGGCCTGATCGGGGAGCAGCTAAATCGCGAAAAACTTTTTGCTGGTGTCAAAGCTGCCCACGCGACACTCGCGGATGATGGCGGCAAGAGCGCGGCCGAGGCCATCATGACGACCGATAAGGTACCGAAACTTTCCGAGAGAAGCTCCAGCAGTGGTTGGCGCATTGGCGGCATGGCCAAGGGCGCAGGCATGCTGGCTCCCGCTCTGGCGACCATGCTTGTAGTGATAACTACCGATGCTCTAATGCAAGGGGAGCAGCTGGATTCCGCTCTTCGCACAGCTACCAAACTCAGCTTTGATCGCCTGGACTCAGATGGAGCAACCTCCACCAACGATCAGGTGACGATCATGGCCTCTGGGGCAAGTGGAGTGGTGCCAGATATCCAAGAGTTTCAAGACTTGCTGGTTGAGATTTGCCAGGATCTCGCTGAGCAGCTCATGAATGATGCTGAGGGAGCCTCACACAATATCTATATAGAGGTCTCAGGGGCTGACTCTGAGGATGACGCGGTTCAGGTTGGGCGCGCGGTGGCGAGAAACAATCTCTTCAAAGCTGCCATCTATGGCAATGATCCAAACTGGGGCCGAATCCTTGCAGCCGTTGGAACAACCAGTGCCAAGTTTGATCCCTACAACATAGATGTCTCCATCAATGGACTGCTGGTCTCAAGCAATGGAGCACCTGCAGCACAGAGATCCTCGATTGATCTGAGCCCTCGCAAAGTTTCAATTGGCATTAATTTGAACTCAGGCAATTATGCGGCGACAATTCTCACGAACGATCTCACGGTTGCCTATGTCACAGAGAACAGTGCATACTCAAGCTGATGATTGAATCTGATAGCGACAGCGCGGCAGCCAGAATAAAGGCCGAGACTCTCATCGAGTCTCTGGACTGGCTACGCAGGTTTCACGACAAAGTTTTAGTCGTCAAGTTTGGCGGTAATGCCATGGTTGACGATGCTCTGAAACTAGCGTTCGCTCAGGACATCGCCTATCTCAGATACGTAGGAATCAAACCAGTGGTTGTCCACGGCGGAGGTCCACAGATAACGGCTCGACTCGCTGAGCTTGGAATCGAAAGTGAGTTTCGCGGTGGATTGCGGGTAACAGACGAGCAAACAATCAACGTTGTGAAGGACGTTCTTAGAAATCAAATTGGTAGTGAAATAGCCGACTTGATCTCTCAAGCCGGGGCCAAGTCGCAAGTCCTCTCCGGGGAAGATGAGAATCTTTTCAAGGCAGTAAAAGTCCAGGCAGAAACCAAAGATGGCACTGTGGATGTTGGACTGGTCGGTGAGGTGCGCTCAGTGAATCCAAGGGTCGTTCTTCAGGCACTTGAGAGATCTGTTGTGCCAGTTATCTCTACCGTTGCCCCAACCACCGAGGGCCAACTGCTAAATGTCAACGCTGACTTGGCAGCTGCGTCACTGGCTGTCGCACTTGGGGCAGAAAAGCTGTTGGTGTTGACGGATGTTCCTGGTCTTTACTCGGATTGGCCAAATCGTTCCACCCTTATCTCCTCAATCACAGCTGATGAACTACGCAGACTTATGCCATCGCTGGAATCAGGGATGATTCCCAAGATGCAGGCCTGCCTGCAAGCTGTTGAGGGGGGAGTTCCAAAAGCACACATCATTGACGGTCGACAACCCCATAGCATTTTGTTAGAGGTCTTCACCAAATCAGGTGTTGGCACCCAGGTGACGGAGAAGTAAGTGGCGAAACACTTTTTGAAAGATGACGATCTGACGCCTAACGAACAGGCAGAAATTATCGAACGCGCTATCGGTCTCAAGCGCGATCGTTACCGTGAAAAGCCTTTTGCAGGACCTAAGACTGTTGCAGTTATCTTTGACAAGACTTCAACCAGAACTAGGGTTTCTTTTGCCGTGGGCATTGCTGAACTTGGTGGTGTTCCTCTGATAATGGACACCGGCGTCTCTCAGCTTGGCAAAAAGGAATCCGTTGCCGACACAGCCAGGGTGCTTGATCGGCAGGTCGCTCAAATTGTTTGGCGAACCTACGCCCAGTCAGGGCTAGAAGAAATGGCCAAGTACTCAACTGTTCCAGTGATTAATGCGCTGAGCGATTCCTGGCATCCTTGCCAGCTGCTGGCTGATCTCATGACAATACGGGAGCGCTTTGGAAAAACCCAAGGGCTAAGGATTGCCTATATCGGTGATGCGGCTAACAACATGGGAAACAGCTACCTGGTCGCTTGCGCTATGGCGGGTATGCACGTAAGCGTTGCTTCTCCCAAAGGGTATGAACCAGATCCAGCCATAGTTATTAGGGCTAAAGAAATCGCCGCCTTCACGGGCTCGACAATTGAGGTGACTAACTCGCCAGAGCAGTCTGCCGAGCATGCCGATGTTGTTGCTACCGATACCTGGATCTCCATGGGAATGGAGCAGGAGGCTGAGAAAAGGAAGAAGGACTTCGCTGGCTTCACGGTTGACGAGCAGTTGATGAAGAAGGCCAAGCCCTCAGCCATATTCCTTCACTGTCTACCTGCCTACAGAGGATATGAGGTAAGTGCTGGCGTTTTGGATGGACCGCAGTCTGCTATCTGGGAACAGGCAGAAAACAGGCTCCACGCCCAGAAGGCCCTAATGGCCTGGCTGGCCGAGCAAAACTAGACTGAGGGAGTCTAGGAGAGCTAATGTCTCAATCAAGCGATGCCCTTTGGGGTGGCAGATTTGCCACCGGGCCTTCGGATGCGCTTGCAGCCCTATCAAAATCGACACACTTCGATTGGCGATTGGCTAAATATGATCTTCGCGGCACCCAGGCACACGTAAACGCTTTGACAAAGGCTGGAGTTATCTCGAGCGGCGAGCAGGAGGTACTGCTTCGGGCAATAGCCGAGCTGACTAAGCGAATCGAATCTGGCATGTTCAAGCCTCGCGAGGAAGACGAAGATGTCCACTCTGTCCTAGAGAGAGGGCTAATTGAAATTGCGGGGCTCGATGCCGGGGGTAAGGTCAGGGCAGGTCGTAGCAGAAATGATCAGATAGCCACCTTGATTCGAATGTTTGCTCTCGATGCTGCAGAGGTATTGCAGGAGCAACTGGTTTCTTACCTCGATGCCACCTGCTCCAAGGCCGAGGAATACATGGGTGTGGCAATGGCGGGTAGAACCCACTTCCAGCACGCCCAGCCAATTCTCCTTTCGCACCACCTACTTGCTCACGCCTGGCCTCAGGTAAGAAACCTACAGAGACTCGAGGACCTAAAGAAGCGATTGCGCAAATCTCCTTACGGTTCGGCGGCGCTCGCCGGAAACACCTACGGCCTTGATGCTCAGCAGGTGGCCACGGAGCTTGGATTTAGCGAACCAACCGAGAACTCGATTGACGCTACCGCCAGTCGTGATCTAGTAGCGGAATTCTGCTTTGTGATGAGCATGGTGGCAATAGATCTTTCCAAGCTGGCTGAAGAGATAGTCATATGGTCGAGCGCAGAGTTCAATTATGTGAAGTTGTCCGATGAGTTTTCAACGGGATCTTCGATAATGCCGCAGAAGAAGAACCCGGATGTTGCGGAGCTAACCCGTGGAAAAACTGGCCGAATTATTGGAAACCTCACTGGCCTACTAGCAACGCTGAAGGCTATGCCGCTTGGATACAACAGAGATCTGCAGGAAGACAAGGAAGCTGTTTTTGACTCCTTCGACTCGCTGATGCTACTTCTACCTGCGTTCACAGGAATGGTGAGCACCTTGGAGTTCAATCGCTCAAGACTGCAAGATCTGGCGGTCGCAGGGTATGCGCTGGCAACTGATGTCGCTGACTGGCTGGTCCGGCAGGGAGTTGCCTTCAAAGAAGCTCATGAGATTGTTGGCAAGTTGGTCGCACACTGCGAGGAGCGGGGAATTGATCTATCAGAACCAAGTGATGAGGATTACCGAAGCATCTCGAGACATCTGCAGCCTGGCCTGCGCGAGGTTCTGAATCTCAGCAGCGCTATTGAATCTCGTTCTTCTGCTGGTGGAACCTCATCCAAGCAGGTTATTGAGCAGTTAGTCCAGCTAAGAAAGCTGACTGGCAAGGGGAAGAGATAGTGGCAACTAGTCAAACTCTTCAGGCTCAATCCAATGATTCAAGTTTTTCGCACATTCTGGATGAACTGCAGTGGAGAGGGTTGGTTGCGCTTTCCACAGATGAGAAAGAATTACGTTCAGCCCTGAATGGAAAAGTAACTTACTACTGCGGATTTGATCCGACAGCTCCATCTCTGCATCTGGGCAACTTAGTGCAGCTGCTGACAATGCGCAGATTACAACTAGCCGGTCACCAACCACTTGCGATTGTTGGAGGTGCAACAGGCCTCATCGGAGATCCGAAACCAAATGCCGAAAGAACTCTCAATGACAAAAGCACAGTCGCCGAATGGGTATCAAAACTAGCCGAGCAAACGAAGAGATTTTTAGATTTCTCAGGGAGCAATCCGGCAAAGATTGTAAACAATCTTGATTGGACTGAAGGCTATAGTGCGATTGATTTTCTAAGAGAGATAGGTAAGCACTATCGCGTTGGCAAGATGCTCTCTAAAGATGCTGTTAGCGCCAGACTGAATTCCGATGCCGGTATTAGCTACACGGAATTCAGCTACCAAATCTTGCAGGGCCTGGACTTTCTTGAATTATTTAGAAGGCACAACTGCACCCTTCAAACCGGTGGTAGTGACCAGTGGGGCAATTTGACCTCAGGTGCGGATCTGATTCACAAAGTGGAGGGTAAGTCCGTTCATTTGATAGCGACCCCGCTAATAACCAATGCGGATGGTAAGAAGTTTGGGAAGAGCGAAGGTAATGCCATTTGGCTGGACGCGGAGTTGACTTCGCCTTACGCCATGTATCAGTTCTGGCTGAACACCGATGATGCCGATGTCATCGACAGGCTGAAGGTATTCACCTTCCTTAGCCGCAGCGAAATCGCCGAGTTGGAAAAGGGCGTAAGGGAAGAACCACAGGCCAGAGCAGCCCAGCGCAGACTTGCACTTGCTGTGACCG
Organism: Aquiluna sp.; assembly: GCA_040402595.1. Taxonomy (GTDB): domain Bacteria; phylum Actinomycetota; class Actinomycetes; order Actinomycetales; family Microbacteriaceae; genus Aquiluna. Next base: position 199,797 of record JBBAMI010000001.1, read on the forward strand.
AGCTCGTCCACTCACTTGAAGATGCACTCGCTGCGGAGAAGGCATCCCTTGCACTCTTTGGTTCTGGTGATCTATCCCAGTTGGATGAGAAAACTTTGAAGACTGCGCTCAGTGAGCTACCAAATGCCAACCTCCCGTATGGTTCGAGTGTGGTTCAGGCTCTGGTGGCCACGGGACTGGTGGACTCGAACGGAGCCGCGAAGAGGGCCATCCAGCAGGGGTCAGTTAGCGTGAACAAAGTCAAGGTGGAGAGCGAAGATTCAACCTTTAGTTCACTCTTGCCGGGGGATGTGGCAGTAGTCTCCAGGGGCAAAAAGAACTTGGCCGGGGTCTTTTTCACCAAGTGACACGCCCGGGTTTTCCGCCATTTGACGAGGGACAGGAACCTAACTAAGATTTTGCAAGTTGTCCAAAGTCTGGTGAATCATTCTTAGATTCCTAGCTCAAGTACAACACTTCTAGTCCAAATTTCAGCCCTTGTTTGGGGTGATTTTTGCGTCTAGGATTTAGGTCCGCCGATAGCCCGCTTCACCGCGTAATTACTGGGATTCCAGGGATTGACAGGGGTTGTGGAATCGGTAGGATTGGAAAGTTGCTCTGCGGAGGATTCGCAAGAAGAATCGCAGACGCATCCGATCTTTGAGAACTCAACAGCGTGCACAATGTCGATGCCAAAAACCTCGGCTGGAACTTTTGTTTCAGCAGAGATTCCTTTTGGATAAAACAGAATTGTCAGCAAGACAGTTCATTAGCCAAATCAAATTGATCACCTCATTTCCGAGGTGTTCGTAAAGCTTGACTACTTGTTAGTCAAAAAGATCTTTACGGAGAGTTTGATCCTGGCTCAGGACGAACGCTGGCGGCGTGCTTAACACA
>JBBAMI010000002.1:0-404 GCA_040402595.1 Aquiluna sp.
CGAAATTCCTTGTCGGGTAAGTTCCGACCTGCACGAATGGCGTAACGACTTCTCAACTGTCTCAACCACGAACTCGGCGAAATTGCACTATGAGTGAAGATGCTCATTACGCGCAGAAGGACGAAAAGACCCCGTGACCTTTACTATAACTTGGTATTGGTGTTCGGTGCGGCTTGTGTAGGATAGGTGGGAGACTAAGAAGCGTGGACGCTAGTTCACGTGGAGTCATTGTTGAAATACCACTCTTGTTGCCCTGGATATCTAACCGCGGACCGTGATCCGGTTCCGGGACAGTGCCTGGTGGGTAGTTTAACTGGGGCGGTTGCCTCCTAAAAAGTAACGGAGGCGCCCAAAGGTTCCCTCAGCCTGGTTGGTAATCAGGTGTCGAGTGTAAGTGCACAAGG
>JBBAMI010000002.1:463-19725 GCA_040402595.1 Aquiluna sp.
TTGCCCAAGAGTCCATATCGACGGCAAGGTTTGGCACCTCGATGTCGGCTCGTCGCATCCTGGGGCTGTAGTCGGTCCCAAGGGTTGGGCTGTTCGCCCATTAAAGCGGCACGCGAGCTGGGTTCAGAACGTCGTGAGACAGTTCGGTCTCTATCCTCTGCGCGCGCAGGAAATTTGAGAGGACCTGACCCTAGTACGAGAGGACCGGGTTGGACGAACCTCTAGTGTGCCAGTTGTACTGCCAAGTGCACCGCTGGTTAGCTACGTTCGGGAGGGATAACCGCTGAAAGCATCTAAGCGGGAAGCCTGCCTCAAGATGAGATTTCCAAGACTTTATGTCGAGAGGGCCGCAGCTAGAATACTGCGTTGATAGGCGGGATGTGGAAGTGCTGAAAGGCATGGAGCTGACCCGTACTAATAGCCCGATAACTTGATACACACTCTAATTTTTGTGCTCAGCGTCCACTGTGTGGTTCTCGAGGTATGGTCGAGAACCGAAGACTTGATCTTCGAAAGACTAAAACTCAATAGTGTTTCGGCGGCCATAGCGAGAGGGAAACGCCCGGTCTCATTCCGAACCCGGAAGCTAAGACTCTCAGCGCCGATGGTACTGCAGGGGGGACCCTGTGGGAGAGTAGGACACCGCCGGACTTACTTTAGAAATGGCCACCCGAAAGGGTGGCCTTTTCTATTTAAATAGAAATAGAGAACATGGAAAAACGATCTCCGAGACGCAAGGCGAGCGATGCTCGCCCGTCTTCGCGCGACAAAAAGTTCGGACCAAAAAACAGCTTCGATAAAAAACCTTCCAGAGAAAAAAGATCTCAGGATGAGCGAAGAGATTTCAAGCCCAGAGAGAAATTCCCAGATCTTCCGGATGATATTCAGGCTGAAGATCTTCACATAAGCGTCAGGGCTCAGCTAAAAACTCTGAGTGAAGAAAATCAAGAGTTTGTTGCCCGCCACCTACAGATGGTTGCTCTACTAATTGACACAGATCCTAAGCGTGCACACGAGCACGCGGTAGCGGCATCTAAGAAAGCTGGTCGAATTGCGGTGGTGAGGGAGACTCTCGGAGTTACCGCTTACACAATCGGCGACTATGCACTCGCACTTCGTGAACTTCTTACCCACAAGCGCATCTCTGGTTCTAATGATCAACTCCCATTGATTATTGATAGCGAACGTGGCCTAGGTAGACCCGCTAAAGGATTGGCTGCCGCAACCGGCGTTGATCGAAGCAAGCTTCCAGTTGGTGTGAGGATAAATCTGGCAATTGCCCTCAGTGGTGCAAGGCTCGATCTTGGACAAGTTGAACTTGCCAAGCAGGAGCTTGAGATTCCAGAACTCACACCCAAAACAGTTTTTGAGCAATCTCCTCTGCTATTTCGCTCGTATGCGGAAGTGCTTCGTGAGCAGGGACAGGATGGCTCCAGGTGGGATGATCTTGCCGATAGGGCCGAGAAGGCGATGAGCGAGACTGAGGAAGAAACAGTTAGCCTCACGGAGGCTAAGTAGTGCTGATTGATTCCTTTGATTCTCTGCTGCTCGATTTAGACGGAGTGGTTTATCGAGGAAAGCAGGCAATTGCCGGTGCGGTTGAATCTATAAACAAGGCGCAAGAGCTTGGAAAATCCGTTGGCTATATAACCAACAACGCCTCTCGCACACCTTCACAAATCGCTTCTCAGCTGCGGGCGTTTGGATTAAGAGTTGAAGATCGGGAAATAGTTGGCTCGGCTAGGGCTGCGGCAAAACTGCTTGCCAGCAAAATTCCCTCTGGTAGCAAGGTGCTGGTTGTTGGGGGAGAGGGCCTACGTAGTGAAGTTGTGGCACTCGGTTTCGTCCTTGCGGAATCCTCTAATGAAATGCCAGCGGCAGTCATTCAGGGCTTTAGTCCAGAAGTTGGCTGGAAAGATTTGGCCGAAGCAGCTTTTGCCATTCAAAAAGGCGCAGTCTGGATTGCTACTAATCAAGATTGGACCCTGCCACTTGAGAAGGGTGTGGCGCCTGGCAACGGAACACTAGTCGGAGCTGTCCACACCGCCGTTGGGATTTTGCCCGAGTTTGCCGGAAAACCATTCAAGCCAATCTTTGATTCAGCTCTTTCAGAGCTTGGTTTTCAAAGGCCGCTTGTTATCGGAGATCGACTCGACACTGATATAAAAGGTGCAATAACTGCGGGGCTTCAGTCAGCTGCTGTACTTACCGGGATCTTGGGCAATAAGGAACTACTTGGTGCTCGAAGTGACGAAAGACCGAACTATATCCTCAGCGATCTGAGTGAGCTGTTCAGTGATTACCCGATGGCTAAACGCACCAAGGGCTCTGTGAGTTTTGGCCAAAGCGAGGTCGAAATCATTGGCGATAGATTGATGCTCAGCGCAGGAAACCCCAGATCCATTGACACCATTCGCGCTGCCACTGATTTAGTCTGGTCAAGTGGCAGGCCAATTTATGGCTTGCAGGTAGATGCAGAGTTACTGGGAGATTAGATGGACTTTGAAGCCAAACTTGCTGAAATTGAGTCACTTGAGATTTCTGAGCAAATCCCAGCACTCAGTGCTCTGATCACGGAGCTGGAAAACCTACTCAACCAGTGAGACTTGATCTGGCTCTGGTTAGTCGAGGTCTGGCGCGCTCTCGCAATCAAGCAGCTTCGCTAATTGAACAAGGGTTTGTCCGCCTTAACGGAACTATCGCAGCAAAGGCTAGTCAGCTAGTTCGGGAAGCTGATCAGATCGAGGTTCTTCGAGAGATATATGTGGCTCGCAGTGCCGAGAAGCTCATTCATGCACTCAATCACTTCAGAGTTTCTGTTCCTGATTACTGCCTAGACATCGGCGCGTCTACCGGAGGATTCACCCAGGTTTTACTTGAGCGAGGTGCAAATAAAGTAATCGCACTGGATGTTGGTAGAGACCAACTGGCGAGTGAGCTAAGGACTGATCCGAGAGTTAGTGATTTTTCTGGAAGAAATCTTCGGGAGGTCTTGGCAAGTGAAATTCCAAACCATCAGCAAATTGCTTTGGTGGTGGTGGATCTGAGCTTCATTTCACTCGCGTTAGTCTCTGATAAGTTTTTGGAACTTGCACCGAACGCTGAGTTTATTGTCCTGATAAAGCCGCAGTTTGAACTTCAAAGGTCCATGCTGAATAGCCAAGGTGTAGTCGCCTCAGCTGCAGATCGACAGACCGCTTTGCGGTCAGCTCTTATGGCCCTCACCAATTCAGGCCTAAAGCTTCTGGGACTATGCGTCTCACCAATCACAGGTACCCATGGAAATGTCGAGTATCTCGCCCACCTCGTCAAAGGCGAGCCAGCAGATCTGGAACAGTTCATCGCTGGTGCCAGTTAGCTGTGGAAAGGGCTGAGGTCCAAGGAGGGTTTTGGCTAGTCTGGTAGCAGGAATCTCGGAGGCAGATTGAAAAACGTCCTGATACTCACCACCGCGCTTGATAAAAATGCTGCGTCGGTGGCGGCCGGGGTTTCCAACATCTTGACTGGCCGGGGAATCCAAACCTTTTTTCCCAACGAAGACCTAGAACGCCTAAAAGCACTCGGGGAGAGCAAGGGACTTCTTGAGTACCAGGACCAGCAAATCGACATGGCAATTGTCCTTGGCGGAGACGGGACAATTCTTCGGGCAGCGGAAGTTTTGTGGGAAAAACCAGCACCAATTCTTGGCGTGAATCTCGGTCACGTTGGCTTCATGGCCGAGGCGGAGAAGAGCGATCTTGAAAAGACGTTAGACCTTGTCTTGGCGGGCAAATACTCAATTAGAGAGCGCACCACACTCAATGTCTCAGTGGTTCAGGATGGAAAAGAAGTCTTTAGTTCCTGGGCACTCAATGAGGTCGCGCTTGAGAAGAGTGCTCGAGAAAGAATGATTGAAGTTGTCTTGGAAGTTGAGAAGCGCCCGCTATCTAGTTTCGGATGTGACGGTGTCTTGGTATCAACCGCGACAGGCTCAACAGCCTATGCCTTCAGTGCCGGTGGTCCGGTAGTTTGGCCGAACCTTGAGGCATTTGTTGTGGTGCCAATCAGTGCGCACGCACTTTTCTCAAGACCTTTTGTGATTGATCCAGACTCTCCGGTTGCCATCGAAGTGTTGCAGCGATCACCTGGTTCTGGCTTTATCTCCTGCGATGGCAGAAGGACTTTCAACCTAGGTCCTGGTGCTCGAGTTGAGATTACTAAGGGGAGTAAGCCAGTGAAAATGGTCACTCTAAGTGATGAACCATTCGCCGATCGACTGGTGCGCAAATTTAACCTGCCCGTTGTCGGTTGGCGTGGACCGGGGAGCGATGCTTGATAGAGAACCTCTCTATTCGCTCACTTGGTGTGATTAGCTCAGCACAGCTCGACCTATCCAAAGGCTTCACAGCTATAACCGGTGAGACTGGTGCTGGAAAAACCATGCTTCTCACAGGCCTTGGTCTGCTGCTAGGCGAACGAGCCGATTCCTCCGTTGTTAGAGCCGGTGAAAAACAACTGGTAGTTGAAGGAAGAATTCTTTCCGAAGATAAGAATCTCCACTCAAGACTAGAAGAGCTTGGGGCAGAGGTCGAAGCGGGAGAGATTCTTATTAATCGCATAGTCACCTCCGACGGAAGATCCAAGGCAGCAATCGGTGGAATTTCAGTCCCTGTTTCGGTTCTGAATTCGGTAGCTCAGGAGCTGGTTGCCGTTCACGGTCAGTCAGAGCAAATTAGACTTCGCTCTTCAGCTAAGCAGCGCGAAGCGCTAGATGCTTTTGGTGGAGAGAAACTTGCTCAGGCTCTGGATGCTTACTCACTAGTTTTTCAGCAGTTCAAGGAGCTTGAAAATCGATTAGCAAGACTTCGCTCATCCTCTGAACAAGACGCTTTCAGAATCGAAAGGCTCAAGGAGCAAATCGCCGAGCTGACGAGGATTGCGCCTCTAGAGGGAGAACTGGGGGAGGTTAGTCAGCAGCTAGACAGACTTAGCAATGTTGAGTCTTTGCGCCTGGCGGCATCTGAGGTTTACGAAATTGTCGCGGGGGAGGAGCTGGATGTTCGCAGCCAGCTCGGAAGAGCTAGGCGGAGCCTCGAAAGCTCTGCGGATCCAAAACTGAAAGACCTGGCTCAGCAAATTGCTGATGCTACGGCAGTAGTAAATGAGATTGCCTTGGAAATTTCGCGTTACCTGGCGGATTTGGACGCAGATCCTCAAACGCTAGATGCTCTGCAGCGCAGAAAGGCTGAGCTGACGGGGCTTGAGCGCAAGTACGGCTCTTCCGCGGACGAACTTGCCCAACTTCTGCCATCCCTTCAGTCAGAGTTATTAGATCTAGACAGTTCGGACGAGCAGTTAGAAAAGCTTGAGATCCAGCTTGCTGCCACTGAGTCACAGCTTGGTCAGGCCGCGAAGCAGCTCAGCGAGCTTCGCAAAAAGGCTGCAGAAAAGCTTTCCCACAGTGTCAGTGAAGAGCTAGCAAAACTGGCGATGGGGGATGCAAAAATCAGCATCAGCGTTAGTGACACTGGCGAGTTTGAATCCTTCGGAACAGACAGGATCGAATTCTTGCTCATGAACCATGCAGGATCTGAGCCAAGACCTCTGAGTAAGGGTGCGTCGGGGGGAGAGTTGAGCCGAATAATGCTGGCCATTGAGCTTGTGCTGGCTGGCAAGCAGCCACTACCAACCATGATTTTTGATGAGGTGGATGCTGGTGTCGGAGGCGCAGCAGCGGTTGAGCTTGGACGAAGGCTCAAGAAACTGGCAGATTCAACGCAGGTGATTGTTGTCACACACCTGCCGCAGGTTGCGGCCTTTGCTGACCAGCAAATCCAGATTTTCAAGGATCAGTCCGGGGGAGTCTCGGCATCGAGCGTGAAACTGCTCAGCAGTGAGGAGCGAATCAAGGAGTTGGCTCGCATGCTCTCGGGCAGCAGCGAATCAGAGGTTGCCCTAACTCACGCCAAGGAACTACTAAGTCAAGCCAACTGATTTCATGTCGAAGGACCAATTGCGTCACTTCAAGTGATAGATTGGAGTTCCATGGCGGTTAGCTCTGGAAATGTACGACATGTGTTCGTCACCGGAGGCGTCGCCTCCTCACTCGGCAAAGGTCTCACCGCCGCCTCCCTAGGAAATCTGCTCAGAGCCCGTGGTTTACGGGTAGTTATGCAGAAGCTCGATCCCTATCTGAATGTGGATCCGGGGACCATGAACCCCTTCCAGCACGGAGAAGTTTTCGTTACCGACGATGGTGCAGAGACTGACCTCGACATCGGTCACTACGAAAGATTTTTAGATATCAATCTGAGCGCTGAGGCCAACGTAACTACCGGCCAGGCGTATTCAACGGTGATTGCCAAAGAAAGAAGGGGAGATTATCTCGGGGCAACAGTCCAGGTCATCCCTCACATCACCGATGAGATAAAGCATCGTATGCGCCTTCAGGCGCAGCTAGAACCAAGACCGGATGTGATCATCACCGAGATCGGTGGAACAGTTGGAGATATTGAATCCCAACCATTTATGGAAGCGGCAAGACAGGTTCGGCAGGATGTTGGAAGGGACAACGTCTTCTTTGTTCACGTTACTCTCGTTCCATATCTTCAGCCCTCGGGGGAGCTAAAGACTAAGCCAACCCAGCACTCCGTGGCGATGCTTCGGTCACTTGGTATTCAGCCCGATGCGATTGTTTGCCGAGCAGATCGAGAACTACCAGATTCGATTAAGAACAAGATCGCTCAGATGTGTGACGTTGATCGGGAAGCAGTTGTAACCGCAGCGGATGCTAAAAGCATCTATGACATCCCTAAGGTTCTGCATTCCGAGGGGCTAGATAGCTACATAATCAAGGCGCTGAACCTTCAAGCCAAGGAAGTTGATTGGTCTAACTGGCAGCCGGTTTTGGATGCAGTTCATAACCCAAAGCAGGAGGTTGACGTTGCCCTGGTTGGCAAATACATTGACCTACCGGATGCCTACCTTTCTGTCACTGAAGCCCTGCGTGCAGGTGGATTTGCCCAATCCTGCAAGGTGAACATCCACTGGATCAAATCTGATGATTGCGAGACAGAAGCTGGGGCGCTTGCCAACCTTGCTGAGATGGATGCGATTTGTGTTCCTGGTGGATTTGGAATCAGAGGTATCGAGGGCAAGCTCGGTGCGTTGAAGTTTGCCAGGGAAAACAGAATTCCAGCACTAGGCCTCTGCCTGGGACTGCAGTGCATGGTTATTGAATTTGCAAGAAATGTCGTTGGTTTAGAAGGTGCCACTTCCAGCGAGTTTGATGGAAGTTCCAAGCATCCAGTCATAGCCACAATGGCGGAGCAGGTAGCAAAGCTAGAAAACTCAGAGATGGGTGGCACGATGCGGCTTGGTTTGTATGAGGCAAAGCTTGCCTCAGGATCAATTGTTGAAAAACTATACGGCGCTAATTCCGCCAGCGAGCGACACCGTCACCGGTATGAGGTCAATAATCATTACCGCGATCAGATTGCTGCAGCGGGACTTGCATTTTCAGGAACTTCTCCAGATGGAAATCTTGTGGAATATGTTGAACTCCCTGAGAGCGTGCACCCGTTCTACGTTGGAACCCAGGCACACCCAGAATTTCGCTCGAGACCAACTCGACCTAACCCACTTTTCTTTGGGCTGGTCAAAGCCGCAATTGAAAGAAGAGCAGCCCAGCGGCTATTCAACGAGGGCTAAGTCTTGCAAACCCTTGATCGATATCTTCGTCACTTAAGCGTCGAACGAGGCTTGAGTAAAAATACCCTGAGTGCATATCGATCAGACCTACTTCGCTACACCACCTTTTTAGAGGTAAAGAAGTTTGATCCAATTACTGCTTCATCACAATTGTTAGCTGACTTTGCTGTGGAGCTGGTTTCAATGGGACTCAAGGCATCATCAAATGCACGCATCTTGGCTGCTGTTCGTGGCTTTCATAAGTTTTTAGTCCTGGAAAACCTCAGGGCTGATGATCCAACCGCCCAGCTTCCACCACCAAAACTGCCCAAGCGACTTCCAAAATCCCTCAGCCAAGAGCAGGTTTTAGCGCTGCTTGGGGCAAGCGGACCTGAGCCGGATGACGAATCAGCAGATCTGATCAGACTTAGAGATCGCGCAATCTTGGAACTTATGTATTCAACTGGCACAAGGGTTAGTGAGGTTGTGGCACTCGACCTAGATGAGATTAACGACACAGGACTGCTTCGCGTGCGAGGCAAGGGCTCTAAAGAGCGCATTGTTCCAGTTGGCTCATACGCGGCCAAGAGTCTGAGTGCTTATCTGGTAAGGACCAGACCCATGCTCGCGGCACTCAAAGGCGATCGGGCACTATTTTTGAATAAGCAGGGTGGGAGACTAAGCAGGCAAAGCATCTGGGAAATCATTCAGAGATCTGGGCAGAGCTGCGGAGTGGCCGTCTCGCCACATTCTTTGCGACACTCTTTTGCCACTCACCTAATCGAGGGAGGGGCGGACGTGAGGGTAGTTCAGGAACTCCTTGGCCACTCATCCGTTGCGACCACCCAGATTTACACTCTGGTCACCCTAGACACGCTTCGACAGGTCTACGCTTCAGCCCATCCGCGGGCTCGGGGGTAGGCTAGGAGCTATTCAGGGAGGTAAACGGTGGAAATAACTGGTAAATCTTTCCCCAACCCACCCAAGCTGAGTAGCCACGGTCCCGCCAGGGTCATCGCCATGTGTAACCAAAAAGGTGGCGTTGGAAAGACCACGACCACCATTTCACTGGCTGCAGCGCTAGCTGGTTATGGTCGAAAAGTCCTTGTGGTTGACTTCGACCCGCAGGGCGCACTGTCTGTGAATTTGTCGTCTGAAATGCAAGATGCTCCGACGATTTATGACCTAATCATGAACACGTCTATGGATCCAAAGAAGGCTGTTCAACAGACTGAGGTCAAAAACCTAGACATCATCCCAGCCAACATCGACCTATCCGCAGCTGAGATGAACCTTGTCACAGAGATGGGCAGAGAGCGCGTGCTCGAGGGAATTCTCAAAAAGCTAAAACCTGACTACGACATCATCTTCATTGACTGCCAACCTTCGCTTGGCCTGCTAACGGTCAATGCCCTAACTGCAGCTCATGGTGTATTGATTCCAATGGCAACGGAATTCTTCGCTCTGCGTGGCGTCGCGCTCCTGATTCAAACGATTGAAAAAGTGAAGGCAAGAACTAATCCAATGCTAGAAGTCGATGGTCTCATTGCCACTCTGCACGATCCAAGAACCCTGCACTCAAGAGAAGTTCTAGAGCGAATGCAGGAGGCATTTCCGGACAAAGTTTTTGACACTGCCGTGAACAGAACAGTTAAGTTCCCAGACGCTACGGTTGCCAAGAAAGCAATCACAGAATTTGCTCCGACATCTGAGGCAGCAGACGACTACCGGCGAATCGCCAGAGAGCTAATTCAGCGTGGTTGTGCAGCTTGAGTCGGAAGTTGATTTTCAACTTTCTCTAGATAATTTCGAAGGCCCCTTTGATCTTCTCCTGACCCTTATCGGTCGTCACGAGATGGACATCACCAAAGTTGCGCTGGCTAAGGTGACTGACGAGTTTCTCAACTATGTAAAGCAGCTTGATGCTAAGCAGGAGATGGAGTCGGTCAGCGAATTTCTAGTGGTGGCCGCCACTCTTATTGACCTAAAGCTTGCCAGCTTGCTGCCACAGGGTGAAGTTGTCGACAGCGAAGATATTGCTCTTCTTGAGGCCAGAGATCTACTATTTGCAAGATTGCTTCAATACCGCGCATTCAAAGAGCTATCCGCCTGGTTCAGCACTTCTTTCGAACTGGAAGCACAGCGCATTCCCAGAACTGTTCGGCTTGAGGAGCAGTATCGAAACCTCAGGCCTGAGCTGAAGTGGGATACGTCATTGGACGAGTTTCACCTGCTTGCTCTATCGGCCTTTACCCCCAAGGAAATTCCTAGTATTGGCCTAACCCATCTGCACGCTCCAAAGGTATCTATTCGCGAGCAGGTAGGAATCATTGTCGAGCGTCTGCGCTCAGCGCGGAGCCTATCTTTCTATCAGCTCATTGTTGACACCAAGGATCGGGCAGAATTTGTTGCCAGATTCCTAGGTGTTTTAGAGCTTTATCGCATCGGTGCCATTAGCATCATGCAGCCAACAGTTTTCGGTGAAATAACTCTTAGCTGGGAAGCGGAGAACTTTGATTCTCATCAGCTTGATGGATTAGGAACAGACTATGAGCAGTGATCTTGCACTTCGCGGCGCACTGGAGGCAATTCTCACTGCTGCTGAAACTCCGCTCAGTCTGGTGACGCTCGCCGGCGCTCTCGAGGCCCCAATCAACGATGTCAAAAATGAACTTGATGCTCTTCGTGCCGACTACGACTCAGCACATGATGGACTAGGTCGCGGATTTGAGCTGAGAGAAGTTGGCGGAGGCTGGAGATTCTATGTCCGTCAGTCTCACGATTGGGGAGTAAGGCAGCTGGTTGCAAATGAGAATCCTGCCAAGCTATCCCAAGCCGCTTTGGAGACACTGGCTGTGATTGCGTATCGGCAACCGGTATCCCGCGGTCAGGTTTCATCGATTCGTGGGGTCAATGTTGACTCAGTGGTGCGCACTTTGTTATCAAGAGGACTGATAACTGAGCTCTACACCGATAACGAAACCGGCTCGGTGATGTTTGGCACCACCGAACAGCTGCTTGAGAACCTGGGAATTAATTCCTTGGCTGAGCTACCCCCGGTCAGCCCACACCTTCCTGGACAGGACCAGATTGACTAGCGAAGAGCTTCGCCTCCAAAAAGCTCTCTCAATTGCCGGCATTTCCTCAAGGCGCAAAGCCGAGGAGCTAATGCTGCAGGGGAGAGTAAAGGTAAACGGCAAAGTCGTTAGGGAACTGGGCAGCAGAGTAAATCCCCTGACCGATTCGGTGATGGTGGATGGCAAACCGGTTCAACTAGACCCAGATCGGATCTACCTGGCATTCCATAAACCCAAAAACATCATCTCCACCATGAGCGATGAGTACGGAAGGGCTTGTCTAGCGAATTTCTTTCAGGGATTTGACCGGGTATTTAACGTTGGAAGACTGGATGCGGAAACCTCCGGGCTATTGATAATGACTAACGATGGAGAGCTGGCTAACCAGCTTTCTCACCCAAGCTTCGGGGTGGAGAAGCTCTATGTGGCGAAAGTCCAGGGCCGCATTCAAAAGACCGAGCTTCAGAAGCTAAGGGATGGGGTTGCCCTAGAGGACGGTTTACAAAAGGCGGATCGGGTTGCCCTAATGGACCAAAATGTCGCCGAATCTCTGGTCGAGATAGTGCTTCACAGCGGCAAAAACCGCATTGTCAGACGAATGTTCGAGTCCATTGGTCACCCCGTAATCGAGCTAACCCGCAAGAGTTTTGGCCCTCTGAGGCTAGGAAATTTGAAGCCCGGTCAGTATCGAGAGCTGAGTAAACTTGAGGTTAGCTCGCTACTCAGCGCAGCAGACAAGCCTAAGAATCGAGACAAGTAATAATGGCCGTTCGAGCTATCCGCGGGGCAATCCAGCTGGACAGTGACGAAAGAGCGCACCTGCTGAAGTCAACGGCAGAGCTTGTCACCAAAGTCATGCACGAAAATGGGCTGGAGAGTGCTGATTTGATTTCCATCATCTTCACCGCGACCGCTGATGTCGTGAGCGAATTCCCGGCACTTGCTGCCAGAGAGCTTGGGCTGGGAGATGTGCCACTGATGTGTTCGGTTGAGATGAATGTGACCGGTGCGATGCCGAGGGTCATCCGTCTGATGATGCATGTGGAAACCAATAAGCCAAGAAGTGAAATTAATCATGTCTATCTGCGCGGAGCGCAGGCTCTGAGAACAGATCTGGCGCAGTGAAACAAGATGCGATCAAGATTGTCGGGACTGGACTAATTGGAACTAGTCTCGGCCTTGCCCTTGCCAAAAAAGGCATTGTTGCTCAGCTGAGTGATAGCTCCAAAGCTAATTTGCGTTTGGCAATTGAGTACGGTGCGGGTGAGGAGTCTCACCTGGAGCCCAAGCTGGTAGTTGTATGTGTACCGCCAGATCTAACTGCAGATGTCGTAATTGAGCAGCTTGAACTCCACCCGGATGCCTTCGTCACCGATGTTGCCAGCGTCAAATCTGAGATACAGGAAAGTGTTCTGGCTCAGGCGAAAGACCCATCCAGGTATGTCGGATCACACCCTATGGCTGGTAGAGAAAAAGGTGGCCCCGCGAGCGCAAGGGCCGATCTGTTTTTCGCAAGACCTTGGGTGATTACACCTTCTAGTGCCTCCAGTAATGCTGCAGTTGATGTAGTTCGCGATGTTGCTATTCAGATTGGGGCACTGCCAACAGTGATGAGTGCTCAGGAACACGATAGGGCTGTAGCTCTTGTCTCCCACCTTCCACAGTTGGTGGCATCTTCGCTCGCTGCGAGGTTGGAGTCGGGAGATGATTCCCAGCTCAATCTGACCGGTCAGGGACTGCGCGACACCTCGCGAATCGCGTCCAGCGACCCAGCCCTTTGGCTGCAAATCCTTTCGCAAAATTCCTCTGAGATTGCACCTTTGCTTACCTCCATTCGCAAGGATATCGAAGAGCTCGAGAGAGCATTCGCTGATCTTTCGCAGGCCGGAGCACTTGCCAAGATTCATTCGCTCTTGGAACGCGGCAATAGGGGAATTGGCCGTATTCCTGGAAAGCACGGAGGGAAGCTTGTTGGCTACCAGCAGCTAACTGTTGTCATCGATGATTCACCAGGTTCTTTAGCATCGCTTTTGACATTCATCGGCGAAATTGGTGTCAACATCGAAGACCTAAAGCTTGAGCACTCGCCTGGAGCACCAATTGGCCTAGTAGAAGTTTTTGTAATAGAGGAGTCAGCAGAAAAACTCGCTAAGCAGCTAACGGACAATGGATGGCGGATTGTCTAATGAGCAAGTTTGTAGTGGCAGTAGATGGCCCATCTGGTTCAGGTAAATCAAGTGTCTGTAAGGAAGCGGCGAGACGACTTGGATTTGGCTACCTCGACACCGGGGCCGGTTACAGAGCTTTCTCTATCCACGCCAAGGACAAGGACTTAGATTTAGCCCTTGCCACTTTTGATTACGAGATAACACTCGATCCAAGCAAAGTGGAGGTAACCCTCTCGGGCAAAGATGTGACCTCTGAGATAAGGACACCTCTGGTCGCGGAGTTGGTGATTCCGATATCCCGCGAGGAGAGGGTTAGAAAGCTTCAGCGCGAAGATGCTCAAAGACGAATCAGCGCTTGCCCAAACGAAGGCGTAATAGTTGAGGGCAGAGACATTACGACAGTTGTCGCACCGAATGCACAGGTGCGACTTTTGCTGACTGCAGACCCCCAGGTTAGGGTGACAAGGCGCAACGGTGACGCCACGGAAAGCGAAGCCAATCTGATGGCACGTGACACATCAGATTCGACTGTGGCGCAGTTTCTCTCTCCGGCCGATGGAGTAAAAGTCATTGACACGACCGATCTCGATTTTGAGCAGAGTGTCCAGGCTCTGCTTGATGAGATAGCGAGGGTTTGGAAGTGATAGAACCTGAGGAACTAGCCGATGATCTGAAGCAGGAGCTTGGAGAGTTTGAGCTTGAGCAGGAAGACCTTGAGCTACTCGATCTGGAACTTGCTGAATCTGAGCCGGGAACATTTGTCCCAGCACCACCGGTCTTGGCGGTAGTTGGACGACCGAATGTTGGTAAGAGCGCACTTGTAAACAGAATTCTTGGACGGCGCGAAGCTGTCGTGCAGGATGAGCCAGGAATTACTCGTGACCGCGTTTCCTACAAAGCCGAATGGAATGGTCGCCCCTTCACGCTTGTCGACACCGGAGGATGGGAGATCGGAGCTGAAGGTCTTAATCTTTCAGTCGCGGAGCAGGCTGAGATAGCTGTTGATTTGGCTGATGCCGTCCTGTTTGTTGTTGATGCCATAGTCGGCGCTACTCAGTCCGACGAGGAAGTTGTCCGCATGCTTAGGGCAAGCGGGAAGCCAGTATTACTGGTTGCAAACAAAGTGGATGATGCATATCAGGAACCAGAGGCGGCCGCTCTTTGGTCTCTCGGACTCGGCGAACCATTTGCAGTTTCTGCGCTGCACGGACGAGGCGTTGCGGATTTACTCGATAAGGCAATGTCGCTACTACCCAAGATCTCATCGGTGGCACCCGAAGAATATGTTGGCCCAAGAAGAATCGCGCTCATCGGAAGACCAAACGTCGGCAAGTCATCCCTTCTGAATAAGGCAACCGGAACCAATCGAGCAGTTGTTAGCGACGTGGCTGGAACCACCAGAGACCCAGTAGATGAACAGGTTGAGATTGCCGGAAAGATTTGGCGCTTTATCGACACCGCTGGAATTCGCAGAAAGCTGCACCGACAGCAGGGAGCTGATTTTTACTCAGCCCTCAGAACAGCAGCCGCTCTGGAAAGATCCGAGGTTGCAGTTGTTCTATTTGATGTCACCGAGCCCATCAGCGAAGCGGATATAAGGATTGTCCAGCTAGCGCTTGATTCAGGAAGAGCCCTAGTTCTAGCTTTCAATAAATGGGATCTACTTGATGAAGAGCGAAGAATTTACCTCGAGAAGGAAATTGAGAGGGATCTAGCTCACGTCGATTGGGCACCGAGGGTTAACCTTTCAGCCTTGACAGGAAGACACCTAGAAAAGCTAGTTCCAGCTCTTGAGCTTGCCTTAGATTCCTGGGACAAGAGAATTCCTACTGGAAAGTTCAACGCATTCTTACAAGAGCTCCAGGCTGGCAATCCACATCCAGTTAGGGGAGGAAAGCAGCCAAGAATTCTCTTCGGAACGCAGGCTGCTGCAAGGCCTCCCAAGTTTGTGATATTTGCTTCTGGTTTTCTTGAGGCAAACTACAGACGCTTCATTATTCGTCGACTTCGTGAAACCTACGGTTTCGATGGGTCACCAGTAGAAATAGGTGTTCGAGTCAGAGAGCGAAGAAATCGCTAACTATTCTCAAAGCGTTAGACTTTGCTAATCAGCGGGCTGTAGCGCAGCTTGGTAGCGCACTTGACTGGGGGTCAAGGGGTCGCGGGTTCAAATCCCGCCAGTCCGACTTCGAATAGTTCAGTTGAACCCATAGACTTTAGCTTTGCCCTGAAACAGATTAAGAGCTCTCATACAATGGCCTCCAATTCACTATTGAGAAATGTCGCGATTGTCGCGCACGTTGACCACGGAAAAACGACCCTGGTTGACGCGATGTTGCGTCAGACTGGTGCTTTTTCAGCACACGCAGCAGTTGGGGAAAGAGTTCTAGATTCTGGGGATCTTGAAAAGGAAAAAGGCATCACGATCCTTGCGAAAAACACCACAGTTTCCTACTCAGGTCCCGCTGCAGCTGGTCAGACAATCACTATCAATGTCATAGACACCCCTGGTCACGCGGACTTTGGAGGAGAAGTTGAACGAGGCCTTTCGATGGTTGACGGAGTTGTTCTCCTGGTCGATGCATCCGAGGGGCCTCTCCCGCAAACGAGATTTGTTCTGCGCAAGGCCCTTGAGGCAAATCTGCCAGTAATCCTGGTTGTCAATAAGACTGATCGTCCCGATGCTCGAATTGACGAGGTAGTTGAGGAAAGCCACGACCTACTTCTAGGTCTGGCGTCAGATCTTCACGACACTGTTCCAAATCTGGATGTCGACGCAATCTTGGAACTTCCCGTGATTTATGCCTCTGGTCGCGCGGGGAGAGCTTCGCTGACAAAGCCTAACGATGGTGCGCTGCCTGATGCGGAAAACCTAGAAGCTTTGTTTGAGACAATTCTGAAATATGTTCCCGCACCCTCGTATGAAGAGGGAGCGCCGCTTCAGGCGCACGTAACCAACCTCGATGCATCACCTTTCCTAGGACGCTTGGCACTTATTCGAATTTTCAACGGAGAGATAAAGAAAGGCCAGCAGGTTGCCTGGGTTCGCCAAGACGGTACGACTCAGAACGTAAAGGTCACGGAGCTCCTTGGAACTAAGGCTCTGGAACGCTACCCAATTGAAAGCGCGGGACCCGGAGACATTGTTGCTGTCGCTGGCATTGAAGAGATAACTATTGGTGAGTCACTGTGTGATCCCATTGACGTGAGGCCACTTCCACTAATCAAGGTGGATGAGCCTGCTATCTCGATGACCATTGGAATCAACACTTCTCCGATGGCTGGAAGGGTAAAAGGAGCCAAGGTCACAGCACGTTTGGTCAAAGATCGCCTCGACAGGGAACTGATTGGAAACGTATCGATCAAGGTATTGCCGACTAATCGCCCTGATGCGTGGGAGGTTCAAGGAAGAGGCGAGTTGGCTCTTGCAATTTTGGTTGAGCAGATGAGGCGCGAGGGCTATGAGCTAACGGTTGGTAAACCCCAGGTAGTTACCAAAACCATCGAGGGCAAAACCCATGAGCCTTTTGAAGACTTGACCATTGATACCCCAGAAGAGTTTTTAGGTGCTGTAACGCAGCTGCTGGCTGCTCGAAAGGGTCGCATGGTGAATCTCATCAACCATGGAACCGGTTGGGTAAGGATGGAATTCAAGGTTCCTTCCAGGGGATTGATTGGTTTTAGAACAGAATTTCTCACCACGACAAAGGGTTCAGGAATTGCCAATGCCCTTGCCGCTGGCTATGAGCCATGGGCGGGAGACATTGTAAGTCGACAAAACGGTTCGCTAGTTGCCGATCGAGCAGGCGTGGCAACTCCGTTTGCCATGATTGCACTTCAGGAACGAGGCAGCTTTTTCATTGAACCCACCAGTGAGGTTTATGGCGGCATGGTGGTTGGCGAAAACTCTCGCCCTGAGGACATGGAAGTAAACATCACAAAGGAAAAGCAGCTGACGAATATGCGCGCTGCCTCTGCCGATAGTTTCGTTGGCCTAACCCCTCCCAAGAAGCTCTCACTCGAAGAAAGCCTCGAGTTTGCCAGGGAAGACGAATGCGTGGAGGTTACTCCCGAGGCAATTAGGATTCGAAAGGTTGAACTGGACGCTAACGTTAGGGCCAGGCAGGCTTCTGCAAAGAAGAGACTGGCTTCAGAGAGCTAGTTGCCGCCCGAGTTTCCATAGAGTCTGTCACCGGCATCACCGAGGCCGGGAACGATATATCCGACCTCGTTTAGCCTTTCATCAAGAGCGGCTAGGTGGACACTCACTGGTTTAGCAGGCCACTTATCTGCCAGGTGCTTCCTGACAGCCTCCACACCCTCTGGTGCTCCAAGTAAACAGATGCAGGTTGCCCTCGTTGCTCCTCTTTCAAAGGCGTAGTCAAGGGAATCGATCAGGGTCCCGCCTGTTGCCAGCATGGGGTCAATCAAGAAAACTTCTCGGTTGTCCAGTCGATCGGGAAGTCGATTGGCATAAGTCTCGGGCTGCAGTGTTTCTTCGTTGCGCTTGATTCCTAAAAAGCCCACCTCTGCATCGGGAATCAACTTTGTAATCCCAGCTAGCATGCCGAGTCCCGCTCTGAGGATAGGAATAATCAGTGGCGTTGGTTTGGCCAGGTGATGTCCCTGAGTCTTAGTCAGTGGCGTTTCAACCACGACCTGGTCAACCTTGAGATTCTTTGTTGCCTCGAAAGTCAACAGTGTCACTAGCTCCTCAACTAGCTGCCGAAATAGTGCGCTGGTCGTGTTCTTGTCTCTGAGTAGGGTGACCTTATGGGATATCAGTGGATGGTTGGCGACGACAAGTTCCATGCCAATACTGTAGCGGTCTGAGTAATATTGTGAGACGCCAGCTTCGGAGCCCCGTGAGGCGATTTTCTGAGAGGTTTCTGGCTTGAAAGTTTCATTCGAGGTATACCCGCCGAGGGATCCTTCCGACGAGGGAGTTCTGCGAGAAGCCATTGGCAAACTCTCAGAGCTCAATCCAGAATTCATTTCGGTTACCTTTGGCGCTGGTGGATCGAGTACTAAAAATTCACTTGAAGTATTGAAGTTCATTCGAGACAACACCCAAGCCACACCGCTGGCTCACCTAACCTGCGTTGGAAACACAACATCCGAAGCGAAAGAATTAATTAGGCAATTTCTTGATGAGGGAATTCATAACTTTCTAGCTCTTCGCGGCGATTTGCCGAGCGGACAAAAATCGGTTGCTCCCGAGTCGCTGCAAAGAGCTGATCAACTCGTGGCATTGATTCGTGAGCAAGCTGATTCAAGGGACGTTGCCGTGGCCGCCTTTCCAAATGGTCATCCTGAATCTGGCAATACCCGAACAGACATTGACGCTCTGGTGGCCAAGCAGAATGCGGGTGCAGATTATGCAATCAGTCAGCTGTTTTTCTATTCGAGCGACTTTCTTGAGTTCATCAGTCTGGCTCGCGCAAGGGGAGTGGACATACCTCTTATCCCAGGGCTTATGCCGATTGTCTCTCACTCGAGACTTCGTCGAGTGCTGGAGTTAACCGGTGAGGCTGAACCAAGAGAACTGGCTTCAGCGCTCGCTCAGGCAAAAGATGTTGAACATAGGAGAGAGGTCGGAGTTTCCTGGTCTGCCAAGCAAATTACGGAACTAGCCGACGCAGGGGTTGATCACATTCATCTTTATGCCTTCAATGAATACAAAAACGTCACTGAAGTCTTGCGACGAGCTGGCGTCCGCTAAGTAGAATTTGGCCATGGGCCTGAGCCAAGAGCTGAGAAGCATTCCTAACATGCTCAGCATTCTCCGGTTGCTTTTAGTGCCCGTTTTCCTTTTTCTTTTAGTTAGCGATGAGTTTCTCTGGGCCCTCGTTGTGCTGGCTTTTGCCAGCTTCACCGATTGGCTAGACGGGCAGATAGCCAGAAGGTTCAATCAAGAAACGTCATTGGGGAAGATTCTCGACCCATCGGCTGACCGGCTGTTTATTCTTGCCACCCTCATTGGACTGACTCTCAATGGCAATATTCCTGCCTGGTTTGCAATTGTTATCGTTTTGAGAGATGTGCTTTTGCTGTTTGGTTTGCCCACTCTTAGAAAGCTCGGCTACCGGTCTCTGCCAGTTCACTTTTTAGGCAAGGCGGGAACCTTCGCACTGCTTTATGCCCTGCCACTGCTACTTATGTCGGACATTTGGCCAGCGGCTGAGTTTATAGTTCTACCTCTATCTTGGGCATTTGCCTGGTGGGGGATAGCCCTTTACTGGATCTCGGGATTTATCTATCTGCACCAGCTGAGGAATCTGATTTCGCAAGCGAGGGCAAAATCCTCTAACATTTAGTCTCTAGAGGAGACTGAATGTCCAAAGATGTG
>JBBAMI010000002.1:19825-61162 GCA_040402595.1 Aquiluna sp.
GGGCAAAATCCTCTAACATTTAGTCTCTAGAGGAGACTGAATGTCCAAAGATGTGCATGGCGAAGATACCGCCAAGTTTGCCTCTGACATGGTGGCTGAATCAGCCCCAACTCTTTCCCCAGAAGAAGCCGCAGCTCTAGCTGCACTTCCCGCCAGATCAGCTCTGCTGATTGTTCATCGTGGACCGGGTAGTGGATCGCGTTATCTTCTCGACCAAGACCTTACGGTCGCTGGTCGCCACCCTGATGCAGACATATTTCTTGACGATGTGACTGTTTCTCGACGTCACGCCAAGATTGAACGAGAAGGCTCCGTCTTCTTTGTCTCCGACCAGGGTTCAATGAATGGAACTTATGTTGATTCCAAGCGGGTTGATAGGCAAAGATTGATCAACGGCATGGAAATCATGATCGGTAAGTTCCGCCTCACCTTCTACTCATCAGATAAGGATCGATAAATGGAGAATGCAGTTCGCAAGCTCCAGGATCACCGGAAGCTCTACACAATCGGCCAGGTCTTGACTGTTCTCAAGCCTGAGTTCGGTGATCTCTCACCATCCAAGCTTAGGTTTTTGGAAGACCAGGGACTAGTCACACCTGAGAGAACCGATGCTGGATATAGAAAGTATTCAGAGACACAGATTGAAAGACTGAGAATTGTTCTAACCCTGCAGCGTGATCAGTATCTACCGCTAAAGGTTATTAAGGAGTATCTGGCTGAGCTTGATGCGGGAAAGAAGCCTCTCCTTCCAGCATCCTCACCGGTGACTCTTCGCAAGGGTCAGAAGTTTTCCACGGCCCAGCTAAAAAGCGAAACTGGACTCAGTGATGCAGCGTTTCGCGAGGCTGCAGAGCTTGGTCTGTTCGGAGCGCAGCCGCACTCATCACATGAAGTTGAGATTGCATTTGCATTGGTTGGTCTTGAACAATTCGGCATACAGCCAAGGCACCTCAGGGGACTAAAGGCTGCCGCAGAGCGTGAAGTGGGCATCATCACTGGCGTAACTGAACCTGTGATCAGGAAAAAAGCTCCGGATTCTGCTGCGAAGGCCGCTCACCTCGGACGCGAAATAGCGGAAAGATTTGGCGCAATCAGGGCACATCTTGTGTCTGGTGCAATCGACAAAATTGAAGGTTAGCGACACGCGGGACAGATAAACCCTAAAGCGCAACTTGAAGGCAAACTTTTATCTCGTCTTAGCGAAGGAGAGAAGTTGGAGATTCAATCACCAACTCTGTTTGATGATGGCGTGCCAGCCACACCGATTGGTTACCGTGGCACGTCCGCCGCTGCCGCTGCCGGAATCTCCTACCGTCAACTTGACTACTGGGACAGAACAGGCCTGGTTGTTCCCACAATTCAGGGAGCTGCTGGCTCCGGATCACAAAGGCTCTACTCTTTCCGCGACATCCTGGTTCTAAAGCTTGTAAAAAGACTTCTAGACACGGGTGTATCACTGCAGCAAATCAGAGTTGCTGTCGAGCAGCTCAAAGCAGCCGGTATTGCGGATCTTACGAACACAACTCTGATGAGTGATGGCGCAAGGGTCTACCTCTGCACCACTCAGGATGAAGTAATTGATCTACTTGGCCAGGGCCAGGGAGTATTTGGTATTGCAGTTGGCCGACTCGTTAGAGAAGTTGAAGCCACGCTGATTGATTTTGCTGCCGAAGAAGCACAGATTCAGGACGAGCTTGCAGCTCGCAGAGCTAGGAAGATTTCCTAGACCACCAGCGCTTTTTCTTGCGCTTTTCTTTGACTTCCTGAACCTCGATGATTTCATCCAGGGCGCTGCCGCGCATTGAGCGGTCAACGACTCCAATTCTGGATCTATTCTCACCAGCCTGTTCAAGCTCGCTAATGGCTCCTGCCAACAGCCAGTCGAAGCCTCTTGCTATTTCTGCGGCACCTTCGGCTGGCCAGGAGTGAATCGGCCTTGCAGCTCCGGTCGCCTGCTGAACGGCAGCACGCTCTTCGAAGTATGGCATCAGCAGCTGATCGCCAAAGATTTCCTTGAGCTCCTTGATTCGGTAGTCGTGCTCGTGGGACTGAGGTCTAAATCTATTCACCACAACACCCAGTAGCTCGAGTCTGGGGGAGAGCTTGGCGCTTATCTCCAAAATGGCTTTTCTTGCTCTGTCTGCCGCAATCACTGAATAGAGTGCTGGCTCAGTAACCAGGATTACTCGGTCTGATGCGACCCAGGCAGTTCTTGTCAGGGCATTAATCGAAGGAGGAGTGTCAACTATGACCAGGTCGTATTCGTCTTCCAGTCCAACCAGCACCTGTTCGAGTTTCCAGACGTCGTCAACGGTTGGTGCGGGGTTGTCTAGTAGCAGGGATCTTGGAGAGCCGACCAGCACATCCATCTTGGTGTCTCGAAACCAGGCGGATGGGACAATCGCTCTTCTTAGGGTTTGTGCTTTGCCGGTTTGTAAAACTTCTGCTACCGAATAACCCTGATCAGAGGGGGCAGCCAGACCGCTGGTGGCATCACACTGGGGGTCAAGGTCAATGACCAGAGTGTTGATGCCTCGATTGAGTGCAGCTGATGCCAGACCCAGGGCTACGGTGGTTTTGCCCACCCCACCCTTTAGTGAACTGACGCTCAGCACATGCATTGCAATAGGCTACCTTTTTATCTGTTCGCAAAAGGTGAGCAAAAACGGGTTTTTGGTGGGAGCGTAGGTGTTTCGGAAGGTTCTGGTTGCTAACCGCGGAGAAATAGCGGTTCGGGCATTTCGAGCTGCCTACGAGCTCGGTGCACAAACCGTTGCCATCTACCCACACGAGGACCGCAATTCCATTCATCGCCAAAAGGCTGATGAGGCCTACCAGATTGAGGCCGATGGTTCACCAATTCGTGCCTATCTGAGCGTCAGCGAAGTTATTCGAGTCGCAAAAGAATCAGGTGCGGATGCCATCTACCCAGGCTATGGATTTCTAAGTGAAAACCCCGATCTTGCCAGGGCTGCAAAAGAAAACTCCATCGCATTCGTTGGCCCCAGTGCCGAGGTTTTGGAGCTTGCCGGAGACAAGGTAAACGCGAAGTTAGCTGCCACTCGCGCAGGCGTTCCGGTTTTGAAATCAACCCCGTCATCCGATAACCCAAAAGAGCTGAGCAAGTTAGCGAATGAAATTGGTTTCCCGCTGTATGTGAAGGCAGTTGCTGGCGGTGGTGGACGCGGTATGCGCAAGGTTGATACGGCAGCTGAGTTACCAGCAGCGCTGGAAGAGGCAATGAAAGAAGCCGGGGGAGCTTTTGGTGACCCAAGGGTTTTCCTCGAGCAGGCTGTGCTTAGACCCCGCCACATTGAAGTTCAGATTCTCGCTGATATGCACGGCAACGTGATGCACCTGTTTGAGCGGGACTGTTCGATACAGCGTCGTAATCAGAAAGTCATTGAGATAGCTCCGGCTCCAAAGCTCGATGAAGCTCTTCGCCAACAACTTTTCAAAGACGCAATCGCTTTTGCTAGGGAAATTGGATATCAAAACGCTGGCACCGTCGAGTTTCTAATTGAAACCGAAGGACCAAATACAGGCAAACATGTCTTTATCGAAATGAATCCGCGCATTCAAGTTGAGCACACAGTGACTGAAGAAATCACCGATGTTGATCTAGTCCAATCTCAGCTCAGGATTGCCTCCGGAGAGTCCCTCTCTGATTTGGGCCTGAGTCAAGAGTCTCTGACTCAGCATGGTTTTGCCCTGCAGTGTCGAATTACAACCGAAGACCCTGCGGCAGGATTTAGACCTGACACTGGAATGATTACCACCTACCGCTCACCAGGCGGTGCGGGAATTCGTCTGGATGGTGGAACAGTCACCACCGGAGCCGAGATTTCACCACACTTTGACTCCATGCTGGTGAAGCTGATTGCTAGAGGAAGAGATTTCCCAGCCGCTGTTCAAAGGGCCCGAAGAGCACTGGCCGAATTTCGAATTCGTGGTGTAGCAACCAACATCAACTTCTTACAGGCTGTTGTCGAGGATGAAACCTTTGCCAGGGGTGAACTTTCGACTCGTTTTATAGAGGAAAGACCCGAGCTGATGAAGGCGAGAGTTTCGCAAGATCGCGGAACTAAGGTTTTGCAATGGCTGGCAGAAGTGACAGTCAATAAGCCCTATGGAGAACGCAACTCAAGACCTGATCCAAAGACCAAGCTTCCTTTTGTTGATCTGGCCGCCGCTCCGCCGCCTGGCAGCAAGCAGCTGCTAAGGGAACTCGGCCCAGAAAAGTTTGCTCAGTGGCTCCGGCAGGAAACCAGGGTTTTAGTCACTGACACAACCTTTAGAGATGCTCATCAATCTCTTTTAGCAACCAGGGTTCGCTCGAAAGATTTGGTGGCGGTCGTGCCACACGTGTCCAGATTGACCCCGCAACTTCTATCGCTGGAAGCTTGGGGAGGTGCCACCTACGATGTCGCCCTAAGGTTTCTGGGCGAAGATCCATGGGACAGATTGGCTGCAATATCAGAGCAGCTTCCAAACATCTGTATCCAGATGCTGCTTCGAGGCAGAAACACGGTGGGATACACCCCATACCCAACTGAGGTCACCGATGCCTTCATCACAGAGGCAGCGGCAACAGGCGTTGATATCTTCCGCATCTTTGATGCTCTCAATGATGTCAACCAGATGACACCTGCCATTAGGGCAGTGAGAGAAAACACATCCTCAATTGCCGAGGTAGGGCTTAGCTACACCGCAGACCTACTTGACCCGAAGGAAACTCTCTACACCCTGGACTATTGGCTTTTCTTAGCTGAGCAGATGGTGAAGGCAGGTGCACACGTTCTTGCCATCAAGGATATGGCTGGACTGCTTCGGCCGATGGCAGCTAAGAAATTGGTCAGTGCGCTTCGGGAACGATTTGATTTGCCAGTGCATCTGCACACTCATGACACCGCCGGTGGTCAATTGGCAACCCTGCTCGCTGCGATCGAGGCTGGAGTTGACGCAGTTGATGCGGCCAGTGCTCCAATGGCAGGGACCACCTCACAACCCAGCATGTCAGCTCTGGTTGCTGCTCTTGCCAATACCGAGCGTGACACACAAATTGATTTGGATAATGTCTGCCAACTCGAACCTTACTGGGAAGCAGTTCGAAGAGTTTATGCGCCATTTGAATCGGGACTACCCGGACCAACCGGTCGCGTATACGAGCATGAGATTCCTGGTGGTCAGTTATCTAATCTTCGCCAGCAGGCAATTGCACTTGGACTCGGCGATCGATTTGAGCTGGTTGAAGAAATGTATGCAGCTGCAAACAAGATTCTGGGAAGACCTCCCAAGGTGACACCAAGTTCAAAGGTCGTCGGTGATCTTGCTCTTCACCTAGTGGCAGTTGGCGCAGACCCAGCGGATTTTGAAGACAATCCGCAGAAGTATGACATTCCAGATTCGGTCGTTGGCTTTATGGCTGGGGAGCTTGGAGATTTACCAGGTGGCTGGCCTGAACCATTTAGAACAAAGGTGCTCAAAGGTAGAAAAGTAGACCTCAGCATCAAAGAGGTCAGTGCAGAGGATCAGGAGGTTCTTTCCTCCGGCACTGGCTCAGAGCGCAGGAAAAAGCTCAATCAACTTCTCTTCCCTGGACCGCAAAAAGAATTTGAAAAGATGCGCGCTGCTTATGGCAACTTGGACAGCGTGGACACCGTTGACTACCTATATGGCCTAGAGACCGACAACGAGCATGTTGTTGAGCTCAGGAAGGGACTGCAGCTACTGGTCGGACTTGAGGCAATCAGCGATGCAGACAGCAAGGGATTCAGAACCGTTATGACAAAACTCAACGGCCAGCTCAGGCCCGTTACAGTTCGTGATCACAGCATCAAGGTTGTTGAGGCATCAGCCGAGAAGGCAGATCCCGCTAATCCATCCCATGCATCCGCACCATTTACAGGGGTAGTAACACCAAAGGTTTCTGTTGGCGAGGTGGTTGAAAAGGGCCAGCCAATAGCCTCAATTGAGGCCATGAAGATGGAAGCGACGATTGCGGCCCCAATTGGTGGCAAGATTGTACGGCTGGGGGTCGCTGGCCCAACACCGGTTGAGGGTGGCGACCTCATCGCAGTTATTGAATAGAGGAACATGTCGCAATTTCAGGACGATTACTCTTCGGGTGAAAAGACCAATTTCCAAGATCTGGAATTGGACCCAGAGCCAACTCAGCTCACCGAGGTAAGCACCAATACCGAAGCTGTTCCAATTAGCGTAAACATTTTTGAAGAGGCTGAGCCAGCCAGCATGCTAACAGCCGACAGACTGCTCAAAGACGAAGCTCGTCCGAGAGTGGTCCCCGAAACGTTTTGGCGCAGATTTATCTATCGCATTACCTTTGGAAAGCTAAACCTGGGTGATAACCGAAAGGTTCGCGACAGACGCTCTCTTGATGCGCGCATCAATGCGGATCTTCGAGGAGAAACAAAGTTTGTTCCAGTGCTAACCCGAAAAGGTGGCGTTGGAAAGACAACCATCACCACTTTGATCGGCATGGCCATGGCCTTGGTCCGAGAAGATCGAGTGCTAGCTATTGATGCCAATCCGGATCGTGGCACTCTTGCCGAGCGCGTTGAACTAAAGAGCGACAAGACGGTTCGTGACGTTGTTCGTAGAGCCGGTGGAATCAACAGTTTCACAGTATTCAGCGACTTTGTCTCTCGCGATAAGACCAGACTGGATGTTCTTGCTTCCGATACCGACCCGATGCTCTCGGAGGCATTCGATGAGGGTGATTACAACGTTGTCGCAGATATAGCTACTCGCTACTACAGCGTCTGCCTAACTGACTGCGGAACTGGCATTGTCCACAGCGTCATGCGCGCAATCCTCCTAAGAGCCAATGGTTTGGTTGTTGTCTCAGGCGGAAGCATTGATGAGGCGAAGTTGGCCAGCGAAACTTTGACATGGCTTGAATCAAATGGTTTTGGTGAACTGGTAAAGAATTCAGTGGTTGCACTAAACACCGCAACATACGGGACCCAGCTCGTCAAGCTCGATGAGATTGAAAATCACTTCAAGACCCGCGTCCGTGCTGTTGTCAGAATCCCTTATGACCCAATGTTGGCGGCAGGTGCTGTTGTGCAATTTGACAAACTTCATCCAGCGACCAGACAGGCGGCTAGGGACCTGGCTGCACTGGTAATCGACGGTCTGATTGATTGAGTGTTAGAGAGATAAGGCTCTTCGGCGACCCGATACTTAGGTCTGCCTGCGTCAAAGTTTCTAGTCCATCATCTGTGAGCCAGCTTGTTCAGGATCTGCTAGAGACAACAGCGTTACCTGGACGAGCTGGTGTGGCAGCCAATCAAATCGGAGTTGGTCTTTCGGTTTTCTCTTACGTAATTGACGGCAAAGCTAGCTACCTAATTAATCCTGAGATCCTCGAGCTAAGCGGGGAAATTCAAGAAATTGATGAGGGATGTCTTTCTTTGCCAGGTCTTTGGCATAAAACTCCCCGCTATCCGATTGCAACTGCCAAGGGGCTACAGCTCGATGGCAGTGAAGTTTTGGTCAAAGGCGAAGGGCTACTTGCGCAGATTCTGCAGCATGAGTGTGATCACCTGAGCGGCAAGCTCTACATTGACAGGCTTACTCCTGAGGAGCGCAAACTAGCCATGCGCACACTCAGAGAGCAAACCTGGTTTAAGAGTTAGCGTAGATTCTGTTTACCTGAAGCGAAAAGTCCTTTAGCACCGATGCGCGCTTGATCTTGAGCGATGGTGTGAGGTGTCCGGAGGCTTCGGTGAGCTCAACATCCAAAATCTCAAATGCCTTAATCTGCTCTGCATTTGAAAAGCGGGCGTTGACTTCATCCACAGCTCGCTGAACTTCAGCTCTAATAACCGGGTTCTTGGTTGCCTCAGCAAGTGTCAATTTTTCAGTGATGCCATTTTGCTCGCACCAAACCGGAACCATCTCAGGATCCAATGAGATAAGTGCTGCGATGAAGGGCTTAGCGTCTCCAATTACAACCACCTGCCCAATTAGTGGGTGCGCACGCAATGGATCTTCTATTGGTGCTGGGGCAACATTCTTGCCACCGGCTGTGACCAGAAGCTCTTTCTTTCGACCGGTAATCGTTAGGAAGCCATCTTCATCCAGCTCACCGATGTCACCGGTTCTAAACCAGTCACCCTCGAAGGCCTCCCGTGTTGCGGCTTCGTTTCTCCAGTAGCCGCGCATGATGTTAATTCCTCTGAGCCAGATCTCTCCGTCTTTGGCGATCTTGATTCCAGTTCCGGGAAGAGCTCGACCAACTTTGCCAATCTTCTGCCAGCTGACTCTGCCAATCACCGCTGCCGCAGCGGTTTCGGTCAGTCCATAACCTTCGAGAACAACAAGTCCAATTCCTCGGAAGAAGTGGCCAAGTCTTGCTCCTAGTGGTGCACCACCTGAGATTGCATATTTCACTTTGCCACCCATGGCGGCACGTAGTTTCGAGAAAACCAACTTGTCAAATGCTTTGTGCTTGAGCTTCAGACCAATACCTGGCCCCTTCGGATCGTCCATAGCTTTTGAATAATCGATTGCGACCTGAGCGGCTGCACGGAAAATCTTTCCTTTGCCACGGGCCTCTGCCTTCAGCTCTGCGTTGTTATATACCTTTTCGAAGACTCTTGGCACCGCAAGGAGAAAGGTTGGCTGGAAGCCAGGAAGTTCTGCAGCAACCATCTTGGTGTCTGGAAGGTGACCAACTCTGATTCCTGAGTAGATGCAAATGGCTGCAACGTAGCGACCGAGAATGTGAGCTAGGGGAACAAATATAAGTGAGTGCTGGTATTCATTGGCAATTTCTGGAATCTCAGCTGCCGCATTTCGGCAGTGATCCACAAAGCTTGCGTGGGTCAGCTCGCAGCCCTTCGGATTGCCAGTAGTTCCCGATGTATAGACGATTGTTGCCAAGTCTCTGGCCTGCGCGTTGCTGCGTGCAACCTCTAGATCTGCATCTGAAACCTTTTCGCCTGACTGGTGAAGGTTCGAAAAGTCTTTTGAGTCAATCTTCCAGATCTCTCTAAGGCGAGGGGTGTTTGCCTTTACCTTCTTGACTCTTTCCTCATGGTCATCGTTTTCAATGAAGATTGCTACCGAGTCAGAGTCTGAAAGAATCCACTCAATCTGCTGTGGGGAGGAGGTTTCGTAAATTGGAACCACAACTCCACCGGCAAACCAGACGGCGAAATCAATCATCGTCCACTCGTAGCGGGTTCTTGACATCAGTGCAACTGCATCGCCTGGCTTAATGCCTGAGGCAATCAGACCTTTGGCTAATGACCTAACCTCTGAGAGAAACTCTTGACCAGTGACATTGCGCCACGAGCCATCGGGATTTTTTCTTGAAAACAGAGCGTGATCCGGAGTCTTTTTTACACGCTCGAGCAGTAGAACAGTTGCGTTGTCTTGGGGCTCAGTCGCTACCCGCAGTGGTACATCGTAAGATTCCATTTTTCTCCCCTTTGAGGTGTCTAAAACTTTATTGCCAAATGGGCATTTTTGGCTCCCCGTTAATCCATCGGCTAGCTGGTAAGCGCCTAAAGGCCCTAATATTTGATGATTCTTGTCCAAATTCCTCGGAGGCGACGTGCTCAGTCTTGGCATCGATATCGGTGGCACCAAGATCCTGGGGGCTGCCGTTAGCCAATCAGGGGAAGTGGTAGCCGAGCACCGGGTTCCGTCTCCCGCTCAAGAGCCCGACCAAATGGTCGACACTGTCTCCAAATTGATTCTCGACCTGATTGCAGAAAACGGTGAGCCGGAGGCAATAGGTGTTGCCGCAGCTGGATTCATTGATCGCTCACAATCTGTAGTTCTCTACGCCCCAAATCTAAATTGGCGCAACGAGCCTTTGAGAGAGCGAATCGAGCAAAAAATCAGTCGCCGACTAATTATTGAAAACGATGCTAACGCTGCTGGTTGGGCCGAGTTCAAGTTTGGTGCTGCCCAGAAGTACGACTCGATGGTCATGCTTACGCTCGGCACTGGAGTCGGCGGAGCGATTGTCGATGGTGGTCACCTGATGCGCGGTGGCTTTGGTATCGGCGGTGAGCTTGGCCACATTACCGTCGTTAGCGAGGGCCACCTGTGTGGCTGTGGCAGAAAAGGATGCATAGAGCAGTATGCCTCCGGAACAGCACTGCTCAGAGAAATCGTGGCTCTTGCAGATTCCTCAGATGAAAAGGGATCTCACTTGAGAAAACTCAGAAGCGAGAGAGGTCAACTTACCGGCCACGAAGCATTCGAGGCTGTGCAGGCTAATGATCCTGGAACTCTTGAGCTGATTGATCAGCTGGCTGGCTACCTAGCCAAAGCGATGTCCAGTTTGGTTGCAGTGCTAGATCCAGAGGTATTCGTGATTGGCGGAGGTCTAAGCGAGCTGGGGGAGAAGCTACTAAAACCCCTGCGACAGAAATTTGCTCTAGAGATTCCAGCCAGTGGCTTTAGACCAGTTGCTGAAATAATCCCTGCCACCTTCTCTAACCAAGCCGGGGTCATTGGAGCCGCCCAGCTGGCTCGAGAGACTCTTGGGTAGGATTTAGTTTCTAACCGGAAAGACCATGACCTACCTAATTCTGAAAAACATTGTGCTGGGGCCAATCCTCAACCTGCTGTTTCGACCATGGGTGAGAGGCGCTGAGAATGTTCCTCGTAAAGGTGGCGCAGTCCTAGCTTCCAATCATCTTTCCTTTGTTGATTCGATTTTTCTTCCACTCAAGGTGAAAAGACCAGTCACCTTTCTCGCAAAAAGCGACTACTTCACTGGCAAAGGATTTAAAGGTGCCGTTATTCGCTGGTTCTTCAAGTCGACCGGACAGCTTCCAATCGATAGAAGTGGTGGTAAGGCATCGGAGGATTCGCTGAACACTGGACTGGGCGTTCTGGAAAGAGAACTGGTGCTGGGTATATATCCAGAGGGCACCAGATCACCAGATGGAAAGCTTTATCGTGGCCGAACAGGGATTGCCAGGATGATTCTCGAAGCTCAGGTCCCGGTCGTTCCGGTTGCCATGATTGATACCGATAAAGTCCAGCCACTTGGCGCTAAGTACCCAAAGATTCATCGCGTTGGAGTCAAGTTTGGCGAGCAACTCGATTTCTCAAGGTTTGCCGGCATGGAGGGTGAGCGAGTAGTGCTGCGCTCGGTGACGGATCAGATTGTCTATCGGATTAGAGAACTATCTGGTCAGAGGTATGAAGACGTCTACGCCTCGACTATTCGAAATCGCATGGCAAGACTTGAAGATTAGGAAGAAATAGTTTGCAAGATTTTGGACTAGACGAGTTTCGTCGACTTGAGGCTAAGCAGCAACCCACTTGGCCAGATGCTGCCGCGCTTGAAACAGTAACGCAAGAATTATCAAAGCTGCCTCCTCTGGTTTTCGCCGGTGAGGTAGACACTCTGCGACAGCGGCTAGCTCAAGCCGCTGAGGGTAAGGCTTTTCTTCTTCAAGGCGGAGATTGCGCAGAAACATTTGTCGATGCCACTGCAGATCGAATTCGCAATCGAATCAAGACAGTTTTACAGATGGCTGTTGTTCTGATGTATGGCTCCTCTCTTCCAGTTATCAAGATGGGGCGGATGGCGGGACAGTTTGCTAAGCCTCGCTCGAGCGACACTGAAACCCGAGAGGGTGTTACTCTGCCTGCTTACCGCGGCGATGCCGTAAACGGCTACGAATTCACGGCCGAAGCCAGAGCGCATGATCCGAAGAGGCTGCTCGGGGCTTATCACACTTCTGCCAGCACCTTGAACTTAATCAGAGCATTCACAACCGGAGGCTTTGCTGATCTGCGTCAGGTTCACGCCTGGAACAAAGGTTTCACCGACAACCCTGCAAATAAGAAGTATGAATCAATCGCCGGGGATATCGACAGGGCTATGCGCTTCATGGAAGCGTGCGGGGTTGATTCAGCGGAGCTCAGGGCAACTGAATTCTTCGTCTCCCACGAGGGACTTCTGTTTGATTACGAAAGACCGCTGACCAGAATTGACTCCCGCACCAATACTCCTTATGTCACCAGTGGTCACTTCATCTGGATTGGTGAGCGCACCCGCGAACTAAGCGGCGCTCACGTCGACTTTTTCTCGCGGGTAAGAAATCCAATTGGCATCAAGCTCGGGCCAAGTTCAACCAAGGAGCAGGTATTGGCACTAATGGACAAGCTTGATCCCGCGCGAGAGCCCGGGCGCTTGACACTAATTAGTCGTATGGGCGCAGACAAGATTCGCGATGTTCTGCCAGCTTTGGTTGAGGCAGTCAGGGATAGCGGTGCCAGCCCACTGTGGATCACAGATCCGATGCACGGCAACGGGATTACCACTAAGAATGGCTACAAATCTCGTCGCTTTGACGATGTGCTGGACGAGGTTATGGGCTTCTTCGAGGTTCACCGGGCGCTTGGTACTCACCCGGGAGGCCTCCACGTCGAGCTGACTGGAGACGATGTGGCGGAATGCCTCGGTGGCTCGGAGCAGATTGATGAGTCAACCCTTGAGCAAAGATACGAATCGGTCTGCGATCCAAGACTTAACCACATGCAGTCTTTGGAGTTAGCATTCTTAGTAGCAGAACAGCTAGTTGAAACAACCAGGAGAAAAGGTGATCACTGACCGGGTCAAGACTTGGGTCACGATAGAGCAAGCCGCCGAAAAGCTCGGCGTTAGCCCTTCCAAAGTAAAGCGATTGCTCGAAGAGCACATTTTGTTTGCAGTAAAAGTCGATGGCAAGCTGATGATTCCTGATGAGACGATTATCGGAAATGAGCCCCTGAGTAGTATTCGCGGGAGTCTTCTTCAGCTACTGGACCTTGGCTTAACTGAAGCGGAAGCCATTGACTGGCTATATCAAGAAAACGAGGAGCTGGGAGAGACTCCCATGTCAGCTCTTCTCAAAGGCCATAAAGCGCCAGTTAGAAGAGCAGCCCAAGCCCTCGGCTAGTGGGCGCGGTTGATTACTTTCTCAGTCAGAAGACTGAGCATTTTGCGAGCCTGATCAGTAACTTCTAAATTCGCTAAGGCTTCGATTGCTCGAGTCGAGTGCTCTTCGATGAGCCTCTCAGTTTTATCAAGTGCCCCTGAGTCCTTGATTGTGGTGCGCATAAACTCAAGTTGCTCGTCATCGATTTCACCAGAGGTTAGTAGCTCATCAAATATTCTCGCAACCGTGCTTGGCAGAGTTTCGATTGTGAGAGCAACCAGTACCGTTCGCTTGCCTTCGCGAAGATCATCGCCTGCTGGCTTTCCAGTCACAGCGGGATCGCCAAATACACCAAGCACATCGTCTCTAAGCTGGAAGGCAAGCCCCAGTGGAATGCCGAAGGAGCTCAGACCTGCGAGCGTTTCGTCTTTAGCACCAGCTAGCGCAGCTCCGATTAGAAGCGGAGCTTCGAGTGAATACTTTGCAGTTTTATAAAGCATCACGCGGTTTGCAATTGCGACCGCTTCTGTCTTGTTTCTGGTCGGAGCTGCATTTTCCTCTAGGACATCTAGGTATTGACCAGCCATCACTTCAAATCGCATTTGCGAGAACTGTCTGCGGCAGTTTTCCTCTTGCTCAGCATCAACTTCCTTGAATGCCGAACCGAATAGCTCAGAGCTCCAGGCCAGAAGCAAGTCGCCTGTTAGGACTGAGCCGGCAACTCCAAAGCGAGTGCTAGAGCCTGAATAGGAGCGAGCCTGATGAAGCTGTTCAAACCTTTTGTGGATGGAAGGCTGGCCGCGGCGGGTATCAGATTGGTCAAGTAGATCGTCATGGACGAGAGCTGCCGCGTGGAACATCTCAAGTGCTGCCGCCACTGCGACGATGGGGGAGTCCATGGCTAGATCTTCGTCTGTAACGGAACCCTTGTACCCAGCCCAGCTCCAGAAGCAGAAAAGCGCCCTGAAACGCTTGCCCCCGGCGAGCATTGCCTGGGTGTAGTCGATTATTGGGAGTAAATCGGGGGAAATTTCCCCCAGTTGGGTCCGTTTTTCTTCGCAAAACCCATCCAGCCTCTGCTGCACAAGTTTTAGCAGGAAATCTTGAGGCATGAGGGATAGCTTAGCCAAGGTATTTTGTTTACAATCAGTGAAGGGAGGGCCGTCCATGGCGCTATCAGAGCACGAACAGCGAATGCTGGAGGAAATGGAGCGCAATCTGCTCCAGGAGGACGCTTCCCTTGCCCAAAAAGTCGGTCAAATCGGATCCAGTAACCGCAGTGCCGGCAAGCTGGTGGCTGGGGTTTTGACCATGCTGATTGGCGTGGCACTGCTGATTTTTGCCGTAATCATCCAATTTGCCCTGTTTGGAGTCGTGGCCTTTGTGGTCATGGTGGCAGGCCTGGTCGTGGCCAGTGCCAATTTCCGCCTGCCAGAGCTTCCCAAGGCCACCCAGCGGCCACCGACCTTCTTTGAGGATCGCTGGAATCAGCGCTTCAACCGCGACTAACCAAGGTTTACCCCTAAACCCCCGAGAAATCGGGGGTTTTTCGTATATGGAAATGTGACCAAAATATGGAAATAAATGTGGCTAAGTGGGGTGAAGTGGAGTAAAGTGGAGGAAATTAGGGAAGGGGAGCAGCAATGTTGCTGGGCACACACACCCCCAAATTGGACGACAAGGGTCGCCTTATCCTTCCCGCTAAATTCCGTGACGAACTAGCTGACGGTGTTGTTATAACCCGTGGCCAAGAACGTTGCCTCTATGTCTTTTCCAAGCGTGAATTTGCCAGTGTCCATGAAAAAATCCGGCAAGCTCCAGTCACCTCAGAGGAGGCTCGCAAGTATTTGCGAGTCTTCCTCTCAGGTGCGACAGATGAAGAGCCTGACAAGCAGGGACGAGTTTTACTTCCTCAGATTCTTCGTGAATACGCAGGTCTAAACAAAGAACTAACAATCATCGGCGTCGGCGCTCGCGCTGAAATTTGGGATGCCACCAGCTGGCAAAAGTATCTGTCCTCGAACGAGGAGAAGTTTGCAACACAGGCTGAGGAGGTGATCCCGGGTCTGTTCTGACCCTGCACTCAGGTCCTTGGCCGAGCCGGCTTTCTTCCCCTAAGTCGGACACCGTGAACAACCAAGCTCACGGATCGGACAGGGATCTGGATGTAGGGACAAGACCCAAAGGATTATGGAAATCCAAAACCTCCACCGACCAGTAATGCTAGATCGATGCCTCGAGCTGCTCAGGCCAGGCATTGTCGGCAACAAGCCAGTCGTAGTAGATGCAACTCTGGGTCTCGGTGGGCACACCGAGGCCCTTCTCATTGAGCACCCTAATCTCACAGTTATTGGTCTTGATCGCGATCCAGTTGCTTTAGAGCTGGCAAGTGAACGACTCGCAAAATTTGGGTCTCGGTTCCACGGAGCACTCGCCACCTACGACAAGTTAACTGATGTGCTGGCAGGACTTTCAGTCCAGAAAATCCAGGGAGCTTTATTTGATCTAGGTGTTTCTTCGATGCAGCTTGATCAGGCTGAGCGCGGATTTGCCTATGCGCAGGACGCACCGCTTGACATGCGTATGGATCAGAGCAGGGGAGAAAGTGCTGCTGAAGTATTAGCTGAGGTGAGCGAAGGCGAACTAACTGCAATCTTCCGCGATTTGGGCGAAGAGAGATTTGCTGGCCCGATTGCCAGAGCAATCATCAAGCACAGAATCGTTGAGGCGATTACCACCTCTTCTCAGCTCAATGCGATTGTCGAAAGAGTGGTACCCAAGGCTCCAGGTAAGCAAGCAGGTCACCCGGCCAAGCGCGTCTATCAAGCTCTCAGAATCTTTGTCAACGACGAGCTAGGAATTCTTAAGAACGCCATGCCGCAGGCTATTGAAGCTCTGGCAAGCGGAGCTCGCATCGTTGTGATGAGCTACCACTCACTCGAAGACGCAATTGTCAAAAATGCTTTTCAGAAAGCTGCAACGTCCTCCACACCAATTGAACTTCCCGTCGAGCTCCCAGGCTCAGGTCCTCGCATACGGGTCATCACCAAGGGTGTGGAGAGAGCAACAGAGATTGAACTAATGCAAAACCCACGCGCTGCCTCGGCTCGGCTGCGCGCTGCAGAAAAACTGGAGGCAGCCTGATGAAACTAATGATGCTCAGTGCCAATGAGGCAAAGCGAGTGAGGCCCGGACTGTTCACAGGCGTCCTGCTGGTGATGGGAATTGTCGTCATCCAGCTGATTCAGCTGTCTTTGAACATGGCTCTAACTCAGGATGCCTACTATCTCAGGGAGCTCAAGATTGAAAAACGTGCTCTGAGCACCGAGGTACAGATTATTCAGGAGCAGGTTGACTCGCTGGCTTCACCGCAGAACCTTGCCGATGCTGCAAATCGTCTGGGGATGGTCGCCAACCCCTCATCGGTGCTGCTAGACATTACAAACGACAAGATCTATGGCGCTCCAAAGCCTGCAGAAGGCTCCCAGGCCGCTGCCAGTGCCAACCTTGTTGCTAATGCGGCCATGATTACCACCACCGAGTTTGCCCAGACATCAGTGGCTTCCGCCGAGGTAGCGGACAGTGTGGCAAATCAAAAACAGGTTGATACTGAAGTAATTTTGGTCTCTGGTCTTATTCCAGCATCACCAACCAGGTAGGCAAGATGGGCAATCACGCAAGCGTGACTCGTCGCCTCTCCCTCTTCGCATTTTCACTCGTCCTGCTGGTAGCTGCCCTGGGAATTCGCCTGGTTGACTTTCAGATTGTCCGCGCGGAAGAAATCAGGGCGGAATCAATTGAAAACCGCAGCGTCACCCAAACTCTGTCGGCTCTTCGCGGAGATATTGTCGATTCCAATGGAGAAGTTCTGGCCAGAACTGTCTTTCGCTATGACGTCAATGTTTCCCCAAAGAATGTTGGGCCAGTCATTAGGTATGTTGACGGAGTTCGAACTGAGATTTCGGTTGAGTCAATAACATCTGAACTTTCTAGGATTTTGGGGCTTGAAGAGTCCGCGATCGCTCCGAAGCTAATCGGAACTTCGGCGTATGCCAACTTGGCAAAGAAGGTGGACGCAACGGTCTACAGCTCTCTTTATGAGCTGGATGTCCCATGGCTCTACTTTGACCGCTTTGCCTATCGTCTTTATCCCAACGGCGCTGTCGCCGGAAACATAATCGGATTCGTTGGAACCGATGGTGCGCCTCTGGCAGGTCTTGAGCGTCAATACAACACCTGCCTTGCAGGAATGGACGGCCAAGAAACTTATGAGCGCTCGGCAGAGGGTGTGAGAATCCCGACCTCGAATGTGGTAACCCAGCCAACTGAAGATGGCGGAGTTCTGAATCTAACCATCGATTCCAATCTTCAGTTTTTTGCTCAGCAGGTTCTTGCAAAGTCTGTCAGCGATCTCGATGCTCAGTGGGCGAGTGCCATTGTGGTTGAGGTCGAAACCGGAAGAATCCTGGCAGCAGCTGAAGCGCCAACTCTTGACCCCAACGATCCGGGAGCTTCAAAACCGGAAGATCGCGGAAGTCGCATCATGCAGTTTGCTTTTGAGCCGGGATCGGTTATGAAAGCAGTCTCCACCGCGATGGTGCTGGATAGTAAAGCGGCAGACATATATGAAAAGGTCAAAGCTCCAGATCGACTCAAGCTTGAGTATGGGGAGTCGATTAAGGACAGCTTCGGTCACGAAACTTTTTATCTAACTCTGGCAGGAGTGCTTCGCTACAGCTCCAACACCGGAATCTACGGCTTTGGAATGAAAGTGCCGGAAGAAAAACGCTTCAGCTATCTGCAGAAGTTTGGTTTCGGGAAAACAACAAATCTAAATTTTGAAGGTGAGAGCTCCGGAATCCTCAGACCCTATGAGGATTGGCAATACTCCGATCGCTACACCCACCTGTTCGGCCAAGGTGTTGCCGTAACCTCCTTGCAGATGGCATTTGCCTACCAGGCCCTCGCAAACGAAGGTGTCAGGCTTAATCCAATTCTCGTCGACAGCTGCGTGTCTCCCACTGGGGAAGTGCTCTATGAACCCAAGCAGTCTGGTGTCAGGGTAATTAGTGAAAGCGCCGCCAAGATGAACGTGCAACTGATGGAAAAGGTTGTTGAGTACGGAGGCGTGGGAAGGCTCGCAGGTATCCCAGGCTACCGAGTGGCGGGCAAGACAGGAACGGCAGAAATTCGCGAAGGCGACGGCTACGGCGAACGCTTTGCCATATCTTTCTACGGATTAGCCCCAGCCGAGAATCCAAAGTTTGTGGTCGGTGTCACGATCTACAAACCGGTTGGCGAAACAAATTCTGTGAAGGCCACCGGGCCCTTCAAAGCCATCATGCAGCAGGCTCTAAAGCACTACCGCGTTCCGCCGTCAACCACCAAGCCAAACCCTGACATTCCCTCCAACCGATTTGGATTGACCGGTGAGTAATCTTGGTGAACTTGCTGCTGCGCTGAATTGCTCACTGGTTGGCTCGGCCGCAGCGGAACCAACCGGTGTCGCAATTAGTTCTTCTTATATCGAAAAAGGTTTCATATTCGTAGCCAGCGAAGGAAAAAAGCACCACGGTTTAGATTTTCTTGACCAGGCAATTGCAGCTGGGGCAGTAGCGGTTTTGACCGATAGGCCTGGAAGTTATCCGATTCCGCTTCTATTGCATGAGCGACCTAGGGAAATTGCCGGAGCCCTGGCCGCACTAGTTTTTCAAACACCAGCAACTGGTCTTTTTGCAGTGACTGGCACCAATGGCAAGACATCAGTCGCTCACTATTTGCAAAGACTGCTGACTGCGATGGGTCAACCAGCTGGCCTAATCAGCTCAGCGGGGCAGGTAGTTGGTGATGGTCAGCTGGTGAGCGAACTCACCACCCCTGAGGCTCCAAGAATCCATCAGCTGTTGTCACAGATGCGCCAAGCGGGACAGAGTAAAGCGGTGGTGGAGGTTTCCGCCCAAGCACTGGTTCGCAATCGAGTGGATGGACTGAACTTTCAGATCTCGGGATTCACAAACCTCTCGCGCGACCACCTCGATGACTTTTCGACCATGGAGAACTACCTGGCTGCCAAGGCAAACCTCTTCACTTCCTCCTTTACTGAAAAAGCAGTTGTGAATGTTGAAGATCAGTGGGGAGAAAAACTATTTTCGGAAATTCAAATTCCTAAGGTTGGTATTGGGCCGAACCTCGATTACCAGGTTTCGTTTGTCGACAATGTGCTAAAGATTTCTGGTAAGCAAGAATTATCGGCACCGTTTCAGCTAGGACCGCTGATGGCCAAGAACTTGGGACTGGCGGTTGTGATGTTGATGGAATATGGATACTTTGCGGACGAGCTAGTGCCAGCCATTGAAAAAATAGACCAGCAGATCCCAGGACGACTTGAACTAGTCAGTTCCGCTCTGCCTCACGTCTATGTCGACTATGCCCACACTCCCGCTGGAGTGGCGGCAGCAGTGGGGGAGCTAAAGTCCCGCTATCCAGAGCTTACGGTTGTCCTTGGTGCATCTGGAAACCGTGATCAGGGTAAGCGCGAAGAGATGGGTCTAGCCTGCGCCGGCGCAAAGAGAATATTTATTACTGACCAGCATCCGCGAGATGAAGAACCTGCCCAAATTAGAAAGCAATTGCTGGCTGCCACTACAACGCTTGAAGCCGAAGTTTTCGAAGAGGCGGATCCGGCTCAAGCCATAAGAAGGGCAGTAGCCGCAACAGATAAATCCGGTGCTGTCCTGTGGTGCGGACCAGGTCAACTGCGCTATCGAGAGATTCGCGGAGAGAAAGTTCCATTTAATGCCATTGACCTTGCTCGCTTGGCGGTGCAGGGTGATTGAACTAACCATTGGGCAGATAGCTACTGCCATCTCCGGGTCAATCTTTCGCGGAGAGGCTGAAAAAGTCATATCAGGTGCGGTTCAGACTGACAGCAGAGAAATCACCAAGGGTGGTGTTTTTGTAGCCAAACTTGGCGAGAAAGAAGACGGCCACAAGTATGTCGTCGATGCAATGCTCTCTGGGGCATCGCTTGCAATAGTTTCCGCTCCAGTGCCTGAGGTAGACATCGATCAGATCGTCGTCACGGACACCATAGAAGCTCTGAACTTGTTGGCCGAGCATGTTTTGAATCAGGTCAGATCTGCTGGTCAGCTCAAGGTGATTGGGATCACTGGCTCAAATGGAAAAACCTCCACTAAGAATCTGCTAGCCAGGATGCTAGAGCCGCTTGGCGAAACCGTTGCACCAATTGCCTCCTTTAACAATGAAGTGGGACTACCAATCACAGTCTTGCGAATCACGCACCATACGAAGTACTTGGTTTTGGAACTTGGTGCAGCTGGAATAGGCAGCATTGAGAGGCTGGCACGTTGGACGAAGCCAGATATCGGAATCCAGCTAAAAGTAGGAATGGCTCACGCTGGCGAGTTTGGCGGTATCGATGTAACCGAAAAAATCAAATCAGAGATGATGCCGTTTATTAGAGAAATTGCCATCTTGAACTTTGATGATCCACGCGTTAGAAGGTTTTCGTTTTCTGGCAACACTGTCGGTTTTGGTTTTGCCAGTGATGCGACCTATCGACTGCTCAGTACCCAGCTGAGCCTGAGCGGCACAGTAGTGAAGCTTTCTGTGGCGGGCAAAGACTACGAGGTAACGCTAAAGATTCTTGGTGAGCACCAAGCCATGAACCTTATGGCGGCATTGGCCGCAGCTCACACCCTCGGCGCTTCCATTGAAAAATGTCTGGACATTGCAAAAGAAATCAACATGGTAGAGCGCTGGCGCATGCAGCTGATTGCGGCCCCAGGAGGTTATTGGGTCATCAATGATGCCTACAACGCATCTCCGGATTCCATGAAGGCAGCACTGCAGACCCTCGCTGTGATTGGTCGGCAAGGACATAGAACGATTGCCGTCCTAGGTCAAATGGCAGAGCTTGGAGAGTTTTCAACCGAGGAGCATGATGCAATTGGTCGACTTGTGGTGCGATTAAACATCGACAAACTCTTTGTGGTTGGCGATTCTGCCAAGCTAATTCACATGGCTGCGTCTCAGGAAGGTAGCTGGAGCGGGGAGAGTGAATTCATTGATTCTCTGGCAAATGCTTTCGACATAATCCATGAAAGGCTTGAGCCTGGCGACGTGGTGCTAGTAAAGGCAAGTAATATCGCGGGGTTGAGGTTCCTCGGAGATGACTTGGCGGGTGTGAAGTGAGAGCTTTATTGGCCGCCGGTGGCATTTCCCTATTTTTAGCTCTTTTTGCAACTCCAGTCTTTATTCGTATCGCAAAGAAGCTGCAGTGGGGTCAATTCATCCGTGACGATGGACCACAGACCCATCAGACTAAGCGCGGCACCCCAACCATGGGCGGGGTCGTAATTCTCGGCTCAGCCACCCTTGCCTACTTCATCGCCAAGTTGGCCAATGAAGAAGTTCCGAGCCCTTCTGCCCTGTTGGTCATATTCATGATGCTTGGGCTTGGTGCTGTGGGTTTTATAGACGACTTTTTGAAAGTTAGAAATCAGCGCAGCTTAGGCCTTGGCGGTTGGGCAAAGATTGCTGGTCAGGCGGCCGTCGCAGTTACCTTCGCCATTTTGGCACTCCAGTTCCCGGACTCGCAGGGACTAACTCCAGCTTCGACACATATATCTTTATTCAGAGATTTGCCGATTGATTTGTTCTTCTGGGGTAGCACCATCGGCATGATCTTGTTCGTTGCCTGGATCTTTCTGCTGGTGGCGAGTAGCTCGAACGGTGTAAACATCGCAGATGGTCTAGATGGTTTAGCCAGCGGCTCTGCTGTCATTGCAATTGGTGCATATGTAGTAATCGGTTTTTGGCAGTTCAATCAATCTTGTCGAACTGCGGTTGAAAACATTTCTGCCTGCTATGAAGTCAGAGATCCACTCGATTTGGCGGTTGTCGCTGCGGCTATCGTCGGAGCTTGCCTTGGCTTTTTGTGGTGGAACACATCCCCGGCACAGCTGATCATGGGGGACACTGGTTCACAGGGCCTCGGTGGTGCGCTAGCAGCTCTGGCAATCCTTTCCCGCACGGAACTGCTTCTGATTCTTATTGGTGGTCTTTTTGTGATTGTGACCGGCTCTGTGGTTTTGCAGCGTGGCTACTTTAAGTTCACCAAGTGGCGAACGGGAGTTGGTAAAAGGATCTTCCGAATGTCACCTCTGCATCATCACTTTGAGCTAAAGGGATGGGCGGAGATCACAATTGTCGTGAGGTTCTGGATTATCTCTGCGCTCTGCGTAGCAGCCGGAGTTGGACTGTTCTATGTGGAGTGGGTCTACGGACTATGACTCTGCCATCGTCCTGGCACGCTGATTGGTCAAATCTCTCAGCCGTTGTGCTGGGTCTAGGAAAAAGCGGATTCAGCGTTGTCGACACCCTCGTTGAACTGGGAGTCAAGACTGTAGCTATTGGTAAGGAAGCTGACCCCAAGCTGGTTGAGCTAACGGAAGTAATTGGATCTAAGTTTTTACAAACTGAAGACTCATCGATAATTTCCGAACTTGGAAAAATTGACTTCGCTGTTGTTTCACCAGGCTTCAATCCTCGCCATCCTCTGGTGGCAGCTTTGATGAAACAGTCTGTTCCCCTGATGACGGATATTGATCTTGCTTGGCGTCTAAGGGATAAAACAAAGAGGGTTGCTCAGTGGATTGTTGTAACTGGGACCAACGGAAAGACCACCACCTGTGAGCTGACCTCAGCCATGCTCAGTAGCGAGGGCTTCAGGACGGTAGCGTGCGGCAACATCGGGTTTCCTATTTTGGATGCCATTCGAGAACCGGATGGTTTTGACTTTCTAGTAGTAGAGCTGTCCAGCTTTCAACTTCACTACCTAGGTGCCATCGAACCATTGGCTAGCGGATTTCTAAACTTCGCTGAGGATCACTTCGACTGGCACGATGGGCAGGCCAATTACTTTGCCGCTA
The DNA here is from genome assembly GCA_040402595.1 of Aquiluna sp. Taxonomy (GTDB): domain Bacteria; phylum Actinomycetota; class Actinomycetes; order Actinomycetales; family Microbacteriaceae; genus Aquiluna. The sequence goes on from JBBAMI010000002.1 coordinate 42,699, forward strand.
AAGCGAAAATCTATTCTGGTACCCGCTCAGCCATCGTTTTCAACGAGCAGGACAAGAAGACCTTTGAAGCTGCCCAGGGGGCAGATGTTCAAGAAGGTTGTCGAGGAATTTCCTTCTCCCTATTCAGCCCGCAGAAATCATCTGTGGGTTTTGTTGAAGATGTTTTGGTTGATAGGGCCTTTTTGGAAAGTCGTGCAACTGAAGCTTTAGAGATTGCAACTCTCGATGAAATCAAGAACATTGCGGAGCCTTCACCGCAGCTTTTAGCGAATATCGCAGCCGCGACAGCACTGGCTCGTGCTGCGGGGGTGTCTCCCGGTGCGATTCGCAAGGCAATTAGTTCATTCAAGCTCGCGCCTCACCGTAATCAGCTAATCGCTGAGATCGATGGTGTTCGCTATGTCAACGACTCCAAGGCCACCAACCCGCATGCCGCAGATAGTTCACTGCGCAGCTACGACTCTTTGGTCTGGATTGTTGGCGGTCTGCTCAAGGGAACTTCGCCAAGGGAGTTGATTGAAAGCCACGGCCAAAGACTCAGGGCAGCAGTGATCATAGGCAGTGACACCGAACAGCTAGAGCGGCTTTTCTCCGAGGTTTTGAAGGGCCTTCCAGTTAGGGTCATTTCAGGAGATCGGGTTATGCAAAAGGCAGTTCTGGCGGCCAAGGACCTTGCTGAACCAGGGGACGTGGTGCTCCTAGCGCCTGCTGCAGCGTCCATGGACCAGTTCCAGGACTACGCCGATCGTGGAAACCAATTCATATCGGCCGTGGAGGAATTGAAGTGACGATTCGCGATGCCGTGAAGCCAAGCTTCAAGGCGCAGTCGCGACCAGCGGTATTACTGCTCGGTCTGACGCTTCTACTGGTTGCCTTCGGACTGATTATGGTCGCGAGCGCTTCGGTGGTTGACAGTTACAAAGAAACTGAGAATGCTGCCGAAGTCTTCTTGCGTCAGGCCCTCTACGCTCTGTCCGGGCTGATTTTTCTAGTTGTTTTGTCCAATCTCAAAATCAGCACTTATAGAAGATTTGCGCCACCAGCTCTACTAGCCCTGTTGGTAATACAGCTTGTGACCGTTTTCTTTGGCGAGGAAAGAAACGGAAACAGAAACTGGCTCGATCTTGGAGTTACTACAATCCAGCCCGCTGAGTTTCTGAAAATTGGACTGATTATTGGACTGGGTTTGCAATTAGCGCAGTTGAATCAAGATCCAGAATCGGACAAGCAAATTTGGCGCATGGTTCTAGCGGTCTCCGGGGTTGCTCTGGCGCTAGTCGTTTTAGTCGGAAGAGATCTTGGAACCGGTGTGGTGGTGGGTTTCACACTGATGGGCATGTTTTTGTTTGCTGGCATGAAGCTTTCCCATTGGCTTGGCCTTGGGACAGCGGTGGCACTTGTTGCAGCTGCAGCGATTTACACATCTCCCTCCCGAAGAATTCGATTTGAAGCTTGGTTGAATCCCGATGCGGCGGATCCTGCCGGAGTGATGTGGCAGTTTGAAAAAGGCACATGGGCGTTAGCTTCCGGAGGTTTCTGGGGGACTGGACTTGGCAGATCAAAACTCAAGTGGAGCTGGATTCCTGAGGTTGAGAACGATTTTATATTTGCTGTGATTGGTGAGGAGCTCGGGACCCTTGGTGCCGGGGCAGTTATTCTGCTGTTTTTGTTCTTGGCGATGACTTTATTCCACATAGCTCGTCTTCAAACGAATCCTTTCTCACGCAACATCGTTGCCGGTGTAATGGTCTGGATATCGATGCAGGCCTTTATCAACATCGGCGTTGTGCTGGGGTTGTTCCCAGTTTTGGGTGTGCCGCTGCCAATGATTTCCGCAGGTGGATCATCTCTGATTTCAACCATGGGGGCCATCGGCGTGGTGCTAGCCGTGGAGAGAGATCGAATCAGTCAACAGGGACGAAGGAAGTCGTAGATGAGGTTCCTGCTGGCCGGCGGTGGAACCGGTGGCCATGTTAATCCGTTGCTAGCCCTTGCCGAGCTTCTTAGGGCTGAGGGGCATGAGCCAATTGCCCTGGGCACAAAAGAGGGACTTGAGCAAAGACTGGTGCCTGAGCGTGGATTTCGACTTGAAACAATCCCCAGGCTTCCCCTTCCGAGAAGACTCTCGCCGATGGCAATGGTTTTCCCTTTTCGTCTTTTGGTTGCGAGCGTAAAGGTCGCCTCTCTCATAAAGCGGGAGAGGATATCTGCTGTCGTCGGATTCGGTGGCTACGCATCCGCACCCGCCTACATTGGTGCGTTCTTTACTCGAACACCTTTGGTGATTCACGAAGCTAATGCAATTGCTGGATTTGCTAATCGTCTTGGATCAAGACTCACAAAATATGTTGCGGTTTGTTTTCCTAATACAAACTTGCGCAGCGCTGCAATTGTTGGCATGCCCCTGCGAAAAGAGTTTGCCAAAATTGTTGATGGATATGACAAAGGCCAGGCACGAGTGGAACTTGGCCTTGATCCGTCCTCGCCAACTCTTTTAGTCACAGGCGGCTCTCAGGGCGCTAGAAGTATCAATCAAGCTATTGAACTAAGCAGGAGGCAACTAACCCAAGCCGGCATTCAGGTTCTTCACATTGTCGGTGCTAACTCGGAACTTCCAGAGGAGGTCTCACCGGGTTTTATTCGCATGCGCTATTGCAGCTCTATGGAAGCGGCGATTGCAGCCAGTGATTTGGCAGTTTCACGAGCTGGGTCATCGACCATTGGTGAGTTCACGGCCTGCGGTCTACCAGCCGTCTATGTTCCATATCCGGTTGGAAATGGTGAGCAAAGGCACAACGCAAAGACTGTCGTGGAAGCTGGAGGAGGGGTGCTGGTGGATGATAGTGAATTCACTCCAGCCTTTATCACCGAACAGGTAATACCCATGATCAGCCATCAGCCAACTCTCGCCCAGATGTCAAAGGCGGCAAGAAGTGTCGCGGTAATCGACTCGGCCGAACAGCTTAGAGATCTTGTTCTCGAGGCGGTGAATACTTAGACAGTGATAAAGCCTGACTACTCCGTAGCTATTCCCAAACAGCTGGGCCATGTTCATTTCATAGGAATTGGTGGTTCTGGCATGTCCGGCATTGCTCGTTTAGTCATCGGGATGGGCAACAGGGTGAGCGGCAGTGATGTAAGAGAGAGCCCAAACACAAAGGCACTGCGTGCGTTGGGAGCGGAAATATCAATTGGTCACGATGCGGAAAATATAAAAAACCCAAACACGGTAGTTTTCACAAGCGCCCTTTGGCCCAATAATCCCGAATACCTAAAGGCTAAAGAGCTTGGCATTCCAACTCTTCACCGATCAGCGCTTTTGGCCCACCTGGCTTCAAAAGGATATTTGATTGCCGTTGCTGGTGCGCACGGAAAGACCACCACAACCGGAATGATTATCACCGCTTTGAATCGATTGGGGGCAAGTCCGAGCTTTGTCAATGGCGGCGTCATTGCGGAATATGGGGCATCAAGCGCATTCGGAACTGGCGAACACTTTGTAATTGAGGCAGACGAATCTGACAGCAGCTTTCTTCACTATGACACCTCAGTTGCAGTCATAACAAATGTTGATCCCGATCACCTAGATCACTATGGATCACTCGAGGCATTCCAGGCCGAATTTGCAAAATTTGCCAATTCTGCGAAATCTGCTGTTGTGATTTCTGCGGACGATGCTGGGGCTGGGGCAGTAGGGAAACTACTCACCCATGAAAAAGTGGTCACCTTCGGAGAACAAGCTGGTGCTGACTTCCGGCTTACTGAAGTTGACGCAACGGGTCCTAACGTAGGTTTCACTCTCTCCCACAAAAACGAATCGGTGAGTGCGACGCTTAGGATTCCTGGGCACCACAATGCTCTGAACGCAGCCGCCGCTGCGGCAGCCGTTGTGGGGCTTGGTTACGAACTTGCTGAGACCGTCCTGGCTATTGCTAGTTTCGGCGGCACCGAGCGCAGATTTGAGCTGCATGGTGAGAGACGAGGGGTGAAGGTTTATGACGACTTCGCTCATCACCCAACCGAGGTGGTAGCGGCGCTGAAAGCGGCTAGAGCGGTGGTTAGTGGTGGCCGATTGATCACGGTTTTTCAACCACATCTTTTCAGTCGAACCAGATTATTCGCCAAAGAGTTTGCAGATGCCTTGCTGCTAAGTGATGAGGCGGTCGTGACAGACATCTATCCAGCCAGGGAAGATCCTGAGCCGGGGGTGACGGGGGAGATGATTGCTGTTAGGAGCGAGCGACCAGCGAACATGCACTATGTCCCTAACTGGGATGATGTCCCTGCAGCTGCAGCAGCTCTAGCAAAAGAGGGTGATTTCATAATCACCATGGGTTGCGGAGATATTTACCGGATGGTTCCCGATCTGCTAGCTGCCTTGGAGAAGTAGTTGAAGAAAGCTGATCGCGAACTAATTCGCAGGGAACGTCGCAAGCCAAGTAGAACAAGAGGTTCTCAATCATCGCTTGGACCATTCACCATTCTCGGCAGGGTAATGATTGTCTTCACACCCTTGGTAGTAGTCGGGCTACTAATTGCTAGCTTTCTGACACCTCTATTTGCAATTGAAAAAATTGTTGTTGCTGGCACCGAGCGACTGGACGAAAAGAGACTTGTTGCTTCACTTGAACCACTCAAGGGCAAATCCCTGACCATGATTAGCGATGCGGAGGTGGCAGGGCTACTCTCCGGGTATGAACTTATTGAAACTTTCACATTTCAAGCTGATCCACCCAGCACCCTGAGAGTGAAAGTCAGAGAACGGCAACCGCTTCTGATTCTTCAACGAAGTGGCCAATCATTTCTGTTTGATGCAGCTGGGGTGAGAATTGGATCCGCAGAAAACTTAGGTGTCTATCCTCTGTTTGACTTTGAGGGCAATCCGGAATCAGATCCAAGGTTTGCACACGCAGTTGAATTGATGCTGTCGCTACCAGTAGATCTGTATCTGAAGATTGCAACGGTCAGGGTTTCGGAACAGCTCACCAGCGATTTCACGTTGCGGCAGGGTGGGATAGGCGTGATCTGGGGAGATAACTCCCAGGCGCTGCTAAAGGCCGAGGTGCTTGATTCACTATTGACGACGGGTCAGAAACCGGGGGTCAGAATTGATGTCTCATCACCCAATGCACCGGTCGTTAGCCACGAATAGTCGTTTACCTATTGTTTGCGACACGCCCGACAATCTCGCATAACTACGGGGATTTTGGGCCTAACTTCTTGCCGCTAATTGAATACTTTCTGGAAAGTTAAGCCTCAGCCTTAACTTGAGAGTTTCTAGCAGGAGGCATACCGTGACCCAGTCACCCAACTATCAAGCAGTCATCAAGGTCGTTGGCGTTGGAGGCGGTGGTGTCAACGCGCTTAACCGAATGATTCAGGCAGGTTTGCGCGGAGTTGAATTCGTAGCTATCAACACAGATGCCCAGGCACTGCTGATGAGCGATGCCGATATCAAGCTGAGCATCGGTAGAGACGTTACTCGTGGCCTGGGAGCCGGAGCCGATCCTGAAATTGGTCGCCGCGCAGCCGAGGAGCACGAATCCGAAATTGAGGCCGCGCTCAAGGGTGCCGACATGGTCTTTGTTACAGCTGGTGAGGGTGGAGGAACTGGAACTGGCGGAGCCCCAATCGTCGCAAAAATTGCCAAGCGTCTGGGAGCTTTGACCGTAGGTGTTGTCACCAGGCCGTTTAACTTTGAAGGCAAAAGACGAGCTATTCAGGCCGACGAAGGTATTCGGGCACTTCGCTCAGAGGTTGACACTCTCATTGTTGTGCCAAACCAGCGACTTCTTGAAATGTCAAACAAAAAGGTTTCGGCTCTTGAGGCGTTCATGACTGCAGACGATGTTTTGCGCGCTGGAGTTCAAGGCATTAGCGACCTCATTGTGATTCCAGGACTTATCAATCTTGACTTTAACGACGTCAAGTCAGTCATGCAGGGTGCTGGATCAGCTCTGATGGGAATTGGTAGCGCTAAAGGTGAAGACCGTGCGGTGCGTGCGGCCGAGATTGCGATTTCCTCGCCGCTGCTTGAAGCAACCATTGAGGGAGCTCACGGAGTTTTGCTCTTAGTTCAAGGAGCCTCTGACCTTGGCCTTCACGAAATTGATGATGCAGCCAGATTGGTGCAGGAGGCTGTCAGTCCCGAAGCGAACATTATCTTTGGTGCAACCATTGAGGACACTCTCGGTGATGAAGTTCGTATCACTGTTATAGCCGCCGGTTTTGATGGTGGAGAGCCTAAACACCGAAAGTTTGAATCTGCCAGCATTGGTTCGAGTGCCTTGGAGGACGCTTTGATCAACGAACCTGAGGCCGAAGTGGAGCTTCCACCAATCGAAGAGATTGCGGCTGAGCCAGAGTACGTTCAATCTCAACCATCGGCTCCGGCACAGCGCGGTGCTTTTGGTGATGATTTAGATCTTCCTGAATTCTTCCGCTAATGGATTTAGCTGAGCGCTATCGCTCAGTGCAGGAGCGAATCAGTCGAGCTGCAAAGCAGGCCGGTAGAAGCAAAGATGACATTGAACTAATTGTTGTTACCAAGAATCATCCCGCGCAGACGGTGATAGACCTGTCGGCCCTCGGCCAGCTTGAATTCGGTGAAAATCGAGATCAGGAAGCTTCTTTGAAAGCTGCCGAGGTTTCTGAGGCTATTCAAAATGCACGTTGGCATTTCGTCGGGCAGCTGCAAACAAACAAAGTAAAGAGCGTCATCCGATACGCTTGCGCGATTCACTCAATTGATAGGCCATCTTTAGTGAAAGAACTTTCCAAGCAACTGGCAAATCAGAATGCCCAGATTGATGGATTCATCGAATTGAATCTGACCTCGGATGAAAATCGCGGGGGTGTCAGTGAATCTAATATCAAATCACTGACGGAAGAGGTTCTGGCTGTCCCACGGATAAGACTTCTGGGAGTGATGGCTGTAGCGGGACTGGGAGAAGATCCTCAGAGAGAGTTTGAAAAGGCCCTCTCTCTTTCGGAAATGGTCAGGCAGCTGGCGCCTTCAGCTGCGGCGCTATCCATGGGGATGAGTGAGGACTTTGAGGTGGCTATTGCCATGGGGGCGACACACATTCGAGTTGGGAGTGCCATTACTGGCCCTAGGGAATATTCGGCTTAGTCTTGAACCAGAACTGAGGAGTTTTAGATGGGTATTGTCAATCAGGTTCTTGGCTTTTTTGGATTCGGTTCATCCGAGAGTCCAAAGGCTGAGGGAGCAGTGAAGACCAAAGCTGCACCAAGGCCTCGCAGATCATCCGATATGTCTGAGATTGTCACTCTTGACCCACAAAGCTATGCCGATGCTAAGGAAGTTGCTGCGCATTATCGAACCGGCGTTCCCGTAATTATTAACATCGGCGCTATGAGCGAGGCAGATGCCAAGCGCATGTTGGACTTCATGATTGGACTGAAAGAGGGACTGGAGGGTCATTTACGCCGCGTTACCTCGAAAGTCTTTTTGCTTAGCCCTCACAATGTTGCGGTAACTGATGCTGAATCAGACGAGGGCGAACCAGAAGACCTAATGCAGTAGCCGATGAGTCTGATTGGATTTGTCCTTTACTGGGCCCTGCAAATTTTTGTGTTTGCCATGTTGGCTAGGTTTGTGTCTGATCTTGTGATGAGTTTCAATCCCAGCTGGAAGCCAAGGGGGCTGCTGCTCCCAATTTTGGACTTTGCCTACACGCTGACCGACCCACCACTGAAATTCGTTCGAAGATTTGTCCCTCCACTGCGCCTTGGGGGCATAGCCCTGGATTTGGCTTGGACAGTGGTGTTTTTTGCCGCAATTATTCTGCAGGGCTTTGCTAGGTCCCTGTAGAGGGGAATAGCATAGGCTTTGGCTTTCTAGGCCAAGGGAAGGTGAGAAATGGCGTTATCCCCAGAGGACATTCTGGCCAAGCGGTTTCAGGTAACTAAATTCCGTGAGGGTTACGACCAGGACGAGGTTGACGATTACCTGGATGAGGTCGTGGTCGAACTACGCAAAATCCTGACCGAAAACGAAGAACTCAAGACCCGCTCAGCACTGCCCCAGGAAGCTGGCATTGCAGTAGAGCCATTCCCAACTGCAGTCGACCCTCAGCCAACCGGCGAGGGAGCTGATGCCTCCCGCAGCATCATCGAACTAGCTCAAAAGCTTCACGCTGACCATGTTCAAGAGGGAAGAGTCAAGCGCGAGCAGATTATCCGTGAGGCTCAGAAGCAAGCTGCCAGGGTGCTGCGCGATGCCGAAGCACAGGCCAGGGAAACTCTTAACCAACTTGAACTTGATCGCAGAACCGTCGAAGAATCAATCGAAGACCTGAAGAGGTTTGAGGCTGAGTACAGGGCCAAGCTGCGCGACTACATCCAAGGCCAACTGGAATCAATCCTTAGCGAAGAGGCTTACCTCAAGATAGACGAAGAAGTTTCGCCAGTTTCTGAGGCAAGTGTGGAAATGGATTATTACAGCAGAGATCCGATGCCACTGGGTCAATACGAAGAGACAGAAGTTCGCTCTTACAGCTACTCGGCCTACGAAGAGCCGCAGGACGAGAAACCAAACGAGAGTGAAGACAAGCGGTACTAAGCGACAAAGGGTAAGCCTTTTCTTTGGACTGGCTATCGCGATTGTTGCTATCGATCAGCTGACCAAATTCTGGGCGGAAGCAAACTTAGTTGGTTCTCCAATCAAAGTAATTCCCGAACTACTTACATTTCGCCTTGCCTATAACGACGCCGCTGCATTCTCACTTGGATTAGGGGCAACTTGGATTTTGACTCTGATTTCGCTAACTGCAAGCACGCTCATGATTATTTATGGACCGCGAGTGAAAACACTTGGCTGGGCAGTGATTGCCGGTTTTGCACTCGGTGGAGCTTTTGGAAACCTTATCGACAGAGCACTTAAGGCACCAGCTTTTTTGAACGGCCACGTGGTTGATTTCATTCAAATCCCATTTAACTTTCCGATTTTTAATCTTGCGGACAGTTTCCTTGTGATGGCTGTCGCTTTTGCTATTTATCGAACTTTCCGTGGAGATGAAATAGGTGGCGGTAGTGCCAAATAAGTTGCTCCCGGTTCCCGAGGCAAGAGTTGGCGAAAGATTGGATGCAGCCCTGGCCAAGATGCTAGGACTCAGCCGATCACAGGCAATGACGCTGATCGAAGAGGGCAAGGTATTGGTTGACCACACTCAAGCCGATAAGTCACTGAAGCTGCAGGCAAATCAGTTAATAGAAGTTGTTCTTGAGGAAAGTAGTGCGCCAATTGGACTGGTAGCAGAGGATGTTCAAGATCTAGAGATTGTTTTTCAGGACCAAGACATCGTGGTTGTCGATAAGCCAGCAGGTGTCGTCTCACACCCGTCGCAGGGCTTCTCGGGACCATCGGTGGGTGGAGTCTTACTGAGTCGGGGTATTCACCTGGCAACCTCAGGAGCCCAGGAGCGCCAGGGCATTGTTCAGAGATTGGACGTTGGAACCTCTGGGCTGATGGTCCTTGCCAAGAGCGAGCGGGCATATTCGGTTCTCAAGCAAGCATTTAGAGATCGCGTGGTCAGTAAGACCTATCACGCGCTAGTCCAAGGCCATCCCGAGCCACCAGCAGGCACCATTGACACCCCAATTGCTAGGAGCCAGCGGCACGACTATAAGTTCACCATTTCGAAGGACGGAAAACCCTCGGTCACGCACTTTAGGACCCTGGAGGTGCTTCCAACGGCAGCCTTGATGGAGGTTGGGCTCGAAACAGGAAGAACACACCAGATTAGGGTCCACTTTTCCCACTTTCACCACCCGCTGGTGGGGGATGATCTTTATGGCGCGGACCCAAAACTGGCCAAGAAGCTTGGACTGACCAGGCAGTGGCTACACGCGGTAAAGCTATCTTTCGAGCACCCAATCACCGGAAAAAAGCTCGAATTCACAAGTGGCTACCCAGAGGATTTGAAGACATCGCTCGCCACGCTCCGCGATCCCCATTTCCGGCTTTAGCATTGTTGCCTAGCCAAGGGGTTGTAAGTGTCAGATAAGTCATTTGTTCATCTGCACAACCACACCGAGTATTCAATGCTCGATGGCGCCGCTCGTATCAAACCCCTAGTTACCAAAGCTGCAGAGATGCAGATGCCTGCGATAGCCATGACTGATCATGGCAATACGCACGGAGCATATGAGTTTTGGAAACAATCCAAGGCAGCTGGAATCAAACCGATAATTGGCATCGAAGCATATGTTGCGCCGGGTTCTAGGCTCGAGAAAACAAAAGTCCGTTGGGCCGATGGGGGAGAAGATGATGTTTCGGGTGGTGGTGCCTACACGCACCTAACCATCTGGGCAACATCAAATCTGGGCATGAACAATCTTTTCAGGCTCAGTAGCGAGGGCTATCTCAGTGGCTTTTATGTCAAGCCCCGCATTGACAAAGAACTCATGGCGAAATATTCCAAGGATTTAATTGCCACTACCGGGTGTCCGGGTGGGGAAGTGCAGACCCGTCTGCGACTTGGTCAATATGACGAGGCTCTAAAGGCTGCCGCTCAACTAAGAGATATTTTTGGCGAGGGAAACTTCTTTGTTGAGGTCATGGATCACTCTCTTGATATTGAAAAAAGAGTCAGGGACGACCTACTAAGACTAAGTCGAGATTTGTCTTTGCCACTAGTTGCCACCAATGACCTTCACTATGTTGAAAAGGCAGATCACGAAGCCCATGAGGCACTTCTTTGTGTTCAGACGGGCACTAACCTGACAGATCCCAGAAGATTCAGATTTGAGTCTCAGGAGTACTACCTGAAGTCAGCGCAGGAGATGCGAAGGATTTTCTCTGAGCTCGATGAGGCTTGCGATAACACTCTTTTGATTGCGGAGCGTTGCCAGATTGATTTTGAAAAGCAGGACCTCCTGCCACGTTTTCCGGTTCCCGAAGGGGAAAGCGAAGCTGGTTGGTTTGAGAAAGAAGTCTGGAAGGGAATGGAGCGCCGCTACCCGAATGGGTTTAGTGAGCGACACCGTGAGCAGGTTGACTACGAAATTCAGGTAATCATCAAGATGGGTTTTCCAGGTTACTTCCTGGTGGTTTCTGACTTTATTGCCTGGGCACGAAGCCAAGGCATCAGAGTTGGTCCCGGAAGAGGGTCGGCTGCAGGATCGCTCGCTTCCTATGCGCTTGGGATTACGGAGCTAGATCCACTTGAACACAATCTGATTTTTGAAAGGTTCCTGAACCCCGAACGTCTTTCCATGCCGGATATCGATGTTGACTTCGACGATCGCAGAAGACCGGAAGTTATTCGTTATGTCACAGAGAAATATGGTGACGATCGCGTGGCTCAGATTGTCACCTTTGGAACCATCAAAGCCAAACAGGCCCTCAAGGATGCGGCAAGAGTTCTTGGAAAGCCATACGCAATCGGTGAGAGGCTTACGAAGGCTATGCCACCAATGGTTTTGGGTAGAGATGTTTCCCTCGATGATGTCATAAACAAAGAGTCTGAAAGATACGCGGAGGGAGCGGAATTTAGAGACATTATTGAGTCAGATCCTGAAAGCAAAGAGGTATTTGACTTAGCGAAGGGTCTTGAATCTCTCAAGCGTCAGTCTTCAGTCCATGCAGCCGGGGTAATCATGTCGGCCAAACCGCTGATGGAAGTTATTCCCATTATGAAGCGCGAAGAGGATGGCGCAATCATCACGCAGTTTGATCAACCTCCGTGTGAAGATCTGGGACTGCTCAAGATGGACTTTTTGGGCTTAAGGAACCTAACCGTTATTGATGACGCGCTGACCAACATTCGTAACAACCGCGGCGTCGAGGTGGTTTTGGAGCAGCTTGATCTCAATGCTGACACCAAGACGTTTGAGCTTTTATCTAGGGGAGAAACTCTTGGAGTGTTCCAGCTTGATGGAAACAACATGCGGTCGCTTCTAAGAATGCTCAAGCCAACTGAGTTTGAACACATTTCAGCTGTAATTGCTCTCTACCGTCCGGGACCGATGGGCATGAACTCACACACAAATTACGCGCAGCGTAAAAATGGCCAGCAGCAATCTGAGGGTGTTCACCCTGAGCTCACTGAACCACTTCGGGAAATTCTCGATCCGACATATGGCCTGATTGTCTACCAGGAACAGGTGATGGCGGTTGCCCAGAAGGTTGCCGGCTATACGCTCGGCCAGGCCGATCTTCTTCGCCGAGCTATGGGTAAGAAGAAGCCTGAAGAGCTGGAGAAACAGTTCGAATTGTTTTCTAGCGGTATGAGGGCAAACGGTTATTCGCCAGGGGCAATTAAGGCGCTCTGGGACACGTTGTTGCCATTCGCTGACTACGCGTTCAATAAAGCCCACTCTGCCGGCTATGCGGTTCTTAGCTATTGGACCGCTTATCTGAAAGCAAATTTCCCAGCCGAGTACATGGCCGCACTACTAACCTCGGTCGGTGATTCTAAGGACAAACTGGGTGTCTATTTAAATGAATGCCGCAAGATGGGTATTCGCGTTTTGCCTCCCGACGTAAATCAGTCAATTGACATCTTTGCTGCCGTTGGCGAGGACATCCGCTTCGGCCTAGCGGCCATTCGAAATGTCGGTCAAAACGTGGTCGATGCAATTGCGCAATCGAGAGACCCCCAATTTTCATCATTCGATGATTATCTGCGTCGTGCACCTGCCATTGCCTGCACCAAGCGGGTTGTTGAGTCTCTGATCAAAGCTGGAGCTTTTGACTCCCTTGGTCACACTCGCCGAGCACTCTTTGCAATTCATGAGGAGGCCATTGATGCCTCCGCTGTGCTCAAGCGCGAGGCAGCCGGTGGCCAAATGGATTTGTTTGGGGATCTTCTAGAGGATGACAGCTCATCGATTGCTATTCCTGATCTGCCTGAGTGGACCAAGCGAGATCTTTTGGCCCATGAGAGAGAGATGCTTGGCCTTTACGTCTCAGACCATCCACTGGCGGGCATGGAGGCGGAGCTCATGCGATTTTCTGACATGGGAGCAGCATCTTTGAGAGACAGTGAACTGGCAGATGGCGAGACCGTCACTATCGCGGGTCTGATAACCCAGGTGCAGCATCGAATTGCTCGCTCGTCGGGAAATCAGTATGCCCAGGTCACCGTGGAAGATTTCTCGGGTGAAATAACTGTCATGTTTATGGGTAAGACCTACCAGGAATTCAGAGATCTGTTGGTTGATGACCTCACTGTTTCAATACGCGGACGAATTTCACGAAGGGATGAGGAAATCGTTCTGCAGGGATTCGCCATTGAGGTCATTGAACCGGGAAGAGACAGGGGAGGGGTGCTGCAACTGGCTCTAACAGAAGCCATGGCGACTAGAGAAAAGTTGATGCAGTTGGCAACCATTCTCGATGCTCACCCTGGCCCGGTTGAAGTTCAAGTCAAGCTCACTGCAACAAGTGGTGTGAATCACTTCATGCTTCCGCAAAGAGTCAAAGTCGGGCAGGATCTTTTTGGCGAGCTCAAGGCACTCCTTGGTTCAGATGCCGTTAGCTAGTCCTTTTCGGATAACTTCTTACCGATGGTGTGCCAAGCCCTCTGGAAATAAACCAGCGGTGCACTCGGAACGCGAGCCACAGATGCCTCGAGTCCAGAAATAATCAAGACTGCATTCTGTTCGACTTCAAATCTGTGGCGCACTTCTCCAATCAGTACGGCCGGAGCGTCAGCAAAAATAGGCAGGGAGTAAGGACCGACCTGCTCTGTGCCATCAAAGCGCTGATCCTTGGGACCAGCTAGTCGCTTTGCCAGTGGCAGGGTGCTCTCGTCCAGGGTGTGCAGGGCTAGCTTGGCTCCAACCACTAGATGCTGATAGCTCGAAGATCCCTGGGCTATGTTCAAAGAAACCAGCGGAGGATTAGATCCGAGCGATGTTACCGAGGAGGCAGTGAATCCAATCGGTTGTCCAGAGTCAGTTCGACTGGTAACGATGGCTATACCGCTGGCATGGTTTCGAAATACTGCCTTAAGCGCTTCCTCACCATGGAGGTCAAAGTCTTTATGGTCTGTGCTCATTCTTCCGATAAGGTTAGGGCATCTTTCCAAACTTCACCGAAAACTTGGCTATGCGCGAGATTCACTGGGATCAACCAATCACTGATAAAACCGTCGCGGAGCTTCTTCCCAGGGCTAATTCCTCTTCGGATGTTGCCTCGGCTGTCTCTCAAATAATTCAGGAAGTCACGGCCAAGGGGATTGTTGCGCTGACGGAGCACGCAACCAGGTTTGACGGCGCTGTCCCGACTAACTTCAAAGTCCCAAGCACCAAACTCAAAGAAGCCCTAGCCAAGACTCCGAGCGATGTTAGGCAGGCACTGGAAGAGTCGATAGCCAGACTTAGGAAAGTCTCGCAGTCGCACTTACCAGCCAATAAGGTCCTGGAGGTTTCTGAAGGTGGCCAGGTTGAGCTTCGATTTGTGCCATTTGATTCGGCTGGAGTTTATGCACCAGGTGGAAAAGCTGTTTACCCTTCCAGCGTCATCATGAACGTTGTTCCAGCCCAAGTCGCAGGTGTCAAAAGAATTGTGCTGTGTTCCCCTGCGCAAAAAGAGCACGGTGGCGATCCTCACCCGTTGATTTTGGCCGCAGCTGAACTGCTAGGCATTGATGAGGTTTATGCAATCGGCGGTGCTAGTGCCGTTGCAGCTTTAGCTGAGGGTGTTAGTGAAATTGGACTCGAGCGAGTTGATTTAGTAACTGGTCCAGGTAATGCCTATGTTGCAACCGCTAAACAGCTGCTGAGGTCGAAGATTGCAATCGACTCTGAGGCTGGACCCACTGAGATTATGGTCATAGCGGACGACAAGGCAAATCCTGCCTGGATTGCCGCAGACTTAATCTCCCAAGCCGAGCATGACGAGAGTGCAGCTGCGGTGCTACTGAGCAGCTCGAGCTCGTTGATTGCCGAGGTAAAGAAGCAGATTGAGCTGCAGATGGCCAAGACCCACAACAGAGAAAGAGTTGCCAAGTCGCTATCCGGTAATCAATCAGCTCTGGTTTTAGTGGACTCCATTGCAGATGCAATTGCGATAGCTAATCTCTACGCAACCGAACACCTGGAAATTCAGACTGAGAATCCACGCGATGTGCTCAGGGGAATCACCAATGCCGGCGCAGTCTTTCTCGGGGGCTACTCGCCGGTGAGCTTGGGGGATTACCTAGCGGGGTCAAACCATGTGCTTCCCACCGCAGGCCAGGCAAGACGCTCTTCAGGTCTGTCGGTTTACACCTTCCTCAGACAGCAGCAGATAGTGGATTTCAAATCAAATTCCTTGGCAGCGGTGAGTGATTTGCTGACAATATTTGCCGATGCCGAAGGTCTTCCAGCCCATGGAGAGGCAGCTCGCATTAGATTTAGTAACTGATGCATTGCCCATTTTGTAGACACTCTGACTCCCGAGTCATTGACTCGAGGACTTCCGACGACGGCTCTTCTATTCGTAGAAGACGGCAATGCCCAGAATGTCAAAAACGCTTCACCACCGTGGAGACTGCGTCACTGATGGTTACCAAGCGCTCCGGAGCAACTGAACCGTTTAGCAGAGACAAGATTATTGCGGGTGTTAGAAAAGCTTGCCAGGGAAGACCAGTCACTGATGCCGATTTGGCACTGCTTGCGCAACAAGTTGAGGAAACCCTTCGCTCAACCGGCGCTGCTTCTATTGATGCGCAAGAAATTGGCTTGGCAATTTTGGAACCACTAAAGAACCTGGATCATGTCGCTTACATGCGTTTTGCCAGCGTCTACCAAGCATGGGATTCGCTCGATGACTTCTCTGAGGCGATAAAAGATTTGCGCCAGTGATGTACAAGCTTGTCTTTCGTCTTTTTCTCAGATGGATTGATCCTGAACTTGCTCACCACCTGGGTGCTGCATTGGTGAGATTTCTAGGCGTAATTCTTCCAAGTCCAAAATCAACTGATGCAATCAAGGTGGCTGGGCTCAGCTTTGAAAATCGCTTGGGTATGGCAGCAGGATTCGATAAAAATGCAAAGATGGTTCTGGGTCTCTACAAATTAGGTTTCGGTCACGTTGAGGTGGGAACTGTCACCCCCAAGGCGCAGTCCGGTAATCCAAAACCAAGGCTCTTTCGCCTGATCAAAGAAAACTCACTAATCAACCGCATGGGTTTCAATAACGATGGGGCTTTAGTAATGGCCAAGCGGCTTCAGAAACTCAGAAACCGCGGAGTCAAACTGCCTATCATCGGAGTCAACATTGGAAAGAACAAGTTGACTGAAGCCGCACTGGCGGCCGAGGACTATGCGTTCTGTGCCAGGGAGCTCGCCGAAGTTGCTGACTATCTGGCGGTAAACGTTTCTAGCCCAAACACTCCTGGGCTAAGAGATTTACAGCAGGTCTCAACGCTCAGGCCCATTCTCTTGTCGGTGATTGAAAATTCCAAGGGCAAGCCTGTTTTTGTGAAGATCGCCCCTGACCTCGCCGATGAAGATGCTCTGGCAATAGCCAAACTCGCTGATGAGCTCGACATCGCTGGAGTGATTGCTGCCAACACAACGGTTAGTCGCATTGGACTGTCGGAGGGAACTTCCGAAGCAGGAGGGCTCTCAGGCCCAATGCTTTCCCTAAGGGCTAAGGAGCTATTAGTTTTGCTTAGGGCTGCGCTTCCTAATAGAGCGATTATCTCGGTCGGTGGCATTCAATCCGCGCAGGAAGTAAGACAGAGGTTGAAACTCGGTGCAGACCTAGTCCAGGTCTACACCGGCTTCATTTATGAAGGGCCTCTGTTTGCCCTCAAGCTTAGGCAGGGCGAGTTGCAGGCGACTGGGTAAGAGAAGGATCTCTGACAACAACGTCACCGAGAATCTGATCCACCTTTTGCATTATTTCTAATGGAATCTGAACGCCTGCTGCTTTGGCATTGCTGGTGATTTGTTTTGGTCTGGATGCCCCAACAATTGCGGCTGCAACATTCTTGTTCTGAAGCACCCAGGCAATTGCAAACTGAGCCATGTCAAGACCAAGCTCTTCGGCCAGCGGCTTTAGCTGCTGCACTTTTGTTAGAACCTCATCGGACATGAACTTCTCGATGATTGCTGCAAGCTTCGGATCGGCAGCTCTGGAACCAGATGGGGCTGGTTGACCAGGCAGATACTTGCCAGTCAGCACGCCTTGGGCTATTGGCGACCAGACAATCTGGCTTAGTCCAAGCTCCTCAGAGGTTGGAACAACCTTGCCTTCGATAACACGCCAAAGCATCGAGTATTGAGGCTGGTTAGAGATCAGTTGAATACCGAGCTGATCGGCGAGCTTCTTTCCTTCACGAATCTGTTCGGCCGTCCATTCAGAGACTCCGATGTAGTGCACCTTGCCTTGGTGAACCAAGTCGGCAAATGCCCGCATTGTCTCTTCCAGCGGTGTTTCGAAGTCAAAACGGTGAGCTTGGTAAAGGTCTATGTAGTCGGTCTGCAGTCTTTTTAGAGATCCGTGGAGGGCCTCAAAGATGTGTTTTCTAGATAGTCCGACGTCGTTTGGACCTTTCTTTGCCACCGGCCAGTAGACCTTCGTGAAGATTTCAATTCCCTCGCGCCGCTCATTCTTCAGTGCCTTACCGAGAACAATTTCAGCAGCCTGGTTGGCATACACGTCTGCTGTGTCATAGGTGGTGATGCCAGCTTCCAAGGCTGCGTGCACTGTCTTGATTGCCTTGTCGTCTTTGACCTGGGATGCGTGAGTGAGCCAGTTGCCGTAGATGATTTCTGAGACCTTCAGTCCGGAATTGCCGAGATAGCGAAATTGCATTTTCTTTCCTTACTTATCTAGTTTTGAAAATCTTGGAACTTGAGGCTTCGGAATCCGAAGTGAGCGCATTTGAATTGATCGCATGGCGGCATACCAGGCAATACCGGCCTCCATGTTTTCTTGCCCGAACTTAACTGCCACCTTGCGCTTAGCGATTCGCCCAACGAGCGTGGCATCGATTGCTACCACACCAAAAAGTC
This sequence comes from Aquiluna sp., assembly GCA_040402595.1. Classification (GTDB taxonomy): domain Bacteria; phylum Actinomycetota; class Actinomycetes; order Actinomycetales; family Microbacteriaceae; genus Aquiluna. The sequence goes on from JBBAMI010000002.1 coordinate 60,674, forward strand.
CCCACATTGCAAATAGAGCAAGGACCTGGATTTCAAAGGAATCTATGAAGGTCATAAATACAACGATGAATAGCATCGGCAGAACCAGTTCACCTGCGGTGAAGCGAGAATCAACGACATCCCGGGCGAAGCGGCGCTGAGGACCCTTGTCTCTGGCTGAAAGATATCTTTCATCACCCGCCATCATGCCCTCGCGGATCGCAATTCGCTGAGCTCTGACCTTTTCCTTCTGTGCCTGGCGAGCTTCCTTGCTCCTATCGCCAACCAGTGGTTTCTTTCTGGCCTGTTCGCGTTCCTTGCGAGTTGGAGTGGGCTTACCTTTGCCTGAGGCAGAGCTGGTTTCTTCCGACATTGATACCTTCCGAGTTTCTGCCACTAGATTACTGCCATGTCCTTTAGCGAAATATCCCTCGATAACTCTCTAGTAGCCAAAGCGGAGGCTCTGACCTCTGAAAACTTTCCACAAACTCTTGCCACCCTCGGCCAGTT
>JBBAMI010000002.1:61262-150008 GCA_040402595.1 Aquiluna sp.
CTTAGGGGACTTATGTCACTTGCTCAGAACTTGCGCATTGGCGTGACCGTATTCATTGAAGGGGAAGAAGAAGCAGGATCTGAATCCTTTCTAAATTTTCTAAACGACAACAAGTCTGAGCTCAAGGCCGACTTGATTGTGGTGGCCGATAGCGGAAACTGGTCCGAGGATGTGCCAGCTTTGACCACCAGTCTCAGGGGAGTCGTTTCGCAAACCTTTACGGTAAGAACACTCGATCATGCACTCCACTCGGGAATGTATGGAGGTCCAGTTCCTGATGCCATGACGGCGATGATTCGGCTTTTAGCAACGCTCCACGACGAGCAGGGCAACGTGGCCATTGCAGGTCTGAAATCTGATCCAACATCCGGGCCCGAAGTTAAGTTCGAAGAGCTAGTGAAAGAGTCAGGTCTTTTGCCGGGTGTTCAGAGAATCGGAAGCAAACCAATCACACAGCAGATTTGGGGCGAGCCTGCGCTAACTGTTATTGGAATCGACTTTCCATCAGTTGCCGTTTCTTCAAACACAGCTCAACCGCAAGTGACGGCCCGGGTATCTCTTCGGCTAGCGCCAAGTGAAGATCCTGCTAGAGGATTGGACCTGCTGAAACAGCACCTTGAGAAGTTTGCTCCATTTGGTTCCAAAATTGAATTTGGTCATCATGAAATGGGTCCAGGTTATTTCGCTAAGCGCGGCTGGGCAGCAAATCTTTCCCACGAGATCCTTTCCGCTGTCTGGCCGAAGAAGTCAGTTGACATTGGAGTCGGTGGATCCATTCCTTTCATCTCGCACTTTGCCAGCCTCTTTCCAGACGCTGAGATTCTGGTCACTGGCGTCGAGGACCCAGACTCCAGGGCTCACAGTCCCAATGAAAGCCAGCACTTACCAACCCTGAGGAGGGCAATCACGGCCGAGACACTGCTATTGCTCCACGGGAATCAGATGGTGAGAAAGTAGTTAAAATAGAGTCTGGAGGTAAAAATGGCTGAGGTATTAGCTCACGGAGTGAAACTAACCGATCAGGCTGTCTCGAAGGTTAAGAGCCTTCTCTCAGCAGAAGGTCGAGATGATCTCAGGTTGCGCGTTGCCGTGCAGCCAGGTGGTTGTTCAGGACTTATCTACCAGCTGTTTTTTGACGAGACCTTGGAAGAGGCAGACGCTGTCGTTGGTTTTGATGGTGTCGAGGTTGTTGTGGATCCGATGAGTGTTCCTTATCTCGATGGCGCTCAGATCGACTTTGAGGACACGATCCAGAAGCAAGGTTTCACAATTGACAACCCCAATGCCTCAGGGTCTTGTGCCTGCGGAGACTCCTTCTCCTAAAGAGCCCAAATCTGAAACCCTGTGCCTGATTTCAGGGTAAACTAGGGGAAGTTCTCGTAAAAATAAGGATTCCTCAGTGACTAAATGGCGTCGAAAACTGACCCTGGTCAGCCTCCTTTCCGCCCTCAGTTTGACCCTGGCCGGTTGCACTCCTGAGGTTCAGCGTGGCTTCCTTCCCGACTCCGCTGGTGTGACAAACCACACAGATCGCATCATCGGTCTTTGGACAACTTCTTGGATTGTGCTTCTGCTGGTCGGAGTTGTCGCTTGGGGACTTATGGCCTGGGCGCTGATTGTCTACAGACGTCGCAAGGGGGAGACGGGCATTCCCGTTCAGTTCCGCTACAACATGCCAATCGAGGCTTTGTTCACTGCGGTGCCACTAATTCTGGTTCTTGGCTTCTTCGCCTTCACCGCGCGCGACACCGCTGCCATTGAAGCAAAAATTGAAAACCCCGATGTCCACATCTCTGTAATTGCCAAGCAGTGGAGTTGGGACTTCAACTACGTCGATGCAAATGTTTACGATTCTGGAATCCAGGCGCAGTTCACCGGTGATGAAGAGAACATCATGGAGACTTTGCCGACGCTTTACCTGCCTGTTGGAAAGTCAGTTCAAATTGATCTTTCCTCGAGAGATGTCATTCACTCATTTTGGGTAGTGGAATTCCTTTACAAAAAGGACATGTTCCCAGCAATGACTAACCGCATGTATTTCACTCCTTTGAAGGAGGGAACCTATGTGGGCAAATGTGCGGAGCTCTGCGGAGAGTATCACTCGATGATGCTCTTCAACGTCAAAGTTGTTTCTCCGCAGGAGTACGAAGCACACCTTGCCTCACTTGCTGCCAAGGGCAATGTCGGACAGCTAGATAACACGTACGATCGAAACCAGAATCTTCCTGGTGGCGATCCTGGAATTAGGAACTAATCGTGGCGACCATAACTCAGACAACGACCAACCCAACCTCCTTTGCTCCGAAGAGGAGCAAGGGAAGAATTCTGGTTGACTGGCTGACCACCACCGATCACAAGAAAATCGGTTACCTGTACCTAATAACCTCTTTCATTTACTTCCTAATTGCCGGTGTAATGGCGCTTATCATTCGTGCCCAGCTAACGCTGCCAGGCCTGGACATTGTTGCAACGAAGGAGCAGTACAACCAGCTGTTCACAATGCACGGCACCATCATGCTCTTGATGTTTGCAACCCCACTGTTCGCAGGTTTCGCAAACGTCCTGATGCCAGTTCAGATTGGCGCGCCAGATGTTGCGTTCCCAAGACTGAATGCCATTGCCTACTGGTTCTACAACTTCGGTTCTTTCATCGCAGTTGCTGGTTTCTTTACCCCTCAGGGTTCAGCATCTTTTGGTTGGTTCGCCTACGCTCCGCTTTCCAATACGACTTTCTCGCCAGGTATCGGTGGTGACTTGTGGGTCTTTGGTCTAGCCCTTAGCGGTTTTGGAACGATTTTGGGTGGAGTGAACTTCATCACCACGATCATCACTATGCGTGCTCCAGGTATGACGATGTGGCGCATGCCCATCTTCACTTGGAACACGCTGGTCACTTCAATTCTTGTGATCATGTGCTTCCCCCCACTGGCAGCGGCCTTATTTGCCCTTGGTGCTGATAGAAGATTTGGTGCGCACATCTTTGATCCAGAAAATGGTGGAGCGATGCTATGGCAGCACCTGTTCTGGTTCTTTGGACACCCAGAGGTTTACATCTTGGCTCTGCCATTCTTTGGAATTGTTTCGGAGATTTTCCCAGTCTTTAGCCGTAAACCAATTTTTGGCTACAAGACCCTGGTCTATGCGACGATTGCCATTGCCGCCCTTTCGATGACAGTCTGGGCTCACCACATGTACGTCACAGGCCAGGTGCTGCTGCCATTCTTCGCTTTCACGACAATGCTGATTGCAGTTCCGACCGGTGTGAAAATCTTCAACTGGATAGGAACTATGTGGCGAGGTTCCATCACGTTTGAAACACCGATGGTTTTTGCCCTTGGCTTCCTGGTCAGCTTCGTCTTTGGCGGATTGACTGGTGTAATCCTGGCCTCGCCAGCGCTTGACTTCCACCTTTCCGACAGCTACTTCGTGGTTGCGCACTTCCACTATGTGGTATTTGGAACTGTGGTGTTCGCAATGTTTGCTGGCTTCTACTTCTGGTGGCCAAAGTTCACCGGAAAGATGCTTAATGAAAGATTGGGCCAGATCCACTTCTGGATTTTGTTTATCGGTTTCCACACCACATTCCTAGTTCAGCACTGGCTCGGAGTAATGGGTATGCCTCGACGCTACGCCACGTATTTGCCCGAGGATGGGTTTACTGAGCTCAACATCATTTCGACGCTGGGTGCGATTCTGCTAGCGGTTTCCATGATTCCGTTCCTTTGGAACGTATGGATTACCTATCGTCACGGAACCAAGGTTGAACTGAAGGATCCTTGGGGTTATGGAAGAAGTCTTGAGTGGGCAACCGAATCACCAATTCCAAGGCACAACTTCCACTCGATTCCAAGAATCCGTTCGGAATCTCCAGCTTTTGATCTAAACCACCCTGAATATGCCGCTCCTGAAGCTAAGGCTGCTTACAGGGAAGAGGGCAGAATCTAATGCGCACCAACATTGTCATACTGCTGGTGATGGCGGCCTACTTCACTGTCGCCGACATTGCCTATGCAATTTGGACCTATCTCGACACTGGGGTAGTGGAGCCTGTAGGGACAGCAGCGATGGCACTGCTAGTTATCCTGGCTGTCTTTGTCGCCTTCTACCTTTACAGCGGTATGCGCCGCACTGCCACTCTGCCGGAAGACCGACAGGATGGAAACATCGAAGACGACGCTGGGGAAGTAGGGTTTTTCAGCCCTTGGAGCTGGTGGCCATTCATGATTGGATCAGCGTCCGCCGTAGCTTTTGCCTCTTTGGCGGTGGGTTGGTGGCTGTTCTTCGTGGCTTTGCCCTTTGCTTTGGTCGGAATCATCGGATTCGTCTTCGAATACGATCGCTTCGCCCACGCACACTAACCGTAACAATTACCAACTTTTGGTGTTATCCTTCTTTGCTGCCCTAAAGGGCATGAATCTACAAAACTCAATATGGGGATGATCGGTTTCGACACTGCAATGCACGTGTGAATGAAGCGGGTCGAGGATGCACAGTTATCTCGTAAACGCTCTGTGTAACTTATAGGTGCCAATACAAAGCGCGCCGATTTCGCCCTAGCTGCTTAAGCTAGCCCCGAAATCCGTCTGCCTAGGAATGATTTCGTCCTAGATCCAGGCGTCATTTAGAAATCTTGCTTCTCTGGTTTGTCGGTGGCCAGAGCGGGACTTTTTCACTGACTGGGCTGGTCGGCGTAGTTGCTTTCGACAAATTCCGCAGCCAAGTAGAACGACTTAGAGAGCTACACCCGTAGAAGAGTCACACTCTTCGTAGTGGACCCGGGTTCGATTCCCGGCATCTCCACCATATTGATTGGGCCTACCACTATCAGGTAGGCCCTTTTTGTTTCCATCGGGCCTATCCTTTTTAAGTGATTGAGTACCGACGCCTCAGTGGCACAGAAATGGACAAGTTCCTCGAGTTCATGGATGGGCCAGCTTTCATTTCCCAACCTCAATGGGCGGGCTGCTACTGCCAGGCATACCTAGACAAACCAGGCTGCTCTGACACCGCGGAAGATAATCGCAGGAAGGCCTGCGAGAGAATTGCCAGCGGGGTGATGCAGGGATATCTTGCTATTGATACTTCCCAGACTGAAACTCCTGTTGTCGGCTGGATGGCTGCAAACAAAAACAATAACTTTCAATCACTGGCACCTACCGATGATAAAACGGCAACAATCATTTGCTTCGTGATTCAGGATAAATACCAGAACCAAGGAATTGCTTCAGCGCTGCTTGATTATGGAGTTGAGGACCTGAAGAGCCGAGGCTTCAGCAAAGTCCAAGCAGCACCAATGGCTAGTAACGCTCATGTTGATTACGGCTACCGTGGGAAGCTCAGCATGTTTGAAAAATTAGGTTTTGCAGTGGTTCAGAAAGTCGACGATAAGCACGTCCTGGTCGTAAAGGACTTAAACTAAAAACCCTGGCCTAAACCAGGGCTTTTAGTTTCTAAAGCTACTGCTTTTGCTTGGACTTGATTGCCTTCGGCTTGCGCTTTGGCGTCTCAATCGCTGGAGCGTGCTCAGAGTGAGCCAGCTCGTATTCAGCCTTCGAGACCGGAGCAATTCTGTCTTCGAAATAGATTCGTGACAGGGCAGCACGGATCTTGGTGCCGAGCGTGATCTTGCCGTTCTTATTCGGCCTTGGCATGATCGGCTCATAGTCCTTGAAGTCAACCAGCTTCCAAAGCTCGTACTTGTCAACTGGCTCGTGAACCTCGATGTATTCACCGTGGGGGAGTCTTACCACCCTGCCGGTCTCGCGTCCATGAAGGACAATCTCTCGATCCTTGCGCTGAAGCGATATACAGGTGCGCTTAGTGATCCAGTAGGCAAGGATCGGACCCAAAATGAGCATGATCTGCATCGCAACCAGGACGTGGTTAAGAGACATCTGGAAGAAGATGGCTATTAGGTCAGTGGAAGCCCCGGCCCAGAGAACCGCATAGAACATCACTCCAGCTGCACCAATTGCAGTTCTGGTTGGGTTGTTTCTTGGACGGTCCAAAACGTGGTGCTCGCGCTTGTCTCCAGTTACCCAGGCCTCAATGAATGGATAGGCAGCGACCAAGCCTAGGAACACTAGAGAAACGATGATTGGCAGCATGACACCCATGGGAATGATGTATCCAAAGACGTTAATGTCAAGACCACCAGGTGCTAAACGAAGCGCTCCATCAAGCCATCCGATGTACCAGTCAGGCTGCGTTCCTGCGGAAACAGGGGATGGGTCGTATGGCCCGTAGTTCCAAATTGGGTTGATTGTGAAAGTCGCAGAGATTGCAGCAATCACACCGAATACTAGGAAGAAGAATCCACCTGCCTTGGCGACGTAAACAGGCATCAGCGGATAGCCAACAACGTTGTCATCTCTGCGTCCTGGCCCTGGGTAGTGGGTGTGCTTGTGCACGACCACCATCATCAGGTGCAGGGCTAGAAGAGCAATGATTAGCGCCGGGATGATCATGATGTGAAGGCTGTATAACCTGGCGACAACTTCAGTTCCAGGGAATTCACCACCAAAGAAACCAGAGGATATCGCAGGCCCGATTCCGGGGATTCCCTTAATCATGCCGTCGATGATTCTTAGACCATTACCAGACAGTAGGTCATCGGGAAGCGAGTAACCGGTGAAGCCAGCGGCCATTCCAAGAACAAAGAGCAGGAAGCCAACGACCCAGTTCAGCTCTCTTGGCTTGCGGAACGCACCGGTAAAGAACACTCGCAGCATGTGAAGGCCTGCAGCAGCGACGAAGACTAGAGCAGCCCAGTGGTGAACCTGCCTCATTAGCAGACCGCCACGGATGTCAAAGCTGATATCTAGCGATGACGCGTAGGCGACCGTCATTTCAGCACCCTTCAGCGGAGCGTAGCTTCCGTCGTAGTAGGTGTGAGCCATTGAAGGCTGGAAGTAGAAAGTTAGGAATGTTCCGGAAATGATCAAAATGACAAATGAATACATCGCCACTTCACCGAGCATGAAGCTCCAGTGATCAGGGAAGACCTTGCGACCGAAGTTTTTTAGGACAGTGCCAACAGTGAGTCTTTCATCGATGTAGTTGGCTGCTTTTCCGATTGCGGTCTTTGGCTCGGTTGTAGAACTCATTTTCTTACTTCCTCATGTCCCAGAACGATGGTCCAACCGGCTCCAAGAAATCACTCTGAGCGATTAGGTAGCCCTCGTCATCAACTGCGATTGGCAGTTGGGGGAGAGGGCGAGCGGCGGGACCGAAAATAACCTTGCAGTGATCAGCCAAGTCGAATGTCGACTGGTGGCATGGACACAGCAAGTGGTGGGTGTGCTGCTCGTAGAGTGCCACAGGGCAACCTACGTGAGTACAGATCTTGGAGTACGCGACGATACCGTCGTAACTCCAAGATGCTTTGGCTGGATCTTCTTTCAGATCCGCTGGATTTACTCTCACCAGCAGAACTGCAGCCTTAGCCTTTTCCTCCAGTTTGTGTTCTTCTAAGTCACTGAGTCCCTCAGGTATTACGTGAAAGACCGAGCCAATAGTGACTTCGGAAGCTTTGATTGGGATACCGGTTGGATCGCGAGTAAGTCGCGTACCTGGTCTCCACATAGTCTGCTTAAGTGTGTCGCCAACGACAGGACCTAAGTCTCCAAAAATAACAACAGCTGGAATCGGGAAAAATGCCAGCGCACCATAGAGAGTTCTTCTAATTAGTTTTCTTCTGGTGAAACCTGATTCACCGTCAGCAAGCTTCACAATCTCAATGGCCTGAGCCCTTGCCTCGTCGCTACTTCTAGCGATGTGTCTTTCCTCGGACACTTCATTGTCAGGCATCAGTGTCTTCGCCCAGTGCACTGCACCGAAACCGATACCAAGCATGGAAAGCGCCATTCCAATGCCCATCCAGAAAGTGTTGTTTCTGGTTGCACTGAGATCACCATCGACAATTGGGAAAGCAAAGAATCCCCAGACGGCGATAATCGCGCCGATGATGCTGAGGATAAACATGAAGGAGACTTGCTTCTCGGCGTTTCTTGCGTGACGTTCACTCTTATCCGTCATGCGCTCTCGGTGTGGCTCTAGACCTGGGTCAGCAATTGGTCTGACGATGTCAGTTCTGCTGCCGGCTGAGTACTTATCTAGTTCGCTCATTAGTTTGCCTTCGCTCCCAGCCAGACAGTAATCGCGATGATGAATCCGATTCCAAAGATCCAGGTGAATAGACCTTCAGCTACTGGACCAATGGAGGCGAGTTCGTAGCCACCAACAGATTCAAACTCTTCAACATACTTCAGGTAGGAAATGATGTCCTTTTTATCCTCAGGCGTCAGGTTCGCATCGCTGAAAACTGGCATGTTCTGCGGTCCCGTGACCATTGCCTCGTAGATGTGCTTTTCCGTTACACCTTGCAAGCCTGGAGCAAACTTTCCTTCGGTTAGCGCACCACCTGCACCAACTGCGTTGTGACACATCGCACAGTTAATTCTGAAAAGTTCTCCACCGTGGGTTACGTCACCATCAGTTCTTAGAAATTCTTCAGCTGGAATGGCCGGACCAGGGGCTAGCGATGCAACATAAGCAGCCATCGCGAGAATTTGCTCCTCGGTGAACTGCACCGGCTTTTTGTAAAGCTGCGGACCTGATGCCTGCCCCGGCATGCGTCCGGTTCCAACCTGGAAATCAACTGATGCAGCACCAACTCCAATTAGGCTCGGTCCACCAACTGCACCTTCACCATTTGTTCCGTGGCAACTTGCACAGTTTGCGAGAAACAGCTTGCGTCCCTCTTCAACCTGAGCGGGGGAGCCAAACTCAGCTTGGTAAGTCTGAGTCGCAACAGCGTAACCGCCACCAGACATCACTAGGCCGAGAAATATCACAACCCCGAGAGCCCATGGACGACGACGCATTGGTTTTTGCTTCAACTGATTCTCCATTTTTTATTTCAAAACATAAACGACTAGGAAAAGACCAATCCAGACAACGTCCACGAAGTGCCAGTAGTAGGACGTAACAATGGCGCTGGTTGCTTCTCGATGACCAAAATTCTTTGCCGCATAGGCTCTACCGATCACAAGCAAGAATGCAATCAATCCACCAGTCACGTGCAGAGCGTGGAATCCAGTTGTTATGTAGAAAGCTGAGCCGAATGAATTCGAACTAAGTGAAACGCCTTCGCTGATTAGCATCGCGTATTCCCAAACCTGGCCGGCGACGAAAATTGCGCCGAGGATGTAGGTGAGGAAAAACCACTCAATCATTCCCCAGTTGGCAGGAGCCCAGCTCGTTCTTCTAGCCTGCATGCGCTCGGCGGCAAAGACACCGAACTGCGCGGTGAACGAGCTAGAAACAAGGATCAGGGTGTTGATAAGGGCGAAAGGAACGTTCAAGATTTGGGTGTCATTTGCCCACAAATCAGGAGCGCCAGCCCTCAGCGAGAAGTACATGGCGAAAAGCCCCGCAAAGAACATGACCTCACTGCCAAGCCAAACAATGGTGCCCACGCTGGTCGTGTTCGGCCGCTGAATGGTCATAGGAGCAGAAGTTGTGGAGGCTGACATGACTTAATTGTAACTTGCCAACTGGCCTAAAATGCCCGAATTTACGCGGAATTTGGAATTTTTTGCACTGATTAAAAAAATTCGAATGATTAGACTTCTCGCCATGGCTGATTTGTCCTGGTCCAATATTTTGACGCGACTTTTGTCGGGGGAGGACCTCTCACGAGAAGATGCGAGCTGGTCAATGCGTCAGATCATGGCCGGAGAAGCAACAGCCAGTCAAATTGGTGCTTTTATGTTGGCCCTGAGAGCTAAGGGTGAAACAGCTGAAGAACTTTCGGGACTTGTCGACGTAATGCTTGAGAATGCTCTTGTTCTCGAAACTGGAAATGATGCTTTAGATATCGTGGGAACTGGGGGAGATCTGCTCGGCACTGTCAATGTCAGTTCAATGGCTTCGATTGTTGCCGCTGCCGCCGGGGTGCCAGTGCTTAAGCATGGTTCCAGATCAGCTTCCGGAAAGACAGGCTCCTCAGAGATGCTGGAGGTGCTTGGTATCAGGCTCGATCTCTCACCCCAGCAGGTCAGCCAAGTATTTCAGGCCGCAGGAATAACGTTCTTCTTTGCCCCCGTTTTTCACCCAGCAATGCGCCATGTCGCTCCCATCCGCAAAGAGCTCGGGATCCCTACGACCTTCAACTTCCTCGGGCCGCTAGCAAACCCAGCCCAGCCCATTGCCACGGCACTGGGGGTTGCTAACCGCCAAATTGCCCCCCTGATGGCCCAGGAACTGGCTCAGAGGGGCAGAACAGCCCTGGTTTTCCGCTCAGATGATGGTCTGGATGAGCTTTCCACTACTGATCAGAACCAAATTTGGCAGGTCAGCTCAGGAAAGGTTGAAGAACACCGGCTAGATGCAACGGATCTGGGGCTTATGAGAGCCAAACGAGAGTGGCTAATTGGGGGAGATGCCCACCACAACGCTCAGGTGGCCCTGAAAGTCCTCTCTAGGGACCAATTTGAGCATTCCCAGGCCATCACCGAAATTGTCGCTCTGAATGCCGCTGCGGGCCTGGCAGCCTATGAACTTGCCAAAAATCCCGATCTGGCCAGCCAGCCAATCAAGCAGCGTTTAGCAGAAGCTTTGGCAAAAACCATGTCCGCCATCACCTCAGGAACGGCTATGGATCAGCTCAATAGGTGGACGGCAGCCACTCAGAAGTTCTGAGCTCAGATTAGCTATGAACGCGGGGAAGGCCTCTAAAAACATAACTTGACATAATGTTTATTATCGGCTTTAGGTATGTTCTTCCAGACACCGCTTCTGTAGCCGGTTTCAAGCAATTAGACGTTCCCGTCCTTATCGGCCAATTTGAATAGCCTCAGACCAAGTTGATTTAGGTATCCGATGCCCAGAGCAAATATCACGGTGCCTTCGCGAACCTGACCACCAAGAAGAAATCCAACGCTGACAACTGAAATCTCAACTAGCAATCTGGCTTGCCAGAAAGGCCGTTTCATTCTTTGCGCTAATCCGATGTTCAGGCCATCCCTGGGCCCTTTACCCATGCCAACTGAGATATACATCCCCGTGGCGAATGATATGACGACCATTCCGAGGATAAACATGACGACTTTGGATAAGTAATCCTGGGGAGTCTCTAGGTAGAAAAGAGCTAGATCAGCGAAGAGGCCAATCAGTAAAGCATTGAGGATAGATGCGAGTCCTGGCTTTACTCGCAGGGGAATCCAGAGCAGAAGAACGAGAACGCTAACGCCTACTGTCGCTACCCCGAATGAAATGCCAGTTTGTCTGCTAATTCCCTGCGCTAAAACATCCCAGGGTGCAATTCCGATTTGGGCGTCAACTGTGAGTGCAACACCAATTCCGTAGATGAAAAGACCTAGGAACAATTTCGGCAGCTTGAGAGCCAAATTAGACTGAAGCACTGGCTAATGCTAGCGGGAGGTCAAAATAACAAAGCCCTATTTCTCCCCTGCCAAGCCAAGGATTTTTGCTCACAGAGGTCTTGCTCACCACAAAGGCATTGACGAAAACACCTTAGAGGCATTTGCCGAGGCTCTAAGATTTGGCGCTACGCACTTGGAATCAGACACCCAGGCTACAAAGGATCAAATTGCTGTGCTGTTTCACGACGAAGATCTCAGGCGTGTAGCAGGCGTAGATGCAAAAGTTTCGGAATTGACCCTAACCGAATTACAAGAAATACCTCTTATTGGTGGTGGAAGAATTCCAACCCTTGATAACGCGCTTGAGCACTTCCCCAGTGCCTTTTTTAATCTTGACATTAAGACTCGCTGGGCAATTCAGCCGACCATTGCAGCGATTGAAAAACACCAGGCGCATGATCGAGTCTTAGTCTCCTCCTTTTCAAACCCGGTTAGAAAGTCAGCGCTGAGTAGCTTTTCAAGACCTGTAGCGACCAGTAGTTCGGTGAGCGTTGCGTTAGCAGCTTGGGCCAGCAACAAGTTTTTATTTGGACTTGGATTCTCGAGCATTGTCAGCGATGTTGACGCCTTGCAACTTCCCGTGAGTAAGGGCCCAATCAGGTTTGCTGACAAGAGTCTGATTTCAAGGGCCCAAAAGCACGGTGTTGAGGTGCACTTTTGGACCATCAATGACCCTGAGCAGATGAAAAAACTACTGTCACTTGGCGCCGATGGAATAGTTACTGATCGAGCAGATCTTTTTCAAGCTGAGTAGTTTCTGTGAATAGTTCCCGCTAGGGATTGTGAAAAGCCACTCCCCTGTTCTGTTTGGCAGGAGAGCAAATGACTGAATCAATGCGCGGAATGAGACTGGGATCTCTTTCATTGGAGCGTGAAGAGGGCGTAGAACTGGCAGAGCGCCGGAGCATCTATTACCTCTGCCGCAGCGGCCATGAAACACGTGTGACGTTTGCTCTAGGTGCTGAAATTCCAAGTTCTTGGAACTGCAGAGCTTGCCACTCCCCTGCCACTCGTTTGGTGGACGGCGAGGAAATGGCCTTGCCACTTATTGAAGCCGAGACACCGCGAACTCATTACGACATGGTGCTCGAGAGAAGATCGCGAGCAGAGCTCGAGGCCTTACTGACTGAAGTGCTAGCTGACATGCGCAAGAGAAGAGCTGAAGGGCGCCTCACCGCCTAAGGCCGAAAAGCCCCCATTTGGTGCACAGCAGAAAAGCCTCCAGCACAATAGCCAAGGTCATTTTGCTGCGGCCTTCCTCCCGCTCAACAAAGCGAATCGGAACCTCCACAATGACAGCTTGAAGCATTTGACTTCGATAGGCCATCTCCACCTGAAATGCGTAGCCGTGAGCCTGCATTTTTTCAATGGGCAACTTCCCAGCAAGTGATGCCGAATAGATTCGATAACCCGAAGTCATGTCCTTGATTTTGCTTCTAAGCATCATCGAGGCGTAGCGATTTCCAAGTTTTGATATCAACTGCCTCAGAAATGACCAGTTGGCAACTTCTCCCCCGGTAATCCAGCGTGACCCGATAACCAGGTCCGCTTCATCAGATTTTGACAGCAGGCCCACTAAGTCCTCAGGTCTGTGTGAGCCATCGGCATCCATTTCAACAAGCTTTGAATAGTTACCCTGTATCCCATGAGCAAACCCGGCGGCATAGGCTCGGCCAAGTCCTTCTTTCTTTGGTCTGTGTATGACGTCAACACAGTCAAACTCAAGTTTTAGTCTGTCGGCTAACGATCCGGTTCCATCAGGTGAATTGTCATCAATGATCAGGATGTCTAAGTTCAGATTTTGCTGAATCACCTTCTCAACTGTCTGACGAAGAGTCTCGACCTCGTTGAAGGTTGGCATCATGATCAGAGTCTTCATACTCTTCTTCTTAGCCCAATGGCAATCAGTACCAACAGAACAATCACCAAATTAATCCAGTCAAACATGGTTCCCACATACATAGCGGGAGTAAGACCGGTGAAAAGGGGAACTTCTTCAACCATAGCTGCGGGCGTATACCACTCAACCTCGCTCAGCACTTGTCCATTTGGAAGATAAATTGCCGACAACCCCACTGTAGATATGTTCACGACAGTCCGACCGGTTTCAATTGCGCGAAGCCTTGCAATTGCAGCTTGCTGAAAAGTTTCGTCTGAATAGCCAAAGTCAGCATTATTCGTTTGAGAAAGAATTACCTCTGCTCCCGAGTGTGATAGGTCTCGAAGGATCCAATCTTCCGCAATTTCAAAACAAATCAGAGTGCCAGCTTTGAAATCGTCAATCTCATAGATTCCGTCCTGGACCCCGAAGCTATACCCACGGGGAATCATGTCGACGAGATCAGGAGCAAACATCCTCCAGAACTCTCTGTCCGGCGCGTACTCGGCAAAAGGAACGGGTTGTTTTTTGTCATAGAAGTCAACGGGTCCAGTTCCTGGAAGCCAAAGAATCGTCGAATTAAAACTCTCTTCTCCCCTTCTGGTAACTGTGCCAAAAGTAAATGGAGCGTCTACCTCCTGTGCGATTCTCTCTATAACCTCTCTAGCCTCCGGGTAACGCAAAGGGTCCAGATCCGATGCATTCTCTGGCCAAACGAGTAGATCAATTGGTCTTTCCTTCTGAATGACTAGCTGAGTTGCATCGGCATGGTTTTTCAAGATTGTGCCAGGAGTGACATTTGAGAAAAGCCCAGCATTGGCATCACCCTGCACCGCTGCAATCGTTTTCGTTCCAGCCTCTGTGGTGGTTACCCCAATAGGCGTAACAAGCGGAACAATCAAAAGCGTAAGGGCCAGTGCCGCAAAGGAAACCCTTGGTACCACTCCCCTGTTTCTAATCAATAGTGCAATCAATGCACCCAAGATCGCAATTACGAAACTGAGCAGGGACATCCCACCCCACCAAACCCATGTTGAAAGAAAGCTGTCGGATTGAGTCATGGACAGGCGCGACCACGGAAATCCGCCGTATGGGAAATTTCCAGAGCCAAATTCCCGTGCCGTCCAAATTGCCGCGAGCAGAACTGCCACCTTTAGTGATGAGCCATCGGCCTTACCAATCTTTTTCCAAACCCAGGCAATTACTCCAGCTGCTAAAGCTGAATAGAGAGAAACAAGAGTGCTAAGGGCAAAGAGTGGAACCGGTCCGAGGTAGAGAGCAATCCACTCAATATGCGAAACATAGAAAACTTGACCAGACATAAAGCCAACGAAAACAGCCTTCCAGAAACCCGCACCCAGGACTGAAAGAAAAGTGAGGGCTGGAATTAGAGGTGCTAAAACCCAAATGTTTTCGGTGGGAAATACGTAGAGCGCAATTAAACCTGCGAGGACTCCAAGCGCAAGTCTCCAAAGTAGGTCTTTCAAACTCTTTCCCATGTTTTTAGATGTAGTAGCTGTATGCGACTATTCCACGTTTCACTAGATCAATAGCTTTATAGCTTGTTTCGGCAACCTGAGCATCGGCTGAGACTGATATCTGGTCCAGAAGATCAATGATTTGCTTACTCCAGCGAATAAAGTCACCAGCTAAAAGTCCAGTTAGCTTTAGTGCATCTTGCAGTTTCGCTCCGGTTGCCCAGCGATAGACGCCCCAGGCCATATCAAGTTGCAATCGCTGCTCTTTGGGAAGACGATACTCACCCTGCAGTTCGTAAAGTTCCTCTTGCACTAACTCCGTTGCCGCCAATGCCTCTTGGAAATTACCTCTGGGAAGTTTCGGTTCAAGCTCCGACTCCTCTCCCCTACCCTCATACACGAGGCAGGCGGCCATGGTCGCCATTGAGGCAGGGTCAAGCTTCTGCCAAACACCTGCCTTTAGGCACTGCGCTATCAGTAGGTCTCGTTCACCGTAGATCTTCGATAGCTGCATTCCGGCCTTAGTGACCTCAAGGTCGTCGCCTGCAACCTTGAGATAACCGAGCTGTGTCAACAAATCGCAGATTCTCTCGAATACTTTGGCAACCTGGCCAGTCCTGCTCTCCAGATTCCCCACCGCTTGCTCAATCTCTTTTTTCAGTTTTTGATACCGCTCGCCCCACCGGGCATGTGCTTCCCTGTCCGAGCAGTGATGACATGGATGTGCTCTGAGTTCTTTCCTAAGCCTTCCTAGGTTTGAGTCAATGGTTCGCATCTGTTTTGAAAGTCGGACATCAGAACCGGATCGGTTTCGAATTCGAGCCGCCTCCTTCTCGAGATCTGAAATCTCTCTGCGAAGCGCGGAGTACTCCCTGAAGTCTCCAAGGTGGCAGGCCATCGACTTTTCGTAACCAGCAAGTGAAGCTTCTTTGTCGGAGATGACCTGGGCTAGACCAACTACGGAGCGATCGGCTTGAAACTGGGCGAATGATCGCTCTAAGACCTTGGCAGCGCGCTCTTTTCCGAAAGCAGAGATTAGATTTACGGCCATGTTGTAGGTGGGACGAAACGAACTGTTCAGTGGATAGGTGCGCTTGGAGGCAAGGGAAGCAACGATGTTTGGATCTAGCTGAGCACCCCACAGCACAACCGAGTGTCCCTCGATATCAATACCTCTGCGACCTGCTCGGCCAGTCAGCTGGGTGTACTCACCAGCGGTTATGTTGACCCTGGATTCGCCATTGAATTTGTCTAGTCGCTCTAAAACCACGGTTCTCGCAGGCATGTTGATCCCGAGCGCAAGAGTCTCCGTCGCAAAAACTATCTTGATTAGTTTTCGAAGGAAAAGTTCCTCCACAACTTCTTTGAATGCTGGAAGAAGTCCTGCGTGATGTGAGGCATATCCCCTCTCCAGAGATTCCAGCCAATCGTGGTAACCGAGGGTGTCCAAATCATCATCTGAGATCGAAGAGCATCGGTTTTCAACAATGGCCCTAATTTCCTGCTGCTCATCACGGCTAGTAAGTCGCAGCCCCTCTCTTCTGCAAGCAGTGACCGCAGCGTCACAACCTGCTCTTGAGAAGATGAAGAAGATAGCTGGGAGCAGTTCTAGGTCACTTAACCGCTGGACCACTTCAGCCTTATCTAGTCGAGGAAACTGACGCTGCATTCGCTCACGATCAGCACCGGAATATTTCTTCCCACCCCACTTACCCCTACCAGCAATTGGCCCGCGGGTTCGGGCCTGGTGTTTTTGTGTGAGCTCTGGATTGACTCTCATCTGGTTACTACCGGTTTCAAAGAGCTCCAAAATCTCTGAGCCAAACAGCACGTGCTGGTGCAGAGGGACGGGTCTGTGTTCCGAGACCACAATCGATGTGTTCCCCCTCACCTCGTCGAGCCAAGCTCCGAACTCCTCCGCGTTACTAACTGTTGCGGAAAGAGATATCACTAAGACATCCTTTGGTAGGTGAAGTATCACTTCTTCCCAAACGGCACCGCGGAAGCGATCTGCTAGGTAGTGGACCTCGTCCATCACCACAAATCCAAGCTCCTTGAGGGTTTCGGAATTGGCGTAGATCATGTTTCTGAGAACCTCGGTGGTCATAACAACTACTTGAGCTTCGGAGTTTTGGTTGTTGTCACCGGTCAGGAGGCCAACCCTCTCCTTTCCATACCGCTTCACCAGCTCCGCAAATTTCTGATTACTCAGAGCCTTAATCGGAGTTGTGTAGAAAACTTTCTGCCCGTTAGCAATTGCCAGGTGAATCGCAAACTCACCCACGACTGTCTTTCCCGCTCCAGTTGGGGCGGCAACGAGGACACCACTGCCCTCCTCCAGAGCTTGGCAGGCCCGCTCCTGAAAATCGTCCATGGGAAAGGGAAGCTCGGACTGAAATAGCTTTAGTTGCTGATATTTATTGAACTGCTTCGCTCGCTGATATCTCTCAGATGCCGAAGGCTCAGTCGACTTCAAGCTCATCAGCGTCCACGATTTTTGCCTGCTTGCGTTCTCGACGCTTGTCGTTTGCCATCGCGATTCCAACGGCCAAGAAGTAAAGGGCAGACAGCGGACCCATTAGTAAGAACATTGTCATTGGCTCTGCAGTTGGTGTCGCTAGAGCAGATACCACTGCAATTAGAAAGACAGCTAATCGCCAAGACTTTAAGATTCCTCGGCCAGTGGCGAGACCAGCAAAGTTGAGAAGAACTAGGACCACCGGCATCACAAATGCAAGCCCAAAAATTAACAAAATGCGGATTGCGAAAAGAACATACTCGCTTGCGTTAATTACGTTAGAGCTACCCTCTGGGGTGAATCCAATTAGCACTACTACGAATCCAGGCAGTGAGGTCCAAGCCAGAGTTGTTCCCAAGAGAAACAGCGGCAATGCTGCTGAAACGAATCCGATGGCAAATCTCTTCTCACGCTTTTTAAGTCCTGGTGCGACAAACGCCCATAGATTCCATAGCCAGACCGGTGCCGTCATCACCAGACCGAGAAAGATTGAGACTTGGATTCTTAGATCAAACGCCGAAACTACAGTTCCGAAATTGACGATTGCTTCAATTCCCCTGGCCTGAGTGACGTCAAGCAGCGGCTGCTGAAGTATTTTGAAGACTGGATCAAACAGAAACCAGCCTGCGACCGTGCCAGCGACTATAAACCCCGCCGACCATGAAAGACGTTTTCTCAGTTCCCGCAAATGGGAACCAAGACTCATTCGGCGCTCTTTGTTGTTGCGCCGAGCCATTAGTCCTGCTTCTTCTCGCCCTCTTTGGCTTCTGCGGCACTAGCCTCTGGCTCTTGCGGATTCTTGTTGACTTCCTTCTTGAAAATCCTCATTGACTGAGCCGCACTTTTTGCCAGCGCGGGAAGCTTTGGTGCTCCCCACAGCAGTAGCACGATTGCCAGAATGATGATCCATTCCCAGCCTTGAAGTCTCATGCCCACCTCTTATCTATTTCGATTTCTCGAATTCGGTTCACCAGTCTACGCTGTCGCTCCGCCTGGTCTTTACGGCGCCTGTTTACCAGCTTTCGGCGCTCCAAAACGACCCTTTCCAGGTCAGCACTGGTCACGGCCTGCTTTCCCTCTGGCACGGAGCGGTCGTAGGTCTGAAGGTCAGCAAACAGCCCCATAGTCCGTCCAGCGGCCGCAAAAAGCGCTTTGCCTGCCACCCACAGGCGATAGGCCATCAAGAAGAAGAAATACAGACCAATGCCCAGCGCAACTAACGGGAGCCAGCTGAGATCCATCAATCCTCGTCCTTTGGTGAATTTGCTTCGCCCAGCGCTGTCTTGGCAAATTCAATAACCAATTGACGCGCCTCTTTAGGTTCTAACACTTCAACCATGCCACCGTAGCGGACGACGTGTCTAGGAAGTCCATCAAGCCCGCCAACTCGAATTTTGCCGACATACCTGCCATTTTTTATTACTGGCTCTTCTGCGAGTGGGAAGTTCCAGAAAATTTCAGAAGCTTCTGGCTCGGCAGCTAGCGTGATGATTTGATCCTCCATCTTGTTGCCAAATACTTCCTCCGGAATTGCAGCCTGCTTGGAACTTTCCGGAATCGGTGAATCAGTAAGTGAGATTCTCTGGACTCGATCTAGACGAAATGATCGCACCTCTTGATTCACGTGACACCATCCCCTGAGATAGTGTTTGCGCCCTCTTAGCTCGACCAGTAGCGGGTCAATCTTTCTCGTGCTGACTTCGCCGCGCTGGTTTCGATATTCGCAATCAATGCTTACTGAGCGGTTAATCGCAGAATGAATCTGATCCAGCAGTCCACTTATTCGCGTGGCAGCAACTCCGGTAGTAGCCACAGCATCAGCTGATTGCAGTTTCAGCCTCAGGTCAGCCAGATGTTGATTTCCTGCGAATTGTTCCAAAGACGCAAGGTAATCAAGTCCGATTGCAATAGATGTCAGTTGACGTTTACTAAGTCTCGGAGGACCCTGAAGGTTTGTATTTTCCCTTCGAAAAGATATCCACCCCTCATCATCTTCATCGGTTATCTCGTGAAAGTGGGTAGCGCACTCCTTTAGGTCTTCACTGTCCGTGATGGCGTGGACTGCCTTCTTTATCACTTTCTCACTGACATCAAATCTTTCAGCTAGCTCCTTCAGCGTCTGATCGCCCTCATTGAGAATCACTCCGACGATGGATAATGAAATGTCAAACAGTTCTGTGCCGTCTATTTCCTGTCTAGGCATGCTGACTCACCACCCGCTGAAGCTTTTGCTTTAGTTTGTTGACCAAACTCTCAGGCTCCAAAACAGTAATCTCTGAACCGAACTCCAAGAGGTCTTCGGCCAACAGTTCCTCATCCATGAACTGCAGATCAACTTTCGACTTTTCACCGAAGTGCCACCAGGCTTCAGTGCCTTCTAAAACTTCAATCACCGCTTTGTTTGACTTGGTGAACTGAACCAGGTCTTCCTCGGCTTTCGAGATTACCTCTTGCGAAACAGGTGCAAAGCTAATGCCGGTGTTCTTCACCCTGCTCACAATTCTTCTCAGCAGATAGTTCCGTATCTCAGGCCCTCTTTCTGCCAGAAGCACCCACTCCCCTTCGATTAGTCGCAGTCTCAGCGGATTCACTTCCCTGGTTTTTGCCTCTTCTCCTGGAACCCGGTAGTCAAAGGTCACGGTCTTGCTCTCGTCAATAGCTTCCGCTAGCGGCAAGAAGGCTTTGTGTTTGACAACCAGACGAGGAGATATGTAGTTGAGCTCACGGCTTACGTCAACGTAACCGAGGGATTTCAGCCGCGCCAGTGCCGTTCTGGCTGATTGGGCAAACTGCTTGGTGTTCCAAGCCTTGGCTGCGATTTCCACCAGCCCAAGTTGTTCAGGAGTGAGCTTGAAATCCTTAGGCCAGTCGAAGGTACCCTTGGCAATCACGTACCGCTCGATTTCACCGTCAAATTGCACAGCCTCTAGCTGAACACCAGCTGCTCGGAGATCCTTCTTGTCTCTTTCGAACATACGCTCGCGGGCTTCATTGTTCTCGGCGCTTTGATAGCCAGGGACGGCCTGATACAAGGCTTGCTTGGTAAGTCCTGATGACGGAGCTGCCATCAGGCAGCAAGTAATCGTAAAGAGCCGCTCTGCTGGAGATTGTCCTGCCACAGCTCCCCCGAACTTAGTCTTTACCCAACACGTCTATCACGAAGATCAAGGTTGAACCAGCTGGAATCGAACCTTGGTCAACATCACCATAACCGAGTTCAGGCGGAATCACAGCAATCACCTGTGAACCTACTTTCACTCCCTCTAGTGCCTGCACAAAACCCTCAATCAGACCATCAGTGCTTACGTCAAATGCCGCTGGAGCCTGACGATCCCAAGAGCTATCGAACTGCTCGCCATCCCAAATCCAACCCGTGTAGTGAACTGTGACATTGTCGCCAATCTCGACAGCTGAACCAGATCCTTCGATCAAGACCGTTCTTCTAAATTCAGCAGGGGCATCTGTTGATGGAATCTGAATGCCAGGTCGCCCATTGGGTGCAAGTACGACAGTGGGCATGCCAGCTTCAGCATTCTTGGCAGCACCATTCGCTTTGGGAAGATATGCCTTGATGATGTCGAAAATGAACACGACCCCATCAGTCTCACTTAGGCCCAAAGATGGAACACCATTACCGTTGTGAACGCTTGCTGGATCCATCAACACAGCGATACGAGAACCCACTTGAACTCCGGTGAGCGCTTTGCAAAAATCTGGTCGCTGATTGTCTTCCTCAGTAATTGGAATCAGGTCCTGGAAGATGAAATCTTCAGTCCCAAACTCGCTTGCCTGAAACTCCTCTCCGGTTGAAGAGTTCAAGCCCACAAAGTGCATGGCCACTCGCTGTGAACCGACTATTGGTCCGCGGTTTCCCTCAATAATGACCTTGGTCTGAATACCTTCACCAGTTACTGGAAACGGAAAAGAAATTTCCGGTTGCGTTCCAAATTCGCCGCTGACCTCAATCAGGTCTACGCCTTCTCCGCCGGTGAATGATTCACACGTGGGTGTAATTCCCGCAACAGATTGCGCGTACTCTCCCTCACCCACTACAGGTGCGCTGCAGCCAGCTAGTAGGAGGACAGTTGATGCCAGTGCGATTTTCTTCAATTGGGGCCTTTCCCGTAACTTGCTAATTCTTCCGCTTATTGCTCTGAGTTGTTACCTGTCGCAGAGTTTTTCTCAGTTTTTTCTCCCCCACTGGCCTTTCGGTCATTCCAAACCACTCCTGAGCGTCCTCGGCTGAGCCCTCTGCCTTGTTGACTCTGCGCTTGCGAAAATCAGGTAACTCGGTGCCTTCAGCGAGTTTTCGGGCTGTGAGAAGAAAACCGGTGTGAGAAATCATTCGGTGCTCGGGCCTTACGGCCAGACCTTCGAGGTGCCAAGGCCTTACCAGCGTCTCGAAAGCAACTACCGAGGTAAACCTACCCGTGGCCTTGATCTCCTCCGCGACCCTGGAGAGCTGCGTGGCAGTTGCTACGTAGCAGATAACAAGTCCGCCAGGTTTTAGCGCTTTCTCAACTTCAGCAATGCACTCCCATGGTGCCAGCATGTCAAGCACCGCGCGATCAGCAGAGGAGTTCTTAAGGACTCCGGAAAGTTTGTCTTGCAACGCGCCAATAGTTATCTTCCAGTTTTTCGGAGAAACCCCGAGAAAGTTCTCAACGTTTGCCTCAGCTATCTGAGCAAACTCCTCCCTTAGTTCAAAGGAAAAAAGTTTTCCCTTATCACCGATTGCTCTTAGAAGATAGCTGGAAAGTGCGCCAGACCCGACTCCCGCTTCAATCACTACCGCGCCAGGGAAAATGTCGCCCTCAACAATTATTTGCCCCGCATCCTTCGGATAAATGATTTGTGCGCCTCGTGGCATTGACAGGACGTAATCACTGAGCAGTGGCTTGAGAGCAAGAAATTTCTCACCGTTTTGGTTTTCGATTACTGAGCCAGATGGCTTGCCAATGATGTCGTCGTGTTTTATTTCTCCCCGGTGCGTGCCATGTCGACCACCTTTTGTCAGAACTATTGTGTTGATTCGTCCCTTGGGTCCGGTGAGTTGGGCTCTATCTCCGGCGCTGAATAACTCAGTCATGAATTCTCAGTTCATGCAGGTTCTCAACTCGAAGACCCACCAGGGTGTCGATAATTCGTCGATCAGGACCTTTTGGAAGCTCCAGCATGTTAGTCACGCCAACGGCATTGGTGCCTGCCGCAACAGCGCTGGTTAAGCCGGTGATTGAATCTTCGAAGGCAAGGCACTCGCGTGGAGTAAGCCCTAGAGTCTCAGCGGCCAATAGATATGGCTCGGGATGTGGTTTGCCATTTTTGACATCGTCACCTGCAATCACGGCATCAAAGGCTTCAAAGGGAATTGCCTCGACCACCGCCAGGGCCATTCGGCGCATAGACATAGTCACCATGGCTGTTTTGATGCCGTGCTGTTTAAGTTCAAGCAGAAGTTCTAGAGCTCCCGGTCGCCAGGGAAGAACCTGGCGCATTTGCTCGATTACCTCATCGGTGAGGTGATCAATGATTTCCTGAACCGACCGGTCTTCGATTCCAAACTTGTGCTTTATCAGTGCAGATGAGTCATAGAGGCTTGAACCGATGACACCCTTTTCATCCTCGTCAGTCCACTCGGCACCGTATTGCACGGCAAGCTTCGACTGACTGATTGCCCAGTAGTGCTCGGAATCAATAAGTGTTCCGTCCAGGTCCCACAGAACAGCCTTTGGAAAGGGGTTTTTTGACATCCTGGCAAGTCTAGTTTGTGGGTCAACTAGAGTTTTCACCTAGGGCTAAGGAGTTAAATGCTGGCTGGGCGAATACTGCTCGTTGCGTTCGAGGGTTGGAATGATGCCACCGAAGGAGCTTCGGGAACCCTGAAAGCCATCGCCGAACAGCTGGATGTTCAGACACTTGATGCTGTTGACCCAGAGGACTATTTCGACTTTCAGTTTTCGCGGCCGATGATTGAATTTGATGCAGAAGGAAATCGAATCATCTCTTGGCCAGGCTGTGAACTTCTGCAGGCCTCACCCGAAAAGATTTCTCAAAACCCTAGCTGGCAAAACCTATATCTTTTGCTCGGAACTGAGCCCTCGAGGCGATGGCTTAGCTTCGCTGGAGAAATCCTGGAGATGGTGCAGGACCGAGAAATTGACTACGTCATCATGCTCGGTGCCATGCTCGCGGATGTTCCGCACACAAGACCCATGCAGATTTTTAGAAGTTCTCAAAATGAATCACTCCAGGGACTTTTTGACCTTGAGCCATCCCGTTACGAGGGTCCAGTTGGAATTCTGACGGTGCTTGCTCAGGCTTTCGAGGCCGAGGGAATTCCTGTTCTCTCACTTTGGGGATCAGTTCCGCACTATGTTCACAACACTACTAATCCCAAGGCTGCACTTACTTTTCTAAACGAGCTGGCTACCCTGACTGATCTTCGCTTCGACACAACAAACCTGGCAAGTCTTGCCTTTGACTGGGAGAGATCAATTGATGAGATGGCCCAGGGTGATGATGAAATGTCCTCTTACGTAACTCAGCTTGAGAAAAACAGAGACGCTATTGATAGCGAAGAGGTATCGGGAGATCAACTTGCCAGGGAGTTCGAGCGCTACCTGCGACAGCGACCAGAATCACCCGACAAAGCCTAGATAGAACCTGTGGTGAGAAGCACAATCAAAAAGCTTCCAACCAGAATTCTCCAAATCACAAACGGCAGATATGTTCCGCGAATTAGATACTTCAAAAGCCAGGCTATAACTGCCAACCCACTGACAAAACTCACCAGAGTTGCAAAGAGCGTGGCAATCAAAAGATCAGGTGGTAAATCACCAAAACTCTTGGTGAACTGATATGTTCCCGCTGCTAGCACCGCTGGAATAGCTAGCAGAAAGCTATAGCGGGCAGCCGCTTCTCTAGTGAAGCCCAACATCAATCCAACTGTGATTGAACCTCCGGATCTAGACACTCCAGGAATCAGGGCTAAAGCTTGACCAAATCCAAACGCCAGACCACTCTTCACATTCAGCTCTGAAATGGTCTTTTCTTTTTTTCCAACAAAATCTGCTACACCTAGCAGAATTCCAAAAACAATCAGTGTGATGGCAATTACCCACAGCTGGCGGACATCCTGCTCTATCTGCTCTTGAAATGTCAGCCCTAAAATTCCGATCGGTAAAGATCCAAGAACTATTAGCCAGCCTAATCTTGACTTCTCCCCCTGTTTTTTCCATGGCTTCAGGGCATCTGTGAAGAAGTTCTTAGCAATGTCAACCAGTGTTTTGGCGAAGTAACTGATTACCGCTAACTCAGTACCAATTTGAATTGTGGCAATAAAGGCAGTTAGTTGGGGTTTTGTAAGATTCGATGAACCCATCAGTTCCTGGGCTATCTGCACGTGGGCAGAAGACGATATGGGAAGGAATTCCGTTAGCCCTTGAATCAGCCCAAGTATCAGGGCCTCAAGTAATGTCACTGATCCTCGGCCTGCTCAAAAGGAAGGTATTCCCCATAGGTCTCTTGAAGTGCTTCCTCGTAACCTAGGAATGCATCAAGCAACTGGTCGTAGGCGCGATTCATCGCCTCATCTGATCCCTCACGCTTAGAGGCAGCAACGGCCAAGTGTCGCTCTAGTGCCGATACAAACTTCTGAAGTGCTGCCGTTGGATCTTGTTCCATACCTAAAAAGGTAGCGGCTAAGCGGCTGGATGCCAAACATCTCAGCAGTCTTTGCCATAAGCATTCGTGGTAGATTCTTACCTCGGAAGTCCGGGTGGCGGAATGGTAGACGCGCTAGCTTGAGGTGCTAGTCCTCGTTAGAGGGTGGGGGTTCAAGTCCCCCTTCGGACACAAATGCTCTAAGTAGAATCACTCAGATGACTGACCTATCCCCCGCTATTAGCTACAGCATTGAGCATGCCCGTGAGCTATTTCAAGGAAGAGATGTTCTAGCCCTCACTGGAGCTGGAATCTCAACCGATAGTGGAATCCCTGACTACCGGGGCGAAGGCCGCGTTCAAAAACATCCTCTAACTTTTGATGAGTTCATGTCATCTGAAAGAAACAGAGCTCGCTATTGGGCAAGAAGCTTCGTTGGGTTCAACCGAATTGCACTGGCAAATGCCAATCCAGGTCACCTTGCACTTGCGCAAGCAGAAAGTGACTCAAGGGTCATGGGCATAATTACCCAAAACGTTGATGGACTTCACCAAAAAGCCGGTTCTAGAAAAGTACTTGAGCTTCACGGAAGGCTGGACCGAATCTCTTGTGTCGGTTGCCAGCAAAAAATCTCTCGAGTAGAGATGGACCAGTTGATTAAGGACTTAAATCCCGCAATCACCAAGGAAGGGACTGTTGAGTTTTCTCCTGATGGCGATGCCGAGGTAGAGGTGGACCTTGACTTCAAGGTTCCCAATTGCTCGTGTGGTTCGCACTACAAGCCTGACGTTGTCTTCTTCGGCGAACAGGTACCCAAGGATCGAGTTGGCCAGGCAGAGCAAATGATTATGGATGCGGGTGCAATCTTGGTTGCCGGCAGTTCTCTCACCGTAAACTCAGGACTGAGGCTTGTAAAGCAGGCCATTAGTCAAGAAAAACCAGTTGTAATAGTGAATCTCGGACCGACAAAAGCCGATGGTTTTGTGAGTGTCAAGATAAACGCATCTGCATCGGATGTCCTGAAGGAGATTTTCGCTTGAGTGAAACAGTCCTTGGTTTGTTCAGACACGGACAAACCGATTGGAACATTGACCTTCGACTGCAGGGCACAGCCGACATCCCCATGAACCAAACCGGAATCGAGCAGGTCAGCAGAGCGGCTGAGGTTATTGCTAAGACATCTTGGGATTTGATTCTCTCCTCTCCACTTGGCAGGGCAAAACAGAGCGCAGAGATAATCTCCAAGCAGCTCGGAGTCCAAAAAGTTGAAACTCATGATCTACTTCTCGAGAGAGCCTTTGGCATTGGCGAAGGAATGCTCTACGAAGAGTGGAACAGCAAGTATTCACACCTTGATGAGATACCTGGTGCTGAGTCGACACAGCTAATCACCGAACGCTCACAACGGCTGCTTGACTACGTCGAACAGAACTTTCCTGGCAAAAAGGTTATGGCGGTGAGCCACGGTGCTCTAATTAGGTTCGTTCTGCAAGTGGTGACTTCGGGCGAAGTCCCTCCGAAAGGCGAGCGATTGGATAACGCTTCATTGCATGTTGTCCGAAAGCTTGATAGGTGGTCTTTGGACGCCTGGTCACCGAGACCCCTCGGCAGTTAGTTCTTCTGCGAGCTCCAACAACAGTTCAGCGCTGTCATCCCAGGTGAAGAACTGTGCCTGATCGAGTCCCAGTTCAGACTGCAGGGCCCACACCTTCTCGTCGCTGAGTCTCTTCACCTGCTCCGCAAATGCCACTGAGTCTTCAGGGGCAAAGCGAAGTCCTGCTGGTCCAGCAACTTCTTCAAAAATGCGAATGTCGGAAAGCACAACTGGACAACCGCGAGACATTGCCTCGACTATTGGAATTCCGAAACCCTCGTCTAGAGAAGCACTTACCAGAGCCTTGCTGTGATGAAGCCATTCGTGGTATTCGTCATCAGTAACACCGTTTTCAAATTGCACCTTAGCCCCGACCTCATCGGCCAGTTGCTGAAGTTGCCTCCGTCGCTTATTGGTTATTCGACTGAGTAGGACAAGCGTGTGGTCCGGAATGTGAGCCATCCCCCGAATCAGGGTCTCGACATTTTTATAGCCAATGAAGCTCCCCATGTAGACAAGGTCTCGACTGTCATGCCTGGCCTGTTTTTCCACGCGCTCCGGATTCTCGGCGGCATTGTGAATGACATAGATAGGCCTTTTGGTTAGCCGCGCGAGCTCCATCTGTTCCTTAGTTGTTTCAGAGACCGTAGCGACAGCGTCAGCGAGGTTCAGGATTCTTCGCTGGGGCCAAAAGCTGAGGTGATAAATAAACCAAACAAGTCGAATAAATGGATTGAACTCTGCGGGGGGAATTCGATGGCGGTAATAGATCAGATCATGCAGTGTGTAGACAAGTTTGAATTTTCTTCCAAGACCCGAGGTGGTCTGCATCGGAGAAAACAGAACCCTTACATCTTCGGAATTGAGTCGTTTGCCTTGGGTTAGTTCGAGTGGAGAAGAAACCGGATTGGTTTCATAAATTCGAAGATTCGGATGATTAGGAAGCTGCTTTTTTTGCTCGTCACTGCAGACCATAACTGTGAGCTCAGTAAGCTTCAGGGTTGCTTCAATCAATCCAAGGGAAAATCGAGATATCCCATCGGGGTGCACAGGGTCGATGTATCGACCATCAAACCAAAGACCTTGCACTAGCTCTCCAGCAAGTGAGCTAATTCTTCAGCGACATCGGCGGGTTTTTCATAATGCGTCAGATGTCCTGTCTTTGGAATTACACGAAGTGGCGCAGAAGTAAGCTCAGCAAGCCTTCTTTGTCCGCTCAGTGGTGCCACGACATCCCTCTCCCCCGCAACGATACGCAGGGCCTTTGGCAGTGCTGCAACATAATCCAACACATTTGAGCTGGAAGCTGCCTGATAGGCCTCGAAAAGTGCTTGATTGTTCGCAAATGTCGAGAAGTAGCTGGCGTGTTGGTTGTGGATAAACCTTCGCAGGGCGGGCCTCCAGGTGGTTGTGAGGGCTATCGACATGCCCCTGACAATCAATTGGGAACGCAAAAGATTGGATTTTTCATCCGATCCAAGTTCATAGTAAAGATCCGCCGCCTTGGAAATTACGCCTTTTCGTGGATTTGAGGTGATTGGATTCTGCAGTAAAACCTTCTTTGCACTCATCCCTCTGTTTAGCGCACTCGATAAGACGAGTGTGCCGAAGCTATGGGCCAACACCGCGTCAAACGGCCCAGCCTCTAAGTTGAATTGAGCTAGCCAGTCACCGTAGGCCTCGAGGTCACTGGTCTTTGTGAAGGCAGGAGTTTTTCCAAAGCCAGGAAGATCTGGAATGACAAATCTTGCCTCGGGCAGTGCCCCCGCAACGCCAAGCAGTCCGTGGTGATCTCCTCTGAATCCGTGAACGAGAAGAATTCGCGGTCCGCCATCTCCGATGGTCCAGGTAGCAGTGTTTCCAACATCGGCTCTCTCAATTCGCATTTGAGCTAGTCGAAAGAGTCTCTCTGGCGAAGTTTTCAACACCTGCACAAACCCAGTCTAGGTTGTCGGTGCTGAGCACTATCGTTTCAACAGGAGAAACCTTGCTTGATCTTGAATTTCAGTCGCTGCCCATCTGGGCAAAGCGCTTGGCAGTTTTCGACTTGGAAACCACCGGGCTTGATCTCTCAACAGCCAGAATCGTGACAGCATGCGTTGCTGTTATTGATGCAAACGGCGAGGTAATCGAACAGCAGGAGTGGCTGGTAAACCCTGGTATTGAGATACCTGAGGTAGCGACCAGCGTTCACGGCATCACGACTGAAAAAGCAGTGGCTGATGGCATGTCGGCAGATGCAGCGGTATCGGAAATCACAGCTCGGCTCAAGGAGCTGAATCGTGAGATTCCTTTGGTTGCGTTCAATGCACCATATGACTTCACAATCTTGCAGGAGGAGGCTCTGCGTTATGAAGTGATGCCACTGTCTCCAAAACCCGTAGTCGACCCGCTGGTGATTGACCGTGAACTTAGATTTGGCTCAGGTAAACGCAATCTTGCAATTCTTTGCTCACTTTACGGAGTGGAGCTGGCTGACGCACACAACTCAACTGCTGACGCTGTTGCTGCTGGTCGCCTAGCTCAAGCTCAGGCGGTCAAATATCCAAAGTTGGACATGGAGATAGCCGATCTTCACGGACTTCAGATTCAGTGGTCAGAGAAGTGGACTAAGTCTTTTCACGATTGGCTGGCAAAAGAAAACCGCCCGGTAAACCGGGCGGAAATCGGCTGGCCGATTAGGGCTAGCTGAAGTTCTTGTATCGCTCGTTGAAGCGCTCAACTCTTCCTGCGGAGTCGAGAATTCTCTGCTTACCGGTGTAGAACGGGTGGCTAGCTGAGCTAATTTCCACATCGTAGACCGGGTAGCTATTTCCGTCTTCCCACTCAACTGTCTTGTCGGTGGTGATTGTTGAACGGGTTAGAAAGGCAAAGCCTGAGGCTAGGTCGCGAAAGACCACTGGGCCGTAGGCAGGATGAATGTCAGCCTTCATTTTTCCTTCTTGGGGGTTTGTAGAACTCTCAAGATTAGCAGGTTATATCGGCTCTGGCTAGGCGCCTAGCACGCGGTAGCGGCCACCCTCAAACTCAACCCGCAGCGGATACCGGAAGGCCTCAGATATTGCTCCTGAGGTGAGTGTGCTCGCTAGCTCTCCCCTGGCCAGCACTTTGCCGTCTTGCAGTATCAGGGCGTGTGTAAAACCAGCCGGTATCTCCTCTAGGTGATGAGTGACCATTGCCATGGCAGGAGCCATCGGGGATGCTGCGTATCCGGCAAGAAGTTTGATTGTTTGTTCTCTAGCACCCGGATCTAGGGATGCAACTGGTTCGTCAAGAAGGAGTATTTCCGGGTCGGTCATGACCGCTCTTGCTATTTGCACTCTCTTGCGCTCACCATCGCTGAGTGTGCCAAAGGGTCGATCCTCATATCCGGCAAGCGCCCATTCCGCCATAACTCTCCGCGCTCTTCTTTCATCCAGTGCCTCGTAGTCTTCGTTCCATCGACCAACAATTCCGTAGCTGGCAGTCATGACCGCATCCAATACCTTTTCACTGTTTGGAATTTGGTAGGCCATGGCAGAAGAGGCGAAACCAATCCGCGTTCTAAGCTCAAAGACATTCACCGCACCAATTTTTTGACCAAGAATGGTCGCCTGCCCATCGGAGGGTTGGATTTGGGCAGCACAGACTCTCAGCAGTGTCGTCTTTCCCGCGCCGTTAGGGCCAATGATGACCCATCGTTCATTCGACTGGATAGTGAGAGTGACTGCGCTGAGGATTTCACGGCCAGATCGCCGTATAGATACATTCTCAAGATTAATTGCGGTCGACATCGCTTTTTAGCTTATCTTCCTCGAGCTTAGGCTTGGCCAAGGCGTGCGAGTATTTGGTCAAAGAACTAACATTTGCCTATGAGCTCATGGACTTCGTTGGTGGCTGCTGCATCCTGCCTACCCAAAACGACGAGGATGAGTTAGTGGCCCGTTTTTTGGTTGTCTTTGATGTTGACTCAACCCTGATAGAGGATGAGGCAATCGACCTGCTGGCTGAGCGCGCTGGCACAAAAGACCTGGTGAGTGAAATTACCGAGCGCGCAATGCGAGGCGAGCTTGATTTCGCGTCCTCACTTATTGAAAGAGTGGCAACTCTGCGGGATCTACCTGAGTCTGTCTTGGCTGAAACCTCAATGAGGCTAAAACCCACAGCAGGCGCAGTAGAACTTATCTCTGAAATTCAAAGAAGGTCTGGCTATGCAGCAGCAGTGTCTGGCGGCTTTAATCAGCTTCTTACTACCCTACAAAACAAGCTAAAACTCGATGCCGTTCTAGCCAATACTTTGGAGGTACAAGACGGAAAGCTCACGGGAAGAGTCTCAGGTTCGATTGTCGATCGGACGGCTAAAGCTGACTATCTGAAAAAACTGAGAGATGACCTAGGCGTAAAGCCTCATCTGACAATCGCTGTTGGTGATGGCGCAAACGACATCGACCTAATAAGTTCCGCTGGGCTAGGTGTTGCATTTTGTGCTAAGCCAAAGCTTCGCGAGGTGGCAGACATCAGTCTTGAAACCAGAGATTTGAGGCAACTGATTGGGCTTTTGCCCTAGGCACCGGTCGAGTGCAAACCACCGTCAACGTGGATGATTTCACCTGAAGTTGCTGGGAACCAATCGCTGAGAAGTGCAACGAGGGCTTTCGCAGCTGGTTCGGTATTACTTAGGTCCCAACCAAGCGGGGCACGATCTGTCCACAGCTCCTCCATGGTTGCAAAACCTGGAATTCCTTTAGCCGCAGTGGTTCTTAGAGGTCCCGCAGAAACCAAGTTCACTCTGATTCCGTCTTTGCCCAGGTAGCGAGCTAGATATCGCGACGTTGATTCAAATGCCGCTTTGGCTACACCCATCCAGTCGTACACGGGCCAAGAGACGCTTGCATCAAAAGTCAGACCAACCACAGAACTCGGATTATTCATTACCGAATGCGCAGACATGGTGATTGATTTCAGTGAGTATGCAGAAACTTGGACTGCCGTTGCAACATCAGGCCACTGAGTTTCTAAGAAGTTTCCACCCAGTGCGGTCTGAGGAGCAAAAGCTATGGCGTGAACTATTCCGTCTAACGACCCGATGGTCTCTTTCACTCTTCCTGCGAGTGCTGCCAGATCATCGTCATTCGCTGCGTCGAGCTCAATTACCTCTGCCGGCTTGGGTAGTCGCTGAGAAATCTTTTGCGTAATCGGAAGCATTCGTCCGAAGGAGCTGAGCAGAATCTCAGCGCCCTGCTCCTGGGCTAGTCGGGCTGCGGAGAACGCAATTGATGCCTCAGTCAAGACTCCAGTTACCAGAATCTTCTTACCTTCGAGAATTCCCAATTCTTATCCTTCCACCGCTTCAAACAAGATTAGTGACCCATTCCAAGTCCACCATCAACGGGAAAGACGGCACCCGTTATATAAGAAGAATCATCGGAAGCTAACCATGCAATCACTTTCGCAACCTCTTCTGGTTCAGCAAACCTTCCAGCTGGAATCTGTGACTTATAGCGCTCTGCAACATCATCCGGTAGGGCCGCCGTCATGTCTGTGTTTATAAACCCTGGAGCTACAACATTGGCGGTAATGTTCTTGCCACCCAGTTCCCTCGAAATGCTTCTAGCAATTCCTACTAGTGCGCTCTTGCTAGCGGAGTAGTTGACCTGCCCGGCACTGCCGTAAAGTCCAACGACTGATCCAATCATTATGATGCGACCAAACTTTGCCTTCAGCATTGACTTGGTGACACGCTTTACCACCCTAAAAACGCCTGAGAGATTGGTGTTAATTACTTCTTCAAAGTCTTCGTCGCTCATTCGAAGCAGCAAAGTGTCGCGCGTGATGCCAGCGTTGGCGACCAAAATCTCAATCGGACCTAGCTTTTGTTCCGCCTCAGCGATTGCCCGATCGAGGCTCTCACCATCCGTGACATCGGCCACCAGAGTTAATGACCCCTCGGGTCCACTCCCAGAACGAGCGGTGACGGCAACTTTGTGACCTGCTGCAAGAAGTTGTTCAGCTATAGCAAAGCCAATCCCCCGATTACCACCGGTGACCAGTGCAGTTCTGGAGCTCAATCTTTCTCCTTATTTGGGGAATAGCCTTGCCCGCATCGCGTTATCGTTAGCAAAGTCTATAGACGACCAAGCAGGGAGCTCAGTTGGCCAAGCGACAAAGCGTCACTTCGCTGGATTTATCGCCCGAACAGGAGCGCAAACAGCGGATGGTTCGCTACACCATCGCCATGAGTATCCGCACGCTCTGCATAATCCTGGGCGTTATCTCCACCGGGGTGTTGATGTGGGTGTTTTTCGCTCTTGCCATATTTCTCCCCTACTTTGCTGTCGTTCTGGCTAATTCCCAGGGCGTTAAAAGCAGTAAGCAGAGCGATCGACTTGCGCCGAAAGTGACAATCAAAGCAAACGACATGAAAATCGATGAGAGCTAAGTGTTCGAGGGCTGGCTGTCAGGCAGAAGCTAAATCTCTTATTGAATGGCGAAACCCCAAGGTTCATTCTGAGGATCGCATAAAGACTTGGGCTGGCTGTGATGAGCACACCCGCTATCTGATTGACTATCTTGAGGCTAGAAATTTTTTCCTAGGAACGAAAACCCTTGAGCATAAGCACGATTAGACGTTGGGCCCCATGGCTTGCCCTGGTAGTGCTGTTCTCCATTGCCACTTCCCTACTCAGCTGGTGGCAATTCACAAGACGTGAAGAACGAGTCGAACTAATCAACCAGGTGATTGAAAACTACGACCAAGCTCCAATCAAAATCGAAAACCTTAACTTCTCGGTAATCAATGGACGATCACCGCAGGAGTGGCTCCCTGTTGAGGTGATAGGAACATATCAGCCTGATCAATCTCTGCTTGTTCGAAACCGACCACTGTCTGGTCAAGCTGGATTTTTGCAACTAGTCCCCCTGACTCTTGAGGACGGCAGAGTGCTGTTCATCGAAAGAGGTTGGCTAGTTGCCTCGTCAGAGCTCACATCACCCGAAATCAATCCTCTTCCGAGTCCCACTGAACACGAGCTGGTTGTTCGCGTTCGAGCCGGTGAACCTAGCCTTGGTCGAGACCAAGCTGAAACGCTTGCATCGATTGACTTGCAAGAGGCCGCTCAGAGATTGGATTCTGACGCTGAGGTCATTACATCTTTTTATGGACGAATGGTCAGTGAAACTCCTAGCTACACATCAGCCCCTGTTCCCATGCCCAAACCATCGCTGAACGAAGGCAATCACCTCTCATATGCAATCCAGTGGGTGCTATTCGGCATCATGGCTTTCATTGCCTTCTTCTGGGCATATAGAAATGACCGAAGACTGATGGCCGAAGCGCAGGGGCTAGTTCCCAAGAAGGAGCGAAAGATCAAGCAAGCTGACAAGGATGCTGAATTCGAAGACGCCAACCAGTAAACTTCTGGCAAAGCGAGAGGCACTGACATGAGCGTTATGCAAGTCACACTGATTGACCGAGTCCTACCAAGGCGCTTATCAAGCGACGTTGTGTTGGTTTTCAGCGGAGCTATCCTCACTGCGCTTTTTGCCCAAATTCAAATCCCGATGTATCCAGTGCCCATGACTCTTCAGACACTTGCGGTGCTGCTGATTGCAGCCGCTATGGGACCAGTTAGAGCGATGAGCTCAATGGGACTCTACATTGCGATGGGTGCCGCGGGTCTTCCAGTCTTCGCAGGCGCAAAAGCGCTTGGTGCAGTAATGCCAACGGCTGGTTATTTGTTCGGCTTTGTGATCGCCGGTGCAGTAGTTGGTTACCTCGCCACTCGCGGCATGGCAAAGACCCCACTTAGTGTCGGGCTCGTCTTTGCGCTCGGTAGCCTGATTATTTACTTCTTCGGGGCAGGTTGGCTCATGGTTGGGCTCGGGCTTTCTTTCACTCAGGCACTCATGGGCGGAGTGATTCCATTCCTTATTGGAGACGCAGTCAAGGCAGCTGCAGCAGCAGCCTTACTCCC
Source organism: Aquiluna sp. (assembly GCA_040402595.1). GTDB lineage: Bacteria > Actinomycetota > Actinomycetes > Actinomycetales > Microbacteriaceae > Aquiluna. The sequence continues at coordinate 95,793 of JBBAMI010000002.1, forward strand.
AATTGCTTGGAAGCTAATCCGCTAAATAGAAAATCCGATAGCTCGCATCATTTCGCGGCCATCTTCAGTAATCTTTTCCGGCCCCCAGGGCGGCATCCAGACCCAGTTGATTCGAAATGCTTCGACAACTCCATCCAAAGCTTCACCGGTTTGCTCCTCGATGACATCCGTTAGCGGGCAACCGGCGGAGGTCAAGGTCATGTTGATTAGCAGCGCCCCGTCTTCTGATTCCTGTAGGCCATATACAAGTCCTAGGTCGACAATGTTTACACCAATCTCTGGATCGATGATGTTCTTCATCGCCTCCAGCACCTGGTCATACTTCTCCGGGGCTAGTTCTTTGGCACTCATGATTGGGCCTGGAGGTAGCGATCGTAACCCTCGTTCTCTAGTCTCTCTGCCAGCTCTGCCCCACCCTGTTCGGCAAGCTTGCCGGCAACGAATACGTGAACATAGTCAGGCTTGATGTAGTTCAAGATGCGGGTGTAGTGAGTGATCAAAAGCACTCCAAGATCATTGTTTTTGTGCGCGCGGTTCACGCCTTCCGAAACAACTCTCAGAGCGTCTACGTCTAGTCCCGAGTCAGTTTCGTCCAAAATGGCAATCTTTGGCTTTAGTAGCTCCAGCTGCAAAATCTCGTGACGCTTCTTCTCACCACCTGAAAAACCCTCGTTCACATTTCTCTCGGTGAAATCTGGGTCCATCCGTAGGTTGCCCATGGCTTGTTTTAGATCTGTGACCCACTCCCTTAGTTTTGGAGCCTCACCGCTAATCGCAGTCTTTGCCGTTCTAAGAAAATTCGAAACAGAGACTCCTGGGACCTCAACTGGATACTGCATAGCCAGAAAGAGTCCTGCTCGCGCTCTCTCATCCACGCTCATCTCCAGAACATTTTCACCATCAAGAAGAATCTCTCCCTCAGTCACCTCATACTTCGGGTGTCCAGCTATTGAGTAGGCAAGCGTGGACTTACCCGAGCCATTCGGACCCATGATGGCGTGAATTTCACCTGATCGAATAGTCAGGTCAATTCCGCGAAGAATCTCCTTACTTCCCTGCTCAGTCATGACAGAGACGTGCAGGTTCTTAATTTCTAGAGTTGACATGGCTTCCTATCCTTCGTACTCAACAAAAATTTCATCATTATCAATAAGCACCTCATAGGTATTCACTGGCTCGTAGGCGGGCAGTGATAGAGGCTTTCCGCTGTTTAGATCAAATTTGGCTCCGTGTGCCCAGCACTCTATGGTTTCGTTGTCAACAAATCCTTCAGAAAGGGAGATCTCTCCGTGTGAGCACTTGTCGTCTAGGGCTTTGACATCTCCACTGGGTGTGCGAATAATCGCGAGGGCGTGATCGCCAATCTTTACCCTGATGGCTTTTCCTGGCTTTAGATCTGCCAGAGCACAAATTCTTACGGCCATTAGCTTCCAGCCTTCTCTAACTCGGTTTCAATTGCGGTAATTAGTCTTTGCTCGACATCTTCGATTTCAATCTTCTGGATGATTTCGCTCAAGAAACCTCTCACCACTAGTTTCTTGGCGCTGGTTTCGTCAATGCCGCGAGCCATTAGATAGAAAAGTTGCTGGTCATCGAATCGACCAGAGGCACTGGCATGCCCAGCGCCGGCGATTTTTCCGGTCTCAATCTCTAGGTTGGGAACAGAATCTGCTCTCGCACCGTCCACCAAAAGAAGGTTTCGGTTTAGTTCATAGGTGTCTGTACCAACGGCAGTTTCGCGAATCAGAACATCGCCGACCCACACCGTGTGGGCACCGGCTCCCTGCAGAGCACCTTTGTAAGCAACATTTGAAACACAGTTTTCTGCGATGTGGTCAACGTATGGTCTGTGCTCAAAGTAATTTCCCGTGTCGGCTAGGTAGACGCCGAACATATTTACCTCAGCCCCGGGTGAGCTAAGGCTCACCGATGGAACAATTCGAACTAAATCGCCACCCATGCTCACTACGACGTGCTTTAGCTTTGAGCTTCTGCCCATCTTGGCAAACTGAGCCGAAACGTGGGTGGAGCCAGCCGACCACTCCTGGAGTGAAACGAGATTTAATTCAGCTCCATCATCAAGGATTATCTCTACGTTCTCTCCTAGAACGCCAACACCTAGGTGATCAATGACAAACGTGGCCCTTGAGTGTTTTTCCAGCCGAAGAACAATGTGAAGGGCCTTGGCCTGAGCATCCCCCGGCATCACCTTGATGAAATTTGGGGCTGCGAGCTCCTGGTCTTGCGGAACTTCAATCAGGAGAGTCTTTGAAGCATTAGTCCAAGCTGCAGCGGAGACCCTGTCCTCGGGCAGTCCAGCAGTTCCGACTCTCGAATCAGATGAGGCAATCCACTGATGCCTTACCCCGCTTACCAGATCTAAAGCGACTTCATTTTCCGAAATCTCAGCCATGACATCGGCGTCGAGTCCTCGAAGTTTGTCTAGCGGGACGTACTTCCAGATTTCTTGAAGTTTGCTAACCTCCGGAAAATCTGCAGGCGATGTTGACCTAGGGCGCTCGCTTCTGGTCTGTATTGGAACTCCGTGGGAGTGGGCCGTTGCACCGTGTTGAGCCACTATCCGACGGCTCCTTCCATCTGCATCTCAATGAGCTTGTTTAACTCCAACGCATATTCCATTGGTAGCTCTTTGGCGATTGGTTCAATGAAACCTCTAACAATCATGGCCATTGCCTCGTCCTCCGCGATTCCGCGAGACTGCAGGTAGAACAGCTGCTCCGCGCTGATCTGCGACACAGTTGCCTCGTGACCCATGGAGACGTCATCTTCACGAATGTCATTGGCGGGATAGGTATCGGAGCGAGAGATTGTGTCAACGAGCAGGGCATCGCAGCGAACAGTGTTTGCCGAGTGATGAGCTCCAGGATTGACTCGAATCTCGCCGCGGTAAGAGGTTCTTCCTCCGCCACGAGCAATTGACTTGGAAACGATTGAGCTGGTTGTGTATGGAGCCAGGTGGATCATCTTTGCACCGGCGTCCTGATGCTGACCCTCCCCTGCAAAAGCGACAGACAGAGTCTCACCGCGAGCATATTCGCCAGCCAAAATCACGCTCGGATACTTCATGGTTACCTTGGAGCCGATGTTGCCATCAATCCACTCCATCGTTGCGCCTTCGTGAGCGATGGCTCGTTTAGTCACAAGGTTGTAGACATTGTTCGACCAGTTCTGAATGGTCGTGTATCTAACTCGAGCGTTCTTCTTCACGATAATTTCAACGACTGCGCTGTGTAGCGAGTCTGAGTTGTAGATCGGAGCGGTGCAACCCTCGATGTAGTGAACGTAGGAACCCTCATCCGCGATTATCAAAGTGCGTTCGAACTGTCCCATGTTCTCGGTGTTGATTCGGAAATAGGCCTGCAGTGGTATTTCAACCTGAACACCCTTTGGCACATAAACAAATGAACCACCAGACCAAACGGCCGTATTCAAGGCAGCAAATTTATTGTCACCGGCTGGTATCACGGTTCCGAAATACTCTCGGAAGAATTCAGGATGCTCTTTTAGAGCGGTGTCAGTGTCAAGGAAGATAACTCCCTGTGCCTCAAGATCTTCACGAATTTGGTGATAGACAACCTCTGATTCGTACTGGGCAGCAACACCTGCAACTAGTCTTTGACGCTCAGCCTCAGGGATACCGAGCCTCTCGTATGTCTTTCGAATGTCTTCTGGCAAATCTTCCCAGCTTTGGGCCTGGCGCTCTGTTGAGCGGACAAAGTACTTGATGTTGTCAAAGTCAATGCCGCTAAGGTCAGATCCCCAAGTAGGCATTGGTTTCTTTAGAAAGAACTCATACCCCTTGAGCCTGCGCTCAAGCATCCACTCAGCTTCACTCTTGCGGTTTGATATGTCACGAACCACATCCTCGCTAATGCCTCGGCGCGCTGATGCTCCGGCGGCGTCGCTATCAGACCAGCCAAACTCGTAGTTTCCAAGCTCGTCAAGCTCCGGTCTATCGATGATTTTTTCGGACACAATTCCTCCTGCTCCCTGATTACAACCCACCAGATGTGGGCGTATTCCACGGATAAACCCGTGAGAGACTTGTAAGGAGCCCTAAAAGGCTAAAACTAAAGCCTCAAGAAAACTAGTAAGGATTACCTAAGTTGGCGTTGACACAGGCACCGGTGAAGAGGCTGTTCGACAGGCTTACCAGTAGTCGTCGCCTGCGACTTTATGTTTGGCTGTCGCTGGCTACTCAGATACTGATTGTTGTCACGGGTGGTTTGGTTCGTCTAACGGGGTCAGGTCTAGGTTGTCCGACTTGGCCAAAATGCACCGAGGATTCACTGATCTCCACACCGGAGATGGGTATTCACGGTTTGATCGAGTTCGGCAATCGACTACTCACGATTGTGCTACTCGTTATCGCGCTACTGACCTTTATAACAATAGTTAGGCCCCATCCCGGCAAAAGTGAATTGACAAAAGTAACCGTTGCATTTTTTGCCTTCGTTGCTCTCTTCATTGTCGGCTTGGTTTTTGCGACAATTTCGATTGACCTGCTTTCAATCTCGCTCCTAGCAACAGCTACCTTAGGCATGCTTTCAATGGCTGCATTCTTTGTCTTTACAGCTAAGAAATTTGAAAACAAGGGTCTTGCCATACCTTCATTCGGTTTGGGATTCGGCATAATTCTGCAAGCTGTGGTTGGCGGAATAACGGTATTGACTCAGTTAAATTCTTGGATTGTTGGCCTTCACTTCTTGATTTCGAGTGTGCTGATTTCAATTGCCTCACTTCTGGTTTTTAGAGCGTTACCTAAGCCCACCGCCGAAAGCTTTCCTGCAGCGAGAGTGTTGAGTTATCCAGTCATCGCTATCTCGATTGTGACAATCGTGATTGGAGTGTTGGTAACAGGGGCAGGTCCTCACGCCGGAGACGCACTTACACCTAGGAATGGATTAGATCTCGAAGTCTGGCAGCACTACCACAGCTACCCCGGTTACCTGATGCTTGCACTTATCGTGGTGCAATGGTTTTTGCAGGTTCGGCGCTCAAAATCGGTTGTCAACAACCTGGCCAGTCGAACACTGACCATTTTGGTTTTGGCGACAATTGCGCAAGCAATAATCGGCATAGTGCAAGCAAGACTCGGAGTACCGCCGATTTTGGTAGCCCTGCACATGCTCGGCGCTGCGGTACTTTCCTCGCTGATAACTTTCCAATTCCTAGTTCTTAGGAAACCAAGGTGAAGACCCTCTTTTGGTTTCGGCGCGATCGAAGGCTCCAAGACAATGAGGCTCTAGCCAGCTGTGCAACAGCAAGCGAGATTTATCCACTATTTGTTTTTCCGAGTGAACTTTCTTCCTTGACCCCACTCAGAGAAGCATCAATCATTGAGTCGGTCAGAAGTCTCGATCAATCAATACCAACGGGCCTAAACATTCGTATCGGCCAGGCAGCTGATGAGATTGCCAAGTTTGTCCAGGAAAACAAAATTGACAAAGTTGTGGCGTCCAGAGCCTTCGACACCACGGGGATGCTCGAGCAGGCCGCCGTTGGAGAAAAGCTTCACGAGCTCTCGGTTCCCCTGGAGCTCTTGGGAAGCTATTACGCAGTCGAACCGGGAACCGTGAAGAAAGATGACGGAACCTATCTCAAGGTCTACACGCCTTTCTATAAGCGCTGGTACCAGCATGGTTGGCACGAGCCATTCACGTTCGATGTCAGTGCGCAGAACTGGAAGAAGGTGAAGGGTCAGCCAATTCCTCAGGCAAGTCGCAAAACACCCTTTGCCGTTAAAGCCGGGGAAGATTTTGCTCTTCGAACTTGGGAGAGATTCAAGGAGCGAGCACTTCAGCAGTATCACGAGGATAGGAATAGAACAGATTTATCTGGAACTTCCCATCTGTCTCATGCCCTTGCCCACGGTGAGATTCATCCAAGAACACTTCTTGCCGAGCTTGGCGATAGCGATGGTGAAGAGGTCTATCGAAAAGAATTGGCGTGGAGAGAGTTCTATGCCGATGTTCTGTTCAATAACCCCCACACCCTGGATGACTACTTTGACTCCAAGTACTCCAAGATGCGCTATGACAATCCCAAGCAAAACAAGGAGAGACTAGAAGCTTGGTATCAGGGCAAGACGGGATATCCAATAGTTGATGCAGCTATGCGACAGCTAGTCCAATCCGGATGGATGCATAACCGCGCTCGAATGATAGTTGCCAGCTTTTTGGTGAAGGACCTTCATTTTGAGTGGCAAATTGGAGCTAAATTCTTTGAAGATCACCTGACGGATTTTGATCCTGCATCTAACTCTCACGGCTGGCAATGGACCGCCGGTTGCGGAACCGATGCCTCTCCCTATTACCGAATTTTCAATCCGATTTTGCAGGGTTTGAAATTTGACCCAAATGGTGAATATGTCCGGAAGTGGGTGCCTGAGCTGACACACATCCCAGACGGAAGCATTCACGAGCCTTGGAAGTTGATTGATGGATTCTCACGAGGCTATCCATCCCCCATCGTCGACCACGACACCGAACGAAATGAATCCCTGGCCAGGCTTGAGGAGCTAAAAGGGAAGTAGTGGATCCACGGCGATTGCTAGGAACAAAATTGTCAGATGAGTAATCGATCCATGAAACAGTCGCATCGGATTTGTCGCAACTGACTTTATTGATTCTCTAAACAGTTTGTAGGCCTCAAGCATGAACCATCCGCCTGAGACTATTGCAACGGATGTGTAGACGACCCCCATACCCGCGACGGGAATCAGCAGCAGCGTAGAGGCAAGGTATGCCCAGCTGTAAAGAATGATCTGCCTAGCAACCACCATGTTCTTAGCAACAACTGGAAGCATCGGAACACCAGCAGTTTTGTATTCATCCTGATACCTAATTGATAGTGGCCAATAATGGGGCGGCGTCCACAAGAAAATGATTAGAAACAACACGAACGCTGAGAGTGAAAGCTCCGAGGTCACCGCGGCCCAGCCGATCAGGGCCGGCATGGCACCGGCCGCTCCGCCCCAAACAATGTTTTGAGGTGTTCGTCGCTTTAGACCGAGAGTGTAAACAAAGACATAGAACAGAATCGCGCTGAGCGCTAGCAGGGCTGAAAGCAAATTGACTACCACCGCGAAAAAGACAACCGAAAAGATTCCGATGGTCCAGGCGAACCCTAGAGCTTCTTTGGGACTGAGCTCACCTGTCACCAATGGTCGACTCTGGGTTCGACCCATCAGCTTGTCTATGTCTTGGTCGATGTAACAGTTGAAGGCGTTGGCACTGCCTGCTGACAATGCGCCGCCGAATAAGGTAGCCACAATTAGCCATAGAGGCGGGATTCCGCCCTGCGCCAGAATCATCGTGGGCACGGTTGAAATCAGGAGGAGCTCAATCACCCTGGGCTTAGTGAGGGCAAAATAAGCCCTGACCTTGCTACCTAGGCGCGTGCGAGATTGGGTGGTGGCTGACATTTGTTCCAGTCTAAAGCCACCAGGGACCCCAGTATTACTGGGTATAGACTTCTGTAAACCTCAGCGCAGTGTTGCCGCCACCTTCTCCGTTTACTGAATAGACAGGAAACACTCCGGATGTTGAACTGGAATGAAAATGATGACCTGGCGGTAAAAACTGCCAAAGTTCTTGCCGCTGATGCCGTTGAAAAGGTTGGAAACGGCCACCCTGGCACTGCTATTAGCCTCGCCCCTGCCGCCTATCTCTTGTTTCAAAAAGTCATGCGTCATGATCCAACTGACGACAGGTGGTTGGGAAGAGACAGGTTCATTCTCTCTGCGGGCCACTCCTCGCTCACTTTATATACCCAGCTTTTTCTCGGCGGCTTTGGGCTAGAGCTAAAGGACATGCAGGAGCTGAGAACTTTTGGCTCGAAGACTCCTGGACACCCCGAGTTTGGACACACTAAAGGTGTTGAAATTACGACCGGTCCCCTGGGTCAGGGTCTGGCTTCGGCAACAGGTTTCGCCATGTCCACACGGTTTGAGAAAGAACTGTTTGATCCTAAGAACAGCGGTGAATCCGTTTTTGACCACCATGTCTATGTAATCGCCAGCGATGGCGATGTCATGGAGGGAGTGAGCAGTGAGGCGGGTTCGATTGCTGGACATTTAGGGCTAGGCAATCTGATCGTCATCTACGACGCCAACCAAATTTCGATTGAAGACGACACAAATATCTCCTTCAGTGAAGATGTTGCAGCTCGCTACCGCGCTTACGGTTGGGAAACCATCGAGGTTGATTGGCGCAAGGACGAATACCACGAGGACGTCCATGCTCTTTTCGATGCAATTCAGAAGGCCAAGTCAAATACCTCTCAGCCAACTTTGATAACCCTGAAGACAATCATTGGCTGGCCATCCCCAACGAAACAAAACACCGGAAAGATTCATGGATCAAAACTTGGTGCTGAAGAAGTTGCAGGTCTCAAGCAGGCACTCAATTTCGATCCGGCAAAGTCCTTCGATGTGTCTGATGAAGTCCTCAAGCACACAAGACAGCTGATAACCCGCGGAAAGGCAGACCGGGCAGCTTGGGAAGAGAAATTTGCTCAATGGCAGCAGTCAAATCCAGAGAAGTGGCAACTTCTTAGCAGATTGCAAAGCGGCGAGCTTCCAGTGGGGATTGAGAACGATCTTCCAAGTTTCTCTGCAGGAGAAGAAATAGCTACCCGAGCAGCTTCAGGGAAAGTGTTGAACGCTCTAGCTGCCAAGCTTCCAGAACTTTGGGGAGGCTCGGCAGATCTAGCCGAATCAAACAACACCACAATTGAGGGTGCTGGATCCTTCGTTCCCGCAAAGTGGACAACTCAGCACTGGACACCAAAGCCGGGTGGTCGAATTCTCCATTTTGGAATTCGAGAGCATGCCATGGGAGCCATTCTGAATGGCATCTGTTTATCCGGTGTCACAAGGCCATTCGGTGGAACATTCCTGGTCTTCTCGGATTACATGCGCCCCTCAGTGAGGTTGGCGGCTGTAATGGGGATCTCCCCGATTTACGTTTGGACACACGACTCGGTGGCCCTTGGTGAAGACGGACCTACTCATCAGCCAATCGAACATCTAACCGCCCTTAGAGCTATTCCAAATCTTTCTGTAGTAAGACCTGCTGATGCCAATGAGACCGCCTACGCCTGGCTTACCGCACTCAAAAACTCGACAAGCCCTCAAGCCCTAGTCCTCTCTCGTCAAAACCTTCCTGTGCTGGAGCGTGGTGGAAAGTTTGCCCAGGCAGTCCTGGTGGAAAAAGGCGCCTACACATACGTTGATGCTGACAACGGTCAACCCCAGTTGATTCTGATTGCCACCGGAAGCGAACTCCAATTTGCTGTCGCTGCCAAAGAAGAACTTGAGAAATCAGGCATACCAACGCGAGTGGTATCAATGCCCTGCTTTGAGTGGTTTGCTCAGCAATCCGAAGATTATCGACAAAGTGTCCTACCGAGCCAAATTAAGGCTCGGGTATCAATTGAGGCAGGTCTCACCAGCACCTGGCGGGAAATTGTTGGCGATTCTGGAATCGCTATCGGTATCGATCACTACGGTGCATCAGCCGATTACAAAACCCTCTATAGAGAATTTGGCCTGACTAGCGAAGCTGTCGTGGCGGCGGGAAAGAAAGCGGTTGGAAAATAGATGAATCAGACGTTGGCACAGCTAACCGATGCCGGTGTTTCAATTTGGCTAGATGATCTTTCGAGAGAAAGAATTGAATCAGGCAACCTTAAGTCACTCATAGATGATTTCAGCGTTCGTGGAGTTACCACTAATCCCACTATCTTCGCTGCCGCCCTTAAGACAAGCGCTTATGGACCAGCTATAAAGATTGAAAAAGCCAAAGGCAGTTCCGTTGAGCAGGTGGTTTTCAATCTCACGACCGAGGATGTTGCCGCCGCCTGCGACCTCTTCCACTCGACCTACGTCGCTACTGACGGCGTCGATGGCAGGGTTTCAATCGAGGTCTCCCCTGAACTTGCTCACCAGACCCAGCAGACCATCAATCAGGCAGTAGAGCTTTATACCAAGGTTAATCGCGAAAATGTCATGATAAAAATTCCTGCAACTGTGGAGGGACTTCCAGCAATAACCGAGGTAATCAGCCGGGGCATCAGCGTTAACGTCACACTAATTTTTTCAATTGAACGTTACGGCGCTGTTATAGATGCCTACTTCGCAGGATTGAAAAAGGCGCTTGATAAAGGGATTGACATTAGCAAGATTCATTCAGTTGCATCCTTTTTTGTCTCAAGAGTTGACACCGAGGTCGATAAGCGCCTAGTTGCTATTGGGCGGGAAGACTTGAAGTCAAAAGCTGCCCTAGCGAATGCACAATTGGCTTACGAGTTGTTTTTGCAGAGATTCTCATCTAGTGAATGGCAAAGCCTTGCTGCCAAGGGAGCACGTGAGCAGCGACCGCTGATGGCATCCACTGGCGTCAAGGACCCATCGCTGCCCGACACGCTTTATGTAGCAGAGCTGGTAGCAAAGCAGGTTGTCAACACCATGCCAGAAAAGACAATGATGGCAATGGCAGATCACGGCCGAGTTTCTGGCGATTCGATTACTCCAAACATCCCGAAAGCTAAAGGCGTCATGGCAGAACTATCAGAAGCTGGTGTCAACATGGCAGAGGTGACTGAACTTCTTGAGAAAGAGGGAGTGGAGAAATTCATCGTCTCCTGGCATGAACTTCTTGATTCTGTCCGCTCGGCCCTTGGGAATGCCTAGCATGCAGCTGAGGCTGAGTTCTGAACTAAAGAGTTCACTAAGCCCTGTGGTGGCCGAGATAATTCAAAACAAGATTGCTTCTCGCCTAGCCAGCAAGGATTTCACCATCTGGGGCAAAGATGCTGAAGCTGAAGCATCTATTCGCTTGGGTTGGACATCTTCTGCTCACGATTCGGTCGATCTGGTCGCCGAACTGGTAGCGCTGCGAAAAGAGTTTTTGTCAATCGGCGTAGATCGATTTGTTTTATGTGGAATGGGCGGATCATCTCTTGCGCCTGAAGTTATAACCCGATTTGAAGACAAGAGCCTATTCATCCTTGACACCACTGCACCGGAGCAGGTGCGGCTGGCTATGCGCGATCTGAACCGCACAGCTGTCATTGTCTCGTCAAAGTCTGGCTCAACTGTTGAGACTGATTCACAGAAGCGAGCATTCGAAAGGGAGTTCAGGGCGGCGGGGATTGACCCAATTGGTCGGATAGTTATTGTCACTGATCCCGGTTCTCCGCTAGAGAAGTCGGCTCGGGAGTCTGGCTACAGAATCTATAACGCTGATCCGAATGTAGGCGGACGCTACTCGGCCATGACAGCTTTCGGATTAGTGCCCTCGGCACTTGCTGGATGCGACATCGGGAAGCTGCTGAGTGCAGCGCAACTGATTGCCCCAGATCTGAGCACTGACAGTTCCGACAATCCTGCAATCTGGCTAGCAGCTGCGATTGCAGGCCGAAAGAGCGTGGACAAGTTCCTAATCGAGGCCGATGCGATTCCAGGTTTTGGCGATTGGGTTGAGCAACTCGTTGCTGAAAGCACTGGTAAGGACGAAAAAGGAGTTCTCCCAATTGCAGTAACAGCAACAGCACCTGAGCTTTCACTGAGCCTTTCGGATGTCACGACAGTTTCCAACGCGGATCAATCAGCGGATGTCTACTTCGATGGAGAGCTCGGTGAGCTTTTTCTAGTCTGGGAGTATGCGACAGCAATAGCTGGTTGGTTGCTAAACATCAATCCCTTTGATCAGCCCAATGTCGAAAGTGCCAAGGTGGCGGCTCGCGCGCTTCTTGATTCGCCCGGTGCATCTGAGGATGCAGACTTCTTTGATCGAGGCGTGTCTGTCACTCTTTACGGATTTGAATTAGCAGGAGCGACTCTTGAGAGCGCGATAGAACAGTTACTCCGCCAGCTTGGAGAAAAGGGTTACCTATCCATCCAGGCATACCTTCCAAGCCAGATGTATCCGCAGTTCCAGAAGCTCAGAGACATTGCCGCAAAGAGAATCGGAAGACCTGTGACCTTTGGCTGGGGACCGCGCTTTCTTCACTCGACGGGTCAATATCACAAGGGTGGACCCAAACAAGGCGTGTTCCTCCAGATCACCTACGAGACTGCGACAGATTTAGAGATACCTGGTCGTCCATTCAGTTTTGGCCAGCTGATAGCCGCCCAGGCTAGCGGCGATGCAAATGTGCTTGCTGAAGCCGGATTGCCAGTTCTTTCACTCAAGCTAACCGATCCATTAGAAGATCTTGAGCTGATTTTCAAGTCCATCGAGGCCTGATGAGCAATCCACTGAGAGTCAATCCCGATAGAAGACTGCAGAAGATCGCTGGCCCTTCAGGGCTAATTCTCTTCGGCGTCACAGGTGACCTCAGTCGGAAAAAGCTAATGCCAGCGATATACGACTTGGCAAATCGTGGTCTACTGCCCCCTGCTTTCTCGCTGGTCGGATTTGCACGAAGGAACTGGTCAACGGAAGATTTCGAGCAGGTGGTGCACGACTCGGTTAGGGAACACGCTCGAACAGCATGGTCAGAATCCGTCTGGCAGCAATTGGTGCAGGGAGTTCGCTTTGTCTCGGGTAATCACGATGACCCGGCGGCATTTGCTCAGCTTAAGAAAGTCGTTGACGAACTTGATGCAAAGCGCGGAACTGCTGGCAACCACACTTTTTACCTTTCCATTCCCCCGCGTGATTTTCCAATTGTCTTAGAACAGCTAAATGCGTCGGGTCTTGCCAAGGCTGGAGCAGGACAGTTCAGAAGAGTCGTAATCGAAAAACCTTTTGGATCAAACCTCAAGACGGCGATTGAGTTGAATGACCTAGTTGAGCGAGTTTTCCCAGCTGACTCAGTCTTTCGTATCGACCACTACCTGGGCAAAGAGACAGTTCAAAATATCTTGGCTCTGCGCTTTGCAAATCAGCTATTTGAACCGATTTGGAATAGTCAATTCATCGATCACGTGCAAATCACTATGGCTGAAGACATTGGAATTGGCGGCCGGGCTGGTTATTACGACGGTATTGGCGCAGCGAGAGACGTTATTCAAAACCATCTGCTGCAACTTTTCGCCCTCACGGCGATGGAGCAACCAGCTAGTTTCAATGCCGAAAACCTTCGGAATGCCAAAGAGGCAGCCCTTGCAGATGTCAGACTGCCTAAAGACCTATCGCTTTACACAGCTCACGGCCAATACGGAAGCGGCTGGCAAGGTGGTGAGTATGTGAAGTCCTACCTCGAGGAAGATGGAACAGATCCGAACAGTCGCACAGAGACCTTTGCCGCTATGCGTTTAGATGTTGAAAACTCACGTTGGAAGGGCACACCGTTCTATTTACGTGCCGGCAAGCGACTGGGAAGAAGAGTCACTGAGATTGCCGTTGTTTTCAAGCGCCCTTCACACCAGCTTTTCTCGCAGGACGAAGTTTCACAGCTTGGTGAGAATGCTTTGGTAATAAGGGTGCAACCAAACGAGGGTGTAACAATTCGGTTTGGGTCGAAAGTTCCTGGACCTGCAATGCAGGTTAGAGATGTGACCATGGACTTCGGATACGGCCACGCCTTTACGGAGGACTCCCCTGAGGCTTATGAGCGACTCATTCTGGATGTTCTGCTTGGCGAGCCTCCTTTGTTTCCAAGGCAACGAGAGGTCGAACTATCGTGGAAGATTCTTGACCCAATTGTCAGCTTCTGGGAATCGGATGGTCGAAATGACTCCTACCCTCCGGGATCTTGGGGTCCTGAGTCAGCTCATCAAATCATGAAGGCCGATGGCAGAAGCTGGAGAAGACCATGATTGTCGATCTGCCAAACACCACCACCGCCAAAATCGGCAAGCAACTTCAGGATCTGCGCGAAACTGGTGGGGTCGTCGCGCTTGGCCGCGTTTTGAGTCTGCTGGTTGAGACAAATGCCCAGGACTTAGAGAAATCAATTGCAATTGCAAATGGCGCATCAAAGCTGCATCCGTCAAGGATCATCGTCATCTCCAGAGATCCAAAAGTACCCTCCAGGTTGGATGCCGAGATTCGTGTCGGTGGTGATGCGGGTGCCAGTGAGGTAATTGTCCTGCGTGCAGCAGGTGAAGTGCTGAGCAGCATTGAGTCTTTAGTGAATGGCCTGCTCCTGCCCGATGCGCCGATTGTCTCCTGGTGGCCAGGGCAATGCTCATCAAACCCGGGAATGACTGAGCTAGGTCAGATTGCAGGCAGAAGAATAACCGACTCCGCAGCCCAGAGTCATCCAGTCGAGTTCCTATTGGAACTAGCAAACAATTACAGGCCAGGTGATGGGGATATGGCTTGGACCAGGATCACACTCTGGCGCTCTCAGCTAGCAGCGCTACTTGATGAGCACCAAAACCTAAAGGCACTTTCAGCAAGAGTGTTTGGCTCAAAGAACTCTCCCAGCGCCCATCTTTTTGCTAAATGGATTGAGCTGAAACTAGGAGTTGCCACCGAAGTTGTTAGTGAGTACCAAGGCTCTGAGGTGAGTGGCGTTGGAGGCTTGGAGCTTAGGTTTGATGAGGGAACCTTGTCAATTCAAAGAACTGGTCAAATTGGCATTATCAACCAACCTGGTTCGCCTGAGTCAACTGTCTACCTGCCTCAGCGCTCTGATCTGGACTGTCTGGTTGAAGACCTGAGGTTCCTAGGAGAAGATTTGGCTTATGCAGAGGTACTAAAGGCCTTAGCAAAATGAAAAAAATAGTAAAACCTCGAGCCGAGCTAGCGTCAGCAGTCGCTACAGAAGCAGCTGCAGTGATTAATTCTTCTATCCAGCAAAAGGGTTCTTGCAACATTGTCTTGACTGGAGGCGGGCTGGGGCTAGAGGTGCTTAGCCGTCTTCACACTGTTTCAATCGACTGGCCTAAAGTCACAATTGTCTTCAGTGACGAAAGGTTTGTCGGGCTCTCCGATACTGACCGAAACGAATTCCAGGCACTTGAGCGCCTGCCGGAGCTAGAACTTGCAAATTGGCTGCGCTATCCCAAGAGCGACTTGGATTTGGAAGCATCAGCGGAACTTTTTACGAATCAGCTTGATGGTCAGCTCGGAAAACTAACCTCAGGCGAATCGAAGTTCGATTTGGTAATTCTTGGTATGGGTCCGGACGGCCATGTGGCATCGCTTTTTCCAGGCCGACTTCATCCTCAAAACTGGATTGTTTCCGAAGACTCTTCACCAAAGCCTCCTGCTTCGAGACTCAGCCTTAGCTATCGGGCGCTTTGCTGGGCAGAGAGAGTTTGGTTTGTAGCAGCGGGTAGGGAAAAAGCCCAAGCCGCTGACTCAGCCATGAAGGGCTCAGATCTTCCCGCGGGCAGGGTGAAGGGTCTATCAGAAACTGTTTGGTGGATTGACCAGGAGCTTAGCGACGAGCTTTAGCTGCTGCTGCTGCCTTTTCTCTTCTTGCCCTAATGGCCTGAAGCGCTTCATTAAGAATTTGCGCGGCTTCGGCCTCAGTCCTGCGCTCTTTCACGTAGGCGAGGTGAGTCTTATAGGGCTCGATTTTTGCCACCAGAGGAGGGTTGTTCTTGTCTCGCCCAGCAGGAAAACCGCAATGAGGGCAGTCAATTTCAGTGGGGATTTCTTCCTCGGTCACACTTGCCGCGAAATTGGGGTGGGTTTCGTGTCCATTGGCACAGTAGAAACTCTTTGACACCTTTTCGACCTGGTGACCGCGGTCTTTTTCTCCCATGGGTCCGGCACCGACACGTGCTCCCCTAATTGAAGGCGTTGATGACATCTAGTTAGGCCCAACCAAATCTGGTGAAAAGACCAAGGATGATGATGACGCTCACCCAAACTAAGCCGAGGATAATTGTGATTCGGTTTAGGTTACGTTCTGCGACTCCGGAGGACTGCATCGAGCTAGTCACTCCACCACCGAACATGTCGGCAACACCGCCGCCGCGACCCTTGTGAAGCAAAATCATAAGGATCAGCAGGATGCTGGTGATTGCTAGTAGAACCAGCAGGGCTGTCTGAAGTGCTGCCATTATTCCTCCGAAAACTCGCTCAATTATAGAACTATGTGCTTTTTGTATCGAGAAATACCCGAAAACTCGTCCGCATCAAGGGAAGCACCGCCCACTAAAACCCCATCAATCTCGGGCATTTGCATGAAACCGGCGACATTATTTGCCTTAACTGACCCGCCGTAGAGAATCCTGGTTTGTGCGGCAACCTCTGGATGTTCTACGGCAATGGCGGAACGGATCGCCAGGGCCACCGAATCTGCCTGCTCTGCAGTAGCAACCTGGCCTGTGCCTATCGCCCAAACAGGTTCATATGCAATTACGAACTCTTTTAGCTTCTCATGTCCACTTAGTGCCGCCATTGTCTGTTCAACCGGGACAGCACTTTGTCCGCGCTGTTCAAGTTCTTCGAGACTTTCGCCAACACAAATAATTGGAATTAGGTTGTTAGCAAAGCAGGCTGCCACTTTTTGCTGCACCAATTCGTTATCTTCTCCGTGGTATTGCCTGCGCTCCGAGTGACCGACAAGGACATACTTCACCCCAAGCTTGGTCAGCATGAGTCCAGCTATGTCACCTGTGTATGCACCGGAGGCAAACCTTGAGACGTCTTGCGCGCCAAGCGTCACTTCAAACTTCTCGGCATCAATAAGTGTCTGTGCTGAACGAAGCGCTGTGAAAGGAGGCAGGACACAGACTTCGACATCTTTAAATTCGTGCCCCTTCTCATTGAGAGTCCAGGCGACTTTCTGGATGAGGGCAATCGCCTGAAGATGATCGAGATTCATTTTCCAGTTCCCAGCGATAAGCGGAGTTCTCTCAGACATTCAACACCTCCAGGCCCGGCAGCGACTTTCCCTCAAGAAACTCTAGACTCGCACCCCCACCTGTGGAGATGTGGTCGAAGGCGTTTTCACTAAAACCAAGCTTTCTGACAGCAGCGGCAGAATCTCCCCCACCAACAACCGAGAAACCATCGGTCTGAGACAGCGCTTTGGCCACTTCTTTGGTGCCATTTGCGAAGTTGTCGAATTCGAAAACTCCCATTGGACCATTCCAGAAAACAGTCTTTGATTGCAATATGGCATTTGCAAACTCAGCTGCGGCTTCAGGACCAATATCCAGACCTATCGAATCTGGACCGAAGCTACTTTCTTCGATGGCATTCGCTGACACAGTTTCGAAATCGGCATCGGCCGCAAACTTTCCTGCAACAACAATGTCCCTTGGAAGAATTAGCTCAACGCCCAGATCATTGGCTTTCGAAATGAATCCCCGGACCTTTTCAATTTGATCATGCTCAAGAAGACTCTTTCCGACCTTGAAACCCTTGGCAGCCAGGAAGGTGAAAACCATTCCCCCGCCGATGAGGAGTTTGTTGACCTTTGGAAGCAGATTTTCAATCACGCCGAGCTTGTCAGAGACCTTTGACCCGCCAAGCACGACGGTATAGGGACGCTCCGGGGACATCGTCAGTTTTTGCAGCACCTTGAGTTCTGTACTTATCAGTTCACCCGCGTATGAAGGTAGAAGTTTCGCAAGCTCATAGACACTTGCCTGTTTTCTGTGGACCACTCCAAAACCGTCACTAATTAGTAAGTCACCCAGGCTGGCAAGCTGCTTGGCGAATGCTTCACGCTCACTTGCCTCCTTACTAGCCTCTCCTGGATTGAAGCGAAGATTCTCAAGCAGTGTCACTGAACCTGGCGATGAGCTTGCCAGTACTTCCTGCGCTGATTTACCAACTGTGTCGTTTGCAAATGCAACGTCTTTACCCAACAGCTCAGCCAGCCTGGTGGCGACTGGTGCAAGTGAATACTTTTGTTCGGGCTTTCCCTCAGGACGTCCCAGGTGGGAGATGACAATTACTTTTGCTCCTGCTGCAGCAAGGCTCTTAATTGTCGGCAGGGATGCGCGAATTCGACCATCATCGGTGACCATCTCGTTTTCCAGCGGAACATTTAGATCACAGCGGACGATGACACGCTGTCCTTTGACATCGGAATCAGCGCTAAGTGTGCGAAGCATTAGAGCTTTGCAGCTACCAAAGACGTTAGTTCAACCAAGCGGTTTGAGTATCCCCACTCGTTGTCATACCAAGACGAGAGTTTGACGGTGTTGTCAATCACTCTGACTAGCCCGGCATCGAAGATTGACGAGTGGGCATCAGTGACAATGTCGGACGAGACTATCTCATCCTCTGTATACAGCAGGATTCCCTTCATTGGACCCGCTGCAGCCTCTTTGTAGGCCGCCTTGATTTCCTCAACTGTCACTTTCTTTTGCGAAACAAGAGTCAGATCTGTGATTGAGCCAGTTGGCACTGGAACACGAAGAGCAAATCCATCGAGCTTTCCCTTAAGTTCTGGCAGGACCAGTCCAATAGCCTTAGCAGCTCCGGTTGTTGAGGGAACAATATTTAGTGCTGCAGCTCTGGCGCGCCTGAGGTCCTTGTGTGGGCCATCCTGAAGATTCTGATCGGCAGTGTAGGCGTGAACTGTTGTCATCAGTCCATTCACAATGCCGAACTTGTCATTGAAAACCTTTGCCAATGGTGCAAGGCAGTTTGTGGTACAGGAAGCGTTGGAGATGATGTGATGCTTAGCTGGATCGTACAGGTGCTCATTCACACCAATGACAAATGTTGCATCCTCGTTGGTTGCCGGAGCCGAGATGATAACTTTCTTTGCGCCAGCCTCGATGTGCTTCTTGGCTTTCTCCGCGTCGGTAAAGATTCCGGTGGATTCAATAACAATGTCTAAACCGAGCTGCTTCCAGGGAAGGTTAGCGGGATCTCTCTCGGCCAATACTTTGATGGTTTTGCCATTGACGATGATGCTGTCGCCTTCCACGGTAACCACGGCATTTAGACGACCGGTTATGGAGTCATACTTCAGCAGATGGGCAAGGCCAGCGGGGTCAGATAAGTCATTGACAGCAACAATCTCAAGGGCTGAGTTTTGTGAAAGAGCTGCTCTTAGGAAGTTACGTCCAATTCGGCCAAAGCCGTTTATACCAATACGGGTCACTGAAATCTCCAGATTTAAGGATTAGCTGTTTTTCTCCACGCGCCATTGGGCGGACCAGAGCTAGCCTAGCAGCAGCGAGCGACTGGAGGCTTTGACGGAGTCGAATCGCTTGGCCACATCTGCCCAATTCACGATGTTCCAAAACGCCTTGACGTAATCGGCCTTGACATTCTGGTAGTCCAGATAGAAGGCGTGCTCCCACATGTCGAGCATGAGCAGCGGAATATTGCCCATCGCTATGTTGCCCTGCTGGTCGTAGAGCTGACCGATTACCAGACGATTACCCAGAGCGTCCCAAGCTAGGTAGGCCCAGCCAGAACCTTGAATACCGATTGCCGCTGCCGAGAAGTGGCTCTTGAACGCTTCAAAATTTCCGAAGTATTCATCAATTGCTGCTGAAAGATTTCCACCAACTTCGCCGCCTTCTGGAGAGAGGTTTTGCCAGAAAATGGAGTGGTTCACGTGCCCTCCAAGATTAAACGCGAGGTCTTTCTGAAGTTTAGGTAGGTTCGCAAAGTTGTTGTTGGCTCTGGCCTCGGCCATAGCGTCGAGAGCGGCATTAGCGCCGGTCACATATGCCTGGTGATGCTTTGAGTGATGAAGCTCCATGATTCGTGCCGAGATGTGTGGCTCGAGAGCTGCGTAGTCGTAGGTAAGTTCTGGAAGTTTGTATGTCATTTTTGCCTCTCCTTTAGCTAAATGTTTGATGAAGCTTCTTTATTCCTCAAGATCCGATATGGCTGACTCGGTATCCGGTATGCCAAGTTCACTTGCTCTACGATCTGCAGTTGCGAGAAGCCTTCTGATGCGTCCTGCAACTGCGTCTTTAGTCATTGGTGGATCGGCTAGACGACCCAATTCGTCAAGTGATGCGTCCTTGTGCCTCAGCCTTAGCTCTCCAGCGTATTTCAGGTGAGATGGAGCTTCGGGGCCGAGTATCTCTAGCGCTCGTTGCACCCGAGCGCTTGCTGCGACAGCAGCCTGGGCACTTCTTCGCAGGTTCGCATCGTCAAAGTTAGCAAGCCGGTTGGCTGCTCCTCGAACTTCACGACGATTTCTAAGTTCTTCCCATTTCTCGAGCTGCTCAACGCATCCCATCTCTCGCAGAAGATCTGCAATTCCATCGCCATCCCTGACAACCACTCGGAAGACATTTCGAACTTCTCTAGCCTTTGCGTTGACACCAAGTCTTCGTGCCACACCTACCAGAGCCATCGCAGATTCATTTCCGGGGGCAACTACTTCTAGCGAAGTTGAGCGACCTGGATCCGTGATGGTTCCTTGAGCTAAAAATGCACCTCGCCAGATTGCTCGTGCCTCGTCCAGTGTCGAAGAGACAAGCGTCGAAGGTAGTCCCCTGACTGGCCTTCCGCGATTGTCAATCAGACCAGTTTGACGTGCAAGCAATTCCCCCTCGCGCATAACGCGCACTTGGAAACCGCCCGCTTTCCTCAGGCCTCCCGCTTGAAGAACTGTCAATTCTGCTTGAACGCCATAGAGTTCGGTAATCGCTTTGGCTATTCTCTTCGCAACGTTGGCGAGATCGACCTCAACTTCAATTGCTATCCGTCCAGAAATTAGGTGCAAGCCTCCGCAGAAGCGAAGAATAGTTGCTAGTTCCGCGGCGCGCACCAAACCGTTACTCGGAGCTACTTTTGCAAGCTCTTCTTTGATTGCATTTGTTAGCGCCACTTCACTCCCTACCTAAATCTCTGTGCTGAACGGAAACGGTGACATCAGTCAAATCAGATAACCTCTTGGAAATTTCATTGGCAATAGCAACCGACCTGTGCTTTCCACCGGTGCAACCAATTGCGATAGTCGCGAAGCGTTTGTTTTCTTTTCGGTATCCATCTAACACAACCATCAGTGCAGCCACATAGTTGTTTATAAAGTCAACGACGCCAGGCTGAGATAGTACATATTCAAAGACTTCCTTGTCATTACCTGTCTTTGCCCTGAGCTCTTCCTGCCAGTGAGGATTAGGAATAAAGCGGGCATCCGCAACAAGGTCAGCATCGACCGGAAGACCGTATTTGAATCCGAAGCTTGTTACGTTTACCTTGAGAGACTTCGCGTTTTCTGCAAACGCTTCTGCAACTCGGTTTGTCAGTTGGTGGACGTTTGACTCAGATGTGTCAAAGACTAGGTCTGCGCTTTCTCGCAAGCTCAGAAGTTCTGACCTCTCCCGAGCGATTCCGTCGAGCACTGTTCCGCTCCCCTGCAGTGGATGAGGTCGTCTGACCGATTCGAACCTTTTCACCAAAGCGGAGTCACTGGCTTCCAAAAACAGCACCCTGACGGCTATGTCCCTGGTCTTCAGATCGGCGATACGACCCTGAAGTTCGGAAAAGAACTCTCCCCCTCGGACATCGGTGATGACGGCGATTTTGGGGAGCCTGGCTTTGCTGAGCGCAAACAAGTCACTGATTGGTCCAAGCATTTGGGGTGGGAGATTGTCAATGACATACCAGCCCTGATCCTCCAGAGCGTTGCCTACGGTAGAGCGACCCGCCCCCGACATGCCTGTAACTAACAGGAGTTCTGGTTTTCGCGTGCTTTCCATCTCACCTCTGATGACTGCTACAAGGTTAGTGGTTTGCAATCTCGGGCGTGTCGGATTATCCCAAATCCTCTAGGAAGCTCTTTAGGCGATCAGCCTGCTTGATGCTGAACCCAGGGAGTGTGGCTATCTCCTCGCTGCTGGCGGCCCTGATGCGCTTCAGAGAACCAAATTTGCGGATTAGAAGCCTCACTCGCATCTCTCCTAGTCCAGGGATCTCGAGCAGTGTCGAGGCGATGCCTTTGGATCGCTTGCTTCTTTGAGCCGTGATGGCGAATCGGTGAGCCTCGTCCCTAATTCTTTGCAGCAGGAAAAGCTCTTCCGAAGTTCGAGGGAAGATCACTGGTTCGTCCTGCCCAGTCACGAACACCTCTTCGAGTCTTTTCGCCAGGGTTGCAATTGTGATCCCAGAAATACCGCTTTCGTTCAAAGCTCGCATGGCTGCATTTCGCTGGGGAATCCCACCATCTATCAATAGCAGGCTTGGACGGTAGCTGAACTTCTCATTCTTCTCTTCCACTAAGTAACTGAGTCTTCTCTTCACAACTTGATAAATCGATTCGGTATCGTCATTGGTTTCAAGATTGAACTTTCGATAATGGTCTTTCTTCGGAAGGCCATCCTCAAAGACCACCATTGATCCAACTGTCCCGGTGCCCGAAAGGTGTGAGATGTCGAAGCACTCGATCCTTAGCGGGGCATTTTCCATTAGGAGCGCGCTCTGGATTCCCGCTAGCGCGTCAGCGCGAGCAACAAAGTCTGAACTGCGTCTTAGCTTGTAGCTTTGCAGCGCATGCTTGGCATTGATCTCAGCTGTTTTGGCAAGAACTGCCTTTTCACCCCTCAGTGGCATGGCTATCTGGACCGCCGATCCCCGAAGATTTGCCAACCAACTGGAGACTGCAGATTTGTCTTGCGGCATAACGGGTACTAGCAAAAGCTTGGGCACTTCGATTGGTTCTGCATTTTTAGGCGGGGAATACAAACGATCAAGCAAATACTCAATAAGTTCAGAGTCTTCGCGATCGAGCTCGAGGTCCATCACCAGAGAACGATTACCTCTGATTCTGCCTCCTCGAACAATAAATACCGACACCGCAGCACTCAGCTCATCTCTGGCCAGGCCAATCAGGTCGGCATCTGTTTGATCGGATAGAACGACGCTGCTTTTCTCCAACACTTTGCTAAGGGCAGCGATGTCGTCTCGATAATTGGCTGCAGCCTCATAGTTTTGGTCTTGACTTGCCCTGTTCATTTTCTCGGTCAGTTCGGCAACATGTTTCTCGCTACCAGACGCCATGAAGTCACCAAGCTTGCGAGCTAATTTCTTGTGGTCTTCGTTCGTAATCCTCTGAACACAAGGCGCAGCACATTTGCCGATGTCAGCCAAAAGGCAGGGGCGATTTTGAGACCTTGCCCTATCAAAGACACCCTTTGAGCATGATCGGACTGGGTAGACCTTCAGCACCGTGTCAAGGGTCTCCCTTATGGCCCAGGCCTGCGTGTAGGGGCCGAAATATCGCACGCCTGGAATTTCTCTGTTTCGAGTTATGAAGGCCCTTGGGATGTCGTCAGACAGAGAGATAGCTAAATACGGGTAGCTCTTGTCATCGCGAAACCTGACGTTGAATGGCGGCTCAAACTCTTTTATCCAAGTGAATTCCAGTTGGAGAGCGTCATACTCGGTGTTGACTATCGTCCATTTGACGTCGGTTGCGCTCTGCAGCATTCGCTGAGTTCTCTCGTGAAGTTTTTCAAATGTCCCGAAGTAACTGGTCAGCCTGGCCCTGAGATTCTTGGCCTTTCCGACATACAGAACCCGACCCGAATTATCAATGAATCGATAGACCCCGGGATTAGTCGGTATCTCAGAGGTCTTTGGTCTAAAAGTGAGCTCAGCCATTTGCAAGCAGTTGAGAGAGGAATTTGCCGGTGTGGGAGTTTTTGTTCTTCGCCACCTGTTCAGGTGTTCCCTCCGCTACCACCAGTCCACCACCGGAGCCGCCCTCAGGCCCGAGATCGATGATCCAATCTGAACAGCGAATCACATCCAAATTGTGTTCGATGACAATAACCGTGTTGCCACGATCGACAAGGCCGTTGAGAACGTTGAGCAGCTTTCTGACGTCTTCGAAATGCAAACCTGTGGTTGGTTCATCCAGGACATAGATGGTCCTACCGGTAGCTCTTCTCTGAAGCTCTGTGGCAAGTTTTACGCGCTGCGCTTCTCCACCGGAGAGAGTGGTTGCACTCTGGCCCAGCGTCACATATCCAAGGCCAACTTCGACAAGAGTGTTTAGGTAGCGGGCGATTGAGTTAATGGGAGCAAAAAACTCGGCCGCTTCGCTAATTGGCATGTTTAGGACATCCCCGATGGTCTTTCCCTTGAAGTGGACCTGGAGGGTCTCTCTGTTATATCTAGCTCCCTTGCATTCCTCGCACGTGACATAGACGTCCGGCAAGAAATTCATCTCTATTTTGATAGTTCCATCACCAGCGCAGTTTTCGCATCTGCCGCCCTTTACGTTGAATGAGAATCTGCCTTGCTGATAGCCCCTCACCTTTGCCTCAGGTGTGTCGGCGAATAGCTTTCTAATGTGATCAAAGACTCCCGTGTAGGTCGCTGGATTCGATCGCGGAGTTCTGCCAATAGGGGCCTGGTCAACGTGAACCACTTTGTCCAGCTGATCGATACCAACGATTCGGGTGTGACGTCCCGGAACACCCTTCGCTCCATTTAGTTTGTTGGCTAGAGCCTCGAAGAGGATGTCGTTGACGAGAGAGGATTTCCCAGAGCCACTAACGCCGGTGACGGCCGTCATCACTCCAAGCGGGAATTCAACGTCTATCCCCCGCAGATTGTTTTCCTTGGCCCCGACGACCTTAATTGATTTCCCGCTGGGTTTCCTGCGCTTCTTAGGCGTCTCAATTTGGATTCGGCCTGAAAGATAGTCACCGGTAATTGATTTCTTGTTCTGCTTGATTGCAGCATAGGAACCAGAGTGAACAACTTCTCCACCGTGCGCTCCAGCGCCTGGACCAATGTCGACCAGCCAATC
Source organism: Aquiluna sp. (assembly GCA_040402595.1). GTDB lineage: Bacteria > Actinomycetota > Actinomycetes > Actinomycetales > Microbacteriaceae > Aquiluna. The sequence continues at coordinate 120,417 of JBBAMI010000002.1, forward strand.
AGCTGCTCTTATGGTGTCTTCATCGTGCTCAACCACAATCAGCGTGTTACCTAAATCACGAAGCTTTACGAGAGTCTCGATCAGTCGACGATTATCTCGCTGATGCAAACCGATGGAGGGCTCGTCTAGCACGTAGAGAACTCCGGTGAGGCCTGCTCCAATTTGGGTGGCAAGTCTGATTCTCTGAGCTTCTCCTCCTGAAAGTGACCCTGCGGATCTTTCTAGTGAGAGGTAATCAAGCCCAACTGCCAAAAGAAAATCGAGCCTCGCTCGAATTTCACGTAAAACCTGAGCAGCGATTACTTGCTCCCGCTTCGAAAGCTTCAGAGCGTCGAAGAACTTGTGAGCATTGGCCAGCGATAACACAGCGACATCATGGATTGACTTTCCATGCACTTTGACAGCAAGCACTTCTGGTCTTAGTCGCGCCCCTTCACAGGCGGGACAGGGAACCTCTCTGAGGAATTCCGCCCATTTTCCCCTTGCCCAATCAGAATCACTTTCTTGGTATCTGCGCTCTACATAGGGTAAGACGCCTTCAAACCCGGATGTGTAGCGCATCTCACGTCCGTATTTAGAGCGCCACTTAACCTGGACCTCGAAGTTATTGCCATAGAGCACCGCATCGCGAGTCTTCTTTGGCAGCGATTTCCATGGAGTCTTCAAACTGAAACCCAGTTCCTTTGAAAGGCCTTGCAGAAGCCTTTGAAAGTATGAGTAGAGACCCTTTCCCTGTGTTGACCAGGGAATAATCACGCCGTCAGCAATTGAGCTGTCTGGATCTCCAACTACGAGGTCCGCATCAACAGCCATCTTTGTGCCAAGACCGGTGCACTCAGGGCAAGCACCAAAAGGGGCATTGAAAGAAAAGGTTCGCGGCTCAATCTCCGTTAGGACAATTTCATGTTCATTTGGGCAACTCAACTTTTCGCTGAAAGTTCTTTGCTTCTTGCTCTCCACGAAATCCACAATTACTTTGCCATCGGCTAGCTTCAGAGCAGTTTCGACCGAGTCAGTTATGCGGCTCGTTGCATCTGGTTTCACCACCAGCCGGTCAACAACCACGGATATGTCATGTTTGAAGCTCTTTTTCAGCGGCTTCACTTCATTTAGAAGGACAGCCTCTCCGTCTACAACGGCCCTGGCATAACCCTGAGCTTGCAGGGAAGTGAAGAGGTCTTGAAACTCCCCCTTCTTCTGCTGAACAATCGGAGCAAGTAGTTGAAACTTAGTTCCCTCGTCTAGTTGCAGAAGCTGATCGACGATTGCCTGTGGGGTTTGCCTTGAAATGGGTTCACCGCACTCAGGACAGTGAGGAATGCCGATTCGTGACCAAAGCAGTCGCAGGTAATCGTGGATTTCGGTAATTGTGCCAACGGTTGAGCGTGGATTGCGGTTAGTCGATTTCTGATCTATGGACACTGCTGGACTTAGCCCCTCGATGAAGTCAACATCTGGACGGTCAACTTGTCCTAGGAACTGTCTGGCATAGGCACTGAGTGATTCGACATACCGGCGCTGTCCCTCAGCAAAAATGGTGTCGAAGGCAAGTGAAGATTTTCCAGAGCCGCTGAGACCGGTAAAGACAACCAAAGCGTCTCTCGGTATTTCCAGAGTTAGATTCTTAAGGTTATGGACCCTGGCACCTTTGACAATCAGCTTGCTGCCGGGAGGGGTCTGGATGGTCACCGTGTAAGTCTATGCATGTCCCGCTTGCTCAAACTGTCTAAGCTCCCGCTTGAGTTCCGCAATTTCATCCCTAATCCTTGCCGCCAACTCGAAGTTGAGTTCGGCAGCCGAGGCTCGCATCTGGGCGTCAAGCTCAACGATTGTCTGAATAAGTTGGTCTCTGCCAGCTTTCCCTATGTCTTTTCGTCCTCGCATTGGCGTTGAGGCAACCTTGCGCTTGGGCTCTTTTCTCAGCTGTTCCATCAGGGTTTCAGTATCGACTTCTTCGCGAATCAGGGCGTCTGTAATGTCGGCAATCTTCTTTCTAAGTGGCTGGGGGTCAATGTTGTTCTTTTTGTTGTATTCAATCTGGAGCGCTCTGCGGCGATTAGTTTCGTCAATGGCTCTTTTCATCGAGTCAGTGATTCGATCTGCATACATGTGTACTTCGCCCGCAACGTTTCGAGCAGCACGACCGATGGTTTGAATCAGGGAGGTTGTTGATCTCAAGAAACCTTCCTTGTCTGCATCCAAGATTGAAACCAAAGAAACCTCTGGCAGGTCTAGACCCTCTCTTAGAAGATTGATACCAACGAGAACGTCATACAATCCCTGCCGCAGTTCTCTCAGGAGCTCTACTCGCCGGAGGGTGTCAACATCAGAGTGTAGGTATCTCACTCGGATTCCCATTTCAGTCAGGTAGTCGGTAACTTCCTCAGCAAGCCGTTTAGTGAGTGTTGTCACCAGCACGCGCTCATTGCGCTCAGATCGAAGCTTTATTTCCTCCATGAGATCGTCGATCTGTCCCTTAGAAGACTTAACGACTATTTGCGGATCGACCAGACCAGTTGGGCGGATAATCTGCTCCACAACTCCATCACTTAGTTTCAACTCATACTCAGCCGGAGTTGCGGATAGGTAGACGGTCTGGCCAGTTCGCGCAAGGAACTCATCGAACCTAAGTGGACGATTATCAAGCGCTGATGGCAGCCGGAAACCGTATTCAACCAGGGTCCTCTTTCGAGATTGGTCACCGTTATGCATAGCTCTAACTTGCGGAATGGTCACATGTGACTCATCAATTACGGTTAGAAAGTCTTCTGGGAAATAATCCAGGAGACAGGCGGGAGGCTCCCCGGCTTCGCGTCCATCAATGTGCCTCGAATAGTTTTCAATCCCCGAGCAAAAACCAAGTTCGCGAATCATTTCAAGATCGAAGGTGGTGCGCATCTTGATTCGCTGAGCCTCTAGTAGCTTGTTCTGCTTTTCTAGCTCTCGGTAGCGGCCTTCCAGCTCTTCCTCTATGGCTTCAATGGCTCTACCCATCTGTTCGGCAGGGGCGACGTAGTAAGAGGCGGGATAGATGGCCACCGATTGTCTATCCATCAGGATTTCGCCGGTGAGCGGATTGATTCTGTATATCTTTTCAATCTCGTCGCCAAAGAATTCGATGCGTGTGGCTTCTTCGTCGTAGATGGCAATTACTTCGACAGTGTCTCCCTTTACTCTGAAGTTACCGCGCGTGAAGTCAACGTCATTCCGCTGATACTGAATGTTCACCAGCGCTCTGATTAGCTCGTCTCGATCAATCCTCTGCCCAACACTGAGGGGCAGCGACTGGGCTAGATATTCTTTTGGAGCTCCAAGGCCATAAATACAGGAGACCGTGGCAACTACGATTACATCCCTGCGGCTGAGAAGGGACATGGTTGCAGAATATCTAAGCCTTTCGACCTCCTCGTTAATGGTTGAATCCTTTTCGATGAAGGTATCGGTCTGTGGAACGTATGCTTCAGGTTGGTAGTAGTCGTAGTAACTGACGAAATACTCGACAGCATTTTCAGGGAATAGCTCACGCAACTCGCTGGCCAGCTGCGCAGCCAGTGTCTTGTTGTGGGCAATAACCAAAGTAGGTCGTTGAAGCTTTTCTATCAGCCAGGCAGTAGTGGCAGATTTTCCAGTACCGGTCGCACCAAGCAGAACAATGTCTCGTTCGCCAGCTCTGATGCGCTGCTCAAGCTCAGCTATTGCTTGAGGCTGATCTCCAGAGGGTTGATAGTCGCTTATAACCTTGAACGGGCGGGAGTCATCCATTTAATTCCCGATAAACCCTTCTGGCTCTTTGAATCAATTCATCCAGCTCGCAGTCCGAGTTGATAACAATGTCTGCTCTCTGCTCTCGCTCCAAATCCGATGCCTGGGCCCGTATGCGTCTGCGCGCATCCTCCTCGGTTAAACCGCGCCCAACCAGTCGTTTGACTCTGACATCCTCTGGGCAGCTAATGGTCACGACTTTGTCGAAGCGAAGCGGAGAGTTTGTCTCGGCTAGCAGTGGGATGGTGTAGACAACCACGCCAGGTATCTTGCCAACCCGTTCGGAAGCAATCCTCTGAATTAGCGGATGAAGAATACCCTCGAGCTTTTTTCTAGCTGTATCGCTTGCGAAAGCTTTGGCTGCGAGTGCTGAACGGTTCAGCGTTCCATCTGGATTGAGAACTTCAGCCCCAAATTCTTGGGCTACCAGAGCCAACCCTTCAGTTCCGGGTTGAACCACTTCACGGGCCAAAACGTCAGCATCAACCTCGGTAGCGCCGAGTGAAACCCACTCGGCTGCAACCGTAGATTTCCCAGAGCCTATGCCTCCGGTTAGTGCAATTAGCATCTAATCAGAATACGGCTCTGGCTGAATTACTTGTCGTTTAGCTGCTCGCGCAAGGATGCCAGGGACTCGTCCTGGGATAGCGAACCCTCGGTGTCAGCAGGCGCTTCTGTCGGAACAGCGTCTGGCAGATCGGCTAGTTTCTCGCGCATAGCCTTCACCTGGGTCTTGTGAAGTTCCCATCTTTCGTGAGCTTCGGCGTAGTCAGCTTCCCACTTGGTTCTGGCTTCCTCGAAGCCTGAACGCCACTCGTTGGTGGCAGGGTCAAAGCCTTCTGGATAGCGGTAGTTGCCTTTTTCGTCATAGTCAGCCGCCATGCCGTAGAGAACTGGGTTGAAGTCAGTTCCAGCAGGGTCAACTTCGTCAACTGCTTGCTTGAGTGAGAGGGAAATTCGGCGACGCTCTAGGTCGATGTCAATTAGCTTGACAAAGACATCCTGGTTGACGGTAACAACCTGATCTGCATGCTCAACGTGTTTGGATGAAAGCTCTGAGATGTGAACGAGGCCTTCAATACCATCAGCAACGCGAACGAATGCTCCGAACGGAACAATCTTGGTTACCTTTCCAGGAATGTACTGACCAATCGCATGGGTCCTGGCGAATACCTGCCATGGGTCCTCCTGCGTTGCCTTGAGCGACAGTGAAACTCTCTCGCGATCCTGATCAACTTCCAGAACCTCAACAGTCACCTCTTGGCCAACCTCAACAACCTCGCTGGCATGCTCAACGTGCTTCCAGCTCAGTTCTGATACGTGAACCAAACCGTCAACACCACCAAGGTCGATGAAGGCTCCGAAGTTCACAATCGAGGACACAACACCGGTACGGATCTGACCCTTGGCCAAATCGTTCATCATCGTGGTTCTGCTCTCACTCTGGCTCTGCTCAAGCAGGGCTCTGCGGGAGAGGACAACATTGTTTCTGTTCTTGTCGAGCTCGAGAATCTTTGCCTCAACCTCAGTTCCAAGGTATGGGCCTAGATCTCTCACGCGTCTGAGTTCAATTAGAGAAGCTGGAAGGAATCCGCGCAGGCCGATGTCAACAATGACTCCACCCTTTACAACTTCAATAACGGTGCCTTTGACAACACCATCTGCTTCCTTAATCTTCTCTACATCGCCCCACGCGCGCTCATACTGGGCACGCTTTTTGCTAAGAATTAGTCGGCCTTCTTTGTCCTCTTTCTGAAGGACAAGAGCCTCAATACTTTCACCAACTTTGACGATGTCATTTGGGTCGGCATCCTGACGGATTGACAGTTCACGAACCGGGATAACGCCTTCGGTTTTGTATCCGACGTCTAGTAGAACTTCGTCTCGATCGATTCTGACGACAGTTCCGGCGATTAGGTCGCCATCATTGAAAAATTTGAGAGTTGCTTCGACCGCTGCTAGGAAGTCTTCTTTCGAGCCGATGTCGTTGACTGCTATTTGTTTATTGGATGCGGTCGATTTGGTTGCCATATTCGTGGTTACTCCACTTATTTATACTCAGGTCGCGCAAAACCAAATCAGTTACCGCTTTGGTTATTGCCCGACGAACGGACAGGGAATGGCGCCCTAAAGCGCCTGTGAAAGCCTAGCGGTCTTTCTAGTGGCCCGCTAGCTCCCAGTTAGGGCCAACCCCGACGTGAACCTCCACGGGGACAGAAAGCTTTGCGACACCCTTCATACTCTCAACAGCTAGAAGTTTCACTTGCTCTAGTTCGCCTGGCGCTACCTCAAAAACCAGTTCATCGTGAACCTGAAGCAGCAGCCTTGATTTCAGGTCTCTGAGGTTCAGCTGCCTATCCACTTCAATCATCGCAAGCTTCATGATGTCTGCTGCCGTACCCTGAATTGGAGCGTTCAGGGCTGCTCGCCTGGCGTTTTCCCTGATTTGGAAGACTTTGGAGTTCAGATCTGAGAAAGGCCTTCTTCGACCGTAGACGGTCTCGGTGTAGCCGACTTGCTTCGCTCTTTGCACGACCTCATCCAGATACTTCTTTACACCGCCAAATCTCTGGAAGTAGTCAGTCATTAGCTGTTTAGCTTCGGTTTTGGAAATTTTCCGCTGTCTGGCAAGTCCAAACTCACTAAGCCCGTAGACAAGTCCATAGCTCATGGCCTTTACCTTTGAGCGCATTGCTGAAGTGACCTCCGATGGTTTTACGGAGTAGATCCTTGCGCCAACGAAGTTGTGCAAATCCTCACCAGCCCTGAATGCTTCAATCAAGCCCTCATCTTCGCTTAGATGAGCCATGATGCGCATTTCAATCTGAGAGTAGTCAGCCGTTAGGAGCTCGGTGAATCCTGAGCCTGCGACAAAAGCACTTCTAAGTTTCTGACCCCGCTCGGACTTGATCGGAATGTTTTGTAGGTTGGGATTTTCGCTGCTGAGTCTTCCTGTTGAGGTTCCCGTCTGCAGGTAGCTGGTGTGGATGCGACCGTCTTCCTCCACCGCATCCATTAGCGTCTCGGCAATCTGCTTGAGCTTGGTGGCATCGCGATGAGCGAGCAGTTTCTCTAAGAAGGGGTGACCAGTCTGCTCAAGAAGCTCAGCCAAAGCTTCAGCATTTGTTGAATATCCAGTCTTGACTGTCCGAGTCCCCTGCATGCCCAGTTCCTCAAAGAGAACTGTTTGCAATTGTTTCGGACTCGCCAGGTTCACCTCGTGACCAATTGTTTTGTAGGCCTCTTGAGCAAGCCCTTCTACTTCATCGCTTAGCTCTTTGTGCTGTTTCTTTAGATTCTTGTGATCGACAGCGATTCCAGTAATCTCCATTTTCGACAAAACTTTGGTTACAGGAAGCTCGATTGACTTGTAGACAAAATTGGCTCCCTGGTCAGCCAATTCTTCCTTCATGACCTTGTGGATTAGCGCGTAGCACCAGGCATCGAGAGAAGCGTCAGTTTCGGAAAACAGTTCGTTGTCATCCTGCCGAAGAACATCTATCCCTGTTGCACTTTGTATTAGTGTGTCCGTCGCATAATCCTTATTGGTTGGGTCGACAAGATAAGCCTCCAGCAGAGCATCCTCAACTAGGTCCCCAATCTCAACATCTATCTCGCTCAAATTTCGAATTAACTGTTTCGAGTCCCAGGTTCCGAAGCCACCTTTGTTGAGTATTTTTATTAGCTCAGTCTGATTCTTGCCGTCCCACTCAAGTCTCTTGACCAGATTGGCAGCTCCAAAGCCAACAATCTTGCCTTCGCTAATTTGAACTTCGACAAAAGTCTCTGGCCCTATAAAACCTGCAATCTCGATTGAGCTAGCTAGCTGGCGTTGTGGCTGCTCAGAGGGAAGGTCACTGGCAATCTTCTGCGGCTCTACTTCGTCCTCCTCTTCTATAACAGCTTTGGGAACAGGAATCTGTCGGCCATTCGTGCCTCTGAGCTTCAGCACGCGAGTGAGCAAAGTTCTGAAATTGAGCTTCGCAAAAACGCTTCTGACCTCATCTTCATCGACAGGACCCAGTTCAAGGTCAGAAATAGAAAAGTCGAAAGACAGATCTCTGACAAGGTTGTTTAGTCGCCGATTTCGAACAGCTAACTCAGACTTCTCACGCAGCGTTTCCCCAACCTTGCCTGGTATTTCGGCTGCGGACTTGAGGATCGTGTCTAAGTTTCCATACTGTTGCAGCCATTTAGCTGCGGTCTTTGGTCCAACACCCGGAATGCCAGGGAGGTTGTCGGAAGTCTCCCCAACCAGGGCGGCCAAATCTTGATACTGCTTGGAGTTGACCCCATATTTCTCAAGCACTGCCGCATCGTCCATTCTGGCAAGATTCATGACCCCCTTAACCGGATAGAGGATCGTTGTTGAATCACTTATTAGCTGGAACGTGTCTCGATCACCAGAAACAATCAAGACTCGATAACCTGCAGTTTCTCCCTGCCGAGCAAGCGATGCGATTAGGTCATCTGCCTCGAAGTCCTCTCTTGACACCGAGGTAATGCGCATTGCCGCAAGAGCCTCAACTAGAAGCTCTGTTTGACCTATGAATTCTTCGGGAGTCTCTCCCCTGGTTGCCTTGTATTCGGGATATTCCTTGGTTCGAAAGCTCTCCCTGGAGACATCAAAGGCCACGCACAGGTGTGTGGGTTTCTCATTCTCAAGAATGGAAAGCATCATGGAAATGAATCCATGAACAGCATTGGTGTGTTGACCCTGTTGATTCTTAAAATTGTCGGGGTTTAGAGCGTAGAAGGCCCGAAATGCAAGCGAATGACCATCTATCAGCAGCAGGGTAGGCTGGTTTTTGGTCATATCGCTAGCCTACTTTGAGTAAGGGATTGCAATGGAAAATCAGGTTTCGGCAAGCTCGCCAGCGTTAGAAGTTATGAAACAGCGCGGTCTTGGGGCTCTTGCTGATCAAATGGGCATACAGCTTCTTGAGCTCAGTGCGGAGCGGGCCGTTGCAACCATGCCGGTTGAGGGGAATACGCAGCCAATAGGTCTTTTGCACGGCGGTGCACACGTAGTTTTGGCAGAGTCTCTCGGCAGCTTCGCTGCCAATGTTCATGCTCATCCTTGGGGATATGCCGTAGGAATTGAATTAAATGCTTCTCATCACTCTTCGGTCAAGAGCGGAGTGGTAACAGGAACTTGCACGGCTGTAAAGCTTGGAAAGTCCCTCACGACTCATGAGATAAAGGTGACTGACGAATCCGGTCGACTTTTGTCGACGATTCGAATCACTAACTTTCTACGTCCGAAGAGTTCTTCGGACCAAGTTGATCAATAACAGCCTTCGCCACCTGAGCCATAGAAAGTCTTCGATCCATCGAAGCCTTTTGTATCCAGCGAAAAGCCTCAGGTTCACTAAGTTTCATTTTTGACATCAGTAGTCCTTTGGCTCTGTCCATCAGCTTGCGGGTCTCGAGTCTCTCGCTAAGGTCTAAAATCTCCTGCTCCAGAGCAACGATTTCTTCCTTGCGCGCCAGGGCTATTTGAATTGCTGGCACCAGATCAGCGGGCTTAAATGGCTTTGTTATGTAGGCAAGTGCTCCAGCCTCGACGGCTCGGGAGACTAAATCTGACTGAGAGAATGCGGTGAGCAGAACCACTGGAATTTTCTTTTCAGTTATCTTCTCCGCGGCTGAAATTCCATCGAGCTTGGGCATCTTGATGTCCATGACGACAACGTCTGGTTCCAGCTCCAGGGCAAGCTTGACTGCCTCTTCACCATCGGAAGCTTCGGCCACGACCTGAAGTCCAGCCTCAGCCAGCGTTGCCACGACGTCCATGCGAATGATTGCTTCGTCCTCGGCGACGAGAACCCTCATTGGTTCAGTCATGAGGCTACTTTAGTAAAAAAGCCATCCACTACAATTGCCAAGACCGGCCGGAATGGCGGAACGGCAGACGCGGAGCACTCAAAATGCTTTGTCCGAAAGGGCGTGTGGGTTCAAATCCCACTTCCGGCACCCTAGTTTGCGTAACCAGGAGCGGCTTGATGCACAGCATCGCCGACTCGGTGAACTCGAAGTGAGTTTGTCGATCCTGGGATACCTGGAGGTGAACCTGCTACCACCACTACCTCGTCACCAAGCTTGCATTTTCCAGACTGCAGGACAATTTCATCGACCTGCTTAATCATCTGGTCAGTGTGGGTCACCTTAGGAACCAGGAAGGTTGTTGCACCCCAGACAAGGCTTAGTTTTCTTTGCACATCTTCGTTGGGCGTGAAAGCTAGAACTGGGATGCGCGATCTAAGTCTGCTAACTCGCTTGAGAGTGTCTCCGCTCTCGGTAAACACGCAGACAAACTTGCTACCAAGAAGATCAGCAATGTCCAGGGCCGAACGAACAACCGCACCCGAGTGGGTGTGCGGCTTAGTTCCGAGGTCAGGGATGCGTTCCAGCCCGTTTTCCTCGGTTGATTCAATAATCCGTGCCATGGTTTTAATTGTTTCTACTGGATACTTTCCTACAGAAGTTTCGCCGGAAAGCATTAGTGCATCGGCGCCATCCAAAACAGCGTTTGCTACGTCTGATGCTTCAGCTCGAGTTGGGCGGCTGTTTTCAATCATGCTTTCGAGCATTTGTGTTGCGACAATTACAGGCTTAGCCCATCTGCGTGCCAGCTCAACTGCTCTTTTTTGAACTAGTGGGACCTGCTCGAGCGGAAGCTCAACACCTAAATCTCCACGGGCCACCATAATCCCATCGAATGCGTCAACAATTTCCTCTAGAGCGGCCACCGCTTGCGGTTTTTCTACCTTGGCGATTACAGGCACGAATCTGCCCTCTTCACGCATAATCTCATGTGCTCGCGTTACGTCCTTTGCCGAGCGAACGAAGCTCAGTGCAATCATGTCCGCGCCCAACTTGAGAGCCCAGCGCAGATCCTGTTCGTCTTTTTCACTCATCGCTGGAACATTCACAGCTACACCAGGCAAGTTGATGCCCTTGTTGTTGGAGATGGTTCCACCAATCTCTACCTCGCAAATAACACTTTTTGCATCAACCTCAATTGCACGAAGCGCGATTCGCCCATCGTCAATAAGGAGCGGATCCCCCACCTTGACGTCACCAGGAAGGCCCTTATAGGTGGTTGAACATGTCTTTGCATCTCCAGGAACGTCGTCAATTGTGATGGTGAATCGGTCACCAACATTGAGCTCTTCGCTGCCGTTTGCGAATCGACCAACACGAATTTTTGGACCTTGGAGATCAACAAGAATGCCGACTGGTTTCCCGACCTCTTTGGAAGCTTTGCGGATGTTGTTGAAAGAGTTCTCGTGCACTGGATAATCACCATGGGACAGGTTTAGCCGTGCAACGTCCACTCCCGCCACAATTGCTGCCTTGGTGTTCTCGTACTCGCTTAGCGCTGGTCCAAATGTCGCAACAATCTTTGCGCGTCTCATCTTCAATTACCTTTTTCTTAGCTGTATACCGACAGGGGTTGATCTGTTGGCTTAACTGGGAAAGGCAGCTCTGTCTCGCCTTCGAGATATTCATCAATTGCCGAGGCAGCTGCTCTTCCTTCGGCTATAGCCCAGACTACTAGGCTTGCTCCTCTACCGGCATCACCGGCCACAAAGATTCCTTCACCAGCGTGGTATTTGCCATCGCGAGCCAGGTTTCCCGACTCGACCTTAATGCCAAGTTGCTTTTCAACGTTCTCAAACTCGTTGCCCTGATAACCAAGGGCAAGAAGAACTAAGTCTGCAGGGACAACTCTTTCAGTCCCCGCCTTGGGAAGTCTTTTTCCGTCGACGAATTCGGTATCGGCTACCTTTACACCGGTCAGTTTGCCATCTTGACCAACAAACTCCACTGTTGAATGCAGATACTTGCGCTCACCAAACTCTTCGTGGGCCGATTGAATCTCAAAAATGTTAGGGACCACTGGCCAGGGCATGTCCTCTGTTCGACTCTCGGGCGGCATCTTTCCTATCGCCAAGGTTGTAACGCTCAAAGCACCCTGTCTCGTTGCTGTCCCCAAGCAGTCAGCACCAGTGTCGCCGCCACCAAGAATCACAACGTTCTTTCCCTCAGCAGAAATCTGATTCTCTACTGTTTCCCCGGCTACCACTTTGTTGGCTTGGGCAAGGTACTCCATAGCGAAGTGAACGCCCGTTAGCTCACGACCGGCAACTTTTATGTCCCTAGCCCTAAGTGCTCCAGTGGCAATCAGAATTGCGTCATAACGTTTACGAAGCTCATCGAAGCTAATGTCAATTCCGACATTCACGCCAGTTCTGAATCTGGTTCCCTCTGCTTCCATTTGGTGGATGCGACGATCAATGTGCTTTTTCTCCATCTTGAAATCGGGTATTCCATAGCGGAGTAGCCCACCTATGCGATCATCTCGCTCGTAAACTGCAACAGTGTGCCCAGCCCTTGTTAGCTGCTGGGCTGCAGCGAGACCTGCGGGACCACTTCCAATAACTGCGATGGTCTTACCCGTTAGTCGATCAGGAACCTGAGGCAGAACAAATCCCTTATCAAAGGCATTGTCGATAATGCTTACTTCAATCTCTTTGATAGTCACCGGGGGTTGGTTGATTCCTAAAACGCAGGCATCCTCGCAGGGCGCAGGGCAAATACGACCCGTGAACTCCGGAAAGTTGTTCGTTGCATGGAGGCGATCAATTGCCTCCTTACCCCTGTCCCTGTGGGTCAAATCGTTCCACTCCGGAATTAGATTTCCCAGTGGGCAACCCTGGTGGCAAAACGGAATGCCGCAATCCATGCAGCGACTTGCCTGCCGCTTCACGACCTCGCCGTTGCGCTCGGCATAAACCTCTTTCCAGTCCTTGATTCGGACCGGAACAGGTCTGCGCTGAGCCGTCTCACGCTCGGTGACCTTAATGAACCCTCTTGGATCAGCCACCGGTCACCTCAAGGATCTTCGTCCAGACTTCCTGGCCATCTGGCTCGTATCCGAGTTCACGGGCCTGCTCCTGGATTTCCAAAACCTTTGCAAAGTCCCTCGGGAGCACCTTTACAAACTTGCCGGCCTCAACCTCGAAGTTTTCTAAGATCATTCCAGCTAAGGGACTGGCTGTCTCGTGCAGGTGCTCTTCCAACAGGTGTCGAAGTTCCTGCTTGTCCTGTGGTTCCAGTTGGTTCAGGGATATCTCGCCTAATTGCAGAGCATCTCTATTCACCTTTGACTCGGAGAGCTTGTAAACATATGCGATACCACCACTCATCCCTGCACCAAGGTTGATGCCGGTTCTGCCGAGGATTACCGCTCGTCCTCCAGTCATGTACTCCAAAGCGTGGTCGCCTACACCCTCTACAACGGCCGTTGCCCCAGAGTTTCTGACTAGGAATCTCTCCCCAACCACACCGTTTAGAAAAATCTTTCCTGAGGTTGCTCCGTAGCCGATTACGTTTCCGGCGATTACATTCTGACTCGCTACGAAACCACTTCCCGCAGGCGGCTTGACAACAACGCTCCCGCCTGAGATTCCCTTGGCAACATAGTCGTTGCAATCGCCTTCAACCACAACCTTTATTCCTCGAGGGATGAACGCTCCTAAAGACTGACCTGCACTTCCAGAAAGTCTAAGTTCAAGGGTTCCTGGCTCAAGTCCCTCCTCACCCCAGCGCTTGGTCAGCTCGTTGCCGAGCATTGTGCCGATTGCTTGGTGGGTGTTGTTAATTTCTCGCTCAATGAGAACCTTCTTCCCATCCTTCAAAGCCGGTGAGGCTAGTTCAAGTAGCGAGAAGTCAAAGTGCTTTTCAATCTCGTGCTCTTGCGAGGTTGTCGCGTGGAGGGAGGAGGCTGGCGCAATGTTTTTGGCCGCGAAGATCGGTGACAGATCCATCCCATCAGCTTTCCAGTGCTTAATCGCTTCGTTAGCATCGAGAAGTTCAACGTGGCCAATAGCTTCATCGAGCGACTTGAATCCAAGCTGCGCAAGGTACTCCCTTACCTCTTGTGCTAAGAATTCAAAGAAGTTCACAACATGGTCTGCTTGGCCTCTGAATCTGGCTCTAAGGTCTGGGTTCTGTGTCGCCACTCCAACTGGACAGGTGTCAAGGTGGCACACACGCATGAGGATGCAGCCCTCAACCACGAGCGGAGCAGTTGCAAAACCATATTCCTCAGCGCCAAGCAGGGCTGCGATGATGACATCCCTGCCGGTCTTCATCGAACCATCAACCTGAACAACAATTCTGTCTCTTAGACCATTGAGTAGAAGTGTCTGCTGAGTTTCTGCAAGTCCTAACTCCCATGGAGTGCCAGCGTGCTTGAGTGAATTCAGGGGGCTGGCTCCTGTACCGCCATCGTGTCCAGAGATAAGGACAACATCAGCCTTTGCCTTAGCTACTCCAGCAGCGACTGTGCCCACTCCAAACTGGCTCACAAGCTTCACATTGATGCGAGCAGATCGATTAGCTCTCTTGAGATCGAAAATCAGCTGCTTTAAATCCTCAATTGAGTAGATGTCATGGTGTGGAGGTGGAGAAATCAGACCAACACCTGGGGTTGAATGCCTCAGCTGTGCAATCCATGGATATACCTTGTGTGGCGGAAGCTGACCCCCCTCACCTGGTTTTGCTCCCTGAGCCATCTTTATTTGAATGTCGTCAGCGTGCGTGAGGTACATGGAGGTAACTCCAAATCGGCCAGAGGCAACCTGCTTGACAGCCGATCGTGATTCCCGGTTCAAAAGTCTTTCGGTCGACTCGCCGCCCTCACCCGTATTGCTCTTTCCGCCAAGTCGATTCATGGCAATGGCTAATACCTCATGTGCCTCTGGAGAGATAGCTCCCAGAGACATAGCGCCTGTGCTAAATCTCTTTACAATCGAAGAAACTGGCTCGACCTGTTCAATCGGAATAGGCGCTCTCAGATCTGTTCTTAGTTTGAACAAACCACGAAGAGTCATAAGCCGCTCGGACTGGTCGTCTACTGCTTTTGAATACTGTTTGAAAATTTCATACTTTTTAGACCGCGTTGAATGCTGCAGTTTGAAGACGGTCTCCGGATTAAATAGATGCGGCGGCCCTTCGCGTCGCCACTTCATCTCACCACCAACTTCCAGTGGAAGATGCGCCCTAGTTGCACCCTCGATTGGGTAGGCAGCCTGGTGTCTTTGTTCAATCTCTCGCGCGATGATATCCAGCCCCACTCCCCCGAGCTTGGATGTTGTCCCCGTGAAATAGCGATCTATGAACTCTTGAGACAGCCCTATCGCTTCAAAGCATTGCGCCCCGGCATAGGAACCAACCGTCGATATACCCATCTTGCTCATGATCTTAAGAACACCTTTTCCAAGTGCCTTAATCATGTTTTTGCTCGAGCGCTCAATAGATATGTCGCTGATTATTCCGCGAACGACCATATCTTCAGCTGACTCAAGCGCTAGGTAAGGATTAACAGCCGAAGCTCCATAGCCAATCAATGTTGCAACGTGGTGAACATCTCTTGCGTCGCCACACTCAACCACCAGTCCTGCCATCATGCGGTTACCCTGTCTGATTAGGTGGTGGTGAATGGCCGATAGCGAAAGTAGCGATGGTATTGGTGCTAGCTCTCGGTTTGAGTCTCGGTCTGATAGCACAATAAATGTGGCACCTGCTTGTAGAGCCTCATCAACTTCGGCGCACATTTCGGTTAGACGCTTTTCCAGCGCAACCGCCCCTTCATCAACCCGGTAAAGACAGCTGACAGTGACACTCTTGCCGATGTTGTTGGCCTTATCGATGTGCTTGATTCTGGCAAGCTCATCGTTGCTCAAAATTGGGTAATCCAGCACCATCTGCTTTGCGTGCTCCGGTGTTGCCGATAGAAGATTTCTGACTGGTCCGATTGCCGCTGTCATCGACGTGACAACTTCTTCTCGAATCGCATCTAGAGGGGGATTTGTAACCTGAGCGAACTGTTGGACGAAGTAGTCAAAGAGAAGCCTTGGTCTGTCGGAAATTGCCGCAATTGGAGTGTCGGTTCCCATGGCTCCGATAGGTTCCTGACCCGTCTTGGCCATAGGGGCTATAAATTCCTTCAGGTCTTCCTCGGTGTAGCCAAACACTCGCTGTCTGCGATTGACAGAGGTAGAGGAGTATCTAACGTGCTCACGCTCGGGTAGATCCTTGAGATTAATTCTTGACTGCTCTAGCCATTCACCCCAGGGTTGCAGAGCGGCCACTTCGGCTTTGATTTGCTCATCCTCGATGATGCTTCCCTGCTCAGTGTCAATCAGGAACATCTTGCCCGGCTGCAGTCTTCCCTTTCGAACGATTCGATCTGGGGAAATGTCCGAGACACCGATCTCCGATGCGAGTATGACGAATCCATCTTCTGTGACTATGAATCGGCCAGGTCGCAGGCCATTTCTATCGAGAGTTGCCCCGACCAGATTGCCATCGGTGAAAACAACTGCGGCTGGTCCGTCCCAGGGCTCCATGAGCATTGAGTGATACTCGAAAAAGTCCCGGAGTTGGGGATCTAGATCAACCTGCTTCTCCCACGCACCCGGAATCATCATCATCATTGCGTGTGGTAGTGATCTGCCTCCCATGATAAGGAGTTCCAAAACTTCATCAAATGTCGCACTGTCTGATGCCCCGGGAAGGATCATGGGCTTTAGCTGATCGAGGTCTCCGAGAATCTCGCTTTGAAGCTGCGACTCTCTAGCTGCCATCCAGTTGGTGTTGCCTTTCACGGTGTTGATTTCGCCATTGTGAGCAATGAACCTGAACGGATGCGCCAGAGGCCAAGATGGAAATGTGTTGGTTGAGAAACGTGAATGCACTAGAGCCAGCTTTGACTCAAAGTCTTTATCAGACAGGTCCGGATAGAAAGGTTCTAGCTGAAGAGTCGTCACCATTCCCTTATAAACAATGGTTCGCATTGAAAGTGATGGGTGGTAAATCCCAATCTCTCTCTCACTTCTTTTCCTCAGCCGGAATAGTGCGCGCTCGAGCTCTAACCCTTGAAGCTCTCCAGTGATGAATACCTGTTCGATGACCGGCATGGCGCTTCTTGCGAGCTCTCCAAGAACTTCCGGTCTTGTCGGTGGTGTTCTCCATCCAATTACCTGAAGCCCCTCTTCGAGCGCTAAGTTGGCAAAAAGCTTCTTCTCAGATTCGGCATCTCTTAGAAATACAAGACCTGCACCATACTTGCCTGCTTCTGGGAGCGGGAAATCGGTAACTTTCTGAAAGAACTTATCTGGCATCTGAGTGAGAATTCCCGCACCATCACCAGTGCCAGCGTCTGACCCAACAGCACCTCGATGTTCGAGATTGCGAAGTGCGGAAAGTGCCATTTCAACAATGTCATGACCCGGTGTCCCGCGAAGAGTTGCAACCATGGCAAGACCGCAGGCGTCTTTTTCGTTGGCTGGATCATAAAGTCCCTGGGCATGCGGAGCACTGGAGAAGCGCATAAAAGGCGACATGCTCATTCCAGCTCCAATCGATTACTCAGTTGCCTGGGACATCGTTGGCCCGAAATGAATTAATTTGATGCAGATTGATTCTCTGCTTTATCATCCTCGGACTTTTCGGCAGGTTCTCTGCCAGGAAGCCAGATTGTTGGTTCGAGGCCAGGGTGGCGGCGTTTTTGAACCAGGAAAATTATGATTCCTATACTCAACCCAATCAGCGCTGACCAGATGTTGATTCTGAGTCCAAGGATAATCTCACTTGGGTCAATTCGGATAGCCTCCACCCAGATTCGTCCAAGAGAGTAGATCACTAGGTAGAGACCAAATACCCTGCCCCACTGAAGCCTCAGTCGACTTGCCAGGAGCAGTAGCACGGCGGCTCCGGCAAAGTTCCAGATCATCTCGTAGGCAAACGTTGGGTGAAAGAGCAGTCCATCGGGCAGCCCAGTTGGGTAGGCAGGGTTCGTGCTCGGAATCTGAAGACCCCAGGGCAGGGTCGTCGGTAGACCGAAAAGTTCTTGATTGAAGTAGTTCCCAATTCTTCCAATGCCTTGGGCAATAAGTAGCCCAGGGGCAATGGCGTCCGCAACCGACCAGAATCTAATTCCGAGTTGCCTAGTTCCAAGATAAACGCCGAGTGCTCCTAGGGAAATTGCCCCGTAGATGGCAAGACCGCCCTCCCAGATTCTGAATACGGCCATAAGGTCTGCGCCTTCATAGAAGTAGTCATTCGGGTGGGTGATGACGTGAAAAATTCTGCCGCCAACAATTCCAAATGGAACTGCCCAGAGAGCTATATCGAGCATCGATCCCTTTGGGGCACCACGCTTTGTTAGATTCCAATCTGCAAGTGCGGTTGCGACAACAATTCCGGTCAGAATGAAAAGCGCATAAAAATGAATGCGAAACATCCCCAGGTCAATGTAGGAGATTTCAGGAGCTGGGATACCGATTGACATAAGCATTTAGCTATCCTAAACCCTGGGCTAGAGAGCGCACTTTATCAACTAAGGCATCGAGTCCACCGTCTTCATAGGCCTTGATAAAAGCAGTTCCGACTATTGCACCATCGGCGTATGAGTTAACTTCCCTAACCTGGTCAGCGCTTGAGACTCCAACTCCAACACAGGTGGGTATTGATCCAGCATGCCTAACTCGGCCTACAACGGATCTGGCAAGTTCATCAAGTTTTGCTCTCTCACCAGTGATACCCATCGTTGAAACCGCATAGACAAATCCTCTCGAGCTTGCGACAACTCTCGCCACTCTCTCGTCAGAACTGCTTGGCGCAGCTAAAAAGACTCTCTCTAGTTCCAGGCGGTTTGACAGTTCAATCCAATCAGCAGCCTCATCCGGAATGAGATCCGGGCTAATTAGACCCTGAGCACCTGTCTCCTTCAGCCTTTGAGCAAAATTTTCGAGCCCAAAACGGATCATTGGATTCCAGTAGGACATAACGAGGATGGGAACATCCGATTGCTTCCTAACGCCCTCAATAACGTCAAAGAGCATCCTTAGTTTGAATCCACCTGCCAAAGCAGCTTCGGTTGCTCTTTGAATGACGGGGCCGTCCATTACAGGATCGGAGTAGGGAACTCCCACTTCAAGAACACTGCAGCCATTATTTGCCATCGCAATAAGAGCCTCAATGGATTGATCAACGCTGGGGTAGCCGGCTGGAAAATAACCAATCAGTGAACCCTGTTTCTGCTCCGCTCTGGATTTGAGAGTGTTCTCCACCGTAATCATCAGAGCAAACCAAAATACCTTCCCGCGGTTTCCATATCCTTGTCGCCGCGACCCGAAAGATTGATTAGTACTGAGGACCCTGCTGGTAGTTTGTCGTTGAGTTTTTCAATGCCAGCAAGTGCGTGTGCAGTCTCAATGGCAGGGATGATCCCCTCAGTTCTGCTCAGCAGTCGCATTGCGCTCATGGCCTCGGCGTCACTGATTCCCATGTACTGTGCTCGCCCTAGATCCTTTAGGAAGGCGTGCTCTGGTCCAACGCCTGGATAATCAAGACCCGCTGAGATGGAATGGGATTCGATGGTTTGACCGTCTTCATCTTGAAGAACGTATGTCTTGGCGCCATGCAACACACCTGGTGTTCCTTTAGAAAGTGTTGCTGCGTGCAGTGGCGTGTCCATCCCGTTGCCCGCTGCTTCAAATCCCCACAGTTGCACCTGCGGATCATCTATGAATCCGTGGAAGATACCAATTGCATTAGAGCCACCTCCGACGCAAGCTGCTACAGCAGCAGGTAGTTCGCCGGTTATCTCGAGCATCTGCTGCCTTGACTCCTTACCAATGACGCTGTGAAAATCTCGAACCATCGTCGGGAATGGGTGAGGACCAGCAACAGTGCCCAGTAAGTAGTGAGTGGTGTCAACATTTGCCACCCAGTCGCGCATTGCTTCATTGATAGCGTCCTTGAGCGTCCGAGAACCTGTCTTGACAGGAATTACCTCTGCACCAAGCAGCTTCATTCTGGCCACGTTGAGCGCCTGTCGCTCTGTGTCAACCTCACCCATGTAGACAACGCACTCAAGTCCGAAGTAAGCAGCTGCAGTGGCAGAGGCAACACCATGCTGACCAGCACCTGTCTCAGCAATAATTCGCTTCTTACCCATGCGCTTTGTTAGGAGTGCTTGACCCATCACATTATTTATCTTGTGACTACCGGTGTGGTTTAGGTCTTCACGCTTTAGGAAAACCCTCAAGTGCCCGACTTCCTTGGCAAACCTAGATGCCTCTGTGATTATCGAGGGCCTACCCGTGTAGGTCTTGTGTAGCTCATCAAGCTCGCTGACAAATGCAGGATCCGATTTGGCTTTTCGATAAACATCATCAAGCTGATCAAGCGCCCTGATCAGCGGCTCTGGAACGAATCGACCACCGTAGGCGCCAAAGTATGGCCCAGTTGAGTTTGTTAGGTTGGTGGACATGGGTAAATCTTAGGAGACTGAGACAATCTGAGGAATTAATTTGCTCCAATCCCCCGTCACCAGTGCCTCACCGATCAGCACAACGTCAGCTCCTGATTCCCGATAGCGCTTTACATCGTCCAGGGTTTTGACCGACGACTCGGCAACTTTGATAACAGAAGGAGGTAGCGCGCTGGCTAAATCGTCGAAGAGCCTGGGATCAGTCTGAAATGTCTTGAGATCTCTCGTATTGATCCCGACCAGTCGCGCATCCAAAGACAAAGCTGCAGACACTTCTTCATAGCTATGAGTCTCGACCAGTACACCCAGGTTTAGAGAACTAGCAAAAGTCATCAGCTGTTTTGCCTGGCCTGCCTCCAGGTAGCTAAGAATAAGCAGCACGAAGGATGCTCCCGATGCCCTAGCCTCCAAGATCTGGTATTCGTTCGAGATAAAGTCCTTGCGTAAAACAGGAACTTCCACACTGGCAGCAACTTCCCTCAGGTCTTCTAGCCTTCCTTGAAATCCAGAAGCCTCTGTAAGAACAGATATCGCATGCGCTCCAGATGCCTGATAGCCAAGTGCGAGTTCAGCGGGATTTGCAATCTCAGCCAGAAACCCTTTCGAGGGACTTGCGCGCTTAATCTCCGCGATTAGCTTCACTTTTTCAGTTGGCTTGAGGGCTTCATAAACGTCCAATGGCTCAGGAAGTGTTTCGACTAACTTCTCAAGTTCAGACCTAGAAACTCTCTGCTCGCGCTCCTCAGCGTCTTTCTGCGCTTGGGCAAATAACTTATCGAGCACTAGTGCTTGGCTTTGTCGCCGCCTACCCCATAGCCAAGTTTCTTGAGGTAGTAGCCGAGGCCAACTCCAGCTAGCGCGAGCGCAGCGGATAGCCAAACGACAATTGCGTTATCTAGAAAAAAGAAGAGTGTCCCAATTGCAAAAGCTACAATCACCACCAAAACAGTTGCCCAAGCGGCAACAGAGCTTCCGTGACCTGGTTCAGAATCGTGATTTGACATTTTTGACCCTCCGAGATCAAATTCTACGCTAAACCTGCTCATCCCAGATTGAACGTGCATCATTTACCCCAGGCTCATCCACTCTCACCTTCGAAGAGACGGGAAGCGTTGCCACCCACAAGCTAAGTAGTCCTGACAAACCTGAAAGAACAGCAAAGATGAGCGGCCAAAATGTCTGAGACCCAAGCGATGACTCTCCTGCCAGTCCTGTTATCGACTCCTGCAGCTGCAGGCTGGCTGGGGCAAGACTGAAGTTTGTTGATACTGCCAAGAAGGTCGAAAAGAGCATCACTGAACCAGACGCGAGTATCAAGACCCTTGGAAACTTCCTGTACAGAGCAATTAGAGCCATCAAAATTGCAACCCCTGGCAAGCTGACCAAAACTTGACTCAGTTCAGCGCCGGTGAGAGTTTGTGAATCAATTTCAACCCAAGGCAGTAAGAGCGTTGACCATGTAATGCCAAAAGCCAAAATCAGAACCGCAATCCCCTTAGCCAAGTTTCATCGCCTTTGCTGCAGCTATCGCCTTGAGAACCGCCGCTGCTTTAGATCTGGTCTCTTGGTACTCGGACTCAGGAACTGAATCCAGGACAATACCCGCTCCCGCTTGTACGTGGGCTACACCATTTCGAATCACAGTGGTTCGTATTGCAATTGCCAGGTCAGCATTGCCCTCACAGTCGAAATATCCAACCACTCCGCCGAATAGTCCGCGTTCGGTCGGTTCTAAATCGGCAATGATTTCAAGAGCACGAGGTTTTGGAGCTCCAGAGAGGGTTCCGGCCGGAAATGTGGCGAGTAGGGCGTCCACGGCGGTGTTGCCATCTCGCAGCTGACCGTCAACCGTTGAAACTAGATGCATCACATGGCTGAATCTGTGCACCTGCATGAACTCACCAACCTGAACGCTCTGGGGCTCGCAGACTTTTAGTAAGTCATTTCTGGCAAGATCGACAAGCATAAGGTGCTCGCTGCGCTCTTTCTGATCTAACAGCAGACCTTCTGCAAGAGAATCATCTTCAACCAGAGTCTTTCCTCTTGGTCTTGATCCTGCGATTGGATGGGTAGTGACCTTGCGTTGTTCAACCTTCACTAGCGCTTCTGGGGATGACCCTACGATGTCATAGCTGCCCTGACTGTCCTCAAGTCGCAAAAGGTACATATAAGGACTTGGGTTTGTAGCCCTTAGCGCCCGATAAACATCAAGCGCGTCGCCGTCAAACTCGAGATCAAAGCGTTGGGAGATGACAACTTGAAAGACATCGCCTGCCACGACATGCTGCTTGGAGCGAAGTACCTGGTCGATAAAGTCCTGATGGCTCGTTCTTTGACTAACACTTGGCTCCGGCCAATTCGGCGATGAGAGTGCGGTGTCCGTCGGTTGCCGGAGAGCTCCCTCGAGCCTCACGAGGCTCTCCAGTGCATCCTCGTAAAGCTTCTCAAGCTCAGTGTCATCGCTTAGAAACATCAAACTGACCAAAACAAGCTCAGATTTCAGATGATCTACGACGACGAGCTCGTTGAACTGAAGGAAACTGTAAAGGGGAATGCTGTAATCAGAGCTTTTTGGGGAAGGCAGCTGCTCAAGCAAAGAGGTAAGCGCCCAACTAATGTGACCTACCAACCCCGCGCTTAGAGGAAATTCAACTGGTGCTGACTTCCAGGCGGATTGAATCTGACGCAAAGCCTCAATTGGCTTGTTGCCTAAACTCCCAGCTGGCAGTGGACTCTGCTCTGATTGCCATATGACCTCATCTTCGAAGCTGAGAACTCCTCGAGTTGACGTTCCAATGAACGAGTAGCGTCCCCATACTCCTTGCTCTGCAGATTCCAGAAGGAAAGTGCCCGGCCTGGATCCACAGAGTTTGTTGTAGATACCAACTGGTGTTTCGGTGCCTGAAAACAGTCTCTTGGTTACCGGGATCACATTGAAAGACTCTGCAAGTTTCCTGACTTCACTGAGGCTAATCACTTTTATCACCGAAGCAGCTTGCATTACCTGTGTGGCACGTTGGCCCAGCTGGATGAACGAGGGCTAGCACTGCGTCCAGATCGCAGTCCGCTGAAAATGATTCAAGGTGCAAATAATTGCTGCTGGTCTCGCCCTTGAGCCATCGCGTGTTTCTTGAACGAGAAAAGAAAACTAGCTTTCCAAGTTGAGAAGATTCTTTAAGTGTCTCCAAAGTGGCATATCCCAGCATCAGGACCTGCTTTGTAGTTGCGTCCTGTGCTATGACCGGTATCAGACCGTCGGCATCGAATTTCAAGGAATCAAGATCGAGATTCAAATTCGAACCTCCATCCCAGACTCTTCCAGAGCACTCTTTACTTCCATTATTGAAACCTCTTCATTATGGAAGATACTTGCGGCTAGTAGGCCACTGGCTCCAGCAGAGGCGGCAAATGGAAAGTGGTCTGCGCGACCCGCACCACCGGAAGCAATAATCGGTAGCCCTGACACTCCCCTAATCGCCTCGATTAGCTCCAAGTCAAAACCCTCCTTGGTTCCGTCAAAGTCAATTGAGTTCACTAAGAGCTCCCCGGCACCAAGCTGCTCGACGTGCTTTGCCCAGCTGAGTGCATCTATCTCCGTCAAATCTCGCCCACCGCGTTTTGTTATGACAAAGCCGCTCTCGCTATCGCCTCTTCTTATGTCGCAAGAAACAACCAGCACCTGTGATCCGTGTTCTGAAGCGATGTCGGCTAGCAATCTTGGGTTCTCAACCCCGGCAGATCCAACAGAAACCTTGTCTGCCCCTGCAGAAAGCAGTTGCGACACCTCCTCAACACTCTTGATTCCGCCCCCGACGGTGAGCGGAATGAAGAGACTGTCCGCACAGTTCTTAACAATCTCAAGAATTACGCCTCGACCCTCCACGGTCGCGGTCACGTCCAGCAAAGTCAGCTCGTCAGCTCCCTCTAGGTAGTAGCGAGTGGCTAGTTCCACAGGATCGCCGCTGTCCTTCAGGTTCTGGAAATTTACTCCCTTTACTACTCTGCCGTCAGCTATGTCCAGGCAGGGAATGATTCTCAGGGCAGTCATCAGATTCGAGCAGCGTGAATCTCAGTGACAAGAATGGCACGTGCTCCAATTTCATAGAGCTCATCCATGATCTGGTTGGTTTTATTTGCCTTTACAAGTGCGCGAACCGCCACCCAATCCTGGTCTGCCAGTGGCGAGATTGTCGGCGATTCAATGCCGGGGGTTATTACGACTGCCTTTTCAACAAGATTCTTCGGGCAGTCATAGTCAATCAATACATATTCCCTAGCAACGATTACTCCCTGCAATCTCCTCAGGAGCTTCTCTGTCAAAGCTTCTTTGCCAGGCGCGGCAATCAATCTGGCGGTAGAGCGGAGAATTGGATCGCCAAATGCCTGAAGACCAGCTTTTCGCAAAGTGTTGCCGGTAGAGACTACGTCTGCAATAACATCTGCGACACCTAACTTAATTGCACTCTCAACTGCGCCGTCCAGCTTCACAACCGCAGCACTAATGGACTTCTCCTGTAGATAGTCGGAGAGCAGGTTCGAGTATGCAGTTGCAATTCTTTTTCCGGCAAGGTCACTGAGTTTTGCTATTCCTGATTTATCTGTGGTGGCAAACCTGAATAGCGACTCTCCAAATCCAAGGTCTGCGATTTCAACGGCTTTAGATCTTGCGTCCTTGAGTAGGTCAAGTCCAGTCAGACCCGCGTCCAAGGATCCCTCACCTACGTAGGTCGCAATGTCCCGTGGCCTTAGGTAGAAAAACTCAATTTGATTGGGTTCATCAACCACGTGCAGTTCCGCCGAGTCTCTTCTTGTGGCATATCCAGCCTCTTTCAGCATCGAGAAGGCGCTATCGGCAAGAATGCCTTTGTTTGGAATCGCTATTTTCAGCATCAGAGTCTCTCCTCTAGTGCCGAAAGAGACACTCCCCTTGCGATAAGTAGTAGCTGAAGGTGATAGATCAGCTGAGATGCCTCAAGAGCAAGCTGCTCATCGGACTGGTATTCAGCGGCAATCCAGGTCTCACCAGCCTCTTCCATCAGCTTCTTTCCAATCGCATGCACTCCAAGGTCCAAGAGCGCGGCAGAGTTACTGCCCGCTGGCTTACTGGAGGCAATTTCAGAAAGCTGCTCATAGAGCTGATTGAAGGATTTCATGGCTCTAGGTTAGCCAATTAGCTAGTTACTTTGGGCTGCAGCTTTCAGGGAAGCGATGTTATCCGCAGGTACTCCCTGGTTGAAGACGGCTGAACCAGCGACGAAGGTATCGGCACCAAGCCTGGCAAGTCTTCCGATGTTTTCAATGGTGACTCCTCCATCAACCTGAACCGAAACACTCAACCCTCGCTTCTCAATCTCGCTACGCAGCATTCCAATCTTTGGCAGTGTGTCATCAATCATCTTTTGCCCGCCAAATCCGGGCTCAACTGTCATGATCAACACCATGTCGAGATGTTCAAGAAGGTCGTAGGTGTCCTCAATTGGAGTCTGAGGCTTGACTGAAACAGCCGGGCTAACTCCCATTTGTCTAAGTTTCTGAATTAGAACCAGGGGTTCCTTGGCTGCTTCGAGGTGAAAGGTTATTGACGCAACCCCAAATTCAGCGAAGCGAAGGGCCTCAGTGTCAGGATTTTCAATCATTAGATGTACATCCAGAGGAATCGGAGAAATCTCCTGAAGCCTTTTCACAACTGGCAATCCAATAGTTAGGTTTGGCACGAAGTGGTTATCCATTACGTCAATGTGAGCTGCGTCAGCAGAAGAGATGTTTGTAAGCGCCTTTTCAAGGTTGCCAAAATCTGCCGAGAGGATGGATGGATTTATTCGCACCATAACAGCCTAATTCTTCCTGATGGCAGCTAGGAACATGCAGTCTGTCTGGTGTAAATCGGTCCAAAGCTGAACGGTCTTTCGTCCTGGATTGAGTTCTAATGTTGGACTAATGTTGCTCAGAACAGGCTTGATGTCGATTAGCTCACAATTAGATCTTGCAGCTAGGGCATCAACTATTTGCGTGTTGGTTTCAGAGATAACAGGCGAGCAAGTTGAATAAAGGAGGACTCCTCCTGGTTTGAGCGCGTCGAGACCGGCAATAAGTAGTTCGTGTTGTATTCGGTTAAGCTCTCGCAGCTGACTGGGTTGTTTTCTCCAACGAGATTCAGGTTTTCTTCTCAACGAGCCAAGGCCAGTGCATGGCGCATCAAGCAGCACTGCGTCAAAGTGGTTCTGCTCAGCCTCCTGACCTGGTTTTATGACAATGCTTACTCGCTTATCGTCTCCAACCGCTTGTCCCACGAGTTTTGCTCGGTGAGGAGCTGGTTCAAAACAAACCAACTTGGCTTCTGGGTTGAGTCCTGAAAGTAGTACTGCAGATTTACCGCCGGGCCCACTGCACATGTCTAGAACTACACCAGAGCGATTACATAGTTCCAGCATGCCTAGCGCCACAAGCTGGGAGCCTTGATCCTGAACTCGAGTCTCCGCGTCTAGCAGCGCCTCAGGATTTCCTGATGCGATAAAACCGATAGGAGAAACTGGTGAACGATCGAGGCCAAGGCCGATTAGCTTTTGCTGTGACACAGTGCTCAGAGCAGCCAGGTTGATTTGAGGTGTCTCATTATTTGCCTGAAGGACAGCCTCAATTTGGCTTCTTCCGTCAAGCTCTAGAGAATCGGACAATGCGCTTATCACCCACTGCGGGTGGGAATAAACAATCGACAGCGTCTCAAGCTTTGACTTTCCTTCGGTTGCAGAGCTGAGAAGGGCCTCATAACCTTGGCGATCGGCATTGCGAAGAATCGCATTGGCAAAGCCCGCCGCTCTTGGTTGTATTCCCTTTACCTGCTCAACACTTTCGTTTATCGCAGCGTGAGAGGGAATGCGCATCCTGAGAAGCTGGTGTAGGCCTAATCTAAGAATTAGCCTTACATCGCTCTCAATCTGTTTACCCGAAGCAAGACCATCGATAAATGCGTCGTACTGGAGTTGCCATCTGAGAGCTCCGTAAGCAAGCTCTTGTACCAATCCTCTGTCTGCTTCGTCAAGTCGCGACTGCCTGAGCAGTGAGGGCAGAAGGAGGTTTACATAGGAGTCGTCTCGCTGCACTCTCTGAAGCAGCTGCAGTGCAACCTGCCTCGCACTAGCCAATCTTCGACCCACTAAAACCTCTTGCCCAATCAACGGCCAACATCGGTTTCTTGCCAGCTGGCTGAACTTCAATAAGTTCGAGCCTTGAGCCTGAGCCACAAACAACCAGCACGGAACCCTTTCGTCGCTCTAGATTCCCAGGCTCTGACTTGGTATCAGTAGCGGCATCCCAATCAAAATTTCCGATTGCTCGTGCTCTGAGCAACCTGAGCTCCCCATCACCCAAGCGGCACCAGGCCATTGGCTCTGGATTCAGTGCCATTACTCGAGCTTCAATTTCAGTCGCTGGCATTTCAAAGGTAATCTGCGCTTCGGTTCGAGTGATCTTGGGGGCGAGAGTTGGCTCACCCTGTTGAGGCGTTGGTTGCTTCGGTTCTCGCAAATTTTTGGCAATTACATCAGCGCCAACCAATGCAAGCTGCGTCAATATTTCGCCTGCAGTTTGATCTTTCGGGAGGGCAATGGGCAGTGAATCAATTAGGTTGCCGGTGTCGAGTCCTGCATCAATCTCGAAGAGTGAGACTCCCTGCCCAATTCCATAAATCATTGAATGCTGCAGCGGTGTTGCCCCTCTCCACTTTGGCAGCAGGCTGAAGTGAAGATTCCACCACTTGATTTGATCCAACGCAGCCTTAGGGACAAGTGATCCAAAGGCAACAACGATGACCACCTCGGCGCCAGACTCCTTCAGTCTGGTCAAAACTCCATCATCAATCTTGTTTGATTTGACCACCGGAATCCCAAGTGTCGTCGCTAGATCTGCAACTGGCGACGGAGAGGAAGCTCTGTCTCTCCCCTTGGCTGCGTCAGGTCGGGTGATAACAAGCGAAACTTCGAATTGATCGGCCAGTTTGTTTAGTACTGATGCAGAGACCTCAGGTGTGCCAGCAAACGCTATCTTCATGGGTCTCCTAAATGCTTCCATCATCCATAATGACGCTCAGGCCTCTAACGGTCTTATCTCCGCGCTTGAGCGCCTTGGCAGCTGTGGCTATCGCTCTGAGATCCTTGGCAATCTTCGGGCCGTCTTTGAAAGAGTATCTGAATAGAACTTCTGTTCCGTTGTTCCTTACGACTTCCCCACCATGATTCTCTACTGAGCCGATGACTGCAGAAATTTGCTCTCGCGTACCAGAAACTCTTGTAAACCGAACTGCCGGAGGAAGCTTGAGTTTCTTAGCCTCAGCGTAGGCCTGCCTTGCCATTTCCCTATGTTGGCCAAGCGCTAGTGGTTTACCTAGCTCCTCGCTAAGACCTGAAAAATGAACGCGAGCATCAGGTGAGAGAAGCTCCAGTGCTTCACACCAATCACGCAGCGCCTTCTGCTCAGACCGCAGTCCCTGAGCGGACAACCAAACATCTGCATCAAGAACAATGAGACCCGAGTAGCCAGTGGACAACCTTGGTGCACTGCCAGGCGTGGCAATAACAATCTGACTCTTCTTAGCTAAGACGTCTGGCTTCTTAGTTCCGGCAGCTTCGAAAATTACTGATCCTGGAAACATTTTCCCGATTTCAGCCGTAGTTCTTGTGCTGCCGGATCTGCCGCGACGGAAATTCGTACCTCTACATGCTTGGCAACTAGTGAATACCTTCGCGCATAGACGACAGCTGAAGACCTGTTCCGAGGGTTCCCAGACGAAGCCACCACAGGGGCACTTCATTCTTTCTCCGCAGTTGGCGCAGAAGACAGAAGCCGAGGTTCCTTTTCTCGGAAGCATTATCAGCAGCGTCCCTTTTGATAAAGACTCCTTAGCAAGCTTGAGTGACGCATCATCTACTCGGACGGATGAGTCGGTAAATGAAATTCTTTGAGCGCTCTGACTATTGTCAGCTTCCGCCAGATAACCAATCTCAACCAGTCGCTGAACTTCTACCGACCTGTATGGGGCCGCAAAAAGGACAGAAGCCGATGAAACATCGGCACGAAGAAGGAGCAAATCACGGACATTGGTATGAGGAGAACCGACTTCCTGAAAGCTGTCATCGGCATCATCTGCTTGGGCAAGCAGCCCCAGATTGGATAGTGGTGCATAGATTGCCGATCGTGTGCCTATGACTATCGCGTTCCGCTGGAAAACGGCATTGAATTTGCGAAATCTCTCCGACTTTGCGCCCGCATCCCAATTAATCACGTCAATTTCCAAAGCCTCTGCGCAGCGCGCCAGCCAGTCTGCGTCTGAGGACTCGGGTATCAGAAGTATCGAGGAGAAACCCTGATTCAGGTATTTTTGCGCCTCTGATAAAAAGACGTGCATCCACTGCGGATACAGCACTCCGCCAAGTTCAATTTGCTTTCCCGTGAGTAGAGCCTGTCTAACAACCTCAGGCTTCTTT
>JBBAMI010000002.1:150108-154024 GCA_040402595.1 Aquiluna sp.
CTTCTGCCGAACCTAAAGCTAACTCTCTGACCAAATTGCAGAATCGGCCTCAGGTCTTGAGGAACCAGAAAATCAAACTCGCGATCCAGCTGCATCAGTGGTGATTCCACTGCAACTCTGACCGCCGCAGTCATTACTTCCCTGCGGCGTCGCGAAGTGCTTGTGCTCTGTCTGTTTTTTCCCACGTGAATTCAGGGAGCTCTCGACCAAAGTGACCGTATGCGGCTGTTTTTGCATAGATTGGTCGTCTCAGGTCTAGGTCTTGAATGATTGCTGCCGGCCTCAAATCAAAGACCTGCATGATGGCTCTCTGAATGTCTTGGTGGTCTACTTTTTCTGTCCCAAAGGTTTCAACAAAAACTGCAACAGGCTTCGCCATACCGATGGCATAGGCCACCTGAATTTCAGCCTTGTCTGCAAGACCTGCGGCTACAACATTCTTCGCTACCCACCTCATGGCGTAGGCGGCAGATCTATCAACTTTTGAGGGGTCTTTTCCAGAGAAAGCTCCGCCACCGTGCCTGGCCATCCCGCCGTAGGTATCAACGATGATCTTTCTTCCTGTCAGGCCCGCGTCCCCTTGCGGACCACCAATAACGAATCGTCCTGATGGGTTGATGATGTATCGGACATTCGAGTAATCCAGCTTGGTCTGATCCAAAACAGGTTTGATTACTCTGTCCAGAACAATACTGGCCAGCTCCTCCTGAGAGATATCGGGATGGTGCTGGGTCGACAGAACTACTGTGTTTATTGCAACCGGAGCATTTCCGTCATAATCGACAGACACCTGGGTTTTGCCGTCAGGTCTAAGAATTCCGTTGTTTAGCTCCTTGCGCACAACAGCTAAACGTTCGCTAATTCGGTGTGAGAGCAGAATCGGCATTGGCATCAGAGTGTCAGACTCGTTTGTGGCATACCCAAACATCATTCCTTGATCACCGGCACCCAGCTCACTTAGATGATCGCCATCTCCCGCTCGCTTTTCGAGTGCGGCGTCTACACCACCGGCGATGTCTGGGGATTGAGCGCCAATTGACACTGAAACACCACAGGAAGTGCCATCGAAGCCGATTGAGGAACTGTTGTAGCCAATGTCCAGCAGTTTCTCACGAACTAATTGCGGTATTTCAACGTAGCTAGATGTTGTTACCTCTCCAGCGATGTGGACAAGGCCGGTGGTAACGAGTGTTTCAACTGCGACTCGAGCAGTTGGATCCTGCGCCAGCATGGCGTCGAGGATGGTGTCAGAGATTTGGTCACAGATCTTGTCTGGATGACCCTCAGTAACAGATTCTGAGGTAAATGTGCGTAGCGTCATGCGCCACATTCTACCGATTGGCCAGCCTCTGGGCCACGAGGCGAACTATCTCAGTGGCCACTTCTGCTTTACTGCCTGAGAATCGAACCGAAGATTCGGCCTCAACCACTACGACGTCCGAATCATGGCTTCCAAGTGCCTCTGTGGTGTTTCCAACAACCATGTGGACGCCCTTGTCCGAAAGCTTTTGTCTAGCCATGGCTTCGAGGTCGGTTTTTTGATCAGCTAGAGCAAAAGCGACGCAGTATGTGCTTCTGTTACTAGCGGCATAATCAGCTATCAAGTCTTTTGTCGGAGCAAGCTCGAGCTCAGGTGTCTCAGTCCTCTTGAGTTTCCCACCGAATGGGTTCTTCACTCTGAAATCACTAACTGCAGCGGCCATAATCAGTGCGTCACAATCAATCTGCATCGCACTTTGGAGCTCGTCAACGCTTGAGACGTTGATTGTGGTCATGCCGCGAGGAGTCTTATCCAGGTTTGCTGCAATGAGCGTCACCGAGGCTCCAGAATCTCGCGCCGCAATAGCTAATTCAATGCCCATGCGACCGGAGGAATGATTACCTATGAACCTGACCTGATCAATTGGCTCTCTAGTTCCCCCTGCAGTCACAACGATTCGCTTTCCTGAAAGCGGACCACCTAGAGCGAAGGCGATGATATCCTCTACCTCTGGCAGTCTTCCGACGCCACTGTCTGAGCCTGTTAGTCGACCCGAGGCCGGCTCCATGACTCTGATACCTCGATCAGAGAGCGTTTTCACATTCTCTTGAGTCGCGGCATTTGTCCACATCTCAGTGTGCATCGCGGGACAAACAACTACCGGTGCATTGGACGCAAGAATCGCATTCATTAGTAAATCGTCTGCAATACCTGCAGCGAGGCGACCTAGGAAAGAAGCAGTTGCTGGGGCGACGATTATCAGATCAGCGTTTTGGCCAAGCTCAACATGTCTTACTTGGGCAACATCGCTGTACATGTCAATGTCGATGTTTTTGCCCGAGATTGCCTCAAGCGTGACCTTCCCGACAAAGCGCAAGGCATTCTCTGTTGGAAGCACTTCAACGTCATGACCAAGCTCACTAAGCGACCTGACCAAGCTAACGGCTTTGTAAGCGGCAATGCCACCGGTTATACCAAGCAGTATCCGCAATGTAGAAATCTACTTCTTAAGAAGTTTGCCCTGGTGAATCTCGTGCAGAGCAATAGACAACGCCTTGTCATCAATGGTTGAATCCACCAGCGGTCCAACGTAGTTGAAAAGACTTCCCTCGTGCAGGGCTGAGTAGTACTCGTTAATCTGCCTGGCACGCTTAGAGGCGAATATTACGAGCTCGTAATTGGACTCTACCTTTCCAAGTAGCTCATCAATTGGTGGGGCTGTAATTCCCTTAGTTTCCATCTAATCTTCCTTCTTCCAGTTCCGCAGCAGATCAACAATCTCAGTGGCAGTTTGGGCCAGATCTTCGTTGATAAGTTGAAAATCAAATTCGCTGGCAGCAGCCAGCTCGCGCTTAGCGCTCTCAAGTCTAGTTTGTATCTGAACTTCTGTCTCGGTCCCCCTGCCTCTAAGCCTTCTCTCAAGCTCCTCTACCGATGGGGGCAGGATGAATACCGACATCAGATCGTCAACTTTCCCCCTAATCTGCCTCGCTCCTTGCAGGTCAATTTCAAGGACCAGGTGCTTGCCATCCTTGATTGCCATTTCCAACTCCCTGCGAGGGGTGCCGTAGTAGTCAGTTCCGTGGACCTGCGCCCACTCTAGGAACTGCCCATCGTGAATCATTTGCTCAAATGTCTCTTTCGCCACAAAGTGATAGTGCACTCCATCAATTTCTCCTGGTCGTGGTTTGCGCGTCGTAGCGGAAACAGAAAGACGAAGATCGGATTGGCTGGCGAGCATTCTTGAAACCAGGCTGCCCTTTCCAACGCCAGCTGGACCAACGAGAACAAGAAGTGTCAAAGCTGAGACCTCAAATCTTCTATCATTCGAACTGCGCCACCAAGTCCAGCTTGATAAATAGCGCGCGAAACTGATGGAATGACAAAGTCCGCACTTTCGCCAAACATGTCCTTGATCCCGGAAATCTTGGCGCCTTGATAGCCGAACCCCGGTGCGAGAATCGGGATTGCAGTCTTTTGCTCCCTAATGGAGGCCACACCGAATTTCTCCAAATCCTGCGTTGCACCAATGACTACCCCAACATCTCCAGAGCTGAGCTCTACGGCAGCCCTCAGGACCCGGGCAGCAACCGATTGATTGCCAGTTTTAGCTTTTTGGATTTCCTCAGCCTCGACGTTGGATGTAGCAGCGAGTATGAACACTCCACCCTGTATGTCTCTGGCTATTTCAATTGTTTCTGACAAAGAGGTCGGTCCAAGATATGGAGACACTGTGAGTGCGTCGCTCCTCAGGGGCGAGTCGTCTCCAAACCAAGCCTGAGCGTAGCCGAGCATGGTCGTGCCGATATCACCACGCTTTGCATCTGTGATGATTAGCAGGTTCGCCTCTCTCGCAGCAGCTAATACCTCCTCGAGAGCTGCGTAGCCAGTTGAACCGAATCTCTCAAAGAAGGCCACCTGGGGTTTTACTATCCC
>JBBAMI010000003.1:0-26498 GCA_040402595.1 Aquiluna sp.
GAACCAGTGACCTCTTCCGTGTCAGGGAAGCGCGCTACCACTGCGCCAATCGCCCGGGGTGCTGCAAGAGGTGAAGACGGGATTCGAACCCGTGTATACGGCTTTGCAGGCCGCTGCCTCGCCTCTCGGCCACTCCACCGTTTTAGGTGAAACCTCTTCTCGAGCGGATGACGAGACTCGAACTCGCGACCCTAACCTTGGCAAGGTTATGCGCTACCAACTGCGCTACATCCGCATGTTCCTAGGAACAAGGAGATTATGCCATAAATCTCTCATCTCCAAGAAAAAAGGGAGGGAAGCATTGCCTCCCTCCCCCTAACTGCGTTCTAGGCCTTTACCTTCTCGTCCTGGCCAAAGCTATAGGCAGCCTCGCCGTGAACAATCAGATCAACACCTGCGATTTCATCCTCGCTCTTGACTCTGAAACCCATGGTCTTATCTATTGCAAGTCCGATGATCAGTGCCAGCACAAAGCTGTAGATGAGTACACCGAAACCGGCGATGGTCTGTACTAGAAGCTGTCCGGCATCTCCACCGGTGAACAGACCTGTGTCGATAGCAAAGAAACCGAGGTACAGGGTTCCAATGAGTCCAGCTACCAGGTGAATACCGACCACGTCGAGTGAGTCGTCATAACCAAGCTTGAACTTAAGTTCAATGGCAAGTGCTGAGGCAACTCCAGCGATCACACCAAGTACTAAAGCCCAGAATGGGGTCACGTTTGCACAAGCCGGAGTGATGGCAACCAAGCCTGCAATAGCACCGGATGCGGCACCAATAGAAGTTGCTTTGCCTTCCTTGATCTTCTCGACAACGAGCCAGCCCAAAACAGCTGCTGCCGTCGCCCCAATCGTGTTGACAGTGATTAGGCCCGCATTGGCAAGTCCGTTGAGGAATTCAGCGCCCACGTTAAAACCGAACCATCCAAACCAGAGAATTGCAGCACCAAGTAAAACGAGCGGAACGTTGTGGGGCTGCATGATTCCTTTGGCAAAGCCAAAACGCTTTCCAAGCACGATAGCTAGTGCGAGTGCCGCCGCACCGGCGTTAATGTGAACCGCGGTACCGCCCGCGTAGTCGATCACTGAGGGTGCGTTAAGCCAAGTACCAAGCTCCATAATCCAGCCACCACCCCAGACCCAAGATGCAACTGGGAAGTAAACCAGCGTTGACCAAATGCCAGCGAATACCAGCCAGGGACCGAACTTAGCCCTGTCGGCAATTGATCCCGAAATTAGTGCCACCGTGATGATGGCAAAGGTCGAGCCATATGCAGCACCAATTAGTCCATCGTTGTCTAATCCCTCAAGCGCGAAAGTTCCAAAAGGATTACCTGCAAAATCCGTTGGCGCTGAAACCGCCGACATGCTAAATCCATAGAGGATCCACAAAACGCCAATCAACGCGAGCGATCCAAAACTCATCATCATCATGCTGACAACGCTCTTGGCCTTCACCAAGCCACCGTAGAAGAAGGCAAGTCCGGGAGTCATCAGCAGTACTAGAGCCGTTGCCATGACGGCCCAGGCTAGTGATCCTGTATCCAACATAAGTGTCCTTTCAGAGTGGCCAATAAGCCAGTGCAACTAAAGTGCCCAAGGTTTGTTTCGCTTCGGTACACGCTTTGTAAATTCCTTGTTACAACGAAAGGTAAACTCAGCCTCATGAAGAGCGATAAATCAGCGGCCCTGTTGCTACTCGGTGCTGCCGCTCTCGGATTAGTACTGGCCAATAGTCCAATTGGTCAATCACTACTAGACCTCAAGTTCTCTTACATTGCTATCGAACCGCTGAATCTGAAGCTCACGGTCGAGCACTGGGTATCAGACCTCGTCCTAGCCACGTTTTTTCTAGTGGCAGGCCTGGAGCTTAAATACGAACTCAGTATTGGAGTGCTTTCACGTTTTTCAACCGCGCTTGTTCCTGTTGTCGCAGGCATCGGTGGAATTGTCATACCCGCCCTGATCTACTCGGCGTTCAATTGGGGCACTCCGTACATGGTTGGCTGGCCCATCCCGACCGCAACCGACATCGCCTTCGCTCTAGGTGTATTAGCCATATTCGGCAAAGGGCTTCCGAAATCCGCAAGAGTATTTCTTCTGGCTCTGGCAATCTTTGACGACCTGGTGGCCATCAGCATCATCGCAATCTTCTACACCGACTCCTTGGCGATGGAGTGGTTGTTTGCAGCCTCACTGATTTTGGCAGCGCACGCCATCGCAGAGAGAATTCCAAAACTGCCAATCGTATGGATTCGGTTTGCAAGCTTCCTATTGGTTTGGTACGCGGTGTATCAGAGCGGAGTTCACGCAACTGTTGCCGGGGTTGCTTTGGGTCTGATAATTCCAGCTGCCAAGGCACACTCGTTGGTTGGCAAGTTACAGCCCTGGACTAATACCGTCGCACTCCCCTTGTTTGCTTTTTTTGCCGTGGCAATTACCTTGCCTTCTTTCGAAGGCGAAATCTCCACTGTGTTCGCTGGCATTGCGCTTGCTCTACCTATTGGAAAAATCCTCGGCATAACGCTCTTTGCCCTTGCCGCTAACGCCATCGCAAAGCCGGAGGCACGCTTGCCCTTGAAGCTCCCGGATTTTGCTGCGGTCGCTGGTCTAGCTGGCATCGGCTTCACTGTCTCAATGCTCATGACCAATCTGGCCTTTGAGTCAATCCCCGACATTAGAGCAGAAGCAACTTTGGCAGTGATTGTTGGTTCGCTTTTGTCGCTGGCCTTTGGCGCATACTTTGCGCAACTAAGAGCTCGTTACTATAGAAAAGAGAGCAATCAGTAGAGCTCGCACAGAGCTCCAAGACGAGAAACAGCTCTAAGGTACTTCTTTCGAAAACCTCCATTGAGCATCTCCTTACTAAAGACTTCTGTGATTGCAAGATCACCCGAAGTTCGAACAGGTACCTGCTGCTCGTAGAGGCGATCGACAAACACTACGAATCTAAGAGCCGCCAGTTGATCAGACAGTTGAAACACATCCGTTATTGCCAAGGATCCAACCGAGCCAATCAGCTGTCTGTACTTGGTCTGGTGCAATTTACCCAGGTGTGCAAGCAGTTCGGAGAACTTGTCTAGGTATCCCTCTTGCTGCATCTTGAGCCAATCGATGAGCTCTCGCTCGGAATAGTTTCTGGAATGCGCTTCGATGTCTCGGTGGCGATAGTCCTCACCGTCAACAGAGATGATTGTGAATCGATCTGCAATTCCCACTATTTCACGCCTGAAATCTTCAGCGGCGAATCTTCCCTGACCAAGAGCATTAGGCGGAGTGTTGCTGGTTGCTGCGAATCTGACACCGACTGCTGCAAGCTCCTTGAGGAATCTTGACATCATCATCGTGTCACCGGGATCGTCTAATTCGAACTCATCAATGCAAATCAACCGGTAGTCGGAGAAGACTTTGACAGCTTCAGAAAATCCTAGATAGCCAATAAGGGACGTGTATTCGAGGAAGCTTCCAAAAACCTTCCTACCTGGAAATTCGTGCCACATCGAAGCTAGCAGGTGTGTTTTTCCAACACCGAACCCACCGTCAAGGTAGACCCCAGTTGCCGATTCCGCTTTGGAGAACAGTTTCTTTGCTGGTGTTACGAATTGTTGCGCAGCACTAAGCGCCTGACTCTGTGAGGGAAAATTAGGATCAGGCTTGTAGTTGGCAAAACGACTTGAGACAAACTCTGGAGGCGGGACAAGCTGTGACATAAGCTTTCCGATGGTGATCTCAGGCACTATCTCGCAAAGGGAATTGACACCCTCGGGACGTTGTTCAATCAATCAGATCACCACCAAATCGCTAGTTTAGGGAGATTGTTAGAACTCATGAGCCAGATAGCCAAGATCAATGAATATGCCAACCCAGAGGTTCTTGTGACCAGTGACTGGCTAACGGAGAACCTGGGCAAAGTGGTCGTTGTGGAAACAAATGAGGACATTCTTCTTTACGACACAGGCCACATCCCAACCGCCATCAAACTTGATTGGCACACAGATCTCAATGACCGTGTCAGACGCGACTACCTCAACGGTGAGGGGTTTAGCAAGCTCATGCGATCGAAAGGCATTAGCCGAGACGACACCATTGTCATCTACGGAGACAAGTCCAACTGGTGGGCTGCCTACGCGTTCTGGGTGTTCAAGCTATTTGGTCACCAGGACGTTCGACTCCTGGATGGCGGAAGATTGAAGTGGGTGGCCGAAGATCGTGAGCTTACGAAGGAAATTCCAGTAAAGCCAGAGGGAAACTATCCGATTGTCGAACGTAACGACAAGCCAATTCGAGCCTTCCGCGATGACATCGCTAAACATATGCCGAATCCCCTGGTAGACATTCGCTCTCCCCAGGAGTACACCGGCGAAAGATTGCACATGCCTGACTATCCAAATGAGGGTGCAGCTCGCGGTGGACACATTCCTTCCGCAAAAAATGTCCCTTGGGGAAAACTCGTTCAGGAAGACTCGACCTTCAAGTCAAAGGCTGAACTTCAGAAACTGCTCTTTGATGAGACGGGTTTTGACCCTGACAAGCCATTTGTCACCTACTGCCGAATCGGAGAAAGATCTTCACTCACCTGGTTTGCCCTAAAGTATCTGCTTGGCGTAAAGGATGTGCGTAACTACGACGGTAGTTGGACCGAGTGGGGCAATCTGGTTGGTGTTCCTGTTGCCGTTGGCGAAGAGCCAGGAGTGTTTGCTTGATACCTGCCGACCAAGTCGCAGAAGACTTTCGATCAACACCCGATGCCCAAAAACTCGAACTCTTGCTTGAGTTCTCGGAGTCATTGCCGGAGCCACCTCAGCGCTTTGGCGAGAATCCACACCTGATGGAGAGGGTTGAGGAGTGTCAGGCTCCGGTCTTCATCGCCGTTGAAGGTAACGGCGAGAGAGTAGACCTTTACTTCTCTGCTCCGAAAGAAGCGCCTACTACCAGAGGATTTGCTTCAATCCTTAACACAGCTCTCAATGGAAGAAGTGCATCCGAGATTCTCTCTGTGTCAGATGATTTCCCATCGGAACTTGGTTTGGAAAAGCTCATCTCCCCCCTGCGCGTCAGAGGCATGCGCGGAATGCTCTATCGGATAAAGAGAAAGACTAGAGAACTAGTTGACAACTGATTTCTCCTTTCTAGCTGCAGGAGCTGTCACAGCCTCGCTTGTGGTGGATGAGAATGGGAGTACCAGGTCTCAATTGGGCAACAGCAAAGGAATCGGCAACCGAACCGACCTCAACTTACTTCTGTGGCTGCGCAATAGGTCTCAGATGGTTCTTACAAGTGGAATTACAGCTGAGGCCGAGGACTACAGGTACCCGTCAAATTCAGATTTGGCCATTCTGACAAATTCAAACCGCAGCTACCCTCGTCTTTCTGATTCGATAAGCAAAGTCAGGTTCCTGTCAAACAAGACATTTCTAGAAGCAATTGAGTCCCTGCTTGCCGAGGGTATAAATCAAATACAAACGGAGTTTGGAGAGACTGGGTTTCAGGCACTCGCCGCCGAGCGCATCTCCTGCTATGTCTCATCCAAATCAACAGCTGGCATTGAGAGGTTCCTTGAGAGAACCGGTTTGGCCCTTGGGGACTCTTTTTCATTGTCCGATCTGGTCATTGCGCGAGTGGATGGGCGTGGCAGGATTTAGTTACTCCAAGGTGCGGGTAATTTCTAAGCGTGGAACTGTCCCTAAAGGAATACTCTGAGCCCTTCGCAGGCATGCTGCTAGGGCTCCAGCAGGTAGTCCCGAGGGAAGAGATGGTCATCACCCAAATCCCCAGCCCCAAGGGAATCGCGCCGGAAGCACTGGCACTTTCGATTGAAGTGAGTCACGACTTGTCTAGCGATCACGGTGCGAGCCGATTGGTGTTTTGCAGGGATTCAAAACAACCTGAAGGCTGGCACTCAGAGTTTCGAATCATCGGTTATGCGAAAAGTCCAGTTGAACTTGAACTGGCGAAAGATGACTACTCAGCCAACCTGCCGTGGGAGTGGCTCAAGGACTCTCTGGCGCTGCATGGCGCGAAGTTCGCCCACGAAGCCGGCACGACCACAACAGTTATCTCAACCGGCCACGGATCACTGCTAAGTCAGACTCAGCATGCCGAGATTGAGATTCGAGCCAGCTGGGCACCTGTGAATTTTGACCTAACTACTCATCTCAAGGGTTGGATAGACCTTCTTGCGATGATTTCGGGACTTCCGCCCACTGAAAACGAAGTTGCGAGATTGGCTTGAAACTAACTGAACCAAGAAGAGACGTCTTTTTGGTGAATGACCTCACCTCGCTTGAGGTGGCGACTACCGCTCTTAGTCAAACGCAGGTGATTGGCCTCGATGCCGAGCGGGCAAGTGGCTTCAAGTACTCAAACCGCGCCTATTTGGTTCAGTTCTCAACCCTTGAGCAGATCTTCCTACTTGATCCAACACTTTTCTCTTTAGCCGAACTGGCTGGCTTGATAAAAACAGTTGGCGAAAAGCAGTGGATATTGCACTCTGCAACACAAGACATTCCCTGCTTGCGCGAACTGGGTTTTATACCAAGTGCGATTTATGACACAGAAT
Organism: Aquiluna sp.; assembly: GCA_040402595.1. GTDB lineage: Bacteria > Actinomycetota > Actinomycetes > Actinomycetales > Microbacteriaceae > Aquiluna. Next base: position 6,559 of record JBBAMI010000003.1, read on the forward strand.
TGGCGGCGAGACTTTGTGGGATAGAGAAGTTTGGACTTAGCTCCATTGCTTTAGAGCTCCTCGAGCTTGAGATGGAAAAGGAGCACAGTGCAGCAGATTGGTCAGTTAGACCGCTCACCCCGGAGATGCTCAACTACGCGGCCTTGGATGTCGATGTTCTGCACGAACTCAAAGCAGCGCTGGATAAGCGAATTGCTGAGCTGGGCAGAGGTGAATGGCTGCGTCAAGAGCTAGATCGATTACTGTCGTTCAAGCCCAAGTCGCAAGCAAAAGACGCCTGGCGCAATCTTCCAGGGATTACCAAAATCAAGGACGAGCGAAAGCTTAAAGTTGCCGCCAGCCTTTTTCAAAAGCGCGACGCAATTGCGAGGGAAAAGGACGTTGCCCCCGGCAGATTGATTCCTGACCGCTCCATCATGGCTGCGGTAGATCAGCTGCCGGAGAATAAACGCGAATTGGCAAAAAATCGTGACTTTCAAGGCAGAGCCTCAAGGTCCCTGCTGGATCAGTGGTGGTTGGCAATAGAGCAATCGATTACCATCGAGATTGCCGAGCAGGAGCTTGACCCAAATCACATGCCGAATCACCGAAACTGGGAGAAGCGATTCCCCGAGGCTCACGTCAGACTGACAACGTTGCGACCCATCGTGACCGCAAAAGCCGAAGAGCTTGGTATCGCACCGGAGATCCTTCTCTCCCCTGACTCACTCAGACGCGTCTGCTTCCAACCTCAGCCAGACATCGTTTTTCAGCTCCGCACTCTTGGGGCACGGCAGTGGCAAATCGAACAGGTAGCGCCTGTGCTAAGTGAAGCTTTGGGGAACCTAGCTCACTAAAGAGCGAAGCACATACTGCAGGATTCCGCCGTTTCGGTAGTAGTCGGCTTCTCCAGGAGTATCAATTCGAACGACAGCATCGAACTCAATCTTCTGCTTACCGGCCGGTGAGTGCTCGCTTGGAAGAGCGCTGACCCTCACGGCTTTGGGTGTCTGACCATGGTTTAGCTCTGCGATGCCAGAAAAGTCAAACACCTCAGTTCCATCAAGACCAAGGCTTTCGGCCGTTTGTCCTGCCGGGTACTGAAGTGGCAGAACACCCATTCCAATCAAGTTGCTGCGGTGAATTCGCTCGAAACTCTCGGCGATAACAACTCGGACACCAAGTAGTGAGGTTCCCTTGGCTGCCCAGTCGCGGGACGAACCGCTTCCGTACTCTTTTCCGGCCAGAACAACAAGCGGTGTTCCTTGAACTCGGTAACTCTCCGCGGCATCAAAAATGAAGGTCTTCTCTCCTGCAGCCTTGCTGAAGTCTCTTGTATAAGGACCCTCAACATCCGAAAGTAATTGATTGCGCAGTCGAATGTTGGCAAAAGTTCCACGGATCATAACTTCGTGATTCCCGCGACGTGAGCCGTAAGAGTTGAAGTCAACTCTTGATACTCCCCTTTCCTGCAGGTACTTGCCTGCCGGCGAGTCAACCTTGATAGATCCAGCCGGAGAGATGTGGTCAGTTGTCACAGAGTCACCAAGCTTCACCAGCACTCTTGCGCCCTGAACATCCGTCACAGCTGAGGGCTTCTTGCTTAGTCCGTCAAAGTATGGAGCCTTGCGAACGTAGGTCGAATTTTCATCCCATTCAAAGACAGCACCCTGTGGGGTTGGGATTGATTTCCAGCGATGATCGCCTTCGAATACAGAAGCGTACTGTTTGGTAAACATGTCACTAGTAATTGAGGAGTCAATGGTGTTCTGAACTTCTTCAGGTGTTGGCCAAATGTCTCTTAAAAAGACATCCTTCCCAGAATCGTCCTGGCCAAGCGCATCAGACTCAAAATCAAAGTCCATGGTGCCAGCAAGAGAATAGGCAATAACGAGCGGTGGCGAAGCCAAATAGTTCATCTTGACATCGGGATTAATTCGGCCCTCAAAGTTCCTGTTGCCCGATAGAACGGCCGACACCGCAAGTTCATTGTCGTTGATTGCCGAAGATATCTCATCGGACAAAGGTCCAGAGTTACCGATGCAGGTTGTGCAGCCGTAGCCGACGAGGTTGAATCCCAGTTTGTCTAGAAAGGGAGTCAGTCCTGCCTTGTCGTAGTAATCCGTCACGACCTTTGATCCTGGAGCCAACGAGGTTTTTACCCAGGGCTTGGCCTTGAGACCCTTTTCGACGGCCTTTTTGGCAAGTAATCCAGCTGCCAACATCACTGAAGGGTTTGATGTGTTGGTGCAGGAGGTGATAGAGGCGATCGTTACCGCGCCGTGCTCCAGCTTAAAGTCCTTACCGCTCACGGCAACGGGTTCGTAGCTCCTCGACGCGTAGGTCTTCACATCCTTAGCAAAAGCGCTCTTGCTGCTGGAAAGTGGAATTCTGTCCTGTGGTCGCTTTGGCCCAGCAATGGAAGGGACAACTGTCGAAAGATCTAGTTCAAGGTATTCGGAGTAGAAAGGTTCGATCGCTGGATCGTGCCACAGCCCCTGCGCCTTGGTGTAGGCCTCGACCAGGGCTATTTGATCCTCGGTTCTTCCTGTTGTTCTGAGGTAATCGAGCGTCACCTCATCAATTGGGAAGATTGCAACTGTAGATCCGAATTCGGGAGACATGTTGCCAATGGTGGCTCGGTTAGCAAGTGGAACCTTAGAAACTCCACTTCCATAAAACTCGACAAACTTACCGACCACACCGTGCTTTCTGAGCATCTCAGTGATGGTCAAAACGACATCAGTCGCTGTGGCTCCAGTAGGAATAGAACCTGTGAGTTTAAAACCCACAACCTTAGGAATCAGCATCGAAACAGGTTGTCCAAGCATTGCTGCCTCGGCTTCAATACCGCCAACACCCCAGCCAAGAACTCCGAGACCATTAACCATGGTGGTGTGGGAGTCTGTTCCGACGCAGCTGTCAGGGTAAGCAAGAGTTACACCATCGACATCCTTTGTCATGACCACTCTGGCTAAATACTCGATGTTGACTTGGTGAACGATGCCGGTTCCTGGTGGAACAACCTTGAAGTTATCGAAGGCAGTTTGTCCCCAGCGCAAGAATTGGTACCTCTCACCATTGCGCTGATACTCATACTCGACATTTCTCTCAGCCGCGTCCGCCGTTCCAGCAACATCAATCACCACCGAGTGGTCAATAACCAGTTCAGCCGGGGCTAGCGGATTGATTTTTTGAGGGTCTCCCCCGAGATCCGCAACAGCTTCACGCATCGTCGCTAGGTCGACCACGCAGGGCACTCCAGTGAAATCCTGCATGATTACCCGGGCTGGCGTGAATTGAATCTCAGTATCGGGCTCTGCGGATGGGTTCCAGTTGACCAAGGCTTGAACGTGATCGGCAGTAACGTTCGCGCCGTCTTCGGTGCGAAGCATGTTTTCCAAAAGAATCTTTAGCGAGTATGGAAGCTTCTTGGCATCAAGCTCAACCATGCTGTAGTACTTATACTTCTTGCCGTTGACCTCGAGATATCTCTCGGCTGCAAAGCTACTCACCATCTAATTTCTCCTTGGGTTCACCCTCTAATTTACCCTTCTCATCCGTAGCTATTCGCTTCATCAGAATCCAGGTGAGGGCCAGCAGTCCCGCATAGGCCGGGGCGCCCATGACAACCCTGGAGGCAGCGAGAAGCTCAACCATGTTGGCCAAGTAAAGGGGAACCTGAACCATAAGCCGAAGAGCAAAAAAGCCAACCCAGATCAGGGTAATCATTCGGAGTCTTTTATATTCTCGCGATTTACGCCAGTTGTTCAGACCAAACAACAGCTGTGCTGCGTATCCGAGTAGAGGTCTGCCTATCAGAACTGAAATAAGTAGAACAGAGCCGTATGCGGCATTGGTTAGAAATCCGAGGATGAAATAGTCAGCTGCCTGGCCCCCGTCCCGCAAAGCCAGAAAAGCCGCCAGACCTATCGCCACCGCTCCAATGAGTGCCTGCTGGATTCCCTGTCTTCGGATCAGTCTCACGAGTAAGAAAAGCAGCGATAGTGATGCAGCAGAAGCAACTGAGGGCAGTGCTTCTTTGGTAATGGCGAACACGATGGAGAAGGTGGTTGCGGGTAGAACCGCTTCAGCAATTCCTAGGCCTCCGCCAATTCCAGATAGCAGTGACTTACCGTCAAGTTGGTAGCTGTCACCGTTCTTGCTCAGACCTAGTCGCTTTGCGACGCTCTCTTCGCTACTCATTTCCCACCGGCAGCTTCAGCGGCAGAAGATCCCCTGGTGGCAAAGCGACATCGCCACGATTCACAACCGTCTGACGGAAGATAGAAATCATCTCAAGATAATTTGCACCGGAAAGATCATCTCCAGTAATAACACCTCGCAGAAACCAGCGTGGACCATCGACACCGATGAAGACGCTGTTACGGGTTGGGTTAGGGACCTGGGCAAAAAGTTCTATTCCAAGGGGACCAGAGCGCTTTGCACTCTCACCACCTTGATCAGTAACGGAGTTAGAGAGAGCTTCAATAGTGGAAAGCCAAAGTCCCTCTGAGCGGGTTGCGGCAAAGGCTTGCAGCTGCATGCGGTGCTTGTTGATTTCAACGGTTATTGCAACGATGCGTTTGTTGGCCTCATCGACGTCAGCGCGAATCTGCATCTCTGCCTTTGGAGCAATTCGAATTGAGCCAAAGTCAAGGTACGGAGTCAGCAAACCAACTTCACTTACATCGAACGGACCAGATTTCTCGCGGTCTAAAGGCGCTACTTTTTCCAAGCTAATTCTTCCCGCTCGAGCCAAACCCACCGGTGCCGCGCGCTGAATCAGGTAGTTCGGATACCGCAATGAAGTTGGCATGTTCAACCTGCTGAATTAGCAGCTGAGCTATTCGGTCTCCCCTATTCACCGAAAAATCGGTGTCTGTGGTGTTGTAAAGAGTGACCATCAATTCACCTCGATAGCCTGCATCGACCGTTCCAGGTGTGTTCAGGACAGTAATTCCGCTTTTTGCGGCAAGGCCAGATCGCGGATGAACAAGGGCAACAAACCCATTTGGTAAAGCTATGCGAACACCAGTTTTAACAAGTGCCCTTCCTCGAGCAGGTATTACGACATCTTCTGTCGACCTTAGATCAGCTCCGGCATCCCCAGGGTTGGCATAGGTTGGAAGAAATCCTTCTTCCGCGACTATAAGTACTTCCAAGCTCATCCCACGAGCGTAATCTATCTGAGTGAGATTCAGGGAACGCCTATACCCATCAGTTGGGATTTGGCTAGCTCTATCACTTTCCTTTCCAATGCTGTTGTTGGCAGCAATGCCATTTGGCCTCGAGGTTGGGATTGCGGTATCGGCAATTGGCTCAGTGACACTGCTAACTATTGCCCACTTTTCCTCGCCAGTGATTGAAGTGGCCGACACGATGCGCGCTGGTCGTTTCAACATTCCACTTGAAATCATGGGCGAGATTCAAGAGCTTTCGAAGGAAGATCTCAACAAGATACTGGGTGTGAAGTCCGACGCTCGAGCCCAACTACTTATACGAGCCTACGTAAAAACAGCCCTGAAAATTGAGCTCACCGATAAAGAAGATCCAACTCCGTATCTGGTTATCAGCACAAGAAGGCCAAAGGAGTTAGCTGTTGCACTCCTTGCAAACCGGACCTAGTTTGCTTCTTTTTCCTAGCTGAGCCTTTGGCTTTACCAGGAAACAACTGATGCATGTGAATTCGTTGTCTTGTTGTGGGAGTACAACTACTTCGAGCTCTTCATTAACCACATCCGGAATTGTGAAAGAGTCGACGGCGTCGGTGTCATCATCTGAAATGGTTGGCTTGGCAGGGATACGTTCTTTGATCGCTTCTAACGACTCTGTATCGTCGTCAGTCTTACGCTGGGCGTCGTAATCAGTCGCCATTGAGCCTCCCAAGAATTACGCGAGAACTATGCCTTGGCCAGGGCAATTTTGCAAATCAGGCTCGCGAAAGAACAAAACTGTTCATAACTCGCCTATCGAAAAGCCTGAATTGAGGCTGTTTCAGTGGGAATATGCCACCAAGGAGTTCAAATGGAGCTTAGGTTCATCTCGCGTGATGGAAACACCCTCACCTTTGAATCTCCTGACGGCCTGAGGCACACTGCCCTGCTGGACGAGGAATTGACCCAAGCGTTGAAGCCGGCTGCGAGAAACCAGTCCGCCGAGATATCCCCTAGAGAAATACAGTCACGTCTAAGGTCGGGGGAAAGCGTAGACACCCTGGCTGCAGAACTTGGTGTCAGCAACTCTTCACTGGAACCTTTTGCGGCTCCAATCCTGGACGAACTTAGATTCATGCTCGACGCTGCGCTTTCTGTGCAGATGGCCGATGGAAATCACATGAGCGCATTCGGTGAAATCTTGGACAGAGATCATCCTGGAGCAACCAGGCGCATCTATCGTCAGAACGAGCAGTGGCAACTCGAGGTCATCTCGGATACCACCATGCACTTTAGATTCGACCCCCGCAACCGGCTACTGGAACCCTTAGACAACGTCGCGACGAATCTCACCCTGCTGCACTCACAGAGGGACTTGGTTACAGCAACTCTGCCAGTAGTGAGTGAACCGGCACCGATTTATTCGGGAGAAAGATATGAACAACCGGTTGAGCAGACGGCATCGGTCTTGGATCTGGTCGAAGAGCTTAGAGCCAGAAGACAACTGCAGGAAGAAACTGTGAGGCCAGCACCCGCTAAAGGTAGAACATCCTTGCCAAGCTGGGATGAAATTGTCTTGGGCACTGCCAATTCAGAAGCCGACGCGGATAAGCGGGACTTTTAGTTCAGCATCAGAAATGGATCCATGGTGGCTAACCATGTCAAAGGCACGCTGCTTGGAAAACATCGAGTGATAGAGCGTGTAGTTACTCTTTGCCAGAAGCACAACTTCGGGAAGACGATTTTGTGCCTGCTGTCCAATCTCCCCATACCATCCCGCCTCAATGAGTTCCTCGATGGTGTGCGCACCAAATGCGAAGTTGTGTTGAGCTAGTCGCTCAATGGCAACCACCGCATCCTTTGGATCTGTGAAGTACAGGTAGCTGGTTCTAGTGTCTCCCCCAAAGAACTCAAGACTTAGTCCTGATAACTCGGTATCCAGTCGAAGCTGTCTGTCGCGAGAGGTCTCTACCATGCCGTGGTCGGCAGTAATGAGAAGGCCTGAACTGCCTAGCCTTGTGGAAAGTTTTTTCAATCCAGCGTCTATCTGCTCAAGAATTGCGGCCCAGCCGGTCGAGGTCCAGCCATTTTGATGACCATACTTATCTAACTCTGGAAAGTACACGTATGTAATGGATGGTTCTTTGGAATTTGCAACGTCGATTGCCTGAGCTACTCGGTCTTCAATTGAGTCAGCTCCAATGAAGTTAGCCTTGCGCATGGTGGCCTTGGTGAAGCCAGTTGATCGATATTCCTCCGCCGCTATAACGTTGCAGGTCACGCCTGTGCTAAACGCATCCTCGCTAATCAGTCGATGCGGCTGCCACTTCTCAGGGTCGGTCCTCTCATTCCAACCGACCAGCAAATTGATTCGCTCGTTCTCCTGGCGATCCCAAACCTGGTGACCGACAAGCCCGTGTTCTCCGGCCATTAATCCGGTGGCGAAGCTACCGATGTTGACCGATGTCGTGGCAGGGAACGAAGCAGTGATGCTCTTACCCCGCCGGAAGAGTTCGTGAAGAAAGGGCGCATGACCTGCCCGCTGACGCAGATTCTCTGACCCCAGTCCATCGACCAAGACAACTATTACTTTGCTCTTTTGAGGAAGTTCCAGCGAATTGCTTTCTCCCAGCACACTGGAAAGAGCAGATTTGAACACGTGTCGAATAGCCCCTAAATCCTTAGGAGGTCGGGGTAAAGTCAAAGACACCCGCCAAGTTTCGCACAGCTGAAAGATATGACCAAAAACCAAGAGCGCATTTTGGACGTTGATGTCGCCCAAGAAATGCGACAGTCCTTTCTGGAGTACTCCTACTCCGTCATCTACTCTCGAGCGCTCCCAGACGTTAGAGATGGCCTAAAGCCCGTCCAAAGACGCATTGTCTATCAAATGGGTGAGATGGGGCTCAGACCAGATCGAGGTCACGTCAAGTCCGCCCGAGTTACCGGTGAGGTGATGGGCAAGCTTCACCCCCATGGCGACGGAGCAATTTACGACGCCCTGGTTCGTATGGCGCAGGCCTTCAGCTTGCGCCTGCCGCTTATCGATGGCCACGGGAACTTCGGCTCTTTGGATGACGGTCCAGCTGCCGCTCGCTATACAGAGGTGCGTCTAACTCTTGCATCGATTTCACTGAATGAATCCCTGGACGAAGACACCGTAGATTTTGTTCCAAACTATGACGCTCAGCTGAATGAGCCAGAGGTACTACCAGCGGCATTTCCAAACCTACTCGTGAATGGTGCAAGTGGCATCGCCGTTGGTATGGCGACCAACATGCCTCCCCACAACCTTGGTGAGGTTATTGATGCTCTGCAGCTGTTACTGCAAAAACCAAAGTCCTCCTTAGAGCAAATCATGGAACTAATTCCTGGGCCAGACCTTCCAAGTGGCGGAGTGATTTTGGTTGGAGAAGGGATCAGCGAGGCATACGAATTAGGCAAGGGTTCTTTCAAGATGCGAGCCAAGGTGAGCATCGAATCGGTAGCGCCAAGAAGAACTGGCTTGGTGATCACCGAGCTTCCTCTCTCGGTTGGACCAGAGAGAGTGATCGAGAAGATTCGTGATGGCGTGAACAGCAAGAAGCTGCAGGGAATACACAATGTCGTTGACCTAACTGACCGCGAAAATGGCCTAAAGCTGGTGGTTGAACTAAAAAGTGGTGTTGACCCAGATTCGGTTATCGAAGCTCTCTATCGACTCACTCCCCTGGAGGAAAGCTTTGGTATCAACAACGTTGCCTTAGTCAAGGGACGCCCGCAGCAACTTGGACTATTGGATTTGCTCAAGCTCTACCTAGAACACCGACTCGAGGTCACCACCAGGCGATCAAGAAACCGACTAGAAAAGCGCCAGGCAAGGCTGCATCTGATTGAAGGACTCCAGCTAGCTGTCATCAACATCGACGAGATCATTGAGGTGATTAGGTCGTCTGACACTGCTGAGGAGGCCAAGAAGAGACTGATCAAGGTGTTTGACCTCAGCGATCTCCAGACGGAATACATCCTTGAACTAAAGCTCAGACGACTGACCAAGCTCAGCATCCTTGAACTTGAGACCGAAGCAGAGCAGCTGAAGCGTGAAATTGAGGAGCTGAAGAGCATCCTGAGCGATGAGAAAATTCTAAAGAAGACAATCTCGAAGGAGCTTGCCGAGGTTCGCAAACTACACGCGAATGAGCGTAGAACTGAGCTGCTGGATGCATCTGGTATTGAAGTTCGAAAACTGCCAGCGCAAGTGAAAGAACTGGCTGATGAGCCGACGGTTGTGACACTTTCCCCGACTGGACTTATCTCACGATCAGAGACAAGTGGTATTGGCCTATCAATCGCCACCAGTCTTCGCTCTGACATCGGAATTGTCTTGTCAGATGGCAAAGCAATTCAAGTCCACGTCAGTGACATTCCCGAAGCCAAGGCTATTGCGGCAGGCAAATTTGCTGGCAGTAAAGCAAAAGCGCTTGGCATAATCCCCTGGTCTGAGGAGTCAACGTTGGCTCTCGGAACGGCATCCGGAGTTGTGAAAAGAATCACAGGTCCCCTTCCTGATAAACATGAAGTGTCTCTAATGTCACTAAAGGACGATGACTTCTTGGTTGGGGTCTGCCAAGCAACCGATAAAGACACAGTTGGCTTTGTGACTTCATCTGCCAACGTACTGACCTTCTCGGCTGAGTCTGTGAGGCCACAGGGTCTTCCTGCAGCTGGAATGGCTGGGATCAACACAGATGACAAGGCCATATACTTCGGCAAAGTTATTGACGGTGGAAATCTAGTGACAGCTGCCAACAGCTCCTCTTCACTTGGAAAGACTGATGCAGGGACAGTGAAGATCACACCCATAAAGACGTATCCAAAACAAGGCAGGGGTTCTAAGGGTGTTCGATGCCACAAGTTCCTAAAGGGCGAGGACCAGCTCTACTTCGCCAAGTTTGCAGGTGCAGACACAACAATCTTTGATGATTCAGAAAAGGCTATAAAAGCGCCAGCAGTCGAATCTAAGCGCGATGGAAGTGGAAAGAAAGCTGCCGCCTTTATTGCAGCTGCCCTCTAAGCGTCTATTCTTTCCCGATCAAATTCATCAGCAGATTCAACGATGAAGTCCCTGCGCGGAGACACCTCATTACCCATCAGAAGTTCAAACACCTCATCGGCTGCAGCCGCGTCCTTTACGTTTATTCTTCGGAGAGTTCGTTTCTCGGGATTCATGGTTGTTTCCGCCAGCTGATCGGCGTCCATTTCGCCAAGTCCCTTATACCTCTGAATAGGCATTTCGTAAGACTTGCCGGCTTTATCAAGCTTTTTCAATAGCTCGACCAATTCCTGCTGGCTGTAGGTGTAAATAGTTTCTTTGTTCTTTCCAGTGCCGGTGATAACCCTGTGGAGAGGAGGAACAGCAGCGAATACTCGACCCGCTTCGACCAGCGGGCGCATGTAGCGGAAGAACAGCGTTAGAAGAAGGGTTCTGATGTGTGCACCATCAACATCGGCATCACTCATCAGAATAATTTTTTCGTAGCGAGCGGCCTCGAGCTCGAAGGTTCTGCCGGAGCCTGCTCCGATAACTTGGAGAATCGAAGCGCACTCAGTATTGGAGAGCATGTCTGAGATTGAAGCCTTCTGAACATTTAAGATCTTGCCTCGAATAGGCAAAAGAGCCTGAAAGGCACTATCCCGGGCAAGCTTGGCAGTTCCTAGAGCGCTATCTCCCTCGACTATGAATAGTTCTGAACCATCGGTCGCAGACGCCCTGCAGTCAACCAGCTTTGCCGGCAAAGTTGAACTCTCGAGTGCGTTCTTTCTGCGCTGAGTGTCCTTTACATCGCGAGCACTGATGCGAGCCTTTGCCTCGCTTACGACCCTTTCAAGAAGGGTCTCGGCCTCCTGCTTGGTCCCCCTAATCTTTCCCGCGAGGAACTGGTCTAGATATTTACTAACTGCTGTGGAAACGATTGCTTTGATAGCTGGCGTTCCAAGAGTCTCTTTAGTCTGACCTTCGAATTGTGGCTCAGGGAAGCTAACCGCAATAGCTGCAGTAAGACCGGTCAAAATGTCATCCTTTTCAACCTTCAGTCCAGTTGCCTTGAACTTTCTGGAATTAGCATCAATCGCAGCTTTGAATGACTTCACGATTCCCTGCTCAAAGCCGGAAAGATGCGAACCGCCCTTGGATGTAGAGATGATGTTTACAAATGTTCTGACATCAGTCTCATAACCCTGTCCCCAACGCATGGCTATGTCCACTTTGCAGGTGCGCTCAACCTCGGTTGATTCCATGGAACCGGTCTTGGCGTTGAGCACTGGCACAGTCTCAGTGAAGGTGTCGCTCGCCGTTATTCTCTTGACGGGGATCAGCTCTGCATCTTTTGCTAGAAAACTGACAAACTCTGCAATTCCCCCTGCGAAGGCGAACTTTATTTCCTTGCCCTTGGCGTCCTTTGCTGAGAGGTTCAAACCTGGAACTAGAAAAGCTGTTTGTCTTAGTCGAGCTTCTAAATCTGGAAGCGAAAGCTCTGCTTTGGAATCAAAAATCTGCCGATCAGGCCAGAACCTGACCCTGGTCCCCGTCTTCTTCTTGTCAACCTTGCCGACAACTTTTAGCTCGCTCTTTTTGACGAATGGTTTGAACTTGGCCTCGGGACCTTTGCCCTCAAAGACACCAGGCTCACCCTTCTTGAAGGACATCGCGTGAGTTTTCCCGCCACGATCAACTTCTACATCTAGCCTCGCACTCAGGGCGTTGACAACTGAGGCTCCAACACCATGTAGACCTCCGGAGGATCCATATGAACCTCCACCAAACTTGCCGCCGGCATGAAGTTTGGTAAAAACAACCTCGACCCCTGTTAGTCCCGTTTTTGGCTCAATGTCTACAGGTACGCCACGTCCATGGTCGGTTACCTGAACTGATCCATCAGCAAAGAGTTCAACTTCGATGTGGTTTCCATAGCCGGCCAGAGCCTCGTCAACAGAGTTATCAATGATTTCCCAAACGCAGTGCATAAGACCGCGGGTGTCGGTGGAACCGATATACATACCGGGACGCTTGCGCACGGCCTCCAGTCCCTCGAGAACTGATAAATGCCTTGCTGAATAGCTTTCCACGCCGAAACACTAAGGGATTTATGCGGTAAATCATCCTTGCCACTTCGCGATTAGCGAAACAGCAGGAAATACGGCAATCCTGTCAGTATCGAAAGCTATATTCACAACATGGAAACTAGCTCACTGCCAAAACTTACTAACTCGGACCGCTGCGATGTTTGTGGCGCTCAGGCCTTCATAAGGGTGCAGCTAGAGTCAGGTGAGCTGACCTTCTGCGGTCACCATGGAAATCTCAACAAAGAAAAACTCAAACCAATCAGCATCAACTGGCACGACCAGACAGATGCCCTTAAGCGCTCTTCTGCCGAATAGATTCAATCCAGCCTTTAACTTCTTCGGACATTTCTAATCTAACTCCGAGGGCATTCAGCTCGATCTCAAGCAGTTGTGGATTCTTTGCAAGCACAGGTCCGAACAGTTTGGTTGCAATAAACGCGTCCTTCCTTACAACATCGGGCAAGGTTGAGTCGCAATTTATATAACCAAAAAGGCCTTCTGGGGTGGTAACAAACCCACTTACCCGCTTTGTTCTCGAGAACTCTAGGCCTAGTTCCCCGGAAAAGAATTCATACGACGAGCCGACAAGAAGAGTTGGCTTACCATCTTCAAATCGCTTTCTAATTTCGCTGCGCATCGAACCAAGCTTCTTAGAGAAGTTCTCTATGACAGCAAGTGAGGCATCGCCAATGAGAGCAAAATCTGCGTTCTTGATGTGTTCTGCCCGTTTTACCTTGAGCCCGCTCGCTTTCAAGAAATGCAGAAGAACTTCAACGTTCCCCTGGTCGCCGTTGTTGTTGAAGTAATCCGCTTCGAATGAGAAGTAAGAAATCATTTGGCAAGCCCCAGGTGTCGTCTTGTTCGACGCATGGCGTCCGCACTGAAAAGAATGGTGTGCCGTTTACCGGGAAGGTTCAAAAAGACATCTGCTGCGGTGGCTGGATCGAGCTCTAACCGCTTGACCTCCACACCTGCAAAATGCAACCGAAGAGCAAGATCATGCGCATTTGATCCCCCGACCATATCAACAGATTTGAGCTTTGTGAAGTCAACTGTCCACAGCCAGCTCGGATCGTGGATGTCTGAGCCTGCCATGAGCATCAACGGTTTCTCCTCACCTGTCAGCTCATCAAGATTCAGTTGAAAACTAGTGGGGTTCTGCACCAGTCGCAGATTAACACTTCGATTGCGAACCTTTACCGTCTCGTTTCTGGCAAAAACCCGCTTTGTACTCGTAAGTTCCGGTGCAACCTTTTGAAAGTCAAGATCAAGGAGCTTGCTGGCTGCAACAACTGCCAGCGCATCGTTGATTGCGTGCTGGGGGGTTGTAGAGGATGTGGCAAGTCTTTGTCGGGCAAACCTAATTTCAAATTCTTGCTTTCCAAAGACAACTGCCTCGGGCTTAATCGCAAGAGGTTTTTTGAAGTTGAATGCGTACTTTGGAGCAATCTTCGAGGTCTTTAATGCAGCTGATAATCCAACTGCAGCCGGCGTTGTGAGATAAGACAGCTGATTGAGATTTGGATCATCACCGTTTATAACGACGCTCTCCACTGAGCTTGCTACCTCAGCCAGGCGCTGAACGACGAAAGATGGGTCATTGAAGCGGTCCAGCTGATCGCTTAGGACATTGGTCAAAATCGCCAACCTTGGCTTGAGATCAAGCAAGGGCCTGATATGACCTTCGTCAACTTCCAGGACTGCGATGTCGTAGTTGAATCTTCCACCGACACTCGTGTTTGCGATAACTGCTGAGAGCAGGCCCTGCTTGATGTTGGCGGTTGAGTTATTTGTGAACACCTTCAACCCGTGAGCCACAAGTAGTCGCGAGAGAAGACTGGTGGTGGAAGACTTACCAGCACTTCCTGTAACGATCACAATCCCTTTTGGCAGCTTGGAGAGCGTATCTGCAAGAAAGTTTGGCCAGAGCTTGGAAACCACAAGGCCTGGCAGCGCCGACCCTCCCCCAGGCCTAAGCCTTCGGATAAGACCTCGAAGTGTCTTCCCCAGCAAAACGGCTAGGACGTAGTTCATCTAGTTGTCCAGATAGTCACGCAGTAGCTGCGAACGAGAAGGGTGACGCAGTTTTGACATCGTCTTTGATTCAATCTGTCGAATGCGCTCTCGCGTAACACCGAACTTTTCACCAATTTGGTCAAGAGTCATCTGGACTCCATCCCCTAGACCAAAGCGAGAGCGAATCACTCCTGCTTCCCTTGGGTGAAGGCTGTCGAGCACTCTCTCAAGCTCTTGCTGCAGCATTGAGAATCCAACGGCATCGGCTGGCACTACTGCTTCAGTGTCTTCGATAAGGTCACCGAATTCGCTATCTCCGTCTTCTCCCAGCGGGGTCGATAGGGAGATCGGCTCACGGCCGTACTTCTGAACCTCGACAACCTTTTCAGGTGTCATGTCTAGCTCGGCCGCCAGCTCTTCGGGAGTTGGTTCCCTTCCAAGATCTTGCAGCAGCTGACGCTGCACGCGAGCAAGCTTGTTAATCACTTCAACCATGTGCACAGGAATACGAATGGTTCGGGCCTGATCAGCCATGGCTCTTGTAATTGCCTGTCTGATCCACCAGGTTGCATAGGTGGAGAACTTATAGCCTTTGGTGTAGTCAAATTTTTCAACAGCGCGAATCAGACCAAGATTTCCCTCTTGAATCAGGTCAAGGAACTGCATTCCTCTTCCGGTGTAGCGCTTGGCAAGCGAAACAACGAGTCTAAGGTTGGCCTCTAGCAGATGGCTCTTTGCTCGCTGGCCGTCCTTCACCACCCAGTTCAAATCTCTGCGCTCGGATGGAGAGAGTTTCTTAGTGGTTGCAAGCTTCTCCTCAGCAAACAGACCAGCCTCGATGCGCTTTGCAAGTTCGACCTCGAGCTCGGCATTGAGCAGAGCGACCTTTCCAATCTGCTTCAGATAGTCCTTGACCGGGTCGGCTGTGGCTCCACTGATGGTCAGGTTCTGAACGGGAATGTCGTCGTCATCGTCACTTATGACGATTAGATCGGAAGGTAGCTGAACCTTGCGATCAGTTTCATCATCTTCTTCAACTGTTAGGTCGACTGCTTCTTGAGCTTCAGCGACAATCGCCTCAACGCTTTCAAGTTCTGCCTCGTCCTCAATCTCTTCATCATCAATCTCTAATTCAGGATCGCCTGGCTTACCTGATTTTGCTTTTTCTTTGAGACTCTTTTGCTTTTCAGGTACAGCTTTCTTTGCGTTTGGTTTTTCCTTGACAGGTTTGGCTGGCTTACCCTTTATTGGCTTTGCGCTAGCTTTAGCGGGCTTTGCCTTAAGCGGTTTTGATTCTGACTTCTTCTGGACCTTTGCTTTCGCAGACTTTGTATCAGCCTTCTTGGGTTTGGCTGGCGCAGGCTTTGTAGCCGGCTTTGCTTTCTTGGTGGCGGAAGCCTTTATCGGCTTAGCTTCCTTTTTGGCAGCAGCTTTTTTTATTGGGGTTTTTACTAAAGGCTTGCTTGCCTTAGGCAAAGAGGATTTAGTCGCTGGTTTTTTCTCCGCGACCTTCTTTATCGGCTTGACTTCCTGTGTCTTCTGAGCAGGCTTGAGTTTCGCCTTGCTAACAGCAGGTTTAGTCTTTGTGGCTGCGATGGTGTCCTCTTCCGGGCAGGATATAAACCCTTGTCAAGTACCTAAAAACGGACCTGAAAGGGTTTAGTGCGCTAATTATGCCACCTGTTGCGGCCAATCTCTGAAGAAAAGCCCGAAAAAGGCCTAATTATTCCTTCTCGCCCTCGGTGTTGCGACGAAGGGTGGCTAGGTATTTCTCCAGTTCATCAGCTATTTGGTCGGCCGATGGCGGCTGTCCGGAGGGTCTACCCAAAGGAGCTCTTGCCGGAGCCGTTTCGCCATTGGCATAACCCTGCTCGAGAGTTTGAATCAACTTACTGAGCTCGGGATTGTCTTGAACCTGGGTGTTCACCTTGCTGTCAAAAGCATTTGCTCGCTCACGCAGATCATCTGATGGAAAGACCAGCCCGGTGGCGGCAGTGATCAGCTCTAGTCCACTGAGTGCAGACTTAGGAACCTCGTTGTCGGCAAGATAGTGAGGAACCAGTAGGACAAATCCCGCCACACTGAAACCCGACTCAATTAGTCGATACTCCAGTAGGTGAACGATGTTTCCTGGTACCTGGGTCTGAGGCTTCCACTCTGAGAAGCGGTCGATCATGTCTTTTCGATTTCCACTTACAGTTACGCCCGTGGCCCGGGTGTGAGGGATTGGGAAAGGAATTGCGTGAACCCAGGTAAATGAGCTGATCTCGTGGCGCTGAGCAATCTCCACCACGGCATTGGCGAAGCTTTCCCACTTCATGTCTGGCTCGTAGCCTTCAAGCAGTAAAAACGACTGGTCTGCCTCATCCTTCATCAGGTAGATAGCCAGACTGGCGGGCTCATAGCTGTCTATGTGGTCTTTTTCGAAGTAGAGAACTGGACGTCTTGATCGGTAATCAAGTAGCTCATCGTTATCGAACTTGATTACAACTTCATTCTCCAGATTGGCAAAAAGATGCTCACTGAGCTGTTGGACGGTGGAGCCGGAGTCGCTGAAGCCGGTTAGCAGTCCAACCATGGGTAGGCCCTTGGTCTGCGTTGAATACTCTCTATATATAGAGCTCATAGCCCGATACTAACCCACCTAAACTTGTCACTTATGCACGAAGTTACTCTCATTACCGAAATACCAACATCTTCCCACCAGCTGGCAATTCCCTACGTCGATGCCGATTCAATTGCCAGGCAGGGTCTTTCAATCCCCGAACTACACCTTGGTCTTTTCAAAGCAGAAACCAAAGTTGGCAGTGTCGCCCGAATACCAAATGGACAGTCGATAGCAATCCTGATCGGTGGAGAACAGCCACTAAGAGACTTTGTTGCCAGCGCAGTGAGAAGTGCATCAGCATCCGCTCCCCTGGTAATCAACCTAAGGGGTAAGTCAGATCAAGTTCTAGCTGCAGCCGAGGCTGCCATGCTGGCTATCAAGACTCCTACTACATATAAGTCAGAAGCGAAGATTGAAAAGATTTCAGTGCAGCTTCTTGTTGACAATGAGATTTCGCTCAGTTCTGCAGAGGTCGTAGCACGAGAAGTTATCAGGGCAAGAGAAATCATCAACATGCCCGCCAACGATTTATATCCTCAGGTCGTTGCCGAACGGGCCAAAGCTTTTGCCGAGGGCATTCCGGTAACAATTGAAGTCTGGGATGAGAACAAGCTTGAAAAGGAAAACTGCGGCGGAATTCTTGGCGTTGGTCGAGGATCGGCTAGACCACCAAGGCTGGTGAAGATCGAGTATCGAGGTGGCGGAAAGCACATCGGTCTTGCCGGTAAGGGAATCACTTTCGACACCGGTGGTCTTTCACTAAAACCTGCCGAAGGCATGGTCGGAATGAAGTACGACATGGCTGGCGCTGCTACGGTCCTGGCGGCCACTCTGGCAATTGCGAAACTTGGCCTCAAAGTCGATCTCACCACAGTTCTTTGTCTAGCTGAGAACATGCCATCTGGTTCTGCAACCAGACCCGGCGATGTTCTGAAGATACGCAACGGTAAAACTGTCGAGGTACTGAACACTGACGCCGAAGGAAGACTGGTGTTGGCTGATGGACTATCACTTCTGACTGAGCTAAAGCCCGATCACATTATTGATGTTGCGACTCTTACCGGAGCCGCCAGCATCGCTCTTGGAAAGCGCCATTCTGGACTGATGGGTTTTGGTCCAGTAATCGAGGCTGTTCAAGATGCAGCAAAACAAACTGGGGAGCTTGTCTGGCACATGCCACTAGCTGAGGAGCTAAAGGAAACCCTTTCTAGCGAACTGGCAGATATGACCAATGTGAAGATCGGCAATCGAGCAGGTGGGATGCTGGTCGGAGGACTGTTCCTTCAAGAGTTTGTTGCCAAAGATTCATCTTGGGCCCACATCGACATCGCCTCTGCGGCCAACAACGACGGCTCTCCGTACTCCGTCTATCCCGCCGGCGCGACGGGTGTCATGATTCGCACACTCGTCCAACTGGCTAAAAACCTCTCCGGTGCCAAGTAGTAGACTTTGCTGTTGTTTGAGCGAGATAGGGCCTAGATGGCAGAGCACAATTTCGATTTAGTGATTCTTGGTGCTGGTTCTGGAGGCTACTCAGCTGCCCTTCGGGCTGCGCAGCTGGGAATGAAAGTTGCTCTAATCGAGAAGGACAAACTGGGTGGGACCTGTCTTCACCGCGGATGTATTCCTACTAAGGCCCTATTGCACTCAGCAGAAGTTGCTGACACTGCAAGGGATGCGGCCAACTATGGGATTCAGGCAACCCTAACTGGCATCGACATGCCACAGGTGAATAAGTATCGAGACTCCATTGTCGACAAGTTATACAAAGGCCTGACTGGACTAGTTGGTGGCAAACCCATTACATATGTAACAGGCGAAGGTCGAATGACTGGCCCCAAGACCGTCACCGTCGGCGGCGACAACTACACCGGAAAGTTTCTTCTGCTCGCAACTGGTTCGATAACGAAAACATTAGGTATTGAAATTGGCGGCAGAGTAATCACTAGTGATCAAGCTCTGCAGATGGATTGGGTCCCAGGCAAGGTGGCAATCCTCGGTGGAGGGGTCATCGGAGTTGAGTTCGCATCAATTTGGCGCTCGTTCGGTGCTGAAGTTGTGATTATTGAGGGGCTTGATCGCCTAGTTCCCAATGAGGAACCAGTAATAAGTAAGGCGCTTGACCGCGCATATCGCAAGCGTGGAATTGAATCCAAGCTTGGCAACAAGTTTAAGAGCGTCACCCAGACCCCAACATCGGTTGAAGTTGAGTTAGAAAACGGAGACCGAGTTAGCGCCGACATTCTGCTGGTCGCAGTCGGAAGAGGCCCTAATGCGACTGGATTCGGTTTTGAAGAGCAGGGCGTAAAGATGGACAGAGGCTGGGTCCTTACTAATGAGCGGCTGATGACCAATCTTCCTGGCGTCTATGCGGTTGGCGACATTGTTCCGGGTCTTCAGCTTGCCCATCGCGGATTTATGCAGGGCATCTTTGTCGCCGAAGAATTGGCTGGACTGAAGCCGAAGAAGGTTGATGAAATGGGCATCCCCCGTGTCACCTACTGCGAGCCCGAAATTGCATCGGTAGGTCTGACTGAAGCGCAGGCTCGAGAAAAGTTTGGCGACAAGGTTGCCACCTACGAGTACAACCTGGCAGGCAATGGCAAGAGCAATATTCTTGGAACAACTGGACTCATCAAGTTGATTCGCCAGGTTGACGGACCGGTCGTCGGATTCCACATGATTGGATCAAGGGCCGGAGAACAAATTGGTGAGGCACAGTTGATTGTTAACTGGGAGGCCTACCCCGAGGATGTAGCACCACTGGTTCATGCACACCCAACCATGAACGAAGCAATCGGCGAGGCACACCTAGCTCTAGCCGGTAAACCACTCCACGCACACGCATAAAGTAAGGCGATTGAAATGGCTGATGTAGTACTTCCTGCACTAGGCGAATCGGTAACTGAAGGGACCGTTACCCGCTGGCTGAAAAAGGTCGGTGACAGTGTGAGCGTGGATGAGCCACTGGTAGAGATCTCAACAGACAAAGTTGACACTGAAATCCCAAGCCCTGTTGCTGGTGTAATTCAGCAAATCCTCGTCAAAGAAGATGAAACTGTCGCAGTCGGAGCAGTGCT
>JBBAMI010000003.1:26598-64043 GCA_040402595.1 Aquiluna sp.
GTGCCAGCTCCGGTAGCCCCACCTGCACCTCCAGCACCTGTTTCTCCAGTAGCTGTCCCTGCTGCTCCTGTAATGGCAGCACCTGCGCAAACCATGGCCAGCGATTCCGACCCAAATTACGTAACTCCGATCGTGCGCAAATTGGCAAGCGACCTGGGAGTGAATTTGGCAAATGTCCAAGGCTCTGGGGTCGGCGGCAGAATACGCAAGGAAGATGTCGAAGCCTTCGGCAGACAAGCTTCCGCTGTCCAGTCTGTTTCGGTTGCCGCACCTGCGACCACCAGCGCTTTGCGCGGCACAAAAGAACCGATGACCAGACTGCGCAGAGTTTTGGCTGAACGAGCTGTTGCGTCAATGCAGCAAACAGCGCAGTTGACTTCCGTTGTTGAGGTTGATGTAACGAACGTGGCTAACCTCCGCGACAAGACAAAGACTGACTTCTTGACCAAGACAGGTGTAAAGCTGAGCTTCATGCCCTTCTTCACTCTTGCAGCTGCTGAGGCTCTTCGAGCTCACCCAAAAATCAACAGCAGCGCAGAGGGTGACCAGATCGTTTACCACGATGGAGAGAACATCGCCTTCGCAGTTGACACAGATCGTGGTCTGCTAACTCCTGTTATTCGAGACACGGCAAGTCTTTCTATCGCCCAACTTGCAAAGCAGATTGCAGATCTCGCTGACAGAACCAGAAGCAATCAACTAAAGCCAGATGAGCTTTCCGGTGGAACATTCACGGTTACTAACACCGGCTCACGCGGTGCTTTATTCGATACACCAGTCGTGTTTTTACCACAGTCTGCAATTCTCGGAACTGGAATAGTCACCAAACGGCCCGCCGTTGTTCTAGATGCCTCTGGTAACGAAGCGATTGCCATACGCTCAATGGTCTACTTAGCACTCAGCTACGATCACAGAATCATTGATGGCGCAGACGCTGCACGCTACCTCACTGATGTCAAAAAGCGGCTCGAAGACGGTAGGTTCGAAGCCAACCTTGGCATCTAATCTTCTAACTGGCAGGTCAGACCATGCCTGTATTTGAGAGGGTTGCTTTCGCTCCCCATTTTCTTGGGTACCAAGAGGGATTCGAGCTGCAGAAGAAAGTGCACGCGGAAGTCGTCGCAGGAATTCGTCCAGACACTGTTTTACTGCTCGAGCATCAGAGTGTTTACACGGCAGGTAAACGAACAGAGCTGAGTGAACTTCCAGATGACGGCTCGGACTTTGTTGAAACAAATCGCGGCGGAAAAATCACCTGGCACGGCCCCGGGCAGTTGGTTGGTTATCCAATCATGCATCTACCCAAGCCAATTGATGTTGTCGGGTATGTGCGCTATCTCGAGCAGGTACTGATTGATTCGATTGCAGAATTTGGTGTGACTGGCATCAGAGTTCCGGGTCGAACCGGGGTGTGGATCGACACGACTAGAGGTCCAGAGAAGGTAGCAGCCATCGGCATCCGAGTAGCCGAGAAAGTTACGATGCACGGATTTGCTCTGAATTGCAGTAATTCACTAGAGCCCTTTGAGCACATAGTTGCCTGTGGAATTGCGGATGCCAAGGCCACGACGCTCAGTGTCTTAGCATCTAGTGAGATAACACCTCTAGCAGCCGCTAGCCTGATTGAGCAGAAAATGGGAGAAATACCAAATGCCAGAGGCTAATCCACAGCGCAAGCTCTTGAGACTGGAAGTTCGCAACAGTTCAGTCCCAATTGAACGCAAGCCTGAGTGGATTAGAACCACGGCCAAGATGGGCCCCGAATACAAGCAGCTGCACTCACTGGTCAAGGAACAAGATCTCCACACTGTCTGTCAGGAAGCTGGTTGCCCAAACATTTTTGAGTGTTGGGAAGATAGAGAAGCCACTTTCCTGATCGGTGGCTCGCAGTGCACCAGACGCTGTGATTTCTGCCAGATAGACACCGGACGCCCAGCTGCCTTTGACGCCGATGAACCCAGACGAGTTGGTGAATCGGTTTCGAAGATGCAGTTGAGGTATGCCACTGTCACAGGAGTGGCTCGAGATGATCTTCCAGACGAGGGTGCCTGGCTCTATGCGGAGACAATCAGGCAAATCCATCAGCAGTCCCCCGGGACCGGTGTTGAAATTTTAGTTCCAGACTTTTCTGGAAACCCGTCTCACTTAACGAAAGTTTTTGAGGCGTCACCGGAAGTCTTTGCTCACAATGTAGAGACGGTGCCAAGGATCTTCAAAAGAATCAGGCCGGCATTTGACTATGCTCGTTCCCTCGATGTGATAACTCAAGCCAGGCATTATGGGCTTGTCACCAAGTCAAACCTCATTCTCGGCATGGGCGAGGAAATTGAAGAGATAGTCACAGCTTTACGTGATCTGCATAACGCCGGCACAGACATTGTGACCATTACTCAGTACCTAAGACCAACACCTAGACACCACCCCGTCGAGCGCTGGGTGAAGCCAGAGGAGTTCGTCGAACTGGCAAAGATTGCCGATGAGATTGGATTCTTGGGAGTGCTCGCCGGTCCCCTGGTTCGCTCTAGTTACCGTGCAGGACGACTATGGGCCCAGAGCATGCTCAGTAAGGGCAGAACTATTCCGGAGAATCTTCGGCATTTGGCCGAGAAACTGGAATTCGCTCAAGCAAGCGCTATTGCCTAACTAAACTAGGCGCGTGGCAAAGAAGGATAAAGAACCCGGCAGACTTCGCCAGCTTTGGCGCGTCTATAAGGTAACTGCGAAGAATGACCCCTCAAGCGTTTGGGTCTCCGCTCTTGGTTTTCTTCTAGCTGTAGCAGCAGGTTTGCTGATTGGCTTCCTACTCGGTGGTGGAGAGCCATGGAGTCTTACCCTTTGGTCAATCACTGGAATCACCTCAGGATTATTGATTGCCATGATCATCATGTCGCGCAGGGCCGAACGCAGTGCATACAAGCAGATCGAAGGTCAGGTTGGCGCTGTCTCTGCTGTTTTGAATTCTCAGATTAGAAGATCTTGGCGAGCCAATCCTGCTCCAATTGCCATTAATCCCAAGAGCCGGGAAGCCGTTTATCGAATGATTGGTAAGCCAGGTGTGGTTTTGATTGGCGAAGGCCAAGGCGCAAGGGTAGCCCAGATGCTGCAAGATGAAGCCCGCAAGATTCAGAAGATTGCTCCGGGAGTCACAATCCACCAGCTGAAGGTGACCACCGACGACACCGGGGTTAGGATTTACAACCTTCTAAAGACTGTCTACAAGCTAAAAAAGAGCCTCAGCCGCGCCGAAGTTACGGCCGTGGCGAACCGTGTCGAGTCCTTGGGCGGCTTCTCGATGCCTATTCCAAAGGGAATCGACCCCATGCGGGTCAGGCCACCTAAGCGCAAGGGTTAACATTTCTGAAACATATTGCAGCTAGGTTTTAGCTGTTCCCTCTGGGACCCATGCCAACAAAGAGAGAGAAACTCATGTTTAAAAACGCATCCGAGGTTCTGAAATACATCAAGGACAACGACGTAAAGTTCGTTGACGTTCGCTTCACTGATCTGCCTGGTGTTCAGCAGCACTTCAACCTTCCTGTCTCCCAAATTGATGAAGCCTTCTTTGCCAACGGACAGCTGTTTGATGCTTCTTCGATTCGCGGGTTTGCATCCATTCACGAAAGTGACATGCAGCTAATCCCAGACGTCACCACTGCGTGGCTCGACCCATTCAGAGTCGAAAAGACACTGATCATGAACTTTGATATCTACAACCCTAGAAATGGTGAGCTCTATCATCGCGACCCTCGACAGGTGGCTCACAAGGCTGAGCGTTACCTTCAGTCAACCGGCATTGCGGACACCGCGTTTTTCGCCCCAGAGGCAGAGTTCTTCATCTTCGATGAGGTTAGGTATGAGGTTAAGTCCAACACCGCATTCCATTTCGTTGACTCGATTGAGGGAACCTGGAACACAGCCAGAGTTGAAGAAGGTGGAAACCTTGGCAATAAGACCCCGTTCAAGGGCGGCTACTTCCCTGTCCCACCAGTTGACCACCTTGCGGACATTCGAGATGCAATCGTTCTCGAGCTTGAGGCAGCTGGGCTCTCGGTGGAAAGATCTCACCACGAAGTTGGCACTGCAGGACAGTGTGAGATCAATTACCGCTTCGACACTTTGGTGAAATCAGCAGATGACATTCTGAAGTTTAAATACATCGTCAAAAACGTTTCTCACCAGTTTGGTAAGACTGCAACCTTTATGCCAAAGCCTCTGTTTGGCGACAATGGATCAGGCATGCACGTTCACCAGTCGCTATGGAAAGATGGCAAGCCATTGTTCTATGACGAGAAGGGCTACGGTGGACTTAGCGATTTAGCCCGCTGGTACATCGGTGGACTGCTGAAGCACGCTCCTTCCATGCTGGCTTTCACCAACCCAAGCGTTAACTCCTATCACCGACTGGTGCCTGGCTTTGAAGCTCCGGTAAACCTGGTCTATTCAGCAGGAAACCGCTCGGCAGCAATTCGCATCCCGATGACTGGATCCAATCCAAAGGCAAAGAGAATTGAGTTCCGTGCTCCAGACAGCTCCGGTAACTCCTACCTCGCCTTCGCAGCCATGCTGATGGCTGGACTGGATGGCATTAAGAACCGCATCGAACCTCACGCACCTGTAGACAAGGACCTTTATGAACTTCCTCCCGAGGAGGCCAAGGCGATTCCACAGGTACCAGGTTCTCTTGAAGGAGTGCTGGACAACCTGGAGAAGGACCACGAGTACCTAATGCAGGGCAATGTCTTCACAGCGGATCTAATTGAAACCTGGATCGACTACAAGCGTGAAAAGGAGCTCAAGCCAATGGCTCAGAGACCTCACCCTTATGAGTTCGAGCTGTACTACGGCGTCTAGAAACTAAAGATAAAGGGGCGGCTTCGGCCGCCCCTTTATCTTTTTAAAACAATTCCTCGTAGGAACGTCTTGCCTTGCGAGTCGCAGCTAAGTAATCGGCCTCCAAATCAGCCGCAGAACCCGGTTTGTATTCAAGAATTCTCGCTGTTGCTTCAAGGGCCCTTCGATCATTTGGAAGTAGGTCGATTAGCTTGTCGATAGCAAGCACTAGGGCACTGCGACAGCGGGAAGCAATTAACCAGCCAGCTCGAAGGTTCTCCGCTTGCTCTTTGGAAAAATCCCCCAGCTTCTCAAGCTGCGCCAGTGCTTCGAGTGTGCCAAGAACTCTAAGCTCAGGTTTTTGACTGGCGTGCTTCATTTGATAGAGCTGAACAACCCATTCAACGTCGCTGATAGATCCTCTACCTAGCTTTAGGTGTCGAGCAGGATCAGCACCCATGGGTAGTCGCTCACTCTCAACTCGAGCCTTGATGCGTCGGATTTCGGTTAATTGCGCGGGGGTCAGTTCGGCTGGATAGCGGTACTTGTCAATCAGATCAGTAAACCTTGTGCCGAGATCATCATCTGCCACCAGCACCCTAGCCCTGAGCAGCGCCTGAAATTCCCAGGTGTCAGCCCACTTTTCGTAATAGGCCTGGTAGCTATCAAAGGATCTGACCCTAGGACCATTTTTACCCTCGGGCCTAAGGCCTAGGTCTAATTCAAACTCCAAAAGAGAATCTTTGGTCATGCTCATTATCAGCGACGCAATCTTCTCCGCCTCGATTTGTGCGTCGCTGGTCTCGGACTGATAGATAAACATGGCATCTGCGTCAGATCCAAAACCAAGCTCCCTCCCACCCCAGCGACCCATTGCAACAATTCCAAAATTCATACTTGAGTTCAGCTGACGCTTGGCAAGGCTGAGTGCTGCGAGTAGATAGCTATCGACCAGGTCCGAAAGCCCATTTGAGATTTGACTAAGCGAGAGATTCCCCAGCACTGCCCCAATTGCGATTCTCAAGACTTCACGGCGCCGTATTTGCCTCAATAATTCAGCAGCATCGTCATCACTGGCTCTTTCAATGACCGACTTCATCTCGTGAGTGAGCTTCTCAAGGTTCAGTGGTGTCAGAGATTCGGCATCCCCAAACCAGGCGGATGAGTCAGGAATGTGCTCTAGCATCCTTGCTATAAATGACGAGGATGAGAGAACTCTCATCAGACGCTCTGCAGCACCCGAAGAATCCCTAAGCATCCGCAGAAACCAATGGGTCTCCCCTAACGCCTCACTGAGCCTTCTAAAGCTCAGCAGTGCCCTGTCCGGCTCAATACCTTCAGCCATCCAGCGAATCAGAACTGGAAGCAGAGTTTTCTGGATGGTTGCTCTGCGCGAAACTCCTCCAGTCAGGGCAGAGATGTGTCTAATTGCACCAGCGGGATCAACAAAGCCCAGTGCAGCAAGGCGAGAGCTTATATCTTCGTCACTGAGTTTGACCTCTCCATGACTCAATTGAGCCGTTGCTGCCAGCAGTGGCCGATAGAACACTGAGTCGTGCAGAAGAGCAACCTCTTGCCTGGTGCTCTCTAACTTTTCCCTTAGGTCATCAGCTGACCAGCTCAGATCCACGCCTCTGGCTATCGCTCGCAACTCAGAGTCGTCAACCGGAATCAGGTGTGTACGGCGAAGCCGCGCTAATTGAATGCGGTGCTCGACCACTCGGAGAAACTGATAACTAGTTCTAAGTGCCTGTCTGTCCTGGCGCGCTATCAATCCAGCATCACTCAGCGCATCTAGTGCCGACAGAGTGTCCATCACGCGCAGCGATTCATCGCCCACTCCGTGCACCAGTTGAATCAGTTGCGCAGTGAATTCAACATCGCGCAGTCCTCCTCTGCCCAACTTGATGTCACGCTGAGCCTCATCCTTAGACAGAGTCTCGAGCACCCGCTTCCTAAGGTGGCGCGTGCTTTCAACAATCCTGCTGCGTTCTGGATACGACCAAATCAAAGGTTTTATCTTGGCTATGTAGCCATGGCCCAGCTCCTGATCACCTGCTGAGAATCGAGCCTTGAGAAGCGCCTGAAATTCCCAAGGTTCAGCCCACTTCTCGTAATAGGCAAAATGCGCATCTAGAGACCTCACTAGCGCTCCGGTTTTTCCCTCTGGTCTTAAATTGGGGTCCACCTGCCAAAGCCCTGGCTCTACCCCTGGCTCATAAATACAAGCTGCCATTCGTGTGGCAAGCCTGGTGGCAACGTCTAGATAATCGCCACTTCCATCAGCAACGTAGATGACATCGACATCGGAAATATAATTGAGCTCCCTCGCACCCGTCTTTCCCATTGCAATCACAGCCAGCTTGCACTCGCTAAGCGACTTTTCATCAAGCCTTCCTTCAGCCAATAACTCATTCCTTGCGACCAAAAGTGCCGCTGCCAGAGTTCTATCGGTTAGGTCTGAAAGAGACGCAGCAACGGTCTCGAATGCTTCCATGGGATTTGTGCTACTTAGATCGAAATCGATAATCCTCAGAAGAGACCTTCGATAAGACTTTCGTAGCTCTGATCTAGATGATGATGAAACATCATCTTTGGGTAGTGATGGGGATTTCAGGAATATCTCAAGTAGGCCCATTTCGCGCAAAACAATTTCAACCGTTTCATCGGAAACACCAAGAACCTTGCAGAGCCTTAGCGAACCAGTTGAATTTGAAAGACACTTCTTTGTTAGCTTCGCGTCTTTCTCAGCCAGTCTCAGAAGGGCATTCAGGGCCCTGTCTGGCGAAGGAGATTTTGAAAGTGGTTCCAGTGCCGAGTGTCCCCAGTCCCCGACCAGAGAGACAAGGGAGTCGAGCTTAGAAACTGTTTCGGTGAGTGACTCGAAGCCAAGTCGCGCCAGTTCGCTGAGTGGATTACTGCGCGATTGCATCTAGAGAGTTCGCAGGTTTTGCTCAATCTCAAACGGAGTCACCTGCGAGCGATACTCTGCCCATTCATTTCGCTTATTGGCAAGAACGAAGCTAAAGACTGATTCGCCTAGTACCTCTGCAGCTAGTTCGGATGATTCCAGCTTTCGAATGGCGTGATCTAGAGATTGGGGCAAAGACTCAATGCCCATGGCCTTTCTTTCAAGGTCAGTTAGAGACCAAACATCATCCTCGGTCTCCGCCTGAAGTTCGTAACCATTTTCAATGCCCTTGAGGCCTGCTCCAAGCAAAAGGGCATAGGCAAGGTATGGGTTGGCGGCGGAGTCCATGGCGCGGTATTCAATTCTGGTGCTCTGCGCCTTCTCAGGTTTGTGCAGAGGGATGCGAATAAGTGCGCTGCGGTTATTGTGTGCCCAGCTCACGTAGCTTGGAGCTTCTCCTCCGCCCCACAGACGCTTGTA
Organism: Aquiluna sp.; assembly: GCA_040402595.1. GTDB lineage: Bacteria > Actinomycetota > Actinomycetes > Actinomycetales > Microbacteriaceae > Aquiluna. Next base: position 34,820 of record JBBAMI010000003.1, read on the forward strand.
GCTGTTTACAAACTGGTTTGTCACCAACGTGATTTCAGGAGCATGCCGCAAAATTCCAGCCATGAATTGTCTGGCTGTATTCGACAGATGGTACTTCGCAGAAGCATCAAAGAAGGCATTCTTGTCGCCTTGGAATAGTGAGAAGTGAGTGTGCATTCCACTGCCAGGGTGGTTAGTGAAGGGCTTAGGCATAAAGGTTGCGTATACGCCCTGTTCGATAGCCACTTCCTTGACAACTGTCTTGAAAGTCATGACGTTGTCCGCCATTGAGAGTGCGTCTGCGTAACGAAGATCAATCTCGTTTTGTCCTGGGCCGCCCTCGTGGTGAGAAAACTCAACTGAAATACCGAGCTGCTCCAACATCGTGACTGCGCGTCTGCGGAAATCGTGAGCCGTTCCCCCGGGTACATTGTCGAAGTAGCCAGCGTTATCTACCGGCTGCGGCAGGCCGTCTGCACCGAGCTCGGCCGACTTCAAAAGGTAAAACTCAATTTCCGGATGGACATAGAAGCTAAAGCCGAGAGAGGCTGCCTTATCTAAAGCTCTACGAAGAACGTTTCTTGGGTCTGCGGCCGCAGGCTTGCCATCCGGAGTTGCGATGTCGCAGAACATCCTGGCAGCTGGGTCAACGGTTCCCCTCCAGGGAAGTATCTGGAATGTGCTGGGGTCGGGCATAGCCAGCATGTCGGCTTCTGAGGTCCTTGCTAGGCCTTCGATAGCTGACCCATCGAATCCAATGCCCTCGGCAAAAGCTCCCTCAATCTCTGCCGGAGCCACCGCTACGGACTTCAAAGTGCCTGCTACGTCCGTGAACCAAAGGCGGATGAATTTAACCCCGCGCTCCTCAATTGTGCGCAGGACGAACTCTTGCTGCTTGTCCATATGCCCTCCTGAACCTCTCTATAGGCTAGTGGTTGTGCGAGAAATCCGTATTGGCTTCGGTCAGATCAACCCCGTCGTCGGGGACCTCGAGCACAACTATCAGCAGATACTCTCCCAGCTCAAACAGGCCAAGGGAAAAGTCGACCTGGTCGTGTTTGGAGAGCTCGCCCTGTGCGGATACCCCCTCGGAGATCTGAGTTACCGACTCGACATCATCGACAAAACCGAGGCCAAGCTCGCTCAACTAGTTCAAGCGTCCAAAGACTTGCCAGGACTTACTGCCGTCGTCGGCCACGTGTCCAAGGCAGCAAACCAAAATCCCTCACAGGTTTCATTTGCAATTGCTCACAATTCAGCCACCGTATTCTCAGAAGGTGCAGTTATTGGCCGCTATGACAAGAAGCGACTACCTAACTATGACGTATTTGATGACTGGAGAAACTTCATTCCGGGTTCTGATGAGCTGGTATTTGAGCTAAACGGGAAAAAGGTTGGTGTCGCCATTTGTGAAGACATTTGGGACAAAAGAGCCACCCAAGCTAAAACTCTCGCACAGCTACAAATAGAGCTTCTAGTTGTTCCGAATGGTTCGCCATACACGCGATCAAAGCAGTCCGAACGACGCGCTGCTGCGAGAAACTTCCAGCAGGGTTTTGCACTTGCTTACGCCAACCTCAGCGGTGGCCAAGATGATCTGGTTTTCGACGGTGACAGCTTCCTGCTCGACGCTCAGGGAAATGAAATTTTCAGGGCTCCTTTAGGAGCTGGTGTTTATCTCGAATCTCAATCGCTCGACGAAATTAGAGACGATGACCCAGAGCGACTGTTTGAAGTGCTAGTCACTGGTTTGCGCGACTACTGCAAGAAGAATGACCAAAGCAAGATTGTGCTCGGGCTATCAGGAGGTATTGACAGTGCGCTCAGTTGCGCCATTGCTGCTGAAGCACTTGGTGCAGAGAATGTTCTTGGCGTGGCATTGCCATCGCGCTATTCGTCCGATCACTCAATTACTGATGCACAGTCACTTGCAAAGAACATCGGTTGTGAATACCGAAAAATAGAGATTGAAGGCCCTCACTCCTCGGTAGAGCAGCTGCTGTCTCTGAGTGAACTAGCTAAGGAGAATCTGCAGGCGCGACTACGGGCAGTGATTCTCATGGGGATTTCAAATACGGAAGGTCGACTACTCCTAAGTACCGGAAACAAGTCGGAGATTGCTGTTGGTTACTCAACTATTTATGGTGATGCTGCTGGTGGCTTTGCACCAATCAAGGATGTCCTGAAGACAGATGTCTGGTGGCTGGCCAAGTGGTTCAATCAGACTAAGGGCAAGTCAATAATTCCTGAGTCCTCGATTACTAAAGCCCCCTCGGCCGAACTCAGACCCGATCAAAAAGATCAGGATTCACTTCCTGACTACCAAGTCTTGGACGACATCCTGAGGCTGCTCATCGAGAAATTTGCTACCGTCGATGAGGTTGTCTCCCTGGGTTTTGATCGGCAACTGGTGGCTGAAATTGACGAGATGGTTAGGCGGGCTGAGTGGAAGCGAAGCCAGGGTGCCATCGGAACTAAGACAACGGTGGTTTCATTTGGCTCAGGACGAAGGGTCCCAGTAACAACTAGATTTGGAAAGCTATGAAGATCAGAACTGGAACACTGGCTGAACTAAAGAAACAGGGTAAAAAGTTCGCCTGTCTAACTTCTTATGATCAGCAGACCGCTGAGATTTTTGACTCGGTTGGAATCGAGGTGATTCTCGTAGGCGACAGTGCAAGCAATACCGTTTTGGCAAATGACACCACGATTCCAATTTCTCTAGAGGAAATGATCCCATTTGGGAAAGCTGTAGCCAGAAGTGCTAAACACTCGCTTGTCGTGTTCGACATGCCGTTTGGCAGCTATGAGGAGGGTGATGCTCAGGCCCTCACTAATGCGATTCGGGTGATGAAAGAAACTGGTGCTGCCGCAGTCAAGCTTGAAGGAAAGAGAACAACCCAGATCAAAGCTCTGGTTGAAGCTGGAATCCCTGTTATGGGACACGTTGGTTTCACCCCGCAGACAGTGCACGCACTATCGGGGTTTAAGGTCCAGGGTCGCAACCAAGATGCTGACAAAGTGCTTACTGACGCTAAGGCCGTGGAACAGGCTGGAGCTTTTGCCATCGTGCTTGAGATGGTCCCCGCAGATCTAGCTTCAGAGATAACAAGAGCTTTATCCATTCCAACAATTGGAATCGGAGCTGGTAATCACACCGACGGGCAAATCCTGGTTTGGACAGACTTTGCAGGACTGGGGTCAAAGATTCCAAGCTTTGCTAAGCAGTATCTGAATCTTCGTTCCCAACTCGAACAAGCGGCAGCTGGCTATAGGTCTGAAGTTCAATCTGGAAGGTTTCCCTCTGCCAATCAGAGCTTTAGCTAATCCTGCTGCTCTTCTTCTTGAGCAATAGCGCGAGCTCGCTCTCTGACAATTTCTTCTGCTCGCAGTGCCTGCTGATAACTCTCGAATGGACCAATTCGGTCAAGCCCCAAGGACTTTGGGCCCTCTTCCACAGTTTTGGTTTTGGTGTTGAACCAGTAGCGCTTCTCCATTGGTTCCAACCTACTCCCAAATACAATTTGGCTAATGCCTAAAGATACAAGCGGTCGACTGATCCCGGGAAAAGTCTTTCCAATCCGCGAAGTCCCTAGCTCAATCGCAAGACCCGAGTATGTAGGAAGACCCTCTCCAGCTCCTCACCTCTCAGGCGATAGATACGATGCGGCAACAATCGTAAAAATCAGGCGAGCAAGCAAAATTGCTGCACGAGCCTTGGAAAAGGTTCTTGCGAATGCTAGACCTGGAATGACAACCGATGAGCTTGATCAGATTGGTCACGAATTTTTGGTGTCGCAAAATGCCTATCCATCAACCCTGGGTTACCGAGGTTTTCCTAAATCGCTATGTACCTCTGTAAACGAAGTCATCTGTCACGGCATCCCCGACGACACGGTGCTTGAGGAGGGTGATTTGGTAAATGTGGACATCAGTGCCTATATCGATGGAGTTCACGGCGACACCAATGGGACCGTCGTAATAGGTCAGGCGGAAGCGGAAATTCATCAGCTCGTAGACCGCACCAAAGAAGCGCTCAATCGGGGAATTAGGGCTGTTGCATCTGGCCGAGAGGTCAACGTTGTAGGTCGGGCAATACAGAGCTATGCGAAGCGTTTCGGCTATGGGGTTGTCAGAGAGTTCACGGGGCATGGCGTTGGCACAAGCTTCCATACCGGTTTGATCATCCCCCACTACGACGAGCCCGCGTACAACACAATCATCGAACCAGGGATGGTTTTCACAATTGAGCCCATGATTACTCTCGGTTCTCATGAGTGGGAAATGTGGGAAGACGGCTGGACCGTGACAACCCGTGACAAATCCATTACCGCTCAGTTTGAACACACTATTCTCGTCACAGAAGACGGGCCAGAAATACTCACGGAGGCATAGTTGCCAAGAAAAGCAATCGGCATAGACATCGGAGGAACTGGCATCAAAGGCGGCCTGGTCGATACTAGAAGTGGAACTCTGATTTCCGCTCGCGTCAAGAAGGAAACTCCAGCTGGAGGCGAGCCCGAAGGAATAGCCGGTGTTGTAAGCGAGATTGTTGCCCAATTGGGTAATCGCAGAGACCGACCAATCGGAGTCTGCTTCCCGGCTGTTGTCGAAGCTGGAGTAACTAAATCAGCTGCAAACGTGAGCTCAAGATGGATAGGTTTTGATGCAGCGTCTTTTTTCAGTCGTGAATTACACACCAAAGTCGTTGTAGTGAATGACGCGGATGCTGCTGGCTATGCAGAAACAAAATTCGGGGCTGGTAAGGGTAAAAAAGGCCTTGTCATAATGACGACCTTGGGTACAGGAATTGGCACAGCGCTCATTCACAACGGCAGCCTGGTGCCAAATGCAGAACTCGGCCATCTGGAGATCGATGGTGTCGATTACGAAACCAAAGCCTCCTATGCCGCAAAGGAAAGAGAAAACCTAAGTTTTACCCAGTGGGCAGAGCGGCTGCAGCGTTACTACAGTGAACTTGAAAGGCTGTTTTCCCCGAAGCTATTCATAGTTGGAGGGGGGATCAGCAAGTCACACGCAGAATTTCTGCCCCTTCTCAAACTAAAGACCCCGATTGTTCCCGCGAAGCTAAAGAATTCGGCTGGCATTATTGGAGCAGCAGCCCTTGTAACTGAAGATTATTGATGGGTCGGCCGATACGCCGGGTTCTGTCCATATGGACGGTCATCTATCTCGGCAACTGATTACTCAGCTGCTCTAGCGACCTACCCGAAGGCATCGAACGAGCAGTTCTCGAGCGCCTTCTGCTTGGTCTTGCTCCAAGTGAGGTTTACCTAGCCGACCAGATTTCTCTGATCGCTGGTGGTCTCTTACACCACCGTTTCACCCTTACCCTTGCGGGCGGTTTACTTTCTGTTGCACTATCTCTCGGGTTACCCCGGGTGGGCGTTACCCACCACTTTGCTCTTTGGAGCCCGGACGTTCCTCGACAATGTCGCGACCGTCTAGCCGACCCATCGCTACAAGCCTACTTTTCGCTGAGGTGAGCGCAATAGTTCAGAGTAAAAATCTCAGCGAACTCCATACCGAAGAAGCGATAGATACTTACGCCTCCAGGGGAAGAGTTGATGTTGAAATAAACGTTTTGGCTTCCCCTCATGGCGGCAGCGGCAAAAGCTCTGGTAGGCATCATGTGGGTGGAAACGATGGCCGTTGAGCCTCTGTAGTTTTCCACGATGTCGCTTAGCGAATCCCAGACTCTGGATTGCATGTCCAGAACTGACTCGCCATTTGGAGGCCTAACAGTAAGCGATCCACGCCAGGCGGCGACCAGATCCATGGAGTCAGTTTCGAGCATTGCCATTTCCAGCATCTCCCAGTCGCCGAAGCCAATTTCCTTGAGCCTGGCATCCGCTAATGTGTCCAGGCTCAGCTGCTTAGCAATGATTTCAGCCGTTTGTGTAGTTCTTAGCATTGGCGAGTGAACAACTGCGGCTGGGTCGGGTAGAGAAAATTGAGCTAAGAGTTTTGGAATTTCCTTTGCAGCACCATGAGCCTCAAACAGTCCAAGCTCAGATAGTTCCGGATCGGTTCCGTCTCCTCCCGAGATCAAATTCTTTTCAGTGTTGATTGTGTGACCATGGCGAACTACAACTACTGTCGTTGGTTCGACATACTGCCTGGGGGCGCGTATGGACCTTGGCTGAATGGAAGATAGTTCGAGGTATGCACCTTCAGCGGATGTAAAGTTTCCGGAATCTAGAGCAGAGTTAGCATTTGCGTCAGCTTTGTAGTTTTGTTCCCTTGGAATCCACTCGAGCTGGTAATCAAAATCACCCAGGAGGGCTCTGGCTTGGTCCGCCAGCTCGCGAAGCTGAGGATTGTTAATCTTCCAGCGACCAGCAAGCTGTTCAATCACAAGTTTGGAATCCATTCGAATTGTGATCTGTCGATGACTTGTCGCCGACAAATATCTAAGACCAGCGATAACAGCTGAATATTCGGCCTGGTTATTAGTAGCGATTCCAAATGCCTCGCCAAAGTCGGCAATAACAGCGCCAATTTGGTCCTCAATGTGAACACCGTAGGCAGCCTGACCGGGATTACCTCTGGATGCTCCATCTGCGTAGAGAAATATCATGCTCTGATCACAATCGCGGAGCACTCAGGGCAGGTTGCTAACTCGTCCGATGGGATGTGGGAAAGCTCTGCCATAGCTGTCGAGTTTAGGTTCATGTTGCAGGCTGTGCACGCAGAGCGGACTATACGTCCAGCCGCATTACCCCTGGAAAGTTTGCGCTCAAAGGCATCAATCAGATCGGCTGGAAGTTGGCTTTTTACCGAAGAAATCTCCTGATTGATTGCATTGTTCTGATCTCGCATCTCGTTAAGACTTTGAGCAAGCTCAGTCTTAGCGCGCTCAAGCTCGGCCTCTATCTGCGCTTTTTCGCTTCGAAGATCAAACAGTGACCGGGCTGAGATTTCAATTTGGTCGAGTAGGGCTAGTTCGCTGTCCTCAAGAAGGGACTTTCGCGCTCTGAGACCTTCAATTTCATGCTGAAAGCCAGCTATGTCCTTAGGGCTAGAGGAAGCTTTGAGCTTCTGTTCGTCGCTTGCGATTCGCTTATCGACCATGTCGAGATCGCTTTCTAGCTTTCTTTTACCGTCCTCCAGTTGCTCGTAACTGAGCTGACTTGATCTCAAATCCTCATTGACTTGGTTCAGTCTTTTTTCAATCGGTTTCAGATTCTCCCCGGTAGAGAGCTCCTTGGCGTCAGCTACCAGTCGCCGCTGGGAGATGATTAGCTGCTGCAAACTCCAAAGCTTCTCCAGCTGATCAACAGTTACCTTCACTGCATCACCGCAAAGTCCCAGGGGTCTGTTCTTAATTCGCAGACCATGAACTCAATTTCCGGATGTTTTTTAGTCAAGATCTCGGCAGCCTTATCTAGCCACATCCACTCAGCTGCCCAGTGGGAAATGTCCATGAGCGCAGGTCCGCCGGTCAGCTTTGACTGCTCGGCAAAGTCCTGGGCGGGATGGTGGCGAAGATCGCTGGTAATAAAAAGGTCAACTTGTGTCTGCTGGGCCAGTGGAAGATAAGAGTCTCCAGCGCCGGCTACTAGCGCCACTTTGACGATTTCTCTACTCGGATCTCCGGAAACTTTGATGCCCTGAACAACGGATGGCAAAACCTTGGCGACAACTCTCGAAAACTCAAGCAGCGTTGTTTTCGTAATTTCTCCCACAACGCCAGCCCCAGAGTTGTCATCTAGAGGTCGAAGCATGCTGAGGCCAAGCGCTTTCGCAAGAGACTGAGATACTCCGTCCTGCGCAACATCCGCATTGGTATGAGCGGAATAGATAGCAAGCTCTCCCCTAATTGCCTTGCTGATCAGATTCCCCTTCTGCGTCAGTTCCGATAGGTCATGCGCTGGTCTAAGCAGCATTGGATGGTGTGAAAGAAGTAGGTTTGCACTCATGCTGACGGCTTCACGCACAACTTCATCGGTGACGTCAACACTGAGAAGTACTCTCTTAACGCTCTGCGCGGGATTACCCACCACCAGACCAACTCGGTCCCAGTCCTCCGCCGTATGTGTAGGCCAAAGAGATTCAAAGGTCTTAATAAGATCGCTGAGGAGCATAGGTAAAGCCAACCAGAAAAGCGCTGTCTTCGCTTGAGATTCGAGTGGGCCCTACCGGGCTCGAACCGATGACATCCACGGTGTAAGCGTGGCGCTCTACCAACTGAGCTAAAGGCCCGCTGGAGATACTACTACAGACCAGCTAGATGAGCTCAAGTGCTTGGCGATAGCTCGCAAGGTCCCGGGCTTGGCCAGGAGCCGTGACAAACTTCGCAGCAATTACTCCCTGCGCATCAATTAGAAAAGTTGCACGCGTTGAGAAACCTTTGTCCTCTAGAAATACGCCGTATTTTTGGCTAACTTCACCATGCGGCCAAAAGTCAGCCAGCAGTTGGAAGTCGTAATTCTCTGATTTGGCAAAGGCCGCCTGGGTGTATTTGCTGTCGATACTGATTCCGACCAGCTCCACTTTGGCGTCCCGGAACATCTGAATGTTGTCCCTAAGCTCACACAGCTCCCCCGTGCAAAGGCCAGAAAAGGAAAAAGGATAGAACACCAGGGCGACGGGCTTTCCCTGGCTGCTCAAGGTGAAGTCCTCGCCAAACTGGTTACTCAGGGTGAAATCGGGGGCTTTATCGCCTGCGGATACGCTCATTTTTGGCTTCCTTTCGGTGTCTGCCCATGGTCAGCGGAAGAGTGGGCAGCTGAATAGACTTTACCTGCTCACAAAACGAGCAATCGGTAAACAGCCACGAAAAGAGGCTCAGCTTGTCATTCAATAACCTGGACGCATTCTCGGTCACAAACCCAGATTCCGACCCACAGGAGACTGCCGAATGGCTTGAGTCTCTGGACGCCCTTGCAAAGAAGAATGGCAGGGGCAGGGCTCGTGAGGTGATGCTGAATCTCCTTCGCAGATCTCACGAATTGCAGCTGAATGTTCCGCTAGTCCCAACGACCGACTACATCAACACCATTTCGCCTGAAGACGAGCCCCGATTCCCGGGCGATGAGCAAATTGAAAGAACCTACCGAGCCTGGATGCGTTGGAATGCAGCCATCATGGTGCACCGTGCGCAGCGACCTGGAATTGCCGTAGGTGGTCACATTTCCAGCTTCGCTTCGAGCGCATCACTTTACGAAGTTGGCTTCAATCACTTTTTCAAAGGCCACGATCACCCAGCAGGATCAGATCAAATCTTCATTCAGGGTCACGCCTCCCCCGGTCCATATGCAAGAGCTTTCCTCGAAGGACGCCTTAGCGAATCGGAGATGGATTCATTTAGGCAAGAAAAGTCACGCCCAACCAGAGGACTTCCTTCTTATCCCCATCCAAGACTGATGCCTGACTTCTGGCAATTCCCAACCGTGTCTATGGGTCTTGGTCCAATTAGCGCAATTTATCAAGCCCAGTTCAATCGCTACCTGATGGCACGAGGTTTCAAAGACACTTCTCAGCAGCATGTCTGGGCATTCTTGGGTGACGGCGAACTCGATGAAGTTGAAAGTCGCGGAGCATTGCAACTGGCTGCCAACGAGAATCTAGACAACCTAACTTTTGTTGTGAATGCAAACCTGCAAAGACTAGATGGGCCAGTTCGTGGAAACGGAAAAATCATCCAGGAGCTCGAGAGTTTCTTCCGAGGAGCTGGGTGGAACGTCATCAAGGTGATCTGGGGCAGGGAGTGGGACACCCTGCTTGCTAAGGACACCGATGGTGCACTGGTAGAGCTTATGAACAGCACGCCAGATGGTGACTATCAGACCTATAAGACCGAAGATGGCAAGTTCGTCAGGGAAAACTTCTTTGGAAGAGACCCGCGGACGCTTCAAATGGTTTCAGACATGAGCGATGCGGATATCTGGGCCCTCAAGCGCGGCGGACATGACTATCGAAAGATCTATGCCGCTTACAAAGCAGCAACTTCACACAAGGGTCAGCCAACAGTAATCATCGCTAAGACCATCAAGGGCTACGGACTTGGCAAGAGCTTCGAGGGTAGAAACGCTACCCACCAGATGAAGAAGCTAAAGATTGAGGACCTAAAGAAATTCCGCGATGAAATGCGAGTCCCGATCAGCGATGCTCAGCTGGAGCAGGATCCATACATGCCGCCGTATTTCAAACCAGCGGACTCGTCCCCTGAGATTCAGTACATGCACGAAAGAAGAAAAGCGCTAGGTGGCTACCTTCCAGAAAGACGCAGTAAATATGTTTCTTTCACACTGCCAGAAGACAAGGCCTACGAGATTGCTCGCAAGGGATCTGGAAATCAAGAAGTCGCAACCACCATGGCATTCGTCAGAATGCTAAAGGATGTGATGAAGGCGGAGGGTACCGGACAGAGAATTCAGCTAATCATTCCGGACGAGGCCAGAACCTTCGGTATGGATGCATTCTTTCCCACTTCAAAGATCTATAACCCGCACGGACAGCACTACATCTCTGTAGACAGGGAGCTGCTGCTTTCATACAAAGAAAGTGAAACAGGCCAGATTCTGCACACCGGAATCAATGAGGCAGGTTCTGTCGCAGCGTTTACCGCAAGCGGTTCTTCCTACTCAACACACGGTCAGCCGATAATTCCGATCTATGTCTTCTACTCGATGTTCGGTTTCCAAAGAACAGCTGACTCACTGTGGCTGGCTGGAGACCAGATGGTTAGGGGCTTCTTAATTGGGGCAACAGCTGGCAGAACCACGCTTACTGGCGAGGGTCTTCAGCACGCAGACGGCCACTCCCCGATTATTGCCAATACCAATGCTGCAGTAATTAGCTATGACCCTGCCTACGGCTACGAAATAGCTCACATCGTTCGCGCAGGCTTCGAGCGAATGTATGGCGGCAGTCATCCGGATCCAAATGTCATGTATTACCTGACTGTCTATAACGAGCCGATGCTGCAGCCAGCTGAGCCAGAGAATCTGGATATTGATGGAGTACTGCGCGGCATCTACTTACTCAAGCAGTCAAATGGTGATGTAAAGGCCCAGATACTTGCTTCTGGCGTTGCTGTTCCCTGGGCTCTTGAGGCTCAGCACTTACTAACTGAGTGGGGAGTATCAGCAGATGTCTGGTCTGTAACCAGCTGGGGTGAGCTCAGAAGAGATGGTTTGGCAGCGGACGAGCACAACTTCCTAAATCCTGATGCTGAAAAGAAGATGTCGTACGTTTCCAAAAAGCTAGCGGGAGCAGCGGGACCATTCATTGGTGTTTCTGACTACATGCACTCGCTAACTGACATGATCAGACCCTGGGTTCCTGGCGAGTATGCGACGCTGGGAGCCGATGGCTTTGGGTTCTCTGATACTCGACCAGCGGCAAGAAGATACTTCAAGATTGACGGCCCATCGATAGCAGTCAAGGTACTTCAGCAGCTGGCAGCTCAAAGTAAGATTCCAGCTGATTTCCCAAGGCAAGCCATTGAGAAGTATCGTTTGCACGATGTAGCAGCTGGAACTAGTGGATCGGCCGGTGGTGACGCCTAAGCATCTGCCTTGGCTGAAATCGATTGCAGGTGACCTTGCAACCGCGACGCTGACTCGCTTAGAAGAAACTCTCCCCTGGTACAAGAAGATGCCACCGGCGAGAAGAGCTGCAGTTGGTTCGGTTGCCCAGAGCGGTATCACAAGTTTCATTCAGTGGTACGAAAACCCCCGGTCCCAACCCTGGGTAGCTGCCGATGTCTTCGCTGCTGCACCAAGAGAACTGCTCAGGTCAATTTCACTGCAGGAAACTTTGCAACTGATTCAGGTAGTTGTACATATGGTCGAGGAAAGAGTCGTCGCTGAGCATCCAGAGCTACAGGAGGCCGTTCTTCGTTACTCCAGAGACATTGCTTTCAGCGCAGCTGATGTCTATGCCAGGGCCGCGGAAGCAAGGGGGCTCTGGGATGCACGCCTAGAAGCACTGGTAGTGGACAGCATCATCAGTGGTGAAACCTCACAGGAGATTAATTCCAGAGTTGCAGCCCTGGGCTGGAGAGCAGACGGGCAGGTTGCTGTTCTGCTTGGGACCAGTCCTGAGAATGCCGACTCCGATGCCATAAGAAAACTTGCTCGTAAATCAGGCTCTGATGTTCTGATTGGTATTCAGGGTAGGCGACAGGTTGTTGTCATCGGGCTCATCGAACAAATTGAGAAACCTGATCTTGCCATCAGTTCTATTGCGACTTTACTAGCTGAATTTTTTGGCCCCGGAGATCTTATGCTTGGACCAACGGTTTCAACCGTTTCAGACTCAGCAAGATCTGCCAGAGCTGCACTCGCAGCCCACTCCGTCGCCTCAAGTCGGAATGCAACCGCTAGACCAACACTGGCAGATGATCTACTGCCTGAGCGGATGCTTGCCGGTGATCAACTGGCCAAGGAAGCGCTGTTGCGCAACTACTACCTACCCCTGGTATCTACTTCCTCTGAGCTACTTCTGACCCTTCGCGCCTACCTGGATCACGGCGGCTCACTCGAGGGAACCGCTAAGTCTCTTTATGTTCATGCCAACACGGTTCGCTACCGCCTAAAGCGAATCCAAGAAATCATTGGCGAAGATGTAACCGTGCCGAGAGTTGCCTATGTCGTGCAAACAGCTATTGGAGTAGGACTAATCAGTGACGCTGAAAGTGGTGTGAGGAGATAACTTGCTAATTTTCGCCTGCCCTGGTCAAGGATCACAGTCTGAGGGTTTCCTAAAACCTTGGATTGAGGCCTATCCACCCCTCACTGAAAAACTCAATCACTTATCAGAAGCTTGCGGTAGAGATCTAGTGCGTCTTGGCACAGATGCCCCAGAAGAAGAAATCAAAGACACGGCCAATGCTCAGCGACTAATTGTTGGCGCTAGCATTGCCATCGCAAGGGTTGCCCTCGCAGGCAAGGCTCCGGACGGTGTGCTTGGCCACTCAGTTGGAGAATTTGCTGCCGCCGCTATAGCTGGGGTTCTCAGCGATGAGGAAGCAATTGAGCTAGTTGGGATAAGAGCAGACGCTATGGCAAAAGCTGCGGCCATGGAACCTACTTCGATGGCCGCAGTGCTTGGTGGCGATGAGTCACAGGTGCTTTCCAAAATCGAAAGCCTTGGTTTAGAGCCAGCCAATTTCAATGGGGCATCACAGATTGTTGCCGCAGGACTGAAATCCCAAATTGAAAAATTAGTCGCAGATCCCCCGGAGAAAGCAAAGGTCATTGAACTAAAGGTCGCTGGCGCTTTCCACACCAGATACATGCAAAGCGCGGTTGAGCAGGTGAGATTAGCTTCCGCAAAGCTCACACCAGGAAATCCAAGGATGAAACTCTGGTCTAATTCAGATGGGACCATGGTAGAAAGTGGGCAGGCGTACCTTGAGTCACTCGTTGCTCAGATAGCCCGACCAGTTAGATGGGATAAGTGCATGGCTGCGATCAACCACGAGGGAGTCGTAGTTGCAGAGCTTCCTCCGGCAGGTGCGCTCTCGGGGCTGATTAAACGCGGTGCGCCTTTAGTCAGTGCAGTAGCCTTGAAGAGCAATTTGGATTTGGAAAAGGTTTCCTAGATGAAGACTTTGAAGCAAACTGCACCGATTTCTTTCTCCAGGATCTACTCCCTTGGAGCGATGCGCGGTGAGATCTTGGTCTCTAACGATGATGTTGCGGGGCCAATTGATTCCTCCGATGAGTGGATTAGACAAAGAACTGGAATTGTCACTAGAACTAGGGCAGGCAAAGACACGAGCCTTATGGATTTGGCTGCGAGTGCTAGCAAAGAGGCAATAGCCAAAGCGGGCATCTCCCCTTCTGAAATTAACGCGGTCATCCTGGCAACGATTTCTTTTCCCTACCAAACTCCATCGGGAGCTTCGCTTCTCTCTGAGTTGGTTGGAGCCCACGGAGCTGCCGCCTATGACATTTCTGCAGCCTGCGCCGGATACTGCTACGGCATCGCCCAAGCGGATTCACTAATCAGATCCGGTGTTGCCAAATACGTTTTAGTGGTTGGGGCAGAAAAGTTATCTGACTTTATCTCTCCAGCTGATAGGTCAATCAGTTTTCTGCTTGGCGATGGAGCCGGAGCCGCAATTGTCGGGCCCAGTGATCACCCGGGTATTTCGAAGACCGTCTGGGGTTCAGATGGCAGCAATTGGGACAAAGTCGGAATGACCGGCTCGCTAATAGACTTTCGTGACGGAAAGACGCATTGGCCGACTCTGATCCAGGAGGGACAATCGGTTTTTCGCTGGGCAGTCTGGGAGATGGTAAAGGTTGCCAAGGATGCTCTCGAGCAGTCTGGACTTGAGCCGCAAGATCTATCGGCCCTAGTTCCTCACCAAGCCAATCTTCGAATAATCGATGAATTTGCCAAGCAGCTGGGCCTTCCTGAGAGTGTGGTTGTGGCCAAGGACATCGTGGAAACTGGAAACACATCCGCCGCCTCTATCCCGCTGGCCATGCACCGGCTTTTAGCCGAAGGTCAGGTCAAATCCGGTGGCTATGCCCTGCAGATTGGCTTTGGCGCTGGGCTTGCCTACGCGGCCCAAGTGGTCGAACTCCCCTAAAATAAAGCGACAACTAAGCCCCGAGGAGTTATTCATGGCACTTTCCGAACAGGATGTACTAGCAGGCCTGGCCCAACTGGTTAATGATGAGACCGGCATTGCCACCGACTCTGTTCAGATGGACAAGTCCTTCACCGATGATCTAGACATCGACTCGATCTCCATGATGACCATCGTCGTAAATGCCGAGGACAAGTTCGGCGTAAAGATTCCAGATGAAGAAGTAAAGAACCTGGTTACTGTCGCAGACGCCGTCAAGTTCATCACGGCCAACCAGGGCTAATTTATGCGCAGGGTCGTAGTAACCGGCATTGGAGCAACCACTCCTCTGGGCGGGGATGCGACCAGCAGCTGGAAATCCCTTCTCGAGGGAAAATCCGGCATAAGCACCATCGACGCTGAGTGGGTGTCGAAGTATGAACTTCCTGTCACCTTCGCCGGTCAAGCCAAAGTCCCCTCAGCGGAGGTTCTGACGCCGCAGGAGGCAAAGCGCCTGGACCCGTCCTCTCAGCTTGCTCTGATTTCTGCCAGGGAAGCTTGGAAGGATGCTGGAGAGCCAGAAGTTGCCCCAGAGCGGCTCGCGGTCGACTTCGCAACCGGCATCGGCGGAGTTTGGACGCTACTTGATGCATTTGAGATTTTGAAGGAACGCGGCCCACGGCGAGTTCTACCGATGACGGTTCCGATGCTGATGCCTAATGGTCCGGCTGCTGCCATCGGCATGGATCTGGGTGCCAGAGCGGGTGTTAGAACGGCGGTATCAGCCTGTGCCTCCGGTAATGAATCAATAGCAAATGCCTTTCAAAGAATTCGACTAGGCGAAGCCGACGTGGTTGTGGCAGGTGGTGCGGAAGCTGCGATTCACCCGCTTCCAATCGCAGCATTCGCTGCCATGCAGGCTCTAAGTAAAAGAAATGACAACCCGAAAATAGCTTCACGACCATATGACACCGATCGCGATGGCTTCGTGATGAGTGAAGGTGCCGGAGCGCTTGTGCTTGAGGAGTATGAGAGCGCTAAAGCCAGAGGCGCAAAGATTTATTGCGAGATTGTAGGAGCAGCTGTTACCTCTGACGCCTATCACATCACAGCACCTGATCCAGAGGGTTCCGGGGCTGCACGAGCCGTCCTAGGCGCTCTCAGTCAGGCGGGAGCGTTACCCACCGATGTGGAGCACGTGAACGCCCATGCCACCTCAACGCCGGTTGGTGATATTGCTGAGTACACAGCCCTGAAGCGAGTTTTCGGAGACCACACTCAGGCACTCATGGTGACAGCAACCAAGAGCCAAACTGGTCATCTTCTCGGTGGTGCTGGAGCAATCGAAGCAATCTTCACCATCCTGGCTTTGAAAGAGCAGATTTGCCCAGGAACTATCAATCTTGAAAATCAAGACCCAGCTATCGAATTAAACGTTCCAAAGACCCCAACACCGCTCACGAGACGTGATGCTGTAGCAATTAGCAATAGCTTTGGCTTTGGCGGTCACAATGCTGTGCTTGCGTTTCGCAATATCTAACCGACATCCCTAAGTCCATCAAGTGCAGCCCAGCCTCGTCTAAGTGGTTCGAGAATATCTTGCCAAGCCTGAGCTCGGGCAAGCCTCAATAGCCGTTCATACTCATAACTGCTGCCTGACGCTTGCTGGTGAATCAGATCAAGTTGGGCAAACCTGATTACTGGCTCACCTGCTTCGTCTAGCTGAATTGTCTTTAGTCCAAGACCTCTGTGGTAGAAGATTTGATTCCGTGATCCCCCATCGAGAATCTCGAAGGCGATGCATAATTTCGCTAACTCACTTGCCAGTTCAGGAATGTCTTTGCCAGCAAAATCACCTGACGACCTGGACTGATATGTCTTGGGGCTAGAGGGCTGGGTGTACCAGATCAGTTCAATGCCCTGAGGTCGCAGCAAATCCTCAACGTCCGAGAGATTTTGCCTCGGTACGCTGAGCAGCCAGATTTCTGAAAACGTAACTAACCTCCGATTCAGTCTGCGTCTTCCCCTACGCCCTGAATCGGTAATTTGAGATTAGAACACTCTAGCTAGCTTTGTCAAAAGCTAGTTCGCTTACTCTCTTGTTCGCGCAGCTCTTCCAGATCGCTCAAACGCCTGAGTCCAGCAAAGGCATTAGACATTCGGTGGTTGGATCGCAGCTGCTGATTATCATCTAGGAATTTCCAATAACCAGCAGTGAATGGGCAGGCATTCTCTCCGACTCTGACCTTCGGATTTAGAGGACAATCTGCGCAGTAGTTGGTCATCTTGGAGAGATAACTACCGCCAGCAGCATAGGGTTTGGTGCTCATCTTGCCACCATCTGCATAAAGACTCATCCCGATTACGTTCGCCGGCATGACCCAGGGCGTTCCATCGACAAAGGCATCGATAAACCAATCGTTCATCTGCTTGGGGTCATAGCCTCGCTGCAGGGCATGGTTCCCAAGAATCATTAGGCGAGGTATGTGGTGAACCCAGCCATATTCGCTGACCGAATCTAGTGTGTGCTTCAAGCAGTTGGCCTTTACATCATCGCCAGCGAGTCCTGAGAATGAATCTGGAAGTGGTGTGTTAGCCGACAGTGCATTTGAGTTCACATAGTCTTCCCCAAAGTGCCAATACAAATGCCAGACGTAATCACGCCAGCCAATAATCTGCCTTACAAAGGCTTCAACGCTTTCGATTCTGGCCTTACCCGATAGATAGGCCTGCTCGGCAGCCTGCACCACTTCGATAGGATCCAAAAGTCCCAGATTCATAGGCGCGCTAAGCAGTGAGTGACTCATGGTCCAATCCCGACTGTCAACTGCATCTTCATAAGGACCAAAGAGATCAAGTCTGTTTTCTACGAACCAGCTAAGTGCTGCCAAAGCCTCTTTTCTGCTACCGGCAAATCTCCTAGGTCTATCACTACCCATGAAGCGAACGCCTTCGCTTTCGAGTGCATCAAGTTCTGCTCTTACTCCCCTATCAATTTCATCTTCCTCAGGAAACCATGGTTCCTTTACTCCGGTTCCGGCAGCCGGCGGTGGCAGGCGATTCTCACTATCAAAATTCCATCTTCCTTCGACAGGCCCATCTGCCTGCATCAAGATTCCAAGTCTTGTTCTTTGCTGGCGGTAGAAGTCCTCAAGTCTCAGACGCTTGAAGGAGGAAATGTAGTGTTGCCAGTCCTCTTCGGTCGATGCAAAACCTCTGGCGGGAAGAATTTCGGCTGCAAGCACTTGAGAAAAACGTCTAAATGGATAGCTCGTAGGGTTAATCAGTTTTGTTACACCCTGTTTATCGCTCAGAAGGTCTCGATAGCTGTCCAGCTCAAGCAGCGTGACTCTTTTGTCCTGTCCCCTGGCTCTTAGGGCATAGAGGATCAGGTGAGCCTTCTGGCGGTGGTACCGCCGCTTGGCAAACTGGCTTTTGACCACTGGGAGAATAATCTCCCCACCTAGGTCAAAATGTGGACCCAGTTGGTCAGCAAATAACAGTTGCAATGGCCACCACCTAATACACTCAAGTCAACCACCATGAGCAAGCTTTACTTCCGATACGGGGCCATGAACTCTGGCAAGAGCACGGCCCTCCTCCAGGCTGCGTTTAACTACGAGGAGAGAAGTCAGTATGTACTGCTGGCCAAACCCGCCATTGACTACAAGGGCGACAAAAACATCCTGAGCCGTCTGGGTGTATCGCGCGAGGTGGATTTTCTGATCAGGCCTCAGGACAATCTCCGACAAATTTTTGCCGAGAATCGAGAAGAAGTTAATAGCAAGACCGGGCAGGATGTTTCGTGTTTATTACTCGACGAAGCCCAATTCCTCACCGAAGAGCAGGTGGATCAGGCACTTGAGGTTGCCGTTCTCGACTCCGTTCCAGTTCTTGCCTATGGAATTCGAACCGACTTTCAAACGAAGTCTTTTCCAGGCTCTCGCAGGCTTTTAGAGATTGCACACTCGCTCGAAGAGCTCAAGACAATCTGTCGCTGCGGAAAAAAGGCAATGTTCAACGGCCGACTTGTCAATGGAAAATTTGTGTTCGCCGGCGAACAGGTCGCCATTGATGGTGACAAAGTCACCTACGAGTCACTTTGCCCCTCGTGTTATCTAGCTCGAAAAAACTCCTAAAAAACTTAAAGAAGATTCGGAATCTTCTGCTCTTCGGCAAGATTAGCCCTTCTGAACCAGAGCGTAACGAGCGTTGAAACAATCACAATGAACAGCGAGTAGAGCGCTGGGACAATCAGAATCAATCCAATAGCTGGGTTATTTCCGAAGGTCAACAGAACAATTGCGATAGCCAATGGACCGTTTTGAATTCCGGTCTCCAGGGCGATTGTTCTAGCATTCATAGGATGAAGACGGATTGCCCTGCTGAACAAATAGGCAAAGGTTATTCCGAATAATCCCAAGCCAATCGCAACAACGTAGGTTTGCCAGGGAGTCGAAGACAACAGACCCCAGTTTCTTGGAACCCACGTCGCCATCAAAAAGACAATAAAGAAGATTCCGAAGAATCCACCGAGTAGCTCAAGGATTGCACCGACATTGGCGCTATAGCGCCTGATCAGCATTCCCAAGACAACTGGTATCAATAGCACCGCAATGGTGACGATGATGTTGGTGGTTGGGATCTGCAAATCCGAATCCTCGGGCAGGATTTGTCCACCAAAGATGGTCAGTGCCAATGGGGTCATAATCAAAGCCCACAGTGTGGAGTGGACCGTCATAATGACACTAAGGGCCAAGTTACCCTTCGAGAAGTAGGTAAAGATGTTTGAGGTGGTACCCGCAGGAACGGCTCCCATCAAAAGCGCACCGATTGCTACTGGTATCGCGTAGGCCGGCTCGAGCTGGAAGAGAAAGACGATTACCAACAGGAACGACAGCAGCGGCATGATGCCAAACTGTGTCAACCAGCCTATGAACAAACCCCACGGTCTCTTGAAGGCAAGCTTGAAGTCCGCAGGGGTTAGCGTAGAACCAAGTCCGAACATAATCACAAATACGAGCGCGACCAACAGGTTTTGCTCGAATGGGGTCACAACATCCTGAGGAGATACCTCAGCTTCATTCAAAAAGGCAAGGGTTGAGAAAAACATTAGCTGTCCTTTCTGACTGAGCTAGCTTCTGGGATAAGACCCTCTATTGACATTCGTCTTAGTTCTCGCCTGAGAATCTTTCCGATCGGGCTCTTAGGTAGCTGGTCAACAAAGTGGATTGCAGCTGGCACCTTGTAGGCAGCCAAAGCTTCACGGCAGTGGCTGATCACTTTGTCGGCCACTAGTTCCTTGCTGGAAACGATGAAGGCGTGGACCTTCTCTCCGCTTTTCTCGTCTGGCAGGCCAACCACTCCAACCTCAACGACGCCATCGAGCTCCGCAATTTGTTCTTCCACTTCATTTGGATAAACATTAAATCCGCTAACGATGACCATGTCTTTCTTGCGATCTACGATGGTGAAGTATCCATCGCTATCCATGGTTGCGACATCTCCAGTTCTAAACCAACCGCCTTCGAGCGCGACCATGGTTTCCTGGGCCTTCTGCCAGTAGCCCTGCATAATCTGAGGTCCCCTAGCCACAATCTCTCCAGGTTCTCCAACTGCCACCTCAGTGCCCCGCTCATCAACGCAGCGCATTTCGGTTGAAGGAACTGGAATTCCAATCGTCCCGTCTTTCTGCAATCCGCCAAGGGGGTTGAAGCTCAACACAGGCGAGGTTTCGGTCAATCCGTAGCCTTCAACAATTGGGGTTCCGGTTACTTCTCTCCAACGCTTGGAAACCGATTGGTGCAAAGACATACCGCCGGCTGCCGAGGCAACCAAATGCTTTGGAGGGTTATCGATAAACCATCTTTCATTGAGAAGGGCGTTGAATAAGGTGTTTACACCGGTAAGCCAGGTCACCTTGTAGTTTTCAAAGGCACGCTTAAGGTTCCCAGGCGGTCTTGGAGTTGGAATCAGAATGTTTCTCGCTCCCATGTGGAAAAAGCCCAGGAGATTCACGGTAAAGGCAAAGATGTGATACAGCGGCAATGCAGTCATGACGACTTCCTTACCTGCTCGTATGTAAGTTCCGCACATTGCAATCATCTGCAAGGTGTTCGTGACGAGATTGCCGTGAGAAAGCATTGCCCCCTTTGAAACTCCAGTTGTTCCACCTGTGTACTGAAGTGCGGCAAGGGAGTCCCGCCCAATACCACTCAGATAGTCACTTAGCTTGGCTGCGCTCATCCGGGCTTTTCCTTCGGAGAGAGCTTGACGCAATTTGGTGTGATCCACTGTTATTTTTGGTAGCGAGCGATTCCAAACTTTCTGAACCATGCGAATAACGCCTGCGACAGGACCTGGAAAGAATTCGGAGATGGCAACAGTAACGACGTTCTTGACCTTGGTCTTAGAGAGTACCTCTGGCAAACGATCGGCAAACATATCGATTACCACTATCGTTTCGCAACCGGCATCCGCAAACTGATAAACCATCTCACTGGCTGTGTAGAGAGGATTGGTATTGACTAAAACGCAACCCGCTTTCAGGATTCCGAAAGCAACAATTGGGTAGCTGAGGCAGTTAGGCATTTGCACACCAACCCTGTCTCCTTGCTTTAGGCCAAGAACCTCCCGCAAGTAAGCGGCGAATTGGTCGGAAAGTTCATCAACCTGGCCGTAGCTGAGGGATCCATTCATGCCGTTGGGCATGCACTGAGTGAAGGCGGTGGTTTTGCTGTACTTAGCTACCGCTGCTCTCAAGAGCTCTGGGAGATTGCTGAACTCGACGTTCGGCAGTTCCCTCGGCACATCGCTGGGATAGTGGGCTAGCCATGGGCTGTTATTCATCTTCGCTCCCCAATTACACCAGGCGGGCAAAGACGCCTGCGCTGGATTCTTTAGGGGAAAGCATAACTGCCTATGGGCCCGTAGACCTGGTCAATCAGTGCCTAAACTGGCCCTGTGGCCCCTATTTACTCAGTGTTAGCACCATTGTCGACTGTGGCGAAACACTAATTGACTCAACCAGGCCAGTGGTTCTGATACCTCCAGCTCTAGCTACCAGACCTTCGGCGAGAACTCGCCAGCTGCCCCTGGCGGGGAGCTTGACCGTTTTCGGCTTGGTCGATGAGTTATGAATCACGAATATTGTCTTGAGCGCGTTAGGTTGGCCAGAAGCATCAAGGCTGTAGGCAATGACGTCTGCTGGAGTGTCACTGAAAGTAAGTGTCTTCCTAACATCGCTGCCATTGTTCAGCCGGAATACGCTGTTTGCCTTTCGAATTTCAAGAAGTCCTTTGAAGTAAGAAACCATGACCTTGTTCTTTGCACGGCTTGACCACTTCATCGAGTTCACAAGATCGGAGGACTTATAGGAATTCTCATCTCCATTCTTGGAGCGCATGAATTCTTGCCCGGCGTGAAGGAAAGTAACACCCTGAGCCAGGATTGCGGTTGAAGAAGCTAGCGCAAAGACTCTAGTCCGCTCAATGGCCGAGGCCTTTGGCATTGAAGTGCGCAACTTATCAAACAGGGTTAGGTTGTCGTGGGCCTCTACATAGCTAACTGACTGTTCTGGTTCGGCGTCACCCCAAGAGCCACGTACATCAGAGCTAAAGTAAATTTCACCTGCGATGCCCTCCATCACTTCCATCTTTGAGGACTTTCGCCCTGAGGCCCAGCCATTTTCAGCCGCCTTGAAAACAGAACCTTTGAGTCCATCTCGAATTCCGTCGTTGAAATGAGCGATACGAGGCATCTTTGCTGCGTTGTATTGATATGCCTTCTTCTCTGGAAACAACGAGCTGCCCATGTTCCAGCCCTCGCCGATTATGAGAAATGCCGGGTCAATCTTGTCAACACCCTGTCTAATTTTGTTCATGGTGTCGACATCTAAAATGCCCATCAAATCGAATCTGTAGCCGTCCAGCTTGTACTCACTGGCCCAGTAGAGAGCGCTATCGACAATGTACTTGCTGGCCATTGATCGTTCTGATGCGACCTCATTGCCAACGCCTGTGCCATTGGCAAATGTTCCATCTGCCTCCTTACGGAAGAAGTAGCCAGGAACCAAGAGTTCGAAACTGTGGGAGCCCGCGTCAAAAACATGGTTATACACAACATCCATCACGACCCGAATGCCGCGTGAGTGAAGATATTGGATTGTCTGCTTCAGCTCAGAAATTCTGTTCAGCGGATCGGTTGGAACTGTTGAATATGACCCCTCCACGACGTTGAAGTTAAGTGGGTCGTAGCCCCAATTGAACTGATCGTTTCGGTTTTCATCAACAGTTTTATAGTCATAAATCGGCAGTAACTGAAGGTGAGTGATACCCAGGTCGGCAATCGCGTCTATACCCGTCTTGGTGCGCTTGTCAGGGGTTGTTGTGTTGGCTTCGGTCAACCCCAGGAATTTACCTTTGTTCTTTATCCCACTATTTGGATCCATCGAGAGATCTCTCACGTGGAGCTCATAAAAAACCGCATCGGTAGCAACGCCCGAAAACTTGGGTTTGTCATGCGTCAGCCAACCTTCAGGATTGGTTTTTGACAGATCCACCACAACGCCCTTGGTGCCATTAACGGTGGCTGCTCTGACGTATGGATCTACCGCCTCAACCCAGTTCTCCCCTAGCTTCACTCTGAAGTTGTAAATAGTGAGGTGTTGGTTTCCTGGCAGTTCGTGCGTCCAGGTGCCCTTCTCGCTTTTAGTCATTGCAATCGATTGACTAGGCGCTTTGTCGGAGTCTTTCGCATAAACGAGAAGCTGTGCCTCGGTAGCAGTTGGAGCCCAGAGCCTGAACTTCGTACTGGCGGGCGTGTAGATGGAACCTAGGTCATCACCGGAGTAGTGAAAAGCCTTTTCAAACTCCTCTGTCGAATACAAACCTCCCAGTTCAGGGTTCACCTTGCCCCAATCCTTATGAGAAACGGATATCTCGGAGCCCAGAGTTATCTTTTCTCCGAGCTTTACTGCAAATCGATTACTACTTGATGAACTTGCCGGAATTGATGTGACGTCACTAATTGCCAATGACTTTGACCCAACATTGACAGTTAGTCCACTCTTGAGAGCCGCCAGATCTGCTTTTCGGTTTAATGTGACTTCAAGATTTTCAAAAGTCTTTACCGCAGCGGATGCAATCTTCGTGCTCAGACCAGGCCGGCTGTAGTAAATCGTTGAATCGCCCTGGATGAGCCAGATTTCCGCTTTTCCATTCTCAAATTTTGTGATGAAGCGATCTTGAGAGACATCCTTTGACTTCCATTCATCGAGGCGAACAATGATTCCAATTTCCTCGACGAGGGCAGTATTTGGAACGGTGACCTTTGCAACTCTTCCAAAACTGTCGTTCGCTGTGAATTCATAAGCTTTACCTTCGCCACCTTTCGGCCATAGCCAAAGGTTCCAACCCTTGTAGTCCCCTTCGAATCGGGTGTAGTGAATGGTTAGCTCTGTCTGTGCAGGTAAAGCAACTGAAGGAGTGGCACTCACCCCAATCATGACTAAAGCAAGTGATTTGACGAAAAGATTTCGTAGCGACAACTTCAACCCCTGAACATTTAGATTGTTCGAGAGTTTACTGCTTCGCCTAGGCTGGAGGGCTTATGAGACCTAGGTTCCGCAGACTGTTAACGCTTTCGGCAGTTGCCGGAATCACCCAGCGCCTAAACTTTTCATCCTTAAGCTCAAGCACAATAACCGGTTTCCTTTTGTAAACGACGCAGAAGTCCTTGCCTTTCCTGTGCCGCATTGTTCCAAGCATGATTAGGAAGGGAAAACCAGTTCCTGGTGCTCGGATTCCCCGAAGAACCTCAGTAGTCCAAGGGTTCTCAATGATTTTTGCCTCGAGAATGTTTTCTATGTTCGCAGTGGGGGAAGTTGCAAAAGCCCCAAGTTTCTCAAGTGGTGCTAACTGGTATTTGATTAATCCATCTTGTGAAATTAGCAAAAGTCAGCCTCCTCAACTTGCCTAACTTGGTGGGGCGTGCGGGACTTGAACCCGCGACCGACGGATTATGAGTCCGCTGCTCTAACCAGCTGAGCTAACGCCCCTTGCCTAAAGCTAAGCCTATCGCCTTGCTAATCGCTCTTTCTCCTGAGTTTCTTGGCTTGTCGCTGAATTTCTTGTCTGAGATCTGTGAGCTGCCCGCGGACGTCATCACGTAGCTCAACAAGTCTTTCGACGGCTTCATGTCTGACGGCTTCTGCCCGGCGGCGCAGAGCAAGCGCATCTGCTCGCCATTCGACCAACCTGTTTCTAAGGGCATCATTGAGTCGTCCGATCGGTGCCATGTAGGAAGGCTCATTGTCGTCGGTGGTGGGAGCAACTTCTCCAATTCCCTGGTAAAGGTTCTCAAAAATCGCAAGCGTTCTTTTTATGTCGTGGGATTGAATCAGGTGAAGCGAATTCTCACTGAGGCGATTCAGCTCCGCCTGGTCCGCACTCAGCACTCTTCTTAGGCGATCGGCGAGAGCATTCACATCGTTTGGCGGGAACAGGTAACCGTTATCACCATCGTGAATAAGGTGAGGAAGTGCCATCGCGTCTGCTCCAATTACGGGCCTACCGCTGGCCATGGCCTCCATTGTCGCGATTGATTGCAGCTCCGCTATGGATGGCATCACAAATACAGTGGAGCGCTCATAGATACCAGGTAATTCATCGTCAGAGATGTGACCTAAGAACCTGACGCGGCTCGAGATTCCCAATTCCTCGCATAGCCTGATCAGTCGCTCTCGCTCCCCACCATCTCCGACCAGATCAACTTCCAGTGTCGGGTACTCGGTGAGCTTGGCAACAGCCTTGAGCAAAACATCGACTCTCTTTTCATCGTCCAGTCGCCCGAGAAAAAGTGCCACTGGCTTTTCATTCTGCACAGGTGTGTCGTTGGCAAACCTTGAGGCATCTATGCCGCAGCTAATGGCCAAGACATTGGTCACACCGGCGGCTTTTTCCAACAGCTCTGCGGCTCGCTTGGTTGGAGTGGTGACCGTGTCCATCTTTCGCAGCATCCAACCGGCATCAGCCCAAACTACTTTCATTGCAAAGCTGTGCAGGAACTTGGGAAGAAGCGAATACTTGATGAGGTTCTCAGGCATCACGTGGTTGGTGGCTATCACTCTGATGCCAAGGCGTCTAGCGGCTCGGTAGGCGAAGCGCCCCACCAGCAGGTGCGACTGGATGTGCAGGGCAACTGGTTGAACCTCCTGCAGGATCTTTGAAACCTTGCCAGTCATCCCCCAAGGCTCAGTCCAACGAAGAGACTTGTGCTGCGGAACTCGGTGACTTCGAAGGCGATGAACAATCATGTTCACACCATCGTGATTCTCAATACGTGGTCCTTCGCTGTCGTCATATGCTGCAGCAATGATGTGGACTTCGTGACCATTTCGAACCAAGCCGCCCGCTAGGCGCTCTGCAAACCTTGCAGCTCCGTTTATGTCTGGCGAAAAGGTGTCACACGCCAGAACAATCTTCATTGGCCCCACGCTCACTTCTTATCCCCCACCAGCTGCGGGTGAACCCTGGAGAGCATTAGCACTCCCGCCATCGCAATTGCTCCAGCGATTGCAAATCCAGAAACCTGAGCAACATCGGCCTGTGCCGCTTCGCCCAGGATGACAATCCCGATTCCCACCGCAACCGCCGGATCCACAACCGTTAACCCAGCAATCACCAGATCCGGAGGACCTGAAGCGTAGGCGTTTTGAACAAACCATCCACCCAGGAAGGTTGCCGCCAAGAGCGCCAAGACTGCAAAGAGTGTCAGCAAGTTGTAGTCACCCTGATAGACCCGAAGAATGACCACCTTGGCTAAAGATGCGGTAAATCCATAAAGCACCCCAGCACCCACGATGTAGCTAAGTGGTCCCAGATTTCCCTTGGACCAGGCAAACGCAAATGCAAAAACTGCCAGCAGCAAAACCATTATGCCGACCACCTGCAAGAGCTTTTGGTCGCTCATTTCAGTTGATATAGCGCTCGTAGCGGCCAAACTGACGAACGAAGCAACACCCAGAAGGATTACCGCGATCGAGCCAAGAGTCTTGCTATCGAGCTTCACCTTATAAATGCGAGCGTTCAGAACGGAGGTGATGATTAGCGCTAAAGCGCCAATCGGCTGCACGACTATCAGGGGGGCCAATGCTAGGGCGCTTAGTTGAAAAAGCGCAGCCAGGACCATAAAGGAGGTGCCAGCCAACCAGCGTGGCCTTTTTAGAAGATCCACTATCTGGCTGAATCGAAGAGCCCTGATGCGGATCCGCTTCGGAACATGGTGCTCGGTGACGGCATCATTTTGAAATTGGGCTCCCAGGGAGAGAAAGACTGCTCCCATGATTGCCAAGAGAATCGCAATTGCCCGGATTAGCTCTGGGGGTAGCAAGCAGTTTCTCCTTAGGGCGAATCAGCCTTCCAAGCCTAAACCAAGGGCAATCAAAGCTGGGTAAATTGGACCTGTGAGCATCCTCCCTATCCGCATAACTGGCGAACCCGTGCTGCACCAGCGGGCCCAGGAGGTCTCAGAGATAACCGATCAGACCAGGCAGCTCATCCAAGACATGTTCGAGACCATGGATGCTGCCCCTGGCGTAGGCCTGGCTGCTCCCCAGATTGGGGTGGGACTGAGGATATTCGTCTATGACTATGAGTTCGAAGAGACTCGATTACGAGCAGTTGCCATAAATCCAAAGTTGGAATTGAGCGAATTCTCTGAAGAGGACCTGATTCCAGAAGCTGAGTCAGAGGGTTGTCTTTCTGTGCCAACTGAAAGGTTCCCCCTCAGAAGAGCGAACAGGGTAAAGCTGACTGCACTTGATGAATTCGGGGAGGAGTATGTCCTTGAAGTTCACGGCTGGATGGCCAGAATTTTCCAACACGAATTCGATCATCTTGAAGGCATTCTTTACGTGGACAAGCTAACCCAGCCTTACCTATCCGAGGCGGCAGAAGCGATTAGGGAATACGGTTGGGGAGTTCCAGGAATCAGTTGGCTACCTGGCCAAGATGATCTAGAGCCCTAAGAGCCTTAGCACACCAGCAACGACGGCTCCGGAAATAACTACCCAAATAAATGACACTCTGAGCCAAAGGAGAACTGCGGCAACGACGAGCGCTGGCACGCGAGCATCAAAAACTATCTCACCTTCTGAAGTCAATCCTTGAATGACCACCAGCGCAGCTAGCAGGGTGACGGTCACTCTCTCCGCAAATGCTCTAATAGAAGGTGTAACGAACTTTTCTGGAATCAGATAGCCAAGTAGCTTCCAGCTATAGACAGCAAGCGAGGCCAGCAGCACCGTGATGATCACTTAGACCTCCCGAATGGAATAAGTGCCGCTATAGCCGCAATCAGGATGGGCACTCCGGCAGGAAGAAACGGTGTAGACAGAAGCGCAATTGCAGCACCTAGAACTGCAAGCTGCCAATTCTTTTTGATCTGTGGCCAGAGCAGGCCCAGAAATGCGGCCGCGGCTGCGGCATCGAGCCCCCACTGTTCAACTGAGCCAAGTTGTTCCCCGGCTAGTGCTCCAAGCAAAGTTGCGCCATTCCAGAAAACAAAGACAGCAATACCCGTGAGCCAAAAGCCAAGTTTCTGTTTAGATAAATCATCCTGAGCAGCTGAGACGGCATTTGATTCATCAATAGTTAGCTGAGCTGCTAAAAGTCGGTGAAGTCCCCGTGGTCCAATAATGCTCGCAAGCCGAACGGCATAGAACGAGTTACGAACACCCATCATCCAAGCGCTAGCAAGTGCCGTAATCGGCGCTCCTCCGCTGGCTAGCACCCCAACGAACGCAAATTGAGAGCCTCCCGAAAACATCAAAAGACTAAGCAGCATCACGGAGAGAATGTCTAAGCCTGCGGCAACGCCTATTGCGCCAAAAGAAATTCCATAGACGCCGGTGGCGACGCCCACTGAGATTGCGGTGGCTTTGACTTCCGAATTCATTTCCACCCTTATAAGTGGCTCCCCGGCTTGGACTCGAACCAAGAACCCTTCGGTTAACAGCCGAATGCTCTGCCAATTGAGCTACCGAGGAATGGCCCCCAAGGGCCTAGGAAAGATTAGCAGATGCCGCCCCTAGCGCATAAGGGAGCGGCGCTCCTCCTCAAGTTCTACTAACTGTCGCTGAATTGCACTCTTTTGTTCGTCGCTGGCATTGGCCTCTGCCCTTCGAAGGGCAGCTAGAAGATCACTCTTTTCTCTCTCTAGAGCCTTAATCATTGCTCCGTTGACTACTCCCTGGGCATAGCGAGGTAAATCAGCTTCGCTCTTGATTGGAAGTGGTGCGAGAGCAAGTTCACGAATAACTGGTAGCAGTGGCTCTGGGGCATTTGTGGAAATCAAATTTGCAAAACTTGGATCATGCATATTCTCAAAGTTCTCGAGAACCAAATCCAAAACAGAGCGATGTTCAGCACTTGTCAGTCCTGCCGCCTGCATTCTACGAAGCTGGGCTTGGGAGAAGGAAGCTGGGTGTTGAATGACAACCTGCATGATCTGCTGCTCGAACTTATCGACAGGTGCTGAGCTTGCTGGTAAAGCCTCTGACGTTCTAAGCGGTTCCACCTTTTGCCGGATTGAAGAGGTGCGAGTATCTCCAACGAGTGATGTAACTTCTGAAACTTCCAAAGAAACCCAGTCGGCCAGCATCCTGGTGTAGGCCGATCGAAGGGCGGGGTC
>JBBAMI010000003.1:64143-121600 GCA_040402595.1 Aquiluna sp.
TTGGCATCACCGTAAACCTTGAGGGCCGCCTTCTCGCCAGCGGCATCTGGATCAAAGGTGAAGATAACTGAGGCTGGCTCAACCGATTGCCCGAGAAGCCGATTGATCAGTTTTATGTGATCTTCACCAAAGGCAGTTCCACACGTTGCAACTGCCGTCTTCACACCAGCTAGATGACAGGCCATGACATCTGTGTATCCCTCTACAACGACCACTTCGCGCTTTTGAGCAATTTCTCTGCGGGCCAGATCTAGACCATAGAGAACAGTTGACTTGTGATAGATAGGTGTCTCGGGAGTATTTAGATATTTCGGACCCTGGTCATCTTCGTAGAGCCTGCGAGCACCAAACCCAACAACCTGCGAGTTCTGGTCTCTGATTGGCCAGACCACTCTGCCCCTGAATCGGTCGTAGTAGCCCTTGTCACCCTTGCTCAGAAGACCGACCAGCGCTTGGTCTTCAACTTTGTATCCCTTGCTGCTGAGGTGCTGACTTAGGTTTTGCCACCCCTTAGGAGCGTAACCCACGCCAAACTGAGCAATGCTTGCTAAATCAAAGCCTCTCGAGACCAGGAAGTCTCGAGCGGTTCCTCCCTCATCGCTGGCCAACTGGGATACATAAAAGTCACTAGCCTCCTTGTTTATTGCCAAAAGGAGTGTTCTGTTGGAGGTGTCCTTTTCCCCATCTTCATAAGAAAGCTGATAGCCGGTGCGCTGGGCTAATTTCTCAATTGCCTCTGAAAAACCAATCTTTTCCATTTCCTGGACAAACTTGAAAACGTCACCACCAACTCCGCAACCAAAGCAGTGATAAAAAGCAGGAGATGAGCGAACATGAAAACTAGGTGTCTTTTCGCCATGAAAAGGGCACAGTCCCTTAAATGAACCTGGACCTGCAGTCTTTAGGGATATGTAGGTACCAATTACTTCAACAATATCGACGCGGTCTTTGAGCTGCTCAATATCAGACTGCTTCACCCGCGGCATATTGAAATCCTATGCTCGCAATTGTTGGTGGAGGGTAACTGCGGCAGGATCAGTTAGAGAGGCCACGGCGTCCACCACCACTCGCTTGCGAGCAGTCTCGCTTTGGGCCCGCCTGAAGGCCTCTTGCGATAGCGGGTCTAGTGCTGACTCTTTGCGGGCAAACAGTTCGTCCGCAAGCTCAATCAGCAACTGACGCTGGTCGTCATAGAAAGGCTGGCGCTCCCCCAGCGTCATCACCTGCGATGCCACAAGACCCTTCAGGACCGCAATCTCTGCCCCAACCTGCCTCGGCACAACAATCGATGCTCCATATCGACTTATGGTCTTTCGATCAGAGCTGGCCATGACCGCATCGATAGTCCGTAGGACAAAAGACCCGATCAAGTCACTGGTGAGATTCTTCAGTTTGGCAAGCGACTTTGCTGATGAATCAAAATCTGTGAGCCAGTATTCATTGGCTCGAAGGGTTGAGAAGGCTTCGTCAAGATCGGCACCTGAGTGCATACCGCCAGCCCACTTAGAAACTTCTTCAAGAAGCTGCTGCTTCGACTCCAAGCTGTTTATCACTCTGGGATCCAACAGCCCCTCGACCACGGAGTCTTCGAAGTCATGAATCGAATAAGCCACATCATCTGCGAAATCCATGATCTGGGCCTCCACGCACTTCACTCCCGCTGGCGCACCCTCTCGCATCCAAGCGAAAACCTCTTTGTCATCTTCGTACACACCAAACTTAACCTGATTGCCAAAGGAGCTTGCGTCCTTTAGTTCCCAGGGATACTTCGTTGCGGCATCAAGGGAGGCGCGGGTGAGGTTAAGCCCTCTTGATATTCCGGCGCTATCGAAAATCTTGGTCTCAAGTCTGGTAAGGATTCGGAAAGTTTGAGCATTGCCCTCAAACCCTCCGATGTCTGCCGCCCAGAGATTTAGTGCACTCTCACCGTTATGACCGAAAGGTGGGTGACCGAGATCGTGTGCGAGGCATGCCATATCAACTAAGTCTGGATCGACACCCAGTGCGGTTGCCAGCTCTCGTCCAACCTGCGCAACTTCCAGGGAGTGCGTCAGCCGAGTTCTTGCAAAAGCTTTTGATGAGGGAGAAAGCACCTGTGTCTTTGACGATAGCTTTCGAAATGCGGCTGAGTGCAGCACTCTGGCTCGGTCTCTAGCAAACTCTCCCCTTTTCAGCGAGGTCGACTTTGGCTGCTCTACAAAACGCTCTCGATCGCGATCTTGATAACCCGTTTCATTTTTTTCCTGCATCTATCCCCCCGAAACAGAAAGCTCGGCAAGCTGAAGCTGGCTTCGGTGATTTTCACTTAGTTCCCTGGAATCAAGCCAGTTCTCTGGAAGGGAGCACGACTTAGCTCCACCAAGTCTTCCCCTTGGACCCTCTGCGTCATCACCCGGATACGGCAGTGCTCTATCAATGGATTTCAGTAGCTCAGAAATCTCCGCGAGTGAATTTGCTAGCGCAAGGGATGCCCGGAACTCCCCGCCAACCGGATATCCCTTGAAATACCAGGCGACATGCTTTCGAATATCTCGGCAAGCTCTTCCTTCATCTGCAAAGAACTCCGTCAGAAGCTCGGCATGCCTATAAAAAGCATCAGCTACTGCGCCAAGATTTGGTGCAGCAAAACCATCCGCTAATTCATCTCCGGCAAGATAGGCAACCATTGCTCTCTCTAAATCTCCAAATAACCAGGGTCTGCCGAGGCAACCCCTGCCAACCACAACCCCATCGACACCAGTCTGCTTCATCATCTCAACAGCATCAGTTGCCGACCAAATGTCCCCATTACCCAAGACCTGAGTATCGGGAAGTGCTTCTCTAAGTTTCGAAATAGCTGACCAATCCGCCTTACCTGAGTAGTACTCTTCGGCAGTTCTGGCGTGCAGTGCAACAGCAACCACTCCTGCATCTCTAGCTGCCCTACCGGCATCAAGGTATGTCAAGTGGTCATCATCAATACCCTTGCGCATTTTGACACTCACGGGAATTTCGCCAGCAGATCTAACAGCGGCCCCAACAATTGCTGCAAATAGCTCTTGCTTCCATGGAAGGGCAGCTCCTCCACCTTTGCGGGTGACCTTGGGCACTGGACAGCCAAAATTCAAATCAATGTGATCAGCTCGGTCCTCGTCAACCAGCATCTTTACGGCATCGGAAATTGTTTTCGGATCAACCCCATAAAGCTGTATAGAGCGAATCTCTTCACTGGGATGATGCTGAATAAGTCGCATTGATTCAGGAGTTCTCTCAACCAGAGCCCTGGAGGTAATCATCTCGGAAATGAAAAGACCGCCACCGTGTTCCCGGCAGAGCCTACGAAAAGCAGTGTTCGTTATTCCGGCCATCGGCGCTAGAACAACGGGAACCTCAATGCGGTGTTTGCCGTATTGCAGTGGCAACTAGGCGAGCCTTTCAGCGATGTATGCCTTTACGCGATCTAGGGAAACTCGCTCCTGCTGCATAGAATCGCGCTCACGAATAGTCACGGACTTATCGTTCAGGGTGTCAAAGTCGACGGTGATGCAAAACGGTGTGCCAATCTCGTCCTGGCGTCGATACCTTCGTCCGATTGCTCCAGAGTCGTCGTAATCAACGTTCCAGGACTTTCTAAGATCAGTGGATAGTCCGTGGGCGATTGGATTGAGTTCGTCATTTCGACTAAGTGGCAAAACCGCAGCTTTGACTGGCGCAAGTCTGTAATCAAGTCTTAGGACTGTGCGGACATCCATTCCACCCTTGGTGTTTGGTGCTTGATCTTCCGAATAAGCATCCACCAAAAATGCCATCAGGGATCGGGTGAGTCCAGCCGCCGGTTCAATAACAAATGGCGTCCATCGCCTTTCTTCCTGCGGGTCAAAGTAGCTCAGGTCCACACCGCTATGTTCGGAGTGTGTCTTTAGGTCAAAGTCAGTTCTATTCGCAATACCCTCGAGCTCACCGAATTCAGTTCCCTGGAATCCGAATCGGTACTCAATGTCGACCGTTCTCTTTGAGTAGTGAGAGAGCTTTTCCTTCGGATGCTCAAACAGACGAAGGTTGTCCGGATTGATACCCAGGTTCACATACCAGTTGTAGCGCTCCTGAATCCAGTACTCATGCCATTCTTCGTCCTCGCCTGGCTTGACGAAAAATTCCATTTCCATTTGCTCAAATTCACGAGTTCTGAAGATGAAGTTGCCGGGTGTAATTTCATTTCTAAAGCTCTTGCCCATCTGCCCAATACCAAAAGGGGGCTTCATGCGAGCTGCGTTGAGAACGTTGTTGAAATTCACAAAGATGCCTTGAGCAGTCTCTGGCCTTAGGTAGTGCAGACCAGACTCATCTTCAACTGGACCCAGAGAGGTCTTTAGTAATCCATTGAAGTTCTTGGGCTCAGTCCAAATGTCCTTTGTTCCGCAGTTTGGACAAGGGATCTCTGCCAGAGAGGTCGGTTGCCGTTTTTTCTTTTCGGCAAAGGCCTCTTCCAGATGATCGGCACGAAATCTCTTGTGGCAGGAGGTGCACTCGATCAGGGGGTCGACGAAAGCTTCGACGTGACCGGAGGCTTCCCAGACTCGTTTGGGGAGGATGATTGAGCTGTCCAGGCCCACCACGTCTTCGCGTCCCGAAACCATCGACTGCCACCACTGGCGCTTGATGTTTTCCTTGAGTTCGACTCCTAGGGGGCCGTAATCCCAAGCGGATCGAGAACCGCCATAGATTTCACCTGCTTGAAACACAAAACCGCGTCGCTTAGCCAGCGAAATAACGGAGTCGAGCTTCTGGGAGGACATGGACCAGCCTTTGTGAAGAAAACGCTAGTTTATCGGCCTATCTTCAGCCTTGCCGAAGCGTCTTTGTCTTCCCTCATAGATTTTGATTGCCCGCCACAGGGTTTCCCTAGTGAAGTCGGGCCAGAGCTCATCCATAAACACCAGCTCTGCATAGCTTGATTCCCAGAGTAGGAAGTTGCTGATTCGCATCTCCCCGCTTGAGCGAAGAAACAAATCAACATCAGGCATGTTCGGAACATAGAGCTCCTTGGCGAACTTGGCCTCGGTGACCTTACCCTTGAGCTCGCCCGCTAGGGCTCGATCAACTAGGGACTGTGCGGCATTAACTATCTCCTGCCTTCCGCCATAGTTGATTGCCATGTTTAGAACTAGTCCCTTGTTCTTTGCCGTCATCTTCTCGGCATCTTTGAGTTCGCGCACCACCGTTGGCCAAAGCTTTGATGCAGAACCGGACCAGCGGATTCGAACTCCCCATTCCATCAGCAGATCTCTTCGGGCCCTAAGGGTCTCAACGTTGTAGCCCATCAGGAATTTAACTTCCTCAGGGGATCTATTCCAATTCTCAGTTGAGAAAGCAAAGGCAGTCAGCTGCTCGACGCCTGCCTCAATTGCTCCTGCCACAACTTCGAGCAGAGCCAGTTCTCCAGCTTTGTGTCCCTCGGTTCGCTTCAATCCCCTGGAATTGGCCCAGCGACCGTTGCCATCCATCACGACCGCAATATGTTTTGGAACACTTTTGAACTTTGGTGCTTTTCTCTTGCTGTCATAAAGTTTCATGATCTCTCCACAAAACTCATGGCCTTCAGGCCTCTTTCCAGTTGCCACTGAACATAACCGGCAACACTACCGCTTACGCTCTGCTTGACGCCGACTTCGACGCCGGCAACCTCTTCCCAGTTTCCAGCTAAAAGATTCTTCATGTGATTTAGGCCCTGAGCGCCAAGCATGACCGATCCGGGAAGTGTGCAGTCTCTGCAGGAAACTGCCCCGGTGTGAATTGAAAACGAAACAGGTTCACTTCCGCAGCTGGAACACTGATTTAGTGCAGGCACCCAACCAGATAGCGAGAGCGATCTAAGCAGATAAGAATCCAGTACTTGGCCTGGTTCAATTTCCGTCTGAGCCAGCGAGCGCAGTGCTCCGACGACGAGGAGATAGTGCTTCTCACTAGAAACCTCACGCGTTAGCTTCTCGGCGGCCTCGGCAATCGCTGAGGCAATTGTGTAGCGCTGATAGTCCTGGATGATTTTTGTGCCGTAACCAGCCAGTTGCTCAGCTTGAGTGACGGTGTCAAGATTCTTACCCTCATACAGCTGCAGATCCACGACCGTGAAGGGCTCTAATCTTCCGCCGAACCGACTGCTGGTCTTTCTAATGCCTTTGGCGACTGCTCTTATCTGACCGTTGTTGCGGGTGAGCAGAGTGAGAATGCGGTCAACTTCGCCCAGCTTGTGGGTTCTGAGAACGACAGCTTCATCCCGATAGTTAGGCACTGAATTAGTATTCCAGCGCTGGCTAGTTATCGGCTGTAACGGCAAGCCTTAGGGCACGGTTGATTCCGCTAATGATTGCCTTTAGGGAAGCGACTGTGATGTCTCCGTCAATTCCAACGCCCCAGAGAACCTTTCCCTGCACTTCTAGCTCCACATAGGCTGCGGCGTTGGCGTCGCCACCTGTACCCATGGTGTGCTCAATGTAGTCAAGAACCCTGACAGATACTCCCTGCTGAGCTAGAACATCAATGAAGGCTGAAATGGGTCCGTTGCCCTCACCGACTGCGGAAAGTTCCCCCTTGCCGTCTCGAAGCACCACGTCAATCTTGACGGCCCCGTCCATTTCGCTTTCGCTTCTCAGGCGCTTAAGTTCAAACCTGCCCCACTTCAGCTCGTCAACTTTTGCTGGTAGGTATTCGTCCTGGAAAATCTCCCAAAGCTGGTCTGAGGAAACCTCACCACCGAGAGTGTCAGTGTGCGACTGAACTACCTTTGAGAACTCCATCTGAAGTCTTCTTGGCAAATCGAGCTTGTGATCTGCCTTCATTAGGTAGGCCACTCCTCCCTTACCCGACTGAGAGTTCACGCGAATAACCGCCTCGTAGCTTCGACCGACGTCCTTGGGATCAATTGGTAGATAAGGAACCGCCCAGGTGAAGTCCTGTATCTTCACTCCTGCGCTCTTGGCATCCTTTTCTAGGTGCTCGAAGCCCTTCTTGATGGCGTCCTGGTGACTTCCGGAGAAGGCAGTGTAGACAAGATCACCTCCGTATGGACTTCTTTCGTGAACGGGCAGTTGGTTGCAATATTCAACCGTCCGCTTGATTTCATCTATGTTGCTGAAATCAATCATGGGATCAATTCCTTGACTGAAAAGATTTAGTCCCAAAGTAACTAAATCAACATTTCCCGTTCTTTCTCCATTACCGAATAGACAGCCTTCTATTCGATCTGCGCCCGCCATGTAGCCAAGCTCTGCCGCCGCCACAGCAGTTCCGCGATCGTTGTGTGGGTGCAGTGACAGAATTACTGAATTCCTTGACGCGAGGTTCCTGGACATCCACTCGATGCTGTCAGCATAAATATTGGGTGTGATCATCTCCACAGTTGCGGGCAGGTTGATAATCATCTTGCGTTCAGGGGTTGGCTTTATTACATCGATAACTGCATTGCAGACCTCAACCGCAAATTCGAGTTCGGTTCCGGTATACGACTCAGGCGAGTACTCATAGAAGATCTCGGTGTCAGGCAAGGACTTCTCTAGCTCTAAGCAGTACTTAGCCGCGTCGGTGGCAATCTTCTTGATTCCGCTCTTATCCTGACCAAAGACAACTCTTCGCTGCAGGACGGATGTTGAGTTATAGAAGTGAACGATTGCCCTCTTTGACCCCTTCAGGGACTCATAGGTTCGCTCAATCAGATGATCTCGCGACTGAGTTAGAACCTGGATGGTCACATCGTCTGGGATGTGGCCTTCCTCAACCAAAATTCTGACGAAGTCAAAATCGGTTTGTGAGGCGGAAGGAAAACCTACCTCTATTTCCTTGTAGCCCATTCTGACCAGCAGCTGGAACATCTCCAACTTGCGCTCTGGACTCATGGGGTCAATCAGTGCCTGATTACCGTCTCGCAAATCCACCGCGCACCACCTGGGGGCAGTAGTGATTCGCTTAGTTGGCCAGGAACGATCAGGAAGATCGATTTGAATCTGTTTATGAAAAGGCGTGTATCTGCCGAAAGGCATCTTTGAAGTTTGCTGTTGGTTTTGCAATCTCTGCTCCTAGCTTGAAGGGGAATTGGCCGCAACTAGGCTCCGCGACGAGAAAGGGCCGGAGGATTAGGCCTCGTCGCGGCCGCTAAGGAGTAGAGCGAAACGCATTAGCCAAAGACTAGCACTCAACAAGGTGCCTGGCTAGAAGCCTAATTTCCCAAGCTTCTTGGGATCTTGCTGCCAATTGGCCGCGACCTTCACCTGCAGGGAGAGAAAAATCTGCTCATTGAGTCTTTCCTCTATTTCTTTGCGAGCCTCGCTCCCAATTGATTTGAGCTGCTGTCCGCCCTTGCCAATCAGGATCCCTTTTTGACTGTCGCGCTCGACCCATAGGCTGGCAAAGATTTTCTTCCCATCCTCTGAAATCTCATCGACTGTAACGGCCAGAGAATGCGGAAGTTCCTCACGCAGTTTCTCTAACGCAGCTTCACGAATGAGCTCGCAGACAATGTCTTCAATAGATTGTTCATCGATGACGTCAGTCGGGTAAAGCGCCGGCCCCTCTGGAAGATGTGAGATTAGTAGTTCAACCAATCGCTCTATCTGGTCACCCGTCACGGCAGAAACAGGAATAATCTCGTCCCACTGAGTGAGTTGACTGACCTGAAGCAGGTGGCGAGCTACCTGCTCTTTAGAGGCAAGCTCCTGCTTTGTGACGATGGCTATTTTCTTAGTTTTCCTAAATTTGGCAATCTCATCAACAATCATCTGATCTCCGGGACCAATGGCCTCGTTGGCTGGTGTGCAGAAGCAAATCACATCGACTTCGGTAAGAGTCTCCTCAACAACGCTGTTGAGTCTTTTTCCAAGTAAGGTTTTCGGTTTATGAAAACCAGGAGTATCGACAACGATCAGCTGGCCAGCCGGCTCGGTCCTTATGCCCCTAATTGCCCGTCTGGTTGTTTGAGGCTTCGAAGAGGTGATTGCCACTTTGCTGCCAACGATGGCGTTAGTCAGTGTGGATTTGCCAACATTTGGTCGGCCAACAAATGCAACGAAACCGCTTTTATAGCTATTCATCACGAGAAATCTTTTTGACCAAGATCGAGAGAATTCTTCCCCTGCGAGCATCTACTCTCTCCGCAGTTAGCTCAAGCCCATAAGCGCTAGCAACTTCCCCGCCTTTGGGAAGGTGGCCCAGCGCTTTGGTCATCAGTCCGCCAACCGTGTCGACATCTTCGTCATCGAGCTCTAGGCCGCAGCGCTCAGCTAAGTCATCGAGGGTTATCCGAGGGCTGACCCGGAAGTAGTCAT
Organism: Aquiluna sp.; assembly: GCA_040402595.1. Classification (GTDB taxonomy): domain Bacteria; phylum Actinomycetota; class Actinomycetes; order Actinomycetales; family Microbacteriaceae; genus Aquiluna. Next base: position 73,437 of record JBBAMI010000003.1, read on the forward strand.
CGCTAAGCTGCTCTATTTCTAGAGCCTCTCGGTCATACTCATCCGAAATGTCACCCACTAGCTCCTCGATCAAGTCTTCGATGGTTACGATTCCCGCAACTCCCCCATACTCATCAGAGATGACTGCTATCTGAGTTCTACCCACTTGCATCTCTTGCAGTAGCTCCGAAACTACTTTGGTTTCTGGCACGAAGAAGGCTGGTCGGCATGCGTCTTTCGCAAACTTACTTGAGAGTAGTCGAGGGTCCTGATGAACAAGCCTGGCAATGTCCTTGAGATATAAGACTCCTTGAATGTCATCAACATCCTCGCCGACTACCGGGAGTCTGGAGTATCCAGAGGAAACAAAAACTGAGAGAGCTTTCTCAAGCGTTACGTCGCCATCGACAACCTCAATGTCAACTCTCGGAACCATGATCTCTCGAACTAGTGTTTCGGAAAACTCCTCCACAGACTCGATGAGATCTTGCTCATACTCCTCAACCTTTTCAGGCGCTCTAAGTCGGAGTGGCTCAAAGACTCTGGCCAGCAATGAGACAGATGAATCAAACCTTGAGGCAAGTTTTTCAGCAATTGAAAGCCTTCCCAGCTGCCTTCCAAGAATCTGCTGGCTTACCCAAACCAAAGGCAGTAGTAGTGCCAATACTGTTGCAATCAGTTGATCTTTTGGAGTGAAGACTAGGAATCCAGCACACAGCGCAAAGATAAGAAACCTGGCAATTGAGAGAGTCCCGGCTCGTAGGTCTTCTGCGATTTCAAGATGCGTTTGGATGGTGGCCAAGAATGTCATCAGTACAAAGGCCAGGACTACTACCGCGTATTCAAGCGTTCCGGCCACTACTAAACCCCTCCAGCAGACTCCTTTGAAGCTTAAACATCTCTCGCTCTTCATCGGGCTCGGCATGATCAAACCCAACCAGATGCAGAATTCCGTGTGTGAGCAGAAGGTGAACTTCATCCATCATGGAATGACCAGCGGCCTCCGCCTGAAGCCTTGCCACCTGAGGACAGATCACAACATCACCAAGTACTCCCTCAACGAGGGGACCATCATCAGCTCCTGGCCGAAGTTCGTCCATGGGAAAGCTCAAGACATCTGTCGGACCAGGTTCATCCATCCACTGAATGTGAAGGTCCGCCATTGGTTTTTCGTTGACAAAAATGATTCCTAAATCAACCATGGGGTGAAGTTTTAGCTGATCAATGACATAGCTTGCGAGCTCTCTGATGGATTTTAGATCAACATCGATTTCACTCTCATTGTTTATCTCTATGGTCACTTCTGCCCAGCTCTTTCATAGGCATCGACGATTCTCGTGACAAGTTCATGCCGAACCACATCTTGACTTGAAAGACGCGCAATATGCAGGTCCTTAACTTCCTTCAGCACCTTTGCAGCAACATCCAAACCCGATTTACCAGTTGGAAGATCAATCTGGGTGGCATCCCCTGTCACCACCATCTTGGACCCAAAGCCGAGCCTGGTAAGAAACATCTTCATCTGCTCCGCGGTGGTGTTTTGTGCTTCATCCAAGATGATGAAACTGTCGTTCAAAGTGCGACCGCGCATGTATGCCAGTGGTGCAACCTCAATGACTCCCGATTCCATAAGTTTCTGCGTAACATCCGGCTCGAGCATTTCCTGAAGGGCGTCAAACAGGGGACGAAGATAAGGATCGATCTTTTCGCTAAGCGTGCCTGGTAAAAATCCAAGCCGTTCTCCAGCTTCAACCGCTGGTCTTGTGAGAATAATGCGACTTACCTTTTTCGAGTAAAGAGCCGAAACCGCTTTTGCCACTGCCAGGTATGTCTTGCCTGTTCCAGCGGGACCTATTCCAAAAGTTATGGTGTGGGTGTCGATTGCATCCAGATACTTTTTCTGGCCAAGAGTTTTGGCTCTGACGACCTTATTTGGGGTCTTTATTGCCCCCTCCGCCAAAACCCTAGTCGCATCATCACTTCCTCTTACGAGCTTGGCAGTCTCGGAAATCATCCGCTCATCGAGTCGAATACCCTGGCTCACCAATTCCGCTAGTTGTAAAAGAGTCTGCTTAATTGCATCAATCGATGCCTGCTCTCCCTCCAGAGTGAACAGGTGGCCACGATTGTGAATGAGGCAATTGGGAAATTCGGCTTCTAGCTTGCGAAGGAAGCGATCTTCACTGCCAAGAACGTCTACCAGCGGTACTGCAGGAATCTCAAAGGTGAGTTTCGGCACTAAACCGCCCGACCAGAAAGAATGTGAGCATGCGTGTGAAAAACCGTTTGGCCCTCTTTTTCACCGGAATTGAATTGCAGTCTAAATTGACCATCAGTGAACTTGGCGCTCACCTGTCTAATCAAATCGAATAGCCCTAAAAGCTCATCGGGGTCAGTCAGCTCAGTCAGATATCTGGTGTGTTTTCTAGGTACGACAAGAATGTGCACTTTTGCCAACGGGTTTATGTCTTTGAAGGCAATCGCTGTTTCATTCTCGGCTAACAACTCTGTGCCAAATTTACCGGCCACTATGTTGCAGAAAATACAGTCCAAAATTCCTCCTCCCCCATCCTACGCAAACTACCAGCGACCAGTCAGGGCCAATATTGACGCAATCGCCGCCGGCCCAGCGGTTGAGGTTCGCAGAATAGAAGACCCCAGGCGATAACTTTCAAAACCTTGCTCGTTCAACTGCTGAATCTCTGTTGACCCAAACCCGCCTTCCGGCCCGACGAGCAGGGTTAGCTCGTCGATGCCTTTATCAATGCTGCTGATCGGCTTTTCCGCTCTGGGGTCAAGGGCGATACCTTTACCCTTTGGCTTGAGGTCTTTGGTTTTTGAAAGACTTTCAACGACTGTCTGGTGAGCTTGGTGGCTTTGCTTCATCGCAGCGTTAGCAATCTCCTGCCAGCGCTGCCTGTTTTTCTCAGCTTTTTCTGCCCAGATAACTATCGAGTGCTCAGCTTGCCAAGGCGTGACGCTTGCCACCCCCATCTCTACCGCCATTTGAAGGGCTTGCTCATCCCGATCTCCCTTAGCTAACGCCTGAATCAAATGAATGCGAGGAGTCATGGACTGCTGCGTTTGGACACTAAGAAACTCAACCCCGCCGCGCTCTGGGTCTAACACTTTGCAGTAAAAAACGGTGCCCTTGCCATTGGTGATAGCAATTTCCTCGTTTGGCTTTATTCGCAAGCTTCGAAGGTGCCGCAGTTCATCCGGTGATATTGAACTAGTTGCCTCAGTGAAGTTTTCATCAAAGAACCAGTGCATTAGAAGCGCCCCCTTGGCCTTCTAGCTGCCATTCGAGGCTCATCGCCATGAGTCACCTCACGAAGTTTCTTGAAAATGTCTTTTTGTTTTGAATCCAGTTTTGATGGTGTGAGCACACGGACGACAATCTTTAGGTCACCCCTACCTCTACCCCTGAGCTTGTTCGCACCTAGTCCCTTGACTGTTATGACATCACCGTGTTGGGCGCCAGCATCGACCTTGATTGACTTGGGTCCGTCAAGGGTTTCAATTTCGATGTCGCAACCTAAAGCAGCATCCGAAACTGGAAGCTCCAAAACTCCAACCAGGTCATCGCCTTCGCGAGAGTAAATCGAGTGTGGTGAGACAGAGATCTCAAGGTAAATGTCTCCCGCTGAGCCCCCGGCAAAGCCGACTTCACCCTGCCCAGGCAAATGCAGACGAAGCCCATCGCTCACTCCAGCTGGTATCTCAAGGTCCAAATCTCTTTTAGCTCTTACTCGGCCCTGGCCTCTACAGTCTGGACATGGATTAGGAACCGTCTGACCGCTTCCCCTGCAGACACTGCAGGTGGTGGTGGTAACCATGACACCCATGAAGGACTGGACTTGTCTCTGAATCTGACCAGAACCTCTGCAGACATCGCAGGTTTTCACTGAAGTGCCAGCTTTGATTCCCGAGCGTGAACAGCTGTCACAACCAATTGCGGTGTCGATTGTTATCGTCTTTGTGACGCCAAATACCGCCTCGGCTAGATCTAGCTGAACGTGCAGAAGTGCGTCTTCTCCGCGTTGTGCTCTAGACCTTGGTCCCCTCGGCGCAGATCCAAAGAAACTATCGAAAATGTCTCCGAAGCCAAAACCAGAGTCTCCGCGATCATATTGAGCCCTTGATTGAGGATCAGAGAGAACTTCGTAGGCATGCGTAACGAGCTTGAACTTTTCCTCAGCCTCGGGAGAAGGATTTACATCTGGGTGAAGCTCCCGGGCGAGCTTGCGGTAGGCCTTCTTTATTTCGTCCTGCGATGCATCTTGGGATACTCCGAGGACTTCGTAGTGATTACTCAAGAATTTGTCTCCAGGATTCTTGTCAAATATCTAGCGACGGCCCTAACCGATGCAATGTTTGCTGAGTAGTCCATGCGTGTCGGACCCAATACTCCAAGCTTGGCTACTTCGGTGCCCCTGTTCTCATATCCCGTCACAACAATGCTCGCTCTAGAAAGACCCTGAACGCCGAGCTCTGAACCGATGCGTAATCCGACCCCGTGCTGATCTTCGTGAAGCTCATCAAGGAGCTTAAGAAGGACAACCTGCTCTTCGATTGCTTCTAGTACTGATGAGAGCTCCCCGGAAAAGTCCTCATCGTGTTTGGCAAGATTTGCCGCTCCACTGACAACCAACTTCTCTTGACGATTCGCATCAACCAGTGAAATCAGAGCCTCCAGGACTCTCTCGACAAAAACTCTTCGCTGTGGGGAGAACTCTCCAGACATCAATGACAACTTCGATTTCACGGATGAGAGTTGCGATCCAGCCAGCATCCCGTTTAATCGACCTCTAATTTCTTGGATTAGCTCTTCATCAATAGCGTTTTCGCTTTCAACCTGAAGCTGTTGCACTCGACCAGAATCGGCAATCAGCATCAGTAGTGCCCTATTTTCGCTCAGTGGAATTAGCTCTATGTGGCGAACGGAGGATTTACCAAGCGATGGATATTGAACGAGCGCTAGTGCATTTGTGAGAGAAGAGAGGGTTCTTGCTGTCCTCTCGACCACATCGTCTAAGTCATTAGCCTGATTTAGAAAATTCTCAATTGCGTTTTTCTCTGCGCTCGAGAGGGCTTTGACCTCATTTAGTCGGTCAACAAAAAGGCGGTAGCCCTTTTCGGTGGGAATTCTTCCCGAGGAGGTGTGGGGCGCGGTGATTAGCTGCTCTTCTTCTAGAAGAGCCATGTCGTTACGAATAGTTGCGGCAGATACTCCAAGTGGATGGCGATCAAGCAGCGCCTTTGAGCCGACGGGTTGGTTGGAGCTGATGAAGTCTTGGACTATTGCCCTTAGAACCTCGAGCGATCGCTCAGGAATCATTTGGCACTCTCCTACCTAGAGTGCCAATTCTAAACAACATCCATCCTTATTGGAGAAAATCAACTACCAGCCTGTCCACTAATAGCCTGCCGCTTTTAGTGGGAACAACTTTCTGGCCATCAAGACTTAGAGTTCCAGCAGCAATTTGGCTGGCGACCTTTTCTGCCGATACCCCCAGTTCGCTCAGCAGTTGTCGCTGCACTCCGAACCTGGTTCTGAGCCCAAGCATGAGCTCCTCCTCCAGCATTTGGCGAGACGAAAGAGTTTCAATACCTGCAGCGGGCGAGCCCTGGCTGAGCTGTTCGACATACCTTGCCGGATGCTTGGTATTCCAAAAACGATTTCCAGAGATGTGGGAGTGAGCACCAGGCCCAAACCCCCACCAATCTTGCGATTGCCAGTAGGCAAGATTGTGCTTGGCTACTTTGCCGAAGTTGGACACTTCATACCACGCAAGCCCAGCCTCTTCGTACTTTTCCGCAGCATATTCATACTTCTCGGCATTGAGGTCCTCGCTGGTTTGCGGCAGATCTCCCCTCGCAATCATTCTGGAAAGTTTGGTTCCATCTTCCACAATCAGTGAGTAGGAAGAAATGTGGTCTGTCCCAAGGTCAAGAGCTTGCTGAACAGTTTCTTGCCAAGAACTTAGGTCTTCCAGAGGACTTCCATATATAAGGTCGATTGACACAGTGAATCCGAGCTCTTTGGCCTTAGAGACCACCCTTTTGACATTTTCTATGCTGTGCTGCCGATCAAGGACTCTTAGAACTTCGGGGTCAAAGCTCTGAACACCTACCGAGACCCGATTTACACCGGCACGCTTTATCCCATCTAGAAACTCGTCACTAGCAGACTCGGGATTGGCCTCGAGAGTAATTTCACATTCCGATGCAAGTCCATAGTTTTCAGTAAGTGCCTGCAAGATTGCATGTATTTGTTCACTCGAAAACAAAGACGGCGTCCCGCCACCAAAGAATATTGAACTTAGTTTCTTGGCAGCGATGTTTGATTGGCTCAACACATTGCGACTGAACTGAATCTCCTGCACCAGCGGCAAATGGAACTGCTGCATTGAGACCCCTGCAATCTCTTGCTGGGTGTAGGTGTTGAAGTCGCAGTAGCCGCATCTAACGGTGCAGTAGGGGATGTGGATGTAGGCGTGAAAAGTATCAGAATCTCTTCTGCTTGCTAGCAGATTGTCTTCGGGCCATTTATCGCCTTTGGGTAGTGGACCAGCCACTTACTTCTTTCCTGATTTGTCATCCGTACTGAGGGCGGCAATAAACGCCTCTTGAGGAACTTCGACTCGTCCCACCATCTTCATTCGCTTCTTACCTTCTTTTTGCTTCTCCAAGAGCTTGCGCTTTCTGGTTATGTCACCGCCGTAACACTTCGCAAGCACATCTTTTCTGATGGCCTTAATCGTTTCTCTTGCAATTACCCGAGAACCGATTGCAGCCTGAATTGGAACCTCAAATTGCTGCCTAGGTATTAGCTCACGCAGTTTTGTCGCAATTCTCACGCCATGGGCATAGGCCTTTTCTTTATGGACAATTGCTGAGAAAGCATCGACCTTCTCCCCCTGCAAAAGCAGATCCACCTTGACCAGCTCGCCAACGGCATAGCCATCATCTTCATAGTCCAATGATGCATACCCTTGAGTCTTGCTCTTTAGTTGATCGAAGAAGTCAAAGACAATTTCTGCAAGGGGCAGTCGGTAGCGGAGCTGAACCCGGTCTTCGCCCAGGTAGGTGATGTCAATCATGCTGCCGCGCTTATTCTGACAAAGTTCCATGATGGTTCCGACGTATTCCTTGGGCGAAAGTATGGTGGCCCGAACCATCGGTTCCTGCACTTCCTTTACCTTGCCGTCTGGATACTCCGAAGGATTTGTCACCACCATCTCGGTGCAGTCTTCTGTTGTGACTTGATAGACCACCGAGGGTGATGTTGCAATCAGACTCAGCCCAAACTCACGCTCAAGACGCTCAGTGATGATCTCCAGGTGCAGAAGTCCTAGAAAACCACATCTGAAACCAAAACCAAGCGCAGCGGATGTTTCGGGTTCGTAGACAAGCGAAGCATCTGACAGTCTTAGCTTGTCGAGTGCTTCTCTCAGATTTGGATATTCGCTGCCATCAATTGGATAGATACCAGAAAAAACCATCGGCTTTGGCTCTGAGTATCCCTTTAGCGCAGACTTTGCAGGCTTCGCTCGCGAAGTCACTGTGTCACCAACCTTGGACTGTCTCACATCCTTAACACCTGTAATCAGATACCCAACTTCACCTACTCCAAGACCTTTCGATGCAGTTGGCTCAGGAGATATGACACCAATCTCAAGAAGTTCGTGGACCGCTTTCGTTGACATCATTTGGATTTCTTCGCGCGGCTTGAGAGCTCCATCAATCATTCGCACATAAGTAACCACGCCTCGATAGGAGTCGTAGACAGAATCAAAGATCATCGCTCTCGCTGGTGCGGCGGCGTCCCCCTTTGGGGAAGGGACTCTTGCAACAATCAGGTCCATCAGTTCTCTGACTCCCTGACCGGTCTTTCCCGATACCCTCAAGCACTCATCCGGAGAACCGCCAATCAAATTGGCGAGCTCTTCTGCAAACTTTTCTGGCTGGGCCGCTGGCAAGTCAATCTTGTTCAGAACAGGAATAATTTCCAGGTCATTTTCTAGAGCTAGGTAGAGGTTCGCAAGAGTCTGTGCCTCAATGCCTTGAGCTGCATCAACTAATAAAACTGCCCCCTCACAAGCGGCAAGTGAGCGTGATACCTCGTAGGTGAAGTCAACGTGACCTGGAGTATCAATCATGTTGAGCGCGTAAGCAGTGCCGCTCACTTCCCAAGGGAGCCTGACTGCCTGGGACTTAATAGTGATTCCGCGCTCACGTTCAATGTCCATGCGGTCAAGATATTGATCGCGCATCTCACGATCACTGACGATGCCCGTGAGCTGCAGCATTCGATCGGCCAGGGTGGATTTGCCGTGGTCGATGTGGGCGATGATGCAAAAGTTGCGAATCTGCTCCGGAGGAGTCAGAGACGGTTCCAGTCGCTTAGCGGGTGACAAGCTACCTCGAGCCTTTGGGGATTGAAGGTCAATTCTCGCAGATGGTTGCCCCCATCTGGCCTCCCTGCTAGAGTTTTAGCTTGTTTTGGGTTCAAACCAAAAATCCCTTAGGAAAGTAAGTCATGGCAAATATCAAATCCCAGGTTAAGCGAATTGAGACTAACCGCAAGGCAGAGGCCCGCAACAAGGCTGTCCGTAGCGAGCTCAAGTCAGCTGTTAAGGCTGTTCGCGAAGCCAATGCAAAGGGTGACAAGAAGGCTGCAGCAGAGGCACTAAAGAATGCTTCTCGCAAGTTGGACAAGGCAGTGAGCAAGGGAGTTCTGCACAAGAACCAGGCTGCTAACCGCAAGAGTGCTATCGCGAAGAAGGCAAGTTCTCTCTAGCAAAGACTTTTATCTCTAAAGCCGAGCCAAGTGCTCGGCTTTTTAGTTTGCTCGGGCCATTGCTAGCAGGAGCCGCTCAATTGAGAACTCCGGATCTCTGGAAGCCCCCTTCACATCTGCGTCGGTAACCGCGGCCAGCTCAACTAGCTCGGCCAGAGCCTGCTCGCTCCAACCGGCAAGTTCCCGCCGAGCTTTATCAACCTGCCAGGGCTGCATGCCAAGCGCTTGAGCTGGGGCATTTCGATCATTGAACAATCTTGCCAATTGACGAATGCGCATGCTCAGAGCAGCCACGAGTGCGACCGAGTCGATTCCGGTTGCAAATCCGTGGCGGAAGAGTCTGATTGCCTCTGTCGCATTTCCGCTGAGCGCAGCATCAGCAATCTTAAAGGCGTTAGTTTCAACCCTGCCCCCGAAAGTTTGCTCAACGTCTTCGAGCGTTACTTTCTTTCCAGATGCCATCAACTGAGAACAGGCCGAGCCGAGCTCTCCGATGTCGCTATTGAATGCGCCCACCAAAGCTCTTACAGCAGCTGGTTCAATGGCAATCCCAGCTAGCTTAAATTCACGATTAACAAAGTCTGAGCGTTCGCTGTCTTTTTTTAGCTCCTCGCAACTGACACTCAGAGCAGACTTGGCAAACTCTTTGCGAATTGCGCCGCTGTGGCCAACCAGGTTTGGCAATCGAAGAATGACGTAGACCTCTTCTGCAGGTGACTGAATGTATCGGCCTAGATCTTCCTTCAGCCCCTCACCGGCACCTTGAATGATTACTAGCCTGGGTTCCCCGAAGAGCGATGGAGATGCATACTCGAAGAGCAGTCCCGGCGAATAATCTCCTTCTGCGACTTCGGAAATCTCAAGGTTGGCGTGCTGTTGCTTGAGCATTGTCTTGAGCTGTCTGATTGCTCTTGATGCTAGGTAGCTCTCTGTGCCAGTGATTAGGACAATAGGTGCTGGTTTTACTTCATACCAATTCACCACTGAGCTCATGTGGAGAGTTTACCCCCGGCCTTATAGCGGAGAGTTCCCTCGAAACCTATAGCAATCGGCCCCTGCCGATCCGTTCGAAGAACACTGCCACCGGATTTAAGCACCATGTCAATTGCGCTTTTGGTTGGATGACCATAACGATTTTCACCAACCAGAAACAGTCCCAGTTCTGGTTCAACAAATTCATACAGTTCATCTAGCTGGTCTGCTGAGCCGTGGTGGGCAACCTTCACCACCAATGGCTTCTGTCTAAGCTGAGCAAGCAAGGCCGGATGCTGCTTTAGAACCCGGCGTTGACCTGACTCCCCCAAATCGCCAAGGCTGAGAAGTGAAAATTCTCCGAAATCAAAAACCATAACAAGCGATGCATCATTGCTATCTTCCGCCTCCTGTGCGCCAGCACTCGGGCTCAGCACCTGCCACCTAATCTCGCCAAGGGTTCCGATTTGCCCAGTCGAAGCGGGAAATTGTGGAGTGCCAATAGCGCTAAGGGTTTGCTCAACCTTGTCGACAACAGGCCGGTCATCCCGAAAGGGACTCACCAGTGCTTCCCCAACCTGAAAATCACTTAGGCCATCGATCCCTGCGACATGATCAGAATCAAAGTGAGTGAGAACTAGAGTTTGGATTCTTTCAATTCCGGCTTTTGAAAGACATGATCTGATCCTTTCGGAATCTGGGCCGACATCGATCAACATCACCTCAGACTCGCTCCTTAGAAGTAGAGCATCCCCCTGGCCAACATCACAGGCGTAGATCTGCCAATCTCCTGCAAACACCTGCTGGCGAACTACATCCGTCAAAATCCAGATAGCCGTTCCAATGACAAGACCGATGGCTCCGAGACCTGCGAGAGTTGCGAAGCTCTTTTGGCTTAGCCAAATGGTGAGGAAAAAGCCAAACAATGTGGCAGTCGCTATCCCAAACACACCTGGCAGAAAATGTGAACGAACAAGTGGAAAATCCGAAAGGTTTTCTGCAACAAGGACAATCCACTGCGTGCCTAAAGATGCCAGCCAAGTAGAAAGCTGTGCCCCTAGCGGAAAGATCACGCTGAAAATAACCGCCAACAAACCAAGGATTGTCACCGGGGCGACCACCCACTCAACGAGCAGGTTGGCCAAAACTGAATAAATGGGAAGGGATGGTTGCAAGTAGAGAATTATTGGCAAGGTATATACCTGGGCTGCAATAGTCGCAGCCAATCCTGCTGCCAAAACCATTCCCATTCGACTTGAAAACCTTTTGTAGAGAGGTGGCGCAATTATTACCAGCCCAGCGGTCGCAAAAGCCGAGAGTGCAAAGCCAACATCAGTAGATAGACCTGGATCGAAAAGGAGTAAGAGCATCACTGCGCAGGAGAGCGCGTAGATAGAACTGCTTCCTCTGCCGAGCCAAAGGGCCAACATGACAAACAGTGCCATGGTTGCTGCACGAATTACCGAGGACTCAGGCCCAACCAGCAATACATACAGCATCATCACCACAAGGGCCAAGACGAATCTTAGGTTTCTGGGTAGTGAAAATGCGGCGGCTAGAAAGTAAACCGCACCCATCACAATTGCCAGGTTTGCGCCGGAAACGGCAACGAGATGAGTAAGTGAAAGATCTCGCATCTGCTCCGCCAAAGCAGGACTGACCATTTCTCTTTCGCCTATAGTCAGCCCAGCTACTAGGCCCTCCGCATCAATACCAACGCCAGTCAAGGAATCAAGAAAGCGCTGCCTTAGGTGCTGCATGAAAGGAGGGTCAGGATAGGCCTGCTTGATAAACGATTGACTATTGGGCTTCGCGCTCAGCCAGAGAAAGAACCAGTAACCAAAGGTCAGAAGGACAATCAAATGGTCAGCTGATCTCTTATCTTGCTAAATAGCTTGGGACCAATACCTGAAACATCTGTAAGTTCCTCAATACTTCTAAAGCTTCCGATGCTTTGTCGATGTGCGACTATTCGCTCACTTAGGGCTGGTCCTATGCCAGGCAGAGAGTCAAGCTGCTCCGCAGTCGCTTGATTTAGAGACAACTTCCCGTTGCCCTGGATGGAATCCGCTTGCGATAGAACGAACAGCTGCTCGCCATCAACCAGCGTGCGTGCCAGATTGATTGAGGCCTCTTGAGCATCTTCCCCCATTCCCCCGGCCGCAGCTATTGCTTCCGCAGCTTTAGCTCCAATGGGCAGCTCATAAAGCCCCGGGGCTTTCACCTCACCAACAACGTGCACAGAGATGGTGTTGTCAAACTGCAAAGGTTCAAGAAGTCCGGCTGGGTCCTGTGCATTCTCAACTTGCGATGAAGATAGGGAGTATCCGACAACAGCTACCACTAGGGCGCCAGCTAGACCCAGCTGCCAGCGCTTCGCCATCGATTGCTGCTTTAGCCATTCAAGAATTTCCATGTCGGCAAGCTTGAATCACTCTCACCGCTTCAAAACTGATGAACTAGATATTGTGGAGAAGCGACTATTTCGTGGCTATGTTGACAAGCTTCGGTGCCCGAACAATAACCTGCTTTGGTTCATTACCTGCCAGAAGCTTGATGACCGCAGGAGATGAAAGGGCAAGGGAACGTAGCTCATCCTCTGTAATCGAAGTTGAAACTTCAAACTTGTCTCTGAGTTTTCCATCAACCTGGACCACAGCGGTGAGTGACTCTTTTGTAAGAAGACTCGGTTCAGCTCTCCTGAACTCTGCCAGAGCCACGCAAGGCTGGTGGCCAAGTTTCTCCCACATCTCCTCTGCTGTGTAAGGAGCAAAAAGACTGAGCGCCTTAGCCAACTCCTCGGCACCCTCTCTTACTGCAGGATCTGCTCCTCCAACGCCAGAGTCAATTGCCTTACGCAATGTGTTAGTGAGCTCCATGCACTTAGCAACGCCTACGTTGAACTTGAAACCCTCAATGGATTCAGCAAATGCCGCTAGGAACTGGTGGGTAGCTCGTCTGATCTGCTGATCACCCTTGGTGACATCAACCGTAGGGTCACTCTTTACATCCTGGGCAATTCGAAAAGCACGGGCAAGAAACTTACCCGATGCAGATGGTGAAACATCCGCCCAGTCAATGTCATCTTCTGGCGGACCGGCAAAGGCCATGGTTAGTCGAACGGAATCGACGCCGTGCTCATCTAGCTGCTCGCTGAGCCTCACCAGATTTCCCCTGGACTTACTCATCGCGGATCCGTTCATTAGGACCATGCCTTGATTCAAAAGACGGCTAAAGGGTTCCTCGAAGTCAACCATTTTCATGTCAAAAAGAACTTTGGTGAAAAATCGCGAATAAAGAAGGTGAAGAATCGCGTGAGTTACGCCTCCTACATATTGGTCAATCGGTGCCCAAAGTTTGGCCTGCTCCTGGTCGAATGCAAACTCTTCAGACTGAGGTGATAAAAACCTAAGGAAATACCACGACGAATCCACAAATGTGTCCATGGTGTCTGAATCCCGCTTTGCTGGCTTGCCGCACTTAGGACATGGCACATTTAGCCACTGGCTAGCGGCCCCGAGCGGGGATGTCCCCTTGGGCTGAAGATCTAGCCCCTCACTCTTCGGAAGCTCTACTGGCAGCTGCTGCTGCGGGACAGGAACTTCCCCACAACTTTCACAGTGGATGATTGGAATTGGGGTTCCCCAATAGCGCTGACGCGAAATTAGCCAGTCTCTTAGGCGATAGTTTCTAGCACGCTTGCCCAGCCCTTTGCTCTCTAGCAGCTCAATTGCTTTCTCAATGGCTGCATCTCGGCGGAGGCCATTTAGCTCTCCCGAGTTCACAACAACACCATCACCGCTTGTGGCAACCAGTGAAACTGATGGGTCGTCCCCTCCGGTGTCAACGACAGTTACCACAGGCAGCTTCATCGCTTTGGCAAATCCCATATCTCTTTCGTCGTGAGCAGGGACAGCCATGATTGCTCCTGTGCCGTAGTCAGCAAGGACATAGTCCGAAGCCCAGATCGGTATCTGATTTCCACTAAAAGGATTTATTGCATATCGACCAAGAAATACACCGGTCTTTTCTCTATCGGCAGCCAGTCGATCAATATCAGTTACCTGCTTGGTCTTTTCAAGGTATGAGAAAAACTCCATCCGAATACTCGGTTCAGCCTCAGCAGCTAACTCGCTAGCCAAATCGGAGTCCGCCGCAACCACCATAAAAGTTGCGCCGTAAAGAGTGTCAGGCCGGGTAGTAAAAACAGTGATGGGATTTTTTCGACCTTGAATTTCAAACTTTACGTTTGCACCCTGGGACCGTCCAATCCAGTTTCTTTGCATCGTTATGACTTTGGCTGGCCACTTACCCTCCAGGCCATCGAGATCTTCTAGAAGTCGATCCGCGTAATCGGTTACTTTGAAGTACCACTGGGTTAGGGATTTCTTGGTGACAACTGTGTCGCACCTTTCACAAAGCCCCTGAACCACCTGCTCATTGGCCAAAACGGTTTGACAGCTTGGACACCAGTTGACGTTGCTATTTTTGCGGTAGGCAAGGCCTCGCTTATAAAACTCAAGAAACAGCCACTGATTCCACCTGTAGTAAATCGGGTCACACGTTTGCAAAACCCTGTCCCAGTCAAAGGAGCAGGCATATCTGCGCATCGAACTTTTCTGCTGATCAATGTTTTCGTATGTCCACTTCCGAGGATCAAGTCCTCGTTTGATGGCGGCATTTTCAGCCGGAAGACCAAAGGCATCCCAGCCGATGGGGTGCATGACATTGAATCCTCGCTGCATCCAGTAGCGAGCAATTACATCGCCAAGCGCGTAGGCCTCGGCGTGACCCATGTGAAGATCACCGGACGGGTAGGGAAACATGTCCAGAACATATTTCTTAGGTCTTTTGTCTTCGGCCTTGCCCGAATCAAACGGCTTCAGCCTGTCCCAGACAGGCAGCCACTTCTCCTGCAGTGCAGAAAAGCTAAATTCTTCAGACAATTTCAAACCCTAGGTAAATCAACCCGTACAGGTTACCAACGCACCCTTGCCCCCAGCACGCTGGCTAGGGCAATGGCCTTGAGCTGAATCTCCTCGTGCTCGCTCTCCGGAAGGCTGTCCGAGGTGATGCCTCCGCCGATTCCGATGCTCACGGTGCTCCCCTCAAACACGGCGGTTCGAATGACCATTCCAAGCTCCATTTCAAGGCCTGAGGTGATGTAGCCCAGTGCGCCAGAGTAAATCTCTCGATCACTGCTTTCCAGCTCGCGGATGATCTCCATCGCTTTTTCCTTAGGAGCACCCGTCATCGACCCTCCTGGAAACAGAGCCCTGAGGGCATCAAGAGGATTTACTCCCTCTGCCAGCTGTCCCGAAACATCGCTAACCAGCTGGTGGACAGTTGAATAACTTCTCACGGCTAAAAGCGACTCGACGGTGACACTACTTGGCTCGCAGACCGCTGATAGGTCATTCCGAATTAGGTCAACAATCATTAAATTCTCTGCGCGCTCCTTGGGATCAGCGCCTAGTTCTTCAATAAGTTTTCTATCCTGCTCATGATCGCTGGAGCGTCTTCTGGTTCCCTTGATCGGAGAGGAAATCACCCTGCCGTTATGAACCGAAACAAATAGCTCTGGAGAGATTGAAACGATTGTTTTATCCCCGATTCTCATGAAAGCGGCATAGGGTGCAGGGTGCTGCTTTCTGAGCCTTAGGAAAAAACTCAGTGGATCTCCGACGTATTCGCCGCGAAGTCTGGTGGTTAGACAAAGCTGATAGACATCACCTTTGGATATGTGCTCCTGAGCTTTCGCAATTTTTCCGAGGTAGCTCTCTTTGTCATCATCGGCAATCAGCTCAGCCGCGGTGGCAGCTGGGAAGTTGAGTTCATGACTGGCAGCTCCTCCCCCAGTGAGGGCAAGCCTGAGTAAAGCTGCCCGATGCCACTCATCAAAATCTCTTTTTGTCTCTAGGTCTGCGACAAAATATATGGCCTTAGTGTCATGGTCATACACGAGTGCACGGTCCACTTTGAGTAGCGATGCATTAGAAATGTCTTTGGCTGATTTCGGATAGTGAATTGCCCCCACTACCCCTGGACGAAAGGCAAAGGGAAGATCTGCTTGCTGATCGTGATACACCGGCAGCTCATTCGTTGGGACGCCGACCCCCATCACGGAAAATCGAGAGCTTGGGTGATGTTCTCGGTCCAGCCAGAATGCTCCCGGCTGATTGGCATAGAGGGTAATGAAGGTGTCGTGAATTGAGGTCCAGCCAGCGAGCTTGTCCCAGAACAGTGGCATATGGCACCCCTTCAAATGCGTAGTCTAGTTCCATGAGTGTCGGTGGAGATTTCTTCCAGTTTCAGCAGGGTGAACTGCGCTCACTCGATCTTTCGCTTGAGGACACCCTGACTGTTGCCGACTCGTTTCTTGTTTCTAGCGGACTGGTCAGAGGGCTGAATAAACACCTGGCGAGGTTTGCAAGCTCGATAGACGATGAAAAAACCAAGAGGCAACTACCCGCCTTCTTTTCGGAGGTGGTCAAGCTCATTCCCAAAACCGATGACTGGTTTCCCAGGCTTGAATACCGAGCGGTGCAACCCGAGGGACAGAGACTATTTCTTCGGCTCAGAGATGCGCCTGAGCGGACAGAGACCTGCACGCTTTGGACATCAGATGAAGCTGATCCAAGACAAAGCCCCAGGACTAAAGGTCCTGATCTTGCCTATGGCCAAAGACTCAGAAGGGCAGCCAACCTTCACGGAGCCGACGAAGCGGTAATGACTGACTCCGATGGCTACATTGCCGACGGGGCTCTGAGCTCCATAGTTTGGTGGAGAGAAGGCGCTTTGTGTGGCCCCGATGAAAGCACCAACTGGCTTCCATCTGTCACTAGGGACCTAGTGTTTGAAATGGCTTCCCAGGCGGGATACCAGACCTTGGAGGTCAGAGAAAGACCCGAAGATCTTGCAGGATGTGAGGTTTGGACTCTAAGCGCTCTTCAGGGAATTAGAGGAGTTACCCGGTGGGGCTCTATTCCTCTTGGTCCACTGGCAATGCTCAGCCCCTTCAGAAAACGATTGGCTCTTTTAGCTCAGCCGCTGCCAAGTCCCGAAGAAATCATGGAGCTAATCGACTAGCAAAAGCCTTCGATTGTTTGCACTTTTTCATCCCTAGACTTTGTTTTAGTTCGAGAAAGAGAGCCATGCTGGATTTTCTAAGTTCCTTTCTCGCACTGATTGAATCTGTTCCCGCTTGGCTTCGAAACCTCCTGGCAGGTGTTGCCATCATGCTGGAAACTTCGATATTCCTGGGCCTAGTTATGCCGGGTGACACAGTTGTTTTAGTTGCATCGACAGGGGTCACCGACTGGCCAGATTTCTTCTTTTTGCTGATTGCGGTTTTGATTGGGTCTCTAATTGGTGAAAGCATTGGTTTTACGGTTGGCAGATTTTTTGGACCAAAGCTCAGAGTTAGCAAACTTGGAATGCGTATTGGTGAGAAGAACTGGAGGGCTGCCGATCAGCTGGTTGCAAGGCGGGGTGGAATTGCAATTTTTATTTCTCGATTTCTGCCAGTGCTTCACTCCACGGTCCCGGCTGTTGCGGGGATGACCAAGATGCCCTACCGAATCTTTATCAGTTGGACGTTTGTGGCCTGTGCCATCTGGGCATCTTTATATGTCGGGGTTGGCTACCTTGCAAGAACCAGCTATGACCAGCTCTCGGGAGATTTAAGAGTTGCAACACTGGTTGGAATTGGAATTCTTTTACTTTTCTTAGTACTGGTCGCCATCAGCAAAAAAGTTCTCAGTCGAATGCATACTGATAACTGATGTGTGGAAGATTTGTGGTAGCTAAAGAGCTATCGGGTATTACTGAGCTGTTTGAACTAGACGAAGTGCCTGAGAACTACTCCCCCCTGAGCTACAACATTGCACCCACGCAGCAGGTTCCAATAATTGTTGAGCTTGAGATTGACGCGGTTCCATCTCGTCAGTTACACCCCGCACGCTGGGGATTGATACCGAGCTGGGCCAAGGAGGTTTCAACTCCGCTGTTCAACGCCCGGATTGAATCGGCTTTGGAAAAACCGAGCTTCAAAGAAGCGACCCAAAAGAAAAGGTGTGCGATACCTGCCTCTGGATATTTTGAGTGGCAGGCAACTGATTCGGGTAAACAGCCTTTTTACATTCACCCATCAGATGGAATGCTGGCCTTTGCTGGAATCTATTCTTGGTGGCGCGATCCAGCTAAACAGGCGAACGATCCGACCCGCTGGGTATTGACCTGTTCGATTCTGACCAAGGACTCAGCTCCCGCTCTCGCGAGCATCCATGATCGAAATCCTGTGTTTCTATCCGAAGACAACCTCTCCGCGTGGCTGGCACCTGACTACCAGACGACCCCGGAGCTACTGATGGCGCTTAGTAAAGAGTCTGATTTGGTGGCTAGTGAGCTGGTGTATCACCCAGTTTCATCAAAGGTCGGGCAGGTCTCTGCTAACTCTCCTGAGCTGATTAAACCCCTGTAATTACAAGGGATTTGGGAAAATGTCTGACCCAGTCCTAAACTAACTATTCGAACAAATGTTCGAATAGGGGTGCCATTGATGGAAGCAGCGATAACCGAGGTTGTCCTAGATCCCGATGGCGCCCCTGTCTCCTTCAGCTATCAGGGCAGGCAATATCTTGTCTCTTCCAGGCCCGTTCGCTGGTACACCCGAAGGCTTTGGTGGCAAGAAGCTCAGGGTGTCCCTAAGGGCAGCGGCAGTGCGGTGATGGAAGTTGAGATGTGGAGGCTGTGGGCGATTAGCGACTTTGATCGGATCTTTCTAGAGCTTAAGCACCTAACGCCCGATGAGCTCTGGGAGATAAACAAAATCGGTCACTGATGAGCTTTGTTCACCTCAATGTTGCGAGTGCCTACTCTGCGCACTATGGAGTAAATAGGCCGGAGCATTTGGTTCAAGCTGCTGCCGCTATTGGTTTTGATGCTCTGGCGATAACAGATCGCGATGGACTCTATGGTGCGGTGAAACACATTGGCAGCTGCATCACCAGTGGCCTATCCCCCATAGTCGGAGTAAACCTAAGCGTAAGTAGCGAAGAAACTCTCAGCAGGGTCGTCATTCTTGCTCACGGACATAACCGTGGTAGAGGCTGGTCACAACTATGCAGAATCATTTCAAAAGCTCACCAACACAAAAGTAAAAATCCGCAAATAGAAATCTCAGATCTTGCTTTTCTACTGGGAGAAGAGCCAGCCTGCTCAATTTTGCTAGGTGGTGATTCGCTTTTCGCAAAACTAGTACTGACAACTCCGGAGCTAGCGATTAGGGAATTAGGTAAGTGGAAAGAGCTCTTCCCCAAACCAAACACTTTGATTGTGGAGATAACCAACCTTCTCACTGAACCTGGAGCCATCTTTTCGGAAGATCACAGCAGAAAAATGCTGGAAATTGCAATTAGCCAGAAGATTCCTGCCGTATTAACCAACTGTGTCAGATACCTGCAACCTGACGATGCTCTAACCGCAGACGTTTTAGATTCGGCAAGACACCTTGAGCCATTGGGGCTATTCAGTCTGCAACCAAACGCCCAAGCCTGGCTAAAGCCTGCGGAAGAAATGGCCAAACTGGCTCTAGAGATAACAGAGGACACCGCAGGTGCCAGAAGGCTAATAGCTAGCACTCTTTCACTTGCCGATCTATGTCGATTAGACCCAGTAACTGATTGCGGATGGGGTGTGCCAAAAACCCCTGAGCAAGAAACCTTGGGCATAACCGAAAATCCATTTGAGGTCCTTTGGCAAAAATCTCACGCCGCAATCTCCTGGCGCTACCCGGGGGCAAAGGCTGCCGAATTGGCCAAGATTCAGCACCGCCTTTCCAAAGAACTGATCGCAATTAATCAGCTCGGCTTTGCAACTTATTTTCTAACCGTTGCCGATGTCGCTCAAATGATTCGCGATATGAAGATACGAATTGCTGCCCGAGGCTCTGGGGCTGGGTCGCTGGTCAACTACCTGCTTGGAATCAGCGGCGTTGATCCGATTAGTGAGGGACTGCTGTTCGAGAGATTCCTCTCGACTGAGCGCAGCACCCTTCCAGATATCGACATTGATGTTGAATCAGCTAGAAGGCATGAAATTTATAAGGCAATTTTCCGCCGCTATGGCGGATCTCGGGTCACGCTACTTTCCATGCAGAACACCTACCGAGGCAGGGGTGCTATTCGAGATGGTGGGCTGGCACTGGGTCTAGACGATGACGAGATTGACGAAATCGCTAAGAATATGTGGAGGTTTTCTGCTCGGAGCATTCGCAGAGCAATGAGTGAAAAACCAGAGCTTTCTAAGTTTGCCAGCGACAGTAAACATAACCGTCATCTCAACCTCCTGGTTGATATAACGGAACGATTAGACAGGTTACCCAGACACATCTCAGTTCATCCCTGCGGAGTGATTTTGGGAAACTCATCTCTTTTGTCACTAACACCAACCGAGGTGAGCGGGATTGGACTACCCATGAGCCAATTCGATAAAGATGACATGGACCCGATGGGCTTTTTAAAACTGGATGTGCTCGGAGTCAGAATGCAAAGTGCAATGGCCTATGCGGTTAGGGAAGCTAAACGGGTTAGCAAGAAGGAGATAGAGCTGGATGCAGTTCCCCGAGACGATGCTGATGTCTACAAGCTAATCAGAAGCACCAATACCCTCGGGATGTTCCAAATTGAATCCCCTGGCCAAAGGGAACTAACTGGGAAGCATCAGCCAATCCAGTTCAATGATTTAACTTTGCAGATATCTCTTTTCCGGCCAGGACCCATGAAGGGCAACATGATTAAGCCCTACCTAGATGGAAGACACGGCCTGGCTCAACCCGACTATCTGCATCCAGATTTAAGACCAATCTTGGAAGAAAGCTATGGGATAGTCGTTTTCCATGAGCAGCTGATGCGAATCATGCAGAAAATGACTGGCTGCACTCTCGCTAGAGCCGATGAACTAAGAAGAATGCTGGGGAAAGAATCTAAGGTTCCAGCGATTGCTAAATACTTTCGATCGGCTGCGCTTGCCAGAGGTTACCCCAAATCCCTAATTGATCGGGTCTGGTCAATTATCGAAGGCTTTGGAAGTTTTGGATTCTGTAAGGCTCACGGCGCTGCGTTTGCCCTGCCCACCTACCAGACAGCTTGGCTAAAGACCCACTACCCGACCGAGTTCATCGCGGGTCTACTCACTCATGATCCTGGCATGTATCCCAAAAGACTGCTGCTGGCAGAGGCCAGAAGAATCGGTGTCCAGATTCTTCCGATTGATGTCAACCACTCAAGTAATGAATATCTGGTTGAAAGAACTAATTCTGGAATCGCGGTGAGAATGGCACTGACTGATATTGCCGGAATTTCCACGCCAGAGATAGAGCGAATAATCTGCGAGCAACCATTTGTTGATGTCTCTGATTTCTATGTCAGAGCCAGGCCCTCCAGAAGAACTATCGAGCGGCTGGTCCTGATTGGCGGACTGGATGAACTAGCGGGAATTACCAAAGACAGCCAGAGCAATCGCTCCGATCTACTGGTTTATGTGAGGCAGCTAAGTGCACGTAGGCCGAAGCCACTTGATGAGAACCAGCTAAGTTTCGAGCTTGGCGCTATCCAAAATCTTCCGATTGGCAACACCCCGCCAACCAAAGACGAGGTGCTGGAACAGGAGCTGGCAATAACTGGAATGGACATCTCAGAGCACGAGCTTGAAAAGTTTCAGCAGATGCTGGATGAGCTAGGAGTGGTTAGAGCTAACGAGCTAGCAGGTCTTAGAAGCAACACGGAGGTGATGGTGGCGGGAGTCAGAGTGGCAACCCAAACTCCCCCGATGCGCAGCGGCAAGCGAGTGGTCTTTATCAGTTTGGATGATGGAACTGGCTGCGCAGATGCTACTTTCTTTGACGAAGCTCAGCGCAGATGTTCTCACCTGCTTTTCCAAAACCGACTTCTCCTAATATCAGGAAAGACCCGCCGCACTGGTGTGCGAGGGGTCTCGATCCTGGCCGAGAATGCCTGGGATCTCAGGCAACTCTGGCGCGATTGGGAAAGCGGAAGTTACTCCTGGTTGAAAATCGACAGCAACCTGATGATTTCAACATAGAGCCAAAGCAGAGATGCGGTTAGACCGAACGCTGCTCTCCACTCCATGTCCTCGGCCCATCCCTCCTGGATTCCCAGGCGAATGGTCTCAAAGTCGAGGTTCAGTGTGAAGGCTGCAAGTCCAACTCCAACCAGTGCAACTAGCCAACCGAAAGGTGAGCTGTAGATGCTAGCTCCCGCAAACAAAGCAAAGCCAAGGTTGACCATGGCAAAGACAAAGTATCCAATGAGAGCGAAGGTCATAAAGCGCGTGAAGCGAGCATCAACCTTTACCCAACCGAATCGGTAGGCCAAGAACATAGCTCCGGCGGTGGCAAAGGTTCCGATCACCGCAGTCTGCACGATGCCTGGATACATTTGCTCAAAAATGCCGCTCAGACCACCAATGAATACTCCCTGCACCAGTGCGTAGGCGAGCATTACTCCAGGACGAACTGTCTTTGAGAAAGAGGCCCAAAGTCCAAGTCCCAAACCTACGAACATCGCTGGAAGAGTGAAGGCGTAAAGACCAAAGAACCAGGTAACAGCGGCACCAATAAGTACCGCAAGGAACATTCCAATTACCTTGGAAGTGGTTCCCTCCATGGTCATCTTGGTGCCGGTAATGCGACCGAATTCCTGATCGACCTGAGTTGGACTCATTTCCGATGCAGACATTCCGGTTCTGACAGCCTGATTGAAAATCGGGTTGTGTGACAAGGTTCCTCCGTTAGATTTACTTGCTTGAGTTTAAGCGCAAATGCTGGAAAATTCCTGCAAACAATGGTGGTGGACCTGAGGGGACTTGAACCCCTGACCCCCTGCATGCCATGCAGGTGCGCTACCAGCTGCGCCACAGGCCCAAAGCCTCGCTAGTCTACACAGAATTTAGGCCACTGGCACGACTGGGCAGTCCCGCCACAGTCGCTCAAGAGAGTAGAACTCCCGCTCCGACTCGTGCATAACATGTACAACCAAATCGCCGAAGTCCAGCAGCACCCACCTGGCAGCCTCTCTACCCTCAGCAAAGCGAAGTTTGCATCCCGCCTCTCTCAGCGATTCTTCGACGGCGTCGGATATGGCCAGAACCTGCCGGTCATTTTTAGCGGAGCAGATTAGAAAAACTTCGGCTAGAGCAAATGGGACTGAAACATCGAGTGCGACGAGATTTTCTCCCAGCTTGTCGCTGGCTGCCCTTGCTGCGATTTTTAGTTGGCTCTCTGTTTGGGGGCTTAGGCTCACTAATTAGCTCCCAGAGCAGTGAAAATTAAAAATATTGCCACCGCGGCACCTATTGCCAGAAGCACTGAGCCTATGCCTATTGCCCATGACTTCCACCATCCTTTGCGCAACACAGCGGTGGGTACTACCCCGTCATCAGCGCGCTGTTCGATTAGTTCCAGAGCGCTAATTGGCTCAACAACCGACATAACTCCAGTTACGGCATCGTCCGACAGCGCTATCTGATCTAGTTCGGCTCCATCAAAGGTTGCGGTACTGGGAGAAGTGATTGGATCAGTAACAACCGCAATTGATCCTGTGATGGCAATCTCTGCGGTATCAATTGGAATAGATATTGCCTCAGGTGCTCTCTCAAGAACAATCGATGCGGTGGTTGGCTCAGCCAGGTAGTTCTGACCGGTGAATTCCGTTGCTGGTACATCAAACACTGGAATCGTTGTGACCTGAACTACATCCGACTGCACTATTGGCTTTACTTCTTCAACAACAGCTGTGGCGGTGGCCGCGCTAGCCAGAGCCTGAGGAGTAAGAGAGCTCAGCTTTGATGGGTCATCGAAGATGCCCATTTCTTTCATCTGACGCCTAGTCAAATTCTTTATGTCGATTGTGGATTGTGTGCTTGAAACCGGAGCTGACTTGGGTTCTGGTAACAGACCCTTTCGTTCGGCTTCCCTCAGCTCACGTCTAGTTGTGTACTGAGTCACCCTGACCCCTGTAGAGACGGTGCTTGGCGATGTACTGAACGACTCCATCAGGAACCAAATACCAAATTGGTTTTCCGGCAGCCGCTCGATTACGAACATCGGTTGAAGAGATAGCTAGAGCAGGAACTTCGAGCTGAGAGATATGAGCGTTAGGAACCTTAGGTAGCTCAAGAGAGTGACCGGGTCTAGTGACAGCTACAAATTGAGCCAGGCCCCAAAGTTGATCCACTTGCTTCCAGGCGAGAATTTGAGCGATTGCATCGGCTCCCGAAATAAAGAAGAGATCAGCATTGGGTCGCTCTTTCGAAAGCTCGGTGAGGGTGTCGATCGTGTAGGTGATTCCGTCTCTATCGATATCCGCTCTGCTGACGGTGAATCGAGGATTTGCGGCCGTGGCAATCACTGTCATCAAGTAGCGATGTTCTGCACTACTGATTGCCTTTTTATTTCCGGGTTGGCCAGTGGGAACGAAAATGACCTCGTCAAGCTGAAGAGCGTCGGCAGCTTCACTTGCTGCCACCAGGTGGCCGTGGTGAATTGGGTCGAAGGTGCCACCCATCACGCCAATTCTTAGACGCCTGGAAGTCATCAGCTACTAGTGGCCTGCCCGCTCGCCTCGACGATAATTGCGATTTGAGACATCTCGATATGACCACGTGATAAGTGCCAGTGCAATAAACGCAGCCATGGCAATCACTCCGTAAAGAATCGCAGGCATGGGAAGTTCGTTGTGGTGGACGATTGCACCTTCAGCAAGCAAAATAAGGCTCACACTGACTCCTTTAAATCTTCTCCAGTCTAGCTACGGACCTGGCCAGAGCCTCTAACCAGCCATTTTGAGCTAGTTAGCTCCCTCAGCCCCATAGGACCTCGGGCATGAAGCTTCTGGGTTGAAATTCCAACCTCAGCCCCGAACCCAAACTCTCCTCCGTCAGTAAATCTGGTCGATGCATTGACCATCACGACGGCAGCATCCACCTCACTCAGGAAGCGCTCAGCATTGGAGATGTCATTAGTCAAAATCGACTCCGTGTGGTGAGTTGAATACTTAGCAATGTGAGCCAGGGCTTCATCCAAATTCGCTACGACCTTGACCGACAGATCCAGGCTGTAGTACTCGGTCGACCAGTCCTCCTCGGTCGCTGCCACGCAATCAATCAGCTGCTGAGTCTCGCTACATCCGTGAATTGTCACCCCAGCCTCCTTGAGGGCTTTGCCGACACTCGGAATGACCTGTGCGGCAACCGCCTTGTGCACCAAGAGCGTTTCAAGCGCATTGCAAACCGACGGACGCTGTGTCTTCGAATTCAAAACAATCGGGACTATCGTCGCCATCTCGGCACTTTCATCAACAAAGATATGGACAACCCCATCACCAGTTTCGATTACTGGAACTTTGGAGTAATTAACCACGGCTTTGATTAGGTCTGCAGATCCTCGAGGAATGAGTACATCCACCAATCCCCTAGCCTGCATCAACTCGCTCGCCCCCTCGCGGCCAAACTGATCTATCGTTTGCACCGAAGCTTTCGGAAGCCCAGAAGATGACAGAGCATTCTGAATTAGTCCAACAAGAACTCTGTTGGTGTTCTCAGCAGCGGAACCGCCGCGCAGAACAGCGACATTTCCGCTCTTGATAGCCAGGGCAGCAATATCAATCGTGACATTTGGACGAGCTTCATAAATGCATCCAACAACACCGAGCGGAACCCTGACCTGCTGAAGTCGCAGCCCGTTGCTCAGAGTAAAACCTTGAAGGGATTCCCCAATCGGGTCGGCCAGATCTACAATCGCCTGCAGGGAATCAGCCAGAGATTGGATTCTGTCCTTAGTGAGGGTAAGTCGGTCAATCAATCCGGTCGCGAGAGTATTTTTGCCATTTTGAATGTCAATTTGATTTGCGCTGATGATGGCATCGGAGCTAGAAACAAGGAGCTTGGCAAGTTCACTGAGCACTTTGTTCTTTTGCGCTGTGCTGGCACGCGCAATCAAGGGAGCAGCGGTCTTTGCTGCGACCAAGATCTCGCCAACACTCATTGACAAATCCTAACCCTGCTCTTTTTGCGGCTTAAACCAAGTGTGACGGCAGTCAGCGTTATCCAAGACATCTACATTGGAAGCAGCGGTGAGCAAGACTCCAACCCCTCCAGCCGTAGCCATCCTGGCGGCCGCAACTTTTGTCAGAGCTCCACCGGTTCCGTATCCGGTTGAGGTTCCAGAAACCTGGATACTCTCCAGTTGCTTATCATCCTCTACGACGAGAATCGGCTCGGCTCCAGCCTCGCTAGGTGGCCTGGTGTAAAGGGCATCGATGTCGCTCAGGAGGATAAGCAAATCTGCCTTGGCAAGTAGTGCAACGCGTGCCGCCAACTGGTCGTTGTCTCCGAATCTAATTTCTTGGGTGGCAACCGAGTCGTTTTCATTGATCACAGGAAGTACGCCTATCTCAAGCAGTCTCTCTAGAGCGCGAAGAGCGTTTTCACTGGTGCTTTCTTCATCCAGATTGTCTACTGTCAAAAGGATTTGGCCAGGCATCAGTTTGTGGCGAGCTAGTGATCGCTCATAGCGGCTCATCAGTTTTGCTTGGCCGATCGCTGCCAATGCCTGGGAGGTTGCTAGATCTTCGCTCTTGACTGTTAGCCCGATAAGCGGAGCGGCGGTAGCGATAGCACCAGAGCTGACGAGAATTACCTCTTTGCCTGATTGCATCAATCTCACCGCCAGGTCGACAATCCGATCTAGATTTGCTTCGTTTTCTCCCGTAATCGAACTGGATCCAACCTTTATCACTACTCGCTTGGCAGAATGCAAAAGTGCTGTGTTACTCACTCTTCCTCCGGCCTTAAATTCTTTTCACGAACTGCCTCGCGCTCTGCTCTTCCCTTGGCGCGCTGATCCATCATCTCGTAGTACTCCTCGCGGCGCTCCTTGGTCGTCCTGCGATCGGTGCCATCTAGTCGAATGTCTGAGCCGCGGGGGCTTTCGATAGTTTCAACCACTGAAGAAATGAATGGATCCCAATCAAATACCACGCCGTTCTCGCCGCCGATAATGACGGTTGACCCGGCCTTAGCGCCGGCCTTAGACAGAGCGTCCTCAACACCGAGTTTGTTTAGCCTCTCGGCAAGGTAGCCAATTGCCTCAGAGTTTCCAAAATTTGTCTGCGCGACCCAGCGTTCGGGTTTGGCTCCGGTTACGCGATAGACAGCTTCTCCATCGAGTTCCTCCACCTGCACCTTGAAACTGGAGTCTTCTTTTTCTTCAAGCAGGGAAAATCTCTTGCTTGCTTCCACTGGAACACGGTTAGAACTGGCAAGAGAAGCCAGTGCGTAACTCAGTTGGGTTAGCCCCTCCCTAGTTGCAGTAGAAATCAAAAAGACCTGGAAACCAAGAGACTCAAAATCTGCCTTCACGAACTCCGCAAGTTCTCTTGCCTCGGGGATGTCCACCTTGTTTAGAGCAATCACCTGTGGTCTCTCGAGCAGTGGCAGCTGCCCCTCTGGAACTTGGTATTTCTTGAGCTCTTCTTGAATTACCTTGAAATCTGATATCGGGTCCCTGCCCGGCTCCAAGGTTGCGCAGTCAATGACATGGCATAAAGCGCTGCACCGCTCGACGTGACGGAGAAAGTCGAGACCGAGCCCCTTGCCTTCGGAGGCTCCTTCGATAAGGCCCGGGACATCAGCAATGGTGTATCTCTTATCACCGGCTGCAACCACGCCTAGATTTGGATGCAAGGTGGTGAAGGGATAGTCGGCAATCTTTGGTCTGGCTGAACTGAGAGCAGCTACCAGTGATGACTTACCGGCACTTGGAAAACCGACCAGAGCGATGTCGGCAACAGTCTTAAGCTCTAGCTGTATGTCACCTTTCCAGCCGGGAACGCCCAGTAGGTGAAAACCAGGAGCAATTCTTCTTCGGCTAGCAAGAGCAGCATTACCCAGTCCCCCTGCACCTCCGCGTGCAATTACCAGCTCAATTCCTGAATGCGCAAGATCCGCAATAACCTCACCGTTCGAGTCCTTCACAACTGTGCCAACTGGCACGGGGAGAATTAAATCTTCACCCTTTTCACCATTGTTGTAATCACCCTTGCCGCTGCCGCCGGACTTTGCTGTTCTGTGTGGACGATGGTGGTACTCGAGCAAAGTCGTCACGTTATGGTCGCTCACCAAAGTGATGGAACCGCCGTCACCGCCGTTTCCACCATCGGGACCAGCCAGTGGTTTGAATTTCTCTCTGCGAATTGATGTGCAGCCATCGCCGCCGTCACCTGCGCGAAGATGCAGAGTCACATGATCTACGAAACTGACCATAAGACTCCTCAACTAAAAAGAGGCGGACCCTTGGGGTCCGCCTCGGTTTTTCAAAACCTTTACTGGGTGACTACGTTCACCACTTGTCGACCAGACTTAGAACCAAACTGAACTGCACCGGCGGCCAGTGCGAACAGAGTGTCGTCTTTTCCAATGCCGACATTCTTACCCGGGTGGAAGTGAGTACCTCTTTGACGAACAAGAATTTCACCGGCGTTAACAGCCTGACCATCGTGACGCTTTACACCGAGGCGCTGAGCGTTGGAATCGCGACCGTTGCGGGTTGAGCTAACTCCCTTTTTGGATGCCATTTCTATCCTCTTACTTAATCTCAGTTACTTTTACGCGGGTCAGATCCTGACGGTGACCCTGGCGCTTTTTGTAACCGGTCTTGTTCTTGTACTTCTGAATAACAATCTTTGGGCCACGAGTCTGGTCGATGACTTCGGCAACAACCTTTACCTTAGAAAGAGCTTGTGGGTCAGAGGTGACTTTGTCACCGTCGACAACTAGAAGCGCTGGCAATTCGACCTTGCCTGAGCTCTGCTCGATGCGGTTCATGGTGACGATAGTGCCGACCTCGACCTTTTCCTGGCGGCCACCGGCACGTACTACTGCGTAAACCACTTGAAACCTGTCTTTCTGGGATTTTCCGCTCTACGGAGCGGGCAACAGCGCAAAAGTCTAGCGTGGCGAGGGGCTAGGGTCAACCAGCCTGCTACTTCTTACCCCTTGCCTTGGCCAAAATACTGCTGGCTCGCCTTGGCTTCTTGGGTTTGGCCTCTGGTTCTGGCAGGGCATCCAAAACAGCATTCAGCATCTCTGCCTTGCTCTCCTGAGGCTTGCTGGGCTCGCTCTGGGCCGCGGAGGCAATCTTGTTAACAACTGACTTCAGAGCATCGGCAGCCTCGCCAGTGACAACCTTCTTAACCTCCGGCTTGTCCTTCTTCTTGCCCTTCTTTCCTACCTGAACCTCTGCGGCCTTGAATCTGGGCTCGTCATGGATAACCAACCCCCTGCCCCCACAGCACTCGCAGGTCTCGGAGTAGGTCTCAAGCAGTCCTATGCCTATCTTTTTTCTAGTCATTTGCACTAGGCCAAGTGAGGTGATTTCACTGACCTGATTCTTGGTTCGATCTCGGCTGAGGCACTCAAGTAGCCTTCTGCGCACCGCTTCCTGGTTTGACTGCTGGATCATGTCAATAAAGTCGATGACGATGATTCCTCCGATGTCTCTTAATCGAAGTTGACGGACGAGCTCCTCGGCAGCCTCAAGGTTGTTCTTGGTTACCGTTTCTTCAAGGTTTCCACCAGAGCCAATGAATTTTCCAGTGTTGACGTCAACCACTGTCATTGCCTCGGTTCTATCAATAACTAAGGAACCACCGGATGGCAGATAAACCTTTCGCTCTAGCGCCTTGACAATCTGGTCTCCAATTCGGAAGTGATCAAAAATGTCTTCGGAATCTGAATACGCGACCAGCCGCTCTACAAGGTCTGGTGCAACATTTGAAAGGTAACTGCGAATTGTGGAATTTGCAGTCTTACCGCTAACCACAAGCTGTTGGAAATCTTCATTGAACACATCACGAATAATTTTCACCAAGAGCTCTGGCTCCGAGTGAAGTTGCATGGGGGCTTTACCATTTTCTGCTTGGCGTGTGATTTCTTCCCACTGCATCTGAAGTCTCTCGATATCCAACTTCAGCTGCTCTTCGGTTGCACCCTCCGCGGCGGTTCGAACGATTACACCAGCCTCATCTGGAAGTGCGCCTTTCAATATTTGCTTCAGACGTGCGCGCTCACCTTCGGGGAGCTTGCGAGAAATACCTGACATGTTGCCGGCAGGGACATAAACCAAAAATCTTCCAGGCAGGGAAATCTGCGAGGTAAGCCTTGCTCCTTTTTGACCGACTGGATCTTTTGTTACCTGAACCAAGACCTGATCTCCGGTCTTGAGAGCTAGTTCAATTCTTCTTGGCTGGTTTCCAGTTTCAGCGGCATCCCAGTCGACCTCACCTGAGTAAAGAACGGCATTGCGACCTCGGCCAATGTCAACGAATGCTGCTTCCATCGAAGGCAAAACATTTTGCACCTTACCGAGATAGACATTTCCAATAATTGAAACGCTCTGAGACTGGGTCACATAGTGCTCAACCAAAAGGCCGTCTTCCAGAACACCAATTTGGAATCTTCCGTCGTCCTCTCGAACAATCATCTTGCGGTCGACAGACTCGCGTCTTGCTAGAAATTCGCTCTCCGTGACGGTTGAACGGCGACGACCGGTGTCTCTGGAGTCTCTTCTTCTTTGACGCTTGGCTTCAACTCTGGTCGAGCCGTCGTCTTCCTTCTTCTTTTCCTTTTGCGGCTTTAGTTTTTCCTTAGGAGCATCTTTCTTCTTGCGCTCCTTGCGCTCGGGCTTTGGCTCAGTCTTCTTCTTGGCAGGTCTTTCGACGGCCGGAGTCGGTAGAGAGGGTGCCTGAAATATCAGTTGCGTTGCAACAGGCTTTGCTGGTTCTTCTTTTTTCTTTGCCACTTGTGCCTAAATGGCCTTTAGTTCACACCCTTGAGGGCCCTCTTGTGATTCAAGCCGCGACCTGAATCGAAACCTAAAGCGTCAAAACACGTTGTCTTGACGAAACCTTTGATACGCGTGTGATCGCATCTACCTAGAAGTATGCCACGTATGACCTAAAAATGGGATAATTCCCCTGTGTTCCCCGTATTTCTAATCATTTTCGGTGCTGTCGGCTGGATTGCCAGCTTTGGTTTGACGCTGGAGAGGATTAAGGTCGCCGGGGATCCTGGAGCCGCAACAGCCTGTGATATCTCCCCTTTCCTAAGCTGCAAGTCAGTAATGCTCTCCGAGCAGGCTGCTCTCTTTGGTTTTCCAAATCCTCTGATTGGGCTTGCGGCATTCTTTGCACCTGTGCTGGTTGGCTTTGCAATTTTGGCTGGAGCCAAATTTGCAAGTTGGTTCTGGCAGGCGTTTTTGTTTGGACACGTTCTTGCTATGGGATTTGTTTTCTGGCTATTTAGCCAGAGCGTCTATGTCATTGGATCACTCTGCATCTACTGCATGGTGGCATGGACCGCAACAATCCCCCTCTTCTGGTCGATTCTTGGATTTGCTGGAAAAGAAGGTCACCTTGGGACAAAGTTTGTTCGAGGAGGGACATTCGTCTACGAGTGGGCTTGGGTGCTGACCGTAGTTACTTATCTTTCGCTAATAACGTTGGTCGTAATTCAGTTTTGGACCTTCTGGCCAACTTTGTTCTAGAACCAGATTTCTAGTTCGCGCTTCGCGCTTTCCTCCGAGTCGGATCCGTGCACAAGGTTTTGAATAACCTTGGTGCCCCAATCTCTTCCAAGATCTCCCCTGATTGTTCCGGGGGCAGCAAGAGTTGGATCGGTAACACCGGCTAGTGACCGAAATCCTTCAATGACTCTTTCTCCTTCAAGTCGAATAGCAACTGTCGGGCCGGAAAGCATGAATTCCAAAAGAGGCTCGTAAAAAGGCTTACCTTCGTGCTCGGCGTAGTGCTTAGCTAAAAACTCCCGGTTTGGCTGCACATACTTTAGGTCGGCAACTTTGTAACCCTTGGCTTCGCAGCGCGAGATTATTTCGCCAATTAGATTGCGTCTAACGCCATCTGGCTTAATGAGTACTAGGGTCGCGTTCAATTTGCTCTCCCATCAACTTGTTGTAATTCTCTCGTGCTTTGTCAATTGTTCCACCTGCAATCATGGCCCAGATCCAAAGACCCACCAGTATGGTTCCAATAACGAACATTCCCCACAGCCAAAAACCGCTTACCAATAAAGCTGCCTGAATAACCCAGCCAATCCAGTAGCCGTATCTAGAGCGGAGCAGTGCGGGAGTGATTATTGCCAACAGGGCAAAGGTCAGTCCAATCCCCCAGATGATTTCAACGGCTGGAAGCTCTGGTGATTGATCAGCGGCCTTGAGGCCAAAAGCTGTGAGAGTGGCGAAGAAAATGACGATGGATTGAAAACTCAAAACTATTGAGGCTAGTAGCCGCTTAGTCGACTTGTTCTTCATCGTCATCCTTCTGCAATTCTTCCAGAACGGCACCAATTAGGTAAAGCGATCCCGTCACAAAAAGCGCCGAATCCGCTTGCTCAGCTATAAACCTAGCCTCCTGAAAGGCCTCAGACGCATTCTCGAAGGTTCCGACCACATTTCCACCGCGACTTGTTATCTTTTCGGCTAATTCCAAAGCTGGCAGGGCCCGAGGTCCCGAAACCTCAGTAACGACAAGGGCTGGGAACATTTGCGCAAACTGCCGAGCTGCAGTGTCGATGTCTTTGTCCGAGAGCAACGCGACTAGACCTATTCGCTGAACATCCTGAAAGTGATTAGTGATTGCTGATTGCAGGCTTCGAAGCCCGGCGGGGTTGTGTGCGCCATCTAAAACAACCAGAGGTTCTTTGCTAACCACCTGCAGTCTTCCTGGACTTACCACATCTGCCATTGCGACCCGAAGATACTCATCGGCAATTGCTCGTCCTCCAAGAAATTGTTCAACAGCGACAATTGCAGTTGCTGCATTCTCAGCCTGATGAAGGCCTATGATCGGCATCCAAATATCCGGGTAGGTTCCGGCGCTACCTCGAACTGTAAAGCGGGTCCCCAGGCCTTCCGCAGAAGCTGCTTCCAAAAAGAAATCATTTCCCGCTACAAAAGCAGCCTGGGAAGCCTTGGTGCGAAGAATTTCAATTACTGATGGCTTCTGCGCAGAAGACACGACAATTGACTTTTCCTTGATGATTCCAGATTTGGTCACTGCAATCTCTTCAACAGTTTCGCCCAGCACCTTGGTGTGGTCCAGATCGATTGCAGTAAATACTGAGACATCGCCGTCGGCCACATTGGTCGAATCCCACTCTCCGCCAATTCCGACCTCAAGGACCAAAACATCGACCGGAGCATCGGAGAAAATTTGGAAAGCAATGGCAGTCATTGCCTCAAAAAATGTAAGTGGCTGTTCCCCTTGCGCGGCAAGGCGTGAATCAATTAGCTCAAGAAGAGGTTTGGTCTCACTGTATGTTTCAAGAAACCGTTCGTCCTCGATTGGATTGCCATCAAGAGATATTCGCTCGTTGAACCGAACCAGATGCGGTGAGGTTAGTCGTCCAGTTTTTAACCCCAGCTCACGCAGGATTCTTTCAATAATCCGAGCGGTAGAGGTCTTTCCATTCGTTCCAGTGATGTGAATGATTGGGTAGTTGTTTTGCGGGTTCCCAAGTATTTCGCAAGCTAGTCGAGTGGGCTCGAGCCTTGGGCGCATCTGGTGCTCGGGCTTTCTGGCGTATAGCTCTTCGAGAGCGGCCAGCATCGCTTCACTGCTCACCGTTTAGAAAGCTCGATCTTGATTTGGCCGCTCTCCCCAACTGAAAGCTCGCCTGAACCCTCAGTGATGCTGAATTCAGTTGCCAGGGTTTCATCACAGACAAACTGCTGGTGTTTGACAATGGCAGCGATGGTCGCAGCGTCCGCTTGCAACCGAAGTGCAATGCGATCAGAGACATCCAGGCCAGCGTCTTTCCTAGCCTGCTGGATGTGGCGAATCGCATCTCTTGCCACGCCTTCTTGCTCAAGCTCCTCGGTCACCGTTAGGTCTAGTAGTACAAATCCTCCGCTGGTAACTCCGGCAGCGGTTGCATCCGATGAAGAAGCCTGCAGAGTGAGGTCGTATTCACCCTCTTCCAGCTCGAAGTCCCCAACCACGACCTTGCCCTCTGCGACCTTCCAGTCGCCAGACTTGGCCTTTTGAATTACTTCCTGAACTGCTTTTCCAAGCCTTGGCCCTAAAGCCCTGGCATTTACGGACAATGTCTTGGTTAGCCCAAACTGCTTTGCCACTTCTTCGGTTGCTCTAACCACCGTGACTTTCTTGACGTTTAGCTCATCAGCAATTAGGTCTGAATACCTAGCTAGAGAATCTGCCTCCGCAACCGCGATAGTCAGTTCGCTCAGTGGCAGCCTCACCCGCAGACCATTGGATTTGCGGAGCGCTAATGCAGCAGATGCTGCTTCACGAATTGCATCCATGTCCCTAACAAGATCTGGGTCGAGCGGAAACTCCTCGGCCTCAGGCCAGGACTCGAGGTGTACCGATCGACCGTTGGTCAGTCCTCGCCACATCTCTTCGCTGATGATGGGTAGTAGTGGCGCGACAGTTCTAAAAACTGCCTCGAGAACCGTATAGAGAGTGTCGAAGGCATCTTTATCTCCCGACCAGAATCTGTCACGAGATCTTCTGATGTACCAATTTGTCAATATCTCGGAGAACTCTCTTACTCTTGCCGAGGCTAGGTAGCTGTCAAACTCATCAAGGTCCTTTTGGACCGCAACAATCATTTCTCGAGTTTTGGACAGGATGTAGCGATCTAAAAGATCACTTGATGAGAAAGACGGACTTGCTTGGTAATTGGAAGCATTTGCATAAAGAGTAAAGAAGTAATAGCTATTCCAAAGCGGTAGTAGTGCCTGACGCACACCCTCGCGAATTCCCTGCTCGGTGACAGAGATGTTTCCGCCTCGAAGAATTGTCGAAGACATCAGGAACCAGCGCATCGCGTCAGAGCCATCGCGATCGAAAACATCGTTCACATCTGGGTAATTTCGAAGTGACTTTGACATCTTTTGTCCGTCATTACCAAGCACAATTCCATGGCTGATCGCATTCTTGAAAGCAGGCCTGTCAAAAAGCGCGGTTGAAAGTACGTGCAGTGTGTAGAACCAACCCCTGGTCTGGCCAACGTATTCAACAATGAAATCGCCCGGGAAATGAGTGTCAAACCACTCCTGATTTTCAAATGGATAATGCACCTGTGCAAACGGCATCGAGCCGGATTCAAACCAACAGTCCAATACCTCTGGCACCCGTCGCATCATTGACTTGCCGGTTGGGTCATCGGGATTTGGTCTCACCAGCTCATCGATTACAGGACGATGGAAATCCGCTGGCCTGACTCCAAAGTCTGCTTCCAGTTCATCGAGTGAACCATAGACATCTATTCGAGGATAGTTTGGATCATCTGACTTCCAGACGGGGATTGGTGCTCCCCAGAATCTGTTTCGAGATATTGCCCAGTCACGGACATTCTCGAGCCATTTGCCAAAGCTTCCGTTTTTGGTGTGCTCCGGCACCCAGTTAATGTGCTGGTTTAGCTCCAGCATTCGATCACGAATCTTGGTTGTCTCGACAAACCAAGATGAAACCGCTTTGTAAATCAGTGGATTCTTACATCTGTAGCAGTGAGGGTATGAGTGGTCGTAAGAAGCTTGCCTTAGCAATCGGCCAGCTGATTTGAGGTCTTGAGTGATTGGCTTGTTAGCGTCAAAGACGTGCTGTCCGGCATAGGGGGCAATGATTGAGGTGAATTGACCGCGCTCGTTGATGGAAACATATGTGGGAATTGAAGCTGCATTGCACAGCAACTGATCATCCTCACCATAGGCAGGAGCCTGGTGAACAATTCCTGTTCCCTCATCAGCGGTGACGTACTCGCCTACAAGGACCTGCCAAGCATTTGCAGTTTCAAACTTCTCGGGATCCGCATAAAAGTCAAAAATCCTTTCGTAGCGAATTCCTGCTAAAGATTTTCCAAGAACGCTCTTGGTGAAGTTTCTTTCGGCCTCTTCGTAGCTTTCAAAACCTAGTTCGCGAAGGTAGGCAGCAACTGCGCTTTTGGCCAGGAGATACTTTTTACTTCCGAGCACACTCGCAGGCGCATCAACAACCACATATTCAATTTCTGGTCCAACAGCCAGAGCGAAATTGGTTGGAAGAGTCCAGGGGGTTGTTGTCCAGGCCAAGAAGTTGACACCAGCAAATTCACCTTCGCTGACTGGAAAAGTGACCGTGACTGACTGATCTTGTCTGGGCTTATAAACCTCATCGTCCATGCGGAGCTCATGATTGGATAGCGGGGTCTCACATCTCCAGCAATAAGCGAGAACCTTAAAGCCTTCGTAGATTAATCCTTTTTTGTGAAGCTCCTTAAATGCCCAGATAACACTCTCGGTGTAGTCCTGATCAAGTGTCTTGTAGTCGTTGTCGAAGTCGACCCAGCGAGCCTGCCTGGTGACGTAGCTTCTCCAGTCCTGCGTGTACTTCAAGACCGAGCTGCGGCAAAATTCATTGAACTTGCCAACACCATACTTTTCAATTTCAGGTCGCCCTGAGATCCCCAGAAGTCGCTCTGCTTCAACTTCAGCTGGTAGGCCGTGGGTGTCCCAACCAAATCTGCGCTCAACACGCTTTCCGCGCATGGTCTGATACCGAGGGACCAAGTCTTTGGTGTAACCAGTTAGAAGATGTCCGTAGTGAGGCAACCCATTGGCAAATGGTGGGCCATCATAAAAGACGAACTCTTCGGCTCCAGTTTCAAGGCGCTGGTCGATGGAAGCCTGAAAAGTGCCATCCTTTTCCCAATAATCCAACACCTCTCGCTCAATAGCTGGAAAGCTAGGCGAGGGATTAACGGCACCGCCGGCGCCTTTGTGCTTGGGATACATTGCTACTTTCGAACCTGGGCAGAATAACAATGTTAATCTAGTGAGCATTACTATGCCGAGGTCTGCATGAGAAGAGCCAAACCCGAACCAACCAGGGCCGCCCAGGTCCCTGAAAAGGCAACTGTTGACGGCCTCGAGGCTAAGTGGGTGCCGGAATGGGAAAACACTGGCGTTTACAGATTCGATGACAATGCCACTAGAGAACAGATCTACTCGATAGACACTCCCCCTCCGACTGCTTCTGGCTCCCTGCACGTTGGGCACGTTTTTAGCTACACCCACACGGACGTCGTGGCTCGCTTTCAAAGAATGCTAGGGAAAGAGGTTTTCTACCCGATGGGTTGGGATGACAATGGTCTTCCAACTGAAAGAAGGGTTCAGAACTACTACGGCGTTAGGTGCGACCCCTCACTTCCCTATCAGCCCAATTTCACCCCACCGCAGACTGGTGGAGACAATAAAAGCAGCAAGGCAAGCGATCAGCTTCCAATCTCGCGACAGAACTTCATTGAGCTTTGCGAAAAACTGACCGAGGCAGACGAGAAAGCATTTGAGAATCTGTGGCGCAATCTTGGACTTAGCGTCGACTGGTCTCAGACCTACAGAACAATCTCAAAAGATGCCCAGCGCGTTTCTCAACAGGCGTTTCTAAATAACCTCCGTCGTGGAGAGGCTTACGTTTCTCTAGCCCCAACGCTTTGGGATGTGACATTCAGAACAGCAGTTGCCCAGGCGGAGCTTGAAGACCGGGAAATGCCTGGTGCATATCACCGAGTTGGTTTTGATGGACCGGACGGAAAAATATTCATTGAAACCACGAGGCCGGAACTAATCCCTGCTTGCGTTGCGCTTGTTGCTCATCCTGAAGATGAAAGATACAAAAAATATTTCGGCAAGACGGCTAGGACGCCACTTTTCGGTGTTGAAGTACCGATTGTTGCTCACCGACTTGCACAAATTGATAAAGGATCTGGAATCGCCATGATCTGCACCTTCGGTGACGTCACAGACGTTGTTTGGTGGCGCGAACTAAAACTAGAAACTAGACCAATCCTTGGTTTTGATGGTCGAATCTTGCAGGAGGGTCCTGCTGCTGTGCTTTCTGGTCCTGGCAAAGCTCTCTACGAGGAACTAATCGGCAAGACTGTATTTAGCGCTAAGGAAAGAATCGTCGAAGCCCTGAGGGACAGTGGTGACCTAGTTGGTGAACCAAGGCCGATCTCCCACCCGGTGAAGTTCTTTGAAAAAGGCGACAAGCCGTTAGAAATCGTTTCAACTCGCCAGTGGTACATAAAAAACGGTGGCAGCGACGAAGCTCTTTCCAAGCGACTGATTGAGCTTGGTAAAGAAATGAATTTCCACCCCTCATTCATGCGTGTCAGACTCGAAGACTGGATTAATGGTCTAAACGGCGATTGGCTAATTTCCCGACAGAGATTCTTTGGTGTGCCAATTCCGGTTTGGTACCAGCTCGATGAATACGGAAACCCGAACTATGAGTCTCCTCTTCTTCCCGGAGATGAAGCTCTTCCCATCGATCCTTCCTCTGACGTGCCAGCTGGGTTCAGTGAGGAGCAGCGTGGCAAGCCAGGTGGCTTTATTGGTGAGCTAGACATCATGGATACCTGGGCCACTTCATCGCTAACCCCACAGTTGGCTGGAGGGTGGCCACGTGATGAGAAGAGATACAAAAACGTCTTCCCATACGACCTACGCCCACAGGGACAGGACATCATCCGCACTTGGCTTTTCTCGACTCTGCTAAGAAGTCAGCTAGAGCACGGTGGACTGCCTTGGAAAAATGCCGCTATT
Source organism: Aquiluna sp. (assembly GCA_040402595.1). Classification (GTDB taxonomy): domain Bacteria; phylum Actinomycetota; class Actinomycetes; order Actinomycetales; family Microbacteriaceae; genus Aquiluna. The sequence continues at coordinate 111,896 of JBBAMI010000003.1, forward strand.
TCCGGCTGGATTCTTGATCCGGATAGAAAAAAGATGTCTAAGTCCAAGGGCAATGTCGTAGTTCCGAACGAACTTCTAGAAAACCACGGATCTGACGCCGTTCGCTACTGGGCTGCCAGTGCCCGGCTGGGCACTGATGCCGCGTTTGACGAAGGTCAGATGAAAATTGGTCGAAGACTCGCCATAAAGCTTCTCAATGCCGCTCGCTTTGCTCTGAGCTTTGAAATGCCAGAGGGCGTGGGTGAGATTTCGGAAAAAATTGATCTTTCGATGCTGGCATCGCTGAGTGAAGTAGTAAAAACTGCAACAGAAGCCTTTGCCGCCTACGACCACACCAAAGCCCTCGAAACAACAGAATCCTTTTTCTGGACCTTTACCGATGACTATCTGGAGCTGGTAAAGGATCGCGCTTACGGGTCGGAATATTCAGATCAGGAACGAGGCTCTGCAGTCTTAGCTCTTCGCTCAGCACTTTCGGTGCTTGTTAGATTGTTCGCACCCTTCTTGCCATTTGCGTCTGAGGAAGTTTGGTCCTGGTGGCAGCAGGGGTCGGTACACCAATCTTCTTGGCCAACGACCGATGAGCTCAAGGGTTCGACACCGGAACTTATGAAGCTGAGTAGCCAAGCGCTGATTCTTATTCGCAAGAGCAAGTCAGACCTCAAACTCTCTATGAAAGCGGAGATTGTAGAGCTGAAACTAAAGGCTCCGGCCGCCCTCGGGTCTGTAGGCAAAGACCTGCAATCTGTGGGAAATATTGCCAAGCTCGAGCTAATTGAAGCCCCTGAAATTGCGATTGTGGAAGTTAGGTTCGCTGAGCCGCAATAACATTGCAGAATGACAAATCCACTTCTGCAGCTTTCCAATAATGAATACGAACTAGTCGACTTTCAATCCCTTAGGGATGAGCACTACCTGCCCGCATTTGAAAATGCAGTCGCGGAGCACAACCGTGAGATTGCCCAGATCACTTCCCAGGCAGATGTCACATTCGAAAACACCCTGGTTGCACTTGAAAAATCTGGACAGCTGCTGAACCAAATGATGCTGACCTTCTACAACAAAAGTGCCTCAGATACCAACGAGGAAATTCAAAAGCTCGAAGCCATCATCTTCCCCAAGTTTTCCGCTCACCTCGACTCCATCAATCTCAACCCCGATTTGTTCCAAAGATTGCTCAAATTGGAAACAGCCCTCAAGGCTGGAGAGCTAACTCTTGACGAAGAGTCGAGCTGGCTCGTCACCAAATACCTTCAGGATTTCAGACATGCAGGAGCTGAGCTTTCTGAGAGTGCAAGGGCAAGGGTGAGCGAAATCAATGAGAGGATTGCGGGCCTTCAGGCAGAGTTCGATAAGCGTCTTCTCGCTGACAGCAATGAGTTGGCCGTAAATCTCCCTGATGCTTCGCGCCTGAAGGGCTTGGCAGAGAGTGAAATAGAAAGCTGCAGACAGGCCGCAGAAACCCGCAATCAGTCTGGCTACACAATCCCCCTTCTGAATTACTCGGGCCATCCCCTGCTTGCGAATCTTGAGGATCGGGAGCTACGTAAAGAACTGTTAGAGAGAACTCTCTCCAGAGCTGGTCGAGCAAACGAAAACAACACCTCAGAGATAATCAAGGAGATGCTTGAGCTCAGAAGAGAGAAAGCCAGGCTCTTTGGATACAACACCTATTCCGAATACGTAACCAGCAACCAAACAGCCAAGACCCCGGAGCGGATTCACCAGATGCTTCGAAGAATTGCTCCTATTGCGAGGGCCAATGCTGAGGCAGAGGCCAAGGAGCGCGAGGAGCTCCTGAGACGAGAAGTTGATGCTGAAATAAGAGCCTGGGACTGGCCAAGATACACAGAGCAGCTAAGGGCCGAGAAGTATGCGGTGGACACCGCAGTGCTCAAACCATATTTTGAACTTAGACGAGTTTTAGAAGATGGCGTTTTTTTTGCTGCTGGAAAGCTCTACGGGCTTTCTTTCAAGGAGAGAAAAGACCTAGTTGGCTATCACTCTGAGAACTGGATTTATGAAGTTTTCTATGAAGATGGCTCTCCCTGTGGGCTCTACATCTTTGATCCATTTGCCAGACCTTCAAAAACTGGAGGCGCTTGGATGAACAATCTGGTGGACCAGTCAAAACTTCTTGGGAAGTTACCCGTTGTTGTCAACAACATGAACATACCTAAGCCACCTGCAGGTTCTGCGGCGCTGATGACTTTTGATGAAGTTGGAACCCTGTTCCATGAATTTGGTCACACCCTGCATGGACTGCTGTCAAATGTCACCTACCCACGATTCAGTGGAACGAGTGTGGAGCGTGACTTTGTGGAGTTTCCATCGCAGGTAAATGAGATGTGGATGCTTTGGCCCGAGGTTTTAGCCAACTATGCCGTTCACCATGAAACAGGCGAAAAACTAGACCCAATCTGGATCGAAAGAATTACGGCAACAGAAGCTTTCAACCAAGGCTTTGAGACGACTCACTACCTACAGGCTGCAATCCTCGATCTGGCTCTGCACGAGGCAGGGACAACTCCGGCGGACTTGATCGCATTCGAATCACAGGCAATCAAAGATTATGGGCTGGACTTTGAGCCTGTTCCCACTCGCTATCGAACCTCCTACTTCGCGCACATCTTTGCCGGTGGTTACGCATCTGGTTACTACGGCTACATCTGGAGCGAAGTGCTTGATGCCGAAAGCGTTAACTGGTTCAAGGCCAATGGTGGACTGTCCAGAGAAAATGGACGCAAGTTTGCTGATGCCCTGATTTCTAGAGGTGGTTCGAGAGATTCAATGACGATGGTCAGAGAGTTCTTGGGTCACGAGCCATCGGTTGAGCCGCTGATGAAAAGAAGAGGCTTGGCCTAGGCGGTCTTGTCCTTCAGGCGCTGCCTTAGCGGCTGAACCTTGGGAAGAGCCTTGCTCTGAACAATTTCTGCGGTGATAACTACCCTGCCCTGAGTGGTTGAACCAGGTAGTTCGAACATTATTGGATTAAGTAGCTCTTCCAAGATTGCCCTGAGGCCTCGAGCGCCCGTCTCTCTCTCCACTGCTTGGTCGGCAATTAGTTCTATGGCAGCTGGTTCAAATTCAAGTTCGAAACCATCGAGCTCAAACATTCTTTGGTACTGCTTGATCAATGCATTTCTTGGTTCAGTAAGTATTGAGATCAGAGCTTCACGGTCGAGCTGATCAACGGTTGCGATTACTGGCAAGCGGCCAATGAATTCTGGAATCAATCCAAACTTTCTCAGGTCCTCAGGCTGAACCTGTCGGAAGATGTTTGCGTCATCGCTCTTTTCCTTTAGAGGGGAACCGAAACCAATACCCTTTTTTCCGGTTCTTTCGCCGACGATGGTTTCAAGTCCAGCAAATGCACCGGCAACTATGAATAGGACATTGGTGGTGTCGATCTGAATAAATTCCTGCTGTGGATGCTTTCTTCCACCCTGTGGCGGAACAGAGGCGATGGTTCCCTCCAGGATTTTTAGAAGTGCCTGCTGCACACCCTCTCCAGAGACATCTCTGGTGATTGATGGGTTTTCAGCTTTTCTTGAAATCTTGTCAATCTCGTCTATGTAAACAATTCCAGTTTCCGCGCGCTTTGGGTCGTAGTCTGCTGCCTGCAGAAGCTTTAGCAGGATGTTCTCCACGTCTTCTCCGACGTAGCCAGCTTCCGTTAGCGCCGTAGCATCGGCAACCGCGAATGGGACATTCAATCTCTTTGCCAGGATTTGCGCGAGGTAGGTTTTTCCGCAGCCAGTTGGCCCAATCATTAGAATGTTGCTCTTCGTGAGCTCAACATCATCCTGCTGCTTACCAGCTGCGCTCAAAGTCCCACCAGCGCGAATTCGCTTGTAGTGGTTGTAGACAGCAACCGAAAGTTGCTTCTTAGCTCCGTCTTGGCCAATTACATATTCATCAAGGAACGCCTTGATTTCCTTAGGGGTTGGTAGCTCTAAAGACTCAGTTTGTGAGCGGGCCTGGTTACCGAGTTCCTCTTCGATGATTTCATTGCAAAGCTCGATGCATTCATCGCAGATATAGACCGAAGGTCCGGCGATAAGTTTTCTAACCTGCTTTTGGCTTTTTCCGCAGAAGGTGCACTTAAGTAGGTCGCTGGTTTCGCTCAGGGTCACCTTTAAACCCTATATCTTGAGGCCGCAACAGCCTCAGCCATTCGGAGGGTTTTAGACCTTCCGTGTGGTCAGTACCTGGTCGATTAGGCCATATTCCATAGCCTCTTGCGCCGTCAGGATCTTGTCGCGGTCAATGTCCTTGTTTACCTGCTCAATTGACTTTCCGGTGTGCTTGGACAAGGTCTCCTCGAGCCACACTCTCATGCGCATGATTTCTTTTGCCTGAATCTCAATGTCAGATGCCTGACCCTGGCCAGATCCTCCGGTGGCTGGCTGGTGAATCAGAACCCTTGCATTCGGAAGGGCAAGACGCTTTCCTTTTGAGCCAGCAGCTAGCAGCACTGCCGCTGCAGATGCAGCCTGTCCGAGACAGACTGTTTGAATCTGGGGTCTGATGTACTGCATGGTGTCATAGATGGCCGTTAGTGCCGTGAAAGACCCACCTGGAGAATTGATATACATCGTGATGTCGCGATCTGGATCCTGAGATTCCAGAACCAGTAGCTGAGCCATGATGTCATCAGCTGATGCATCATCTACCTGCACGCCAAGAAAGACAATTCGGTCTTCAAACAACTTGGTGTACGGGTTGTGACGCTTGAAGCCGTAGGAGGTTCTCTCCTCGAATTCAGGAAGGATATAGCGGGCCTGTGGCATTGGGATTCTTCCCGAGGCTGATTCCATAAAGCTCATCGACTATGCCTTTCCTACGCCAGTAGACCTGGTTGCAAACTGTTGAATGTGGTCGATAAATCCGTAGTCCAGCGCTTCCTCGGCCGTAAACCAGCGGTCGCGATCACCATCTTGCATAATCTGCTCGACTGACTTTCCGGTTTGTGCAGCCGTAAGTGTGGCCAACTGCTTTTTCATCGACATGATAAGTTCCGCCTGGGTCTGGATGTCCGATGCCGTTCCACCGAAGCCACCGAGTGGCTGGTGTAGAAGGACTCTGGTGTTGGGCGTTGCGTATCTTTTACCCTTGGTTCCGCTCGATAGCAAGAATTGACCCATCGAGGCAGCCATTCCGATACCAACCGTGACGATGTCATTCGGAACGTACTGCATCGTGTCATAGATGGCCATACCCGCTGTGATTGATCCACCAGGAGAATTGATGTAGAAGTAGATGTCCTTTTCGGCATCCTCGGCTGCTAGCAGCAAAATCTTGGCGCAGATTTCATTTGCGTTTTCGTCTCTGACTTCGCTGCCCAGCCAGACAATTCTGTCCTTGAGCAGTCTGTCAAAAACGTTGTTTCGCTCCATCGAGGGAACTGACATTGATACTCCTTAGTTGTGCAATAAAACCCTAGTAAGGAGCGCAGACTTTGACCCGCCGTGTTCGCCTAAGGCGTTAGGCCTGGTACTCGACCTTCTTACCGCTGGTGTCGCTGATCTCAGCGTTTGCCACAAGGAAATCAACAGCCTTGCGTCTTGCTAGCTCAGAAACGTAGGCAGGGACCTGGCCCGCGTTTGAGATCTGCTTTATGAAGTCATTGGGGTTCATTCCGTAGCTGGTCGCCATTAGAGCCAGGTAGTCAACCAACTCCTTGTCCTGAACCTTGATTTGCTCAGCCTTAACGACGGCATCCAAAATCAACCTGGTCTGGAAATTCTTCTCAGCTTCCTCAGTAACTTCCTTGCGGTGCTCGTTGTCTTGAAGTCGCCCTTCGCCTTCGAGGTGGGAGTGAACCTCACGCTCAATAGCCACCTGAGAGGTTGGAATCTTGGCCAGCTTTACCAGCTCATCCACAATCTTGTCCCTGGCTTGAAGGATTTGCTTGCGAGCCATTTGCTTTTCAATCTTCTGCTCAACATCAGCTCGTAGTTCTGCCAGTGTGTCAAACTCACTGGCTAGCTGAGCAAAGTCATCATTTAGTTCGGGAAGCTCCCGCTCCTTGACTGCCTTTAGCGTGACGGCAACCTCTGCTTCTTTTCCGGCAAACTCTCCACCGACAAGCTTTGATCGAAATGTGGTTGACTCCCCTGCGGTCAAAGTGTCCAGCGCTTCATCAATTCCATCCAGAAGCTGGTTAGATCCGATTTCGTAAGAGATGTCGCTGGCCGTATCAATCGACTTGCCCTCAATGCTTGCGCTGAGATCGATTGTTGTGAAGTCGCCTTTTTGTGCTGGACGCTCAACTGTTTTGAGAGTTCCAAATCTCGCTCTGAGGGCATCCAGTTCTGTTTCGACATCCAGTTGAGCTATCTTGATGGGCTCAACCGAAACCTTCATGCCCTTGTAGCTTGGCATTTCAAATTCTGGCTCTACCTCGACCTCTAGCTCGACCACTAATTCTTTGGCTGGCTCTGCGGAGGAAGGAGCTGACTTAATGTCGGCCTGCGGTGTGTCGAGTGGACGCAGGTCTTTTTCCCGCAGGGCATCGCGATAGAAAATGTCGAGACCATCATTGATTGCCTGGCCGATGATGGCGTCTTTGCCAACGCGCTGGTCGAGCACGGCGGCAGGGACTTTGCCTTTGCGGAACCCAGGAATGTTTACCTGCTCAGAGACGGTCTTGTATGCGCGGTCTAGAGCTGGCTTGAAACTTTGCTGGTCGACCGTAATGGTCAGCTTCACGCGGGTTGGGTTAATGCGCTTGACTTCGGTCTTCACTTCGCTCCGCTTCTAAGTTCCTTGCTGGTCGGGATGACAGGATTTGAACCTGCAACCCCCTGTACCCAAAACAGGTGCGCTACCAAGTTGCGCTACATCCCGGGGATTGTCGGACCTTTCGGTCTCGAGCCTGAACACTCTATCCCATAGAATGGGGTGTCGTCTAACGATGCGCGAGTGTAGCTCAATGGTAGAGCCTCAGTCTTCCAAACTGATTACGCGGGTTCGATTCCCGTCACTCGCTCCAATTAGTCTCGGAGGTCCATTAATTCAACAGCTTTAGCAAAGTCTGGGACCTTGGCCTTGAGCTCTTGGAATGTCCCCTGCGCTACAACTCTGCCCTTGTCCAGATAAATGATGTTGTCAGCATTCATAACCGTTGAGAGCCTGTGAGCTATAAGGACAATAGTCATGTTTCCACGAAGCTTATCTAGGGTCTGATTAACCTTTGACTCAGTTTCGGCATCCAAGGCGCTGGTTGCTTCATCAAGAAAAAGAATCTTTGGATCTCTATAGAGAGCTCTGGCTAGACCCAGCCTTTGAATCTCGCCACCAGAGAACTCTCCAAAATCAGGTGTGACCTGCTTGTCTAGGCCGAAGGAGTCTGAGTTGACTAAATGTCCTAATCCAGCAAGCTCAAGGCATTCAGCAACGCGTGCATATTCTGTCTTTTCCTTTGCAACCAAAGATATGTTCTCGGCGAGTGAACCAGTCAGAAGATGTGGGCGCTGCGGCACAATCCCAATAAAGCCAGGGAAATTAGTAAGAACATCATTCGTCGGGACTCCGCCAATCTCGGCTGTACCTGATGATGGTGAACGAAAACCCGCAGCAATTTCAAATGTTGTCGTCTTTCCAGCCCCAGAAGGCCCAACGATTGCTACTTTGCTGTTTGCAGAAACATTGAATGAGATGTCACTAAGAACATTCTCAGTCGAACCCGCGAATGAGTAGTTGACGCTTTCAAACTTTAGTGTGCCGTTTTCAGGGCGAGTTGAATGTGTCTCGCTCTTCAGCGTCGGCTTGTCGTGCTGACTTTCAATAATTCGCTGAAAAGCATGCTGAGCCACCGTTGCCGATCCGATCATGTGCTGAATAGCACTCTGAATCGGGAGAATTGAGGAAACTAGTCGTAGCCCTCCGGCCAGGAAGATTCCGATGGTTACCGCTTGTGAGGATAAATCGCTAAACAGCACGACTCCGCCGAGAAACGCAAAAATTCCGACAATTAGTGAAGTTTCAATTACATACCTAGGAAGACCAGCAAGCACACCGTTAATCGCCGAGCTGTTGGCTGCTCGTCTCTTGCCGTCAATAACGCGCTCAAGCCAGCCTGAGATTTCCCCAGCTGCTTGTACCTCTCGCTTGACACTAAAAAGTTCTCTCGAGGAATTCAACGCTTGTTCGTTGCCTTCGAAGCCCATTCTGCTGTTTCGCCTGACTCTGAAGTTCACCACCTTGCTTAGAAGATAAATCACGATGCTCATGTAAACGAACAAAGCCAGAGCGACAACCGGATTTACAAGCAGAAAGACTGTGAGCATTACAACTAAGAAGGAAGACTCGGTCAGGAGTGAAATTATTGAGTTCAAATAGGTTTGAATGTGAGATGTGGCCATCAAAATATTGTTTTGAAAACGGGAAACCGTGTCATTGACGGTAGCTCCAGATTCCGCTTCAGTCGCAAAAAACTTGCTCGTGAGAATTGTCACAAAATATGCCTCTAGCTTGGCGAGAGTTAGATTGGTAAGCAGTCCTAGCCAGATTGCAAATATCGACTTTGAAAAAAACAAGAGCACAATTCCAAGGGCAATCAGTACGGCCTGCTGCTCGGTGAGCACCACCTGGCCAAGAATTGGGACAGTAACGCTCGCCGCATTTTGGGTACCGCTTGCCAACGATGCGAAAGAGCTGGCGAGGATGGCAATTCCAGCAAGGCCAAGAATGTCAAACCCATTGGCCAAAACTCTGGCGAATGCCAGGAGCAAAAGCTTTACTCTCTCTGGCTTTGGGAGAGTTGAAAGTACTGACCGAATCGTGAGCTTTTGCATCAGAACTTAAGTCTAGTTCGCCAATCTAGACGTCCAAATCAGAAAGTAGTTGCGTTCGAGCACGCATGCCTTCTTTACTAGGAATCAGGGGAAAGACATGCAATCCCCCACCTTGCTCGATTAATCGGACTTTCACACCTGATTTCGACATTTTCTCATAAAGCTCTATTAGGTCTGGATAGAACAGCTCGTAGTCCCCGGCGTAGATTGTGGTTGGAGGTAGTGAGCGCATGTCACCAAGAAGAGGGCTAACCTCGACACGTCTATAGTCAGCAGCGCCGGACCAAATTGTTGCAATGTAACGGAGTGAGTCTGGATTAAGCCAGGGATCTCTCCTTGCATACTTTTCGCTCCTATTCCCAAAGGTTGAATCCACCCAAGGAGAGATAAGAATCAAACCCTTCAACTCTGTCCAGTTGCGCTGGGCAAGAGCCAAGGCGAGTCCGCCACCAGCAGAATCTCCAACCATAAACGTATCTATCGAGAAATCTAGGTCTTGCCTCACTTGCTCTGCTAACGCCAAAGCATCATCGACGTTGTGGTGAGGTGCTAAACCATAAAGAGGAACAATGAATTCTGCCTGACTTTTTCTTGCAAGATCTGAAATCAATGACCAGTGCTGGGAGGCAATTGGCTGAACATAGCCTCCGCCGTGAAAGTAGATGACACGTTTGGAAGGCTTTGGCGGTGTGACTCGGTAGACCTTGAAGCCGGCAACATCACGAGAAGTTATAGACAGGCCTCTGGATTGCCGCCGATTCGGTATGGAAGCAGACCTAGGTGCTTGACCAATCTTTGCCAATCCCAATTTCTTTCTCAGCAGGAAGTAGATCCATACCAATCGCATGGCCAAGCTCATTTTTGACACTTCCTGCACCAGTAAAGCTTTCTACCTGAAAGCAGT
>JBBAMI010000004.1:0-4643 GCA_040402595.1 Aquiluna sp.
GCGAGGGGGGACTTGAACCCCCACGTCCTTGCGAACACTGGCACCTGAAGCCAGCGCGTCTGCCATTTCGCCACTCGCGCGGTGTCTTGCGAATACAGCAGGTTAGCAGAGTTTCAGGCTTCTAATAAGGCTGCGAATAGACTTAGCTAACCCAGGGCAACCGGGGAAAAGGTGGAGCGAGTGGGCTTTTTGGACAAGGCAGAAGAGAAGATTGAATCAGCCGTCAGCTCTCTGTTTGCAAAATTCTCCAAAGCTCAGCTCCAGCCAGTAGAGGTTAGCCAAGCCATCCGCTCCGCCATGGACCTTGCCGCCAAAACCGATCCCGTCGGAGCAACCCTGGTTCCCCACCGCTACCTAATCCTGATTAACTCAACCGATGCCGACAAGGTGACTCCAGCCATGCTGGGGGCCATCCGCTCGGAGCTCAATAGATATGTCTCGGAGCGAAGCTATCGCCTACTTGGAGAGATAGAGCTAAACGTTTCAATTGACGACCGAATCACCAGGGGCTCAGTTCGGGTTGGTTCACAGCCCGTTGAAAAATCAGTTAACTGGGTGCCGGTATTGGTAACTGGCGGTGTTGAATACAGGCTCAAGCGCGGTTCCAACACTGTTGGTAGGGATGAGAAGGCTGACATAACGGTAGATGACCGAGGGCTTTCCCGCTTCCACTTCGAAGTGGCATGGAATGGTGAAACCGGCGCGGTTAGAGATCTGCAGTCAACCAATGGAACATTTGTTGATGGCGTACGAGTTAACGAGATTGTGTTGCAGTCCGGCAGCAAGATAACCGCTGGGCGAAGTGAATTTGAATTCCAACTGCAGGCTGGTGAAGTAAGTGAGTGAACTGGCGCTGTTCCTAGTTCGCATCGGCTTCGTGGCGGTGCTGTGGATTTTTGTTCTAAGCCTGCTGTCAGTAATCAGGGCGGATCTGTATGGCCGACGCGTAATCAGCAGACTGACCAAATCGCGAGCGCCGCAACTAGCCCAAGCAGCACCGGTTGCTGAACTTGAAGTTGAAGATAGTGACAGCTTTGAACCAACATTTATTCAGATGCTAACTGGCAGAAATGCCGGACTGAGAGTTGATCTCGATGGCAGAAAAGAGATAGTGATTGGACGATCACCAAGCGCTGATCTAGTAATCTCTGACGAATTTGCCTCCAACATGCACGCCAAGCTGGTCTGCGTTGGAGAAGAATGGATACTTCAGGATCTGAATTCCACCAACGGGACATACCTAGATGGTAAGAAGGTCACGACCCCGATGACAATGCGAGCTGGCGCTACGGTGAGAATCGGCACCACCACCTTTGATCTGAGGTGAGTTAGATGTCCATAAAGACGCTCAGCTATGCAGCAAGCGACATAGGTAAGCACCGCTCTTCTAATCAAGACTCTGGTTATGCCGGTTATCAGCTCTACTTCGTAGCAGATGGCATGGGTGGTCACGCCGGTGGTGACATCGCCTCTGCCATTACCTCTCAGCGCGTAGCGCTAACCGATGCTCGCTATGACAGCATCGATGAGGCAATCGAAACTTTGCGCAAGGGAATCCTGGAAGCTAATGGAATGCTCTCGGCAACGGTGAGTGAGCACCCGGAGCTTGAGGGCATGGGAACAACCTTCTCCGGAATGCTGGTGCAGGGAAACCAAATCATTACCGCCCACATCGGTGATTCGCGCATCTACCTGGTTCGAGATGGTGAAGTTAGGCAAATCACCACCGATCACACCTTCGTTCAGCGACTAGTCGAGATGGGAAGAATCTCTGCCGAGGAAGCACTGGTCCACCCCAGACGCAGCGTGCTGATGCGGGTGCTCGGCGATGTGGTTGGTGAACCTGAAATAGATATAGCCATTTTCGATGCCGTGGCAGGCGACCGCTGGATGATCTGCAGTGATGGCCTATCAGGCGTAGTTCCAGATGAGGTCATGGAAAGAATTCTCACCAGCAACATCTCACCTGATGAAGCAGCCGAGCTGCTGGTTGGTGAAGCGCTCGAGTTTGGTGCTCCCGACAACGTGACTGTGGTGATCACAGACATCGTTCGAGCTTCCGTGCAAACAGACTACGAACCCTATGCACACTTTGTTGGCTCTGCTGCAAGCGAAGTAGTTATTGAAGAGCGTCGCGGCAGCAAGATTCTGAAGCTACTGAACCCACTGAGCTTGCTCGAGCTGCTGCAAACACCAGAGGACCCAACCGAATACCAGCCAGAGTCTGAAGAGGCACTGGAGAAGATTCTCGCTGAGACCAAGCGGAAGATCCGCTGGCGCACAGCTAGAACAATCACAGCCTGGGTGCTGATTGGTTTAGCTGCCGCAGGTGTTGGTTATCTGGCATATGCCTATACCCAAACTCGCTACTACGTCGCAGAGTTTGAAGGACAGGTGACAATCTTCCAGGGCATTCGCGAGCAGCTTGGACCCTTTAAGTTCTCTTCTCCTTATCAGGTGAGCGAGATATCAACCGATGATTTATCTCCGTTCCAACAGGAACTGATCTCAAGATCCATTTCAGCTGAATCGCTGGAAGACGCCGAGCGCATTCTCTCTCAGTTGGAGGCGAGCCTCGGTGAGTAACCTCAGCCTGACCGGAGCAATCCCCGCGCTACTTAAAACAGTTCCTAGATCACGAAACTTTGAGGCAGTGCTGTTGTTCTGGGTTTCAGGCATTCATGCCTATGCACTCTCGCAAATCCAGCTTTCTATTCTGCAGGTTATGACATTTGAACTGCTGCTCTACTGGGCACCGCCAACCCTAACCGCAATGCTGTTGCACTGGGTCCTTCGAAGAAGAGCGCTAAAGGCAGACGGGCTTATGCTGCCACTTGCATTCCTACTCAATGGTCTTGGCATAGCGATGATCTATCGATTAGATCTTGCCGAGATGGCAAGTGGTGGAACTGACACCTATGCACTGAGACAGGTTTGGCTCAGCTGCTTTGCGATGCTGATTGCCGCAGCTGTTGTCAGGTGGGTGCCAGATCATCTAACTCTGAGAAGATTCCCATTCATATCTGGTCTGGCTGCGATCATCCTGCTTGTTCTACCGGCTGCTCCATTTATTGGCAGGACTGTGAATGGGGCAACCCTTTGGGTTGGAACAAATGAGATTAGTTTCCAGCCAGGTGAAATTGCCAAGATTCTTCTAGCCATATTCTTCGCCGGATACCTGGTTTCTAGACAAAGCTCACTGGCTGAGATTGGATCTCGCGTTCTTGGAGTGAGGGTTCCCAGAGCTAAAGACCTGGGACCAATTTTGCTTTTCTGGTTTGCGTCTTTAGCGGTCTTAGTAATTCAAAGAGACCTTGGAACTTCCATTCTTTATTTCAGCCTGTTTCTGGTTATGATCTACGCCGCTACAGGTCGCGGTTTCTATGTCGGAGCCGGACTGGTGATGATGGTCTCTGGAAGCTTGATTGCATCCAGACTCTTTGATTATGTTGGCGGAAGATTTGACGCCTGGCTGAATCCCTTCTCTCCAGATAACTACAACGCTGTTGGTGGTAGCTATCAACTAGTCCAAGCGCTTTTTGGCATTGCTCACGGCGATGTGATTGGAACTGGGCTAGGTGGTGGATTTCCGCAGCTGATCCCGCTGGCTGAGAGCGACTTTATATTCGCAGCCCTAGGTGAGGAGCTTGGTCTGGCGGGCATATTTGTCATGCTTGCTGTCTATCTTCTGCTCGTCTATCGAGGGCTCAGGGTTGCTAATTCACACCCTGATGATTTCTCAAAGCTGCTTGCTCTTGGGCTTTCGTTTGTAATCGGTCTGCAGGTGTTTGTGGTGGCAGGTGGAGTGATGGGACTTCTGCCACTCACTGGACTAACCACTCCGTTTTTAGCTGCTGGTGGTTCATCGCTGTTAGCTAACTGGTCAATCATTGCCCTGCTACTAATCATCAGCGACTCCTCCCTGAGGAGTGCCAAGTGAACAAGCAGGTGAGAAGAGTCGGGCTGGTGCTAACGCTGATGTTCATTGCGCTGTTTGCAACCGCCACCTCAATTCAAGTTTTGAGATCGGGCGAGCTCTATCAAGACTCCCGAAACGTTAGAGCCTCTTATGAGACGTATAAGACTCTGAGAGGTGCGATCATTGTCGGCGGTGTGCCAGTTGTCACATCGATACCCGTAAACGATGAGTATCGCTACCTGCGTGCTTACGAAAATGTGATCTATAACTCTGTCACCGGTTACTTCAGCATCTTTGCTGGCTCCAGTGGCATTGAAAGAGCAATGAACAGCTATATCTCTGGTCAGAGCTCGGCCCAGTTCTTTGAACAAATCAATGCGCTCCTTGATGGAACCCCTGTCACCGGCGCGGCTGTTGAGCTCACCATTGATCCGGTTGCGCAAAGAGCAGCTTGGGACGCACTTGGCTCGCGCAAGGGTGCGGTTGTTGTCATGGAGCCTGCAACAGGAAGAATCTTGGCACTCGTTTCTAAGCCAACGTTTGATGCCAACCTGCTTGCCAGTCACCGCTTTGATGATGTGACTGATGCATATCAGGACTATGCAGACAGCCCAGAAAACCCACTGGTGAATAGAGCCATCTCTGGTGATCTGTATCACCCAGGCTCCGTGTTTAAGCTGGTGATTGCTGCAGCTGCTCTAGAAAGTGGTCGCTACACCGTAGG
>JBBAMI010000004.1:4743-87012 GCA_040402595.1 Aquiluna sp.
TGTTTAAGCTGGTGATTGCTGCAGCTGCTCTAGAAAGTGGTCGCTACACCGTAGGTAGCAGATTTGAAAACCTCAGCGAATATATTCTGCCTGGAACCACAACCGCCATCACAAACTCTGGTGGCAGAAGATGCGGCAGCGGAGATTTTGTTTCACTGGAAACAGCGCTGATTAGGTCTTGCAATATTCCATTCGCAATGATGGCTATCAATTTAGGCCAGGATCGTATTCGCGCTCAGGCAGAGCTGATGGGTTTTGGCCAGTCGATGGAGATACCACTCACAGTTGCCTCAAGCATCTATCCGGAAGGTATGGATGAAGCGCAAACTGCACTTACCGGTTTTGGTCAGTTCGATGTCAGGGTGACGCCAATGCAGATGGCAATGGTGACAGCAGCGATTGCCAATCAGGGTGTAGTTATGAAACCTCAGCTGATCTCATCGGTTGTTGCCAGCAACCTAAACCTGCTCTCGAAACCACAACCAGTTGTTTACTCATCTCCAATTTCCAGAACAACGGCCGGTTTCCTAACCCGCATGATGGTGGACTCGGTTGAGGTGGGGGTTGCCGGGAAGGCCAACATTTCAGGAATTGCAGTAGCGGGAAAGACCGGCACTGCAGAAAACGGACCCGAAGAGCCCTTCACCCTTTGGTTCACGGGGTTTGCCCCAGCAGAAGCACCAAGGTTTGTCGTCACTGTCGTGGTTGAAGATGGCGGAGGCATTGGTCAGAACGGAACCGGCAATCAGATTGCAGCCCCAATTGCCAAGGCTGTACTGGAGGCGCTTCTGAAATGAAACCAGCAGTGGGACAGCTTTATGGAAACAGATATCGTCTGCAGCTAAAAATTGCGATTGGCGGCATGGGCGAGGTTTGGCAAGCAGAAGATGAATTGATTCAGCGACAAGTTGCAATCAAGATTCTTAAGGAAGAATACGTCAGCGATCCAAACTTCCTAGAGAGATTCAGGACAGAAGCCAGGTCAGCAGCACTAGTCGAACACGAAGGTATTGCCAATGTCTATGACTATGGTGAGGACTCCTCTTCCGCATATCTTGTGATGGAACTTGTTCCAGGTGAATCACTATCGAGAGTGATTGAGCGCGAAAAGAGACTTAGTGATGCCAAGGTTCTTGACATCATTGCTCAAACATCACGTGCTCTGGCAGCGGCTCACTCCAGAGGCCTTGTCCACCGAGACATCAAGCCTGGCAATCTGCTAATCACGCCGGACGGAAGGGTAAAGATTACTGACTTTGGTATTGCCAGAGTTGGTGATCAAGTTCCACTAACTAAGACCGGACAGGTCATGGGAACAGTCCAGTATTTGGCACCTGAGCAAGCAACGGGTAAAGCTTCAACTCCGGCCACTGATCTGTATTCACTGGGAGTAGTTGCCTACGAAGCACTAAGTGGCAAAAGACCTTTCACTGGTGAAAACCAGATGGCCATTGCGATGGCCCACATAAACGAGATGCCCCCTGCACTTCCAGACACCATTGACCCAAGAGTGCAAAACCTAGTGCTCAGTTGCCTGGCAAAAAAACCTAACCAAAGACCCGAATCAGCTACCTCGCTCGCCATTAGGGCCGAAGCGCTGCTTCGGGAAAAGCGAGGATCGAAGCCGATTAATGTTGGTCCTGTTGATCCACTCACTGAACTAATCAGCACCGACACCGCGCCACTTCCAAGAGGGCCGGTGGTCTGGCCATGGATTGCAACACTTGGTTTGCTTGGTCTACTGACAGTTGTGGTGTTGGTGGCAATTCTTTCTGAGCCGCAGGCAACAAATCCATCTCCTTCGCCAACTGACGCACCAACCCAGAGTGAAACTGTGACCGAGTCAGAACCGGTTGAAACTGAAGAGCCTGCGAACATCCTGCTTCTTCGCTCGGAGATCATTGGTCAGGACCTGAGTGCAGTTACAGCGCGACTGACTGAGCTTGGATTTGAAGTAAATGCCATTCCAGGTGAGCTGATTGCAGGTGATGACCCCAGGGTCAGAACCATCTACGCAGTCTCCCCAACTGGTTCAGTCCCTAAGGGAAGCACCATTGATATCACCTATTACGTTGGTGATTTCCAAGATATTCCAGTTGATATTCCATCCACTGAATCAGATCCTGTTCAGCCTTCGACTGATTCTCCTGAAAGTGGTGGCAATGGGTAGTAACACAGTGGCTGTATTAGGCGCTAATAAAGATGAGCGAAAACTAAACTTTGCTAGGAGAAAGAGCAGTTTTGATAAATAACGAAAGATTGATTGCGGGACGCTACCGCATGGGCTCACTGGTTGGGCGCGGCGGAATGGCTGAGGTTTATGAAGGTTATGACACCCGTCTCGGCAGAACCGTTGCAATCAAGCTGCTTAAATCTGACCTGGCAAACGATCCAAGCTTCGAGGCCAAGTTCCGTGGTGAAGCACAGGCCAGCGCCAAGATGGCACACCCCAGCATTGTCAGAATCTATGACGCTGGTGAGGAGGAAGCCATTGACTCAAATGGCAATCTGGTAAAGACGCCTTTCATCGTTATGGAACTTGTTAAGGGAAAACTCCTCAGAGAGCTGATTCACTCTGGTGGTGTTGATACTGCCAAAGCAATTAAGTTTGTCGTCGGAATTCTCAATGCACTAGAGGTTTCACACCGCTCAGGTGTAATCCACCGAGACATCAAACCCGCAAACGTGATGATTGCTGAAAATGATGCAGTCAAAGTTATGGACTTTGGTATTGCAAGAGCCGTCTCCGATAACTCTGCAACGCAAGCTTCAACCGGAGGAATTGTTGGCACCGCACAATATTTCTCGCCTGAGCAGGCAAGAGGAGAAGCGGTTGACTCAAGAACCGACCTGTACTCAACCGGGGTTATTCTCTATGAGCTTCTAGCTGGTCGTCCTCCCTTCACCGGAGAGAGCGCAGTATCAATTGCCTATCAGCACGTCAGTGAGCAAGCTCCGTTGCCATCGAGTTTCAATCCAGCTGTCACGCCAGAACTTGATGCTGTTGTGATGCGCGCAATGGCAAAAGATCGTGATGAAAGATTCCAGTCGGCTGAAGAGTTCCGTGAGAACTTGATGGCCGCGCAGACCGGATCTCCAATCACACAACCCAAGCCTGTCACTCAGATGAAGCCAGTCGATGTTGATGCCACTGAATTAATTGGCACACCCGAAGCCCTGCCAACTGCTTTGCTCGAGGGATTCGAAACAGCTCCTAGCGAAGCCGTCACTGTCAGCACCAACAAGGTTGGTGTTGGTGTGCTGTGGGGTCTTGGAACTGGTGTTGCAGTGATACTGGTTGGCCTAATCTTCTGGCTATTCAACTTGGGTTCCGCTCCTGCCCCAACCCCAACGGGTAATGGCGTACTGGTGGCGAACGTGGGTGGTTCGCTCTACGAAGATGCCCTGGAAGCTTTGACAGCCCAGGATCTTGTGGTGCTCAGGGTCTATGAAAAGAGTGACACTGTTCCCGAAGGTGTAGTCATCAGGCAGGAACCAGAGGCTGGAACGCTAGTTCTTCCAAAGACTCCAATCACTGTCTATGTCTCATCGGGTGCGACTGAGGTCAGTGTTCCAAATGTGATTGGCATAAGTGAATCGGCCGCTGTGGCACTGATTGAGCAGAATGGACTTACGGTTGGTTCAATAACTGTTGCCGGTTCGCCAACGGTGCCAATGGGAGTGGTTATCACTTCAGATCCGGTTGCTAACTCTAAGTTGCCTCAGGGAAGTCTGGTGAATTTGATTCTCTCTGATGGAACAGTTCAGGTACCAGACGTTAGAAACCTGCTGGTTGTAGAGGCGATAAACATTCTTACGAATCCAGCAATTGGCTACACAGCATCGGTTGAGATCACTACTGGTTCAGCTTGTACTGGAACACCTGGAAACATAGTTGTGGATCAGTCGATTCTTCCTGGGAAAGCTCCGCAAAAACAAAACATGATTTTGTTTGTGGAGTGTGTGCCAGCTAGCTCTGGGAATTAATTCTCGGAGATAACGTCGCTGCTTTTTCTCTAGCTCCCTTGAGCCCAAGAGATTCAAGCCAGTTTGCCAGCATCATGTAGCCACCTTCAGTCATAACCGACTCTGGATGGAACTGCACACCGAATATAGGTTTTGACTTGTGTTGCAAACTCATGATCACACCGCTGTCAGTTTGACCTGTGATTTCTAAATCACTTGGCACTGTCTCTCTCACTACCGCCAGCGAGTGATATCTGGTTGCGGTGAAACCCTGAGGCAGTCCTGCAAAAATTTGCGAGTTCTGATGATTTATCTTGGAAGTTTTCCCATGCATCAACTCTGGTGCACTGGTGACGGTTGCTCCCATCGCTTCCGCTATCGCCTGGTGGCCAAGACAAACTCCAAACACTGGGTAGTTAGCATCAAGCGCATATTTCACCGTTGGGATGGAAAGTCCTGCGCTTGCCGGAGTTCCAGGACCGGGAGAGATTAGAACGGCATCGTATTTGGCCAATACCTCTGGGATGTCTCCCTCAGAGAAGGCATCGTTCCTGACCACCTCTGTCTCAGCGCCCAGCTGCTGAAGATAGCCGTTCAGGGTGTAAACGAAGCTGTCGTAGTTGTCTAAAACAAGGATTTTTACCATTTGGCAATTAGCCTATTGGGTTATTTCGGCCTTCTTTTGGGTAATAAACTTCTACCCATGTCTGAATCAAGAGCCGACAAGAGAAGATCCAAGCCAGCCAAGCCACAGGTGGAGGGCGAGGAAGAAAACCCAACCTGGTACAAAATAGCCATGTTTGGCTTCATGGTCCTGGGTCTTATTTGGATTCTGGTGTTCTACATCTCTTCAGCACGCTACCCACTGGGTAGTGCAACGCCACTGGATCTTTCCAACTGGAACATTCTGATTGGTTTTGGAATTGCAATGATTGGCTTTTCCATGACTACTCGCTGGAAGTAGTTAGAGCCACATACTCACTTTCCACTGGGTTAGCACAACTAGAACAAACCAAACTCCCACAAGTAAAACAAACTGCCCAATCTTTTGATTTGGTCTTCTAGTCGATGCATAGACTCCCGCTATAACTAGCCCTGTCACCATTCCCCCAAGGTGCCCCTGCCACGAGATTCCAGAAACTACAAAGCCGAGTGCGAAGTTAATCGCAATCAAAATAAATATCTGACTTCCATTACCGCCCAGAGTTCGGATTACTACAAAGTAGGCAGCCATCAGACCAAAGAGTGCTCCTGAGGCACCAACCACAGGCACCTGGGGATCGGATAGCCACAGCACTGCGACCGAACCACCAATGATTGAAGTGATGTAGAGAAAGAGAAATCTAAGCGGACCAAGCATCGGCTCGAGAGCGCGACCAAAGAGCCATATCGCGTAGGAGTTGAAAAGAATATGCATCGGCCCTGACCAATCGTGGACAAAACCGGCTGTAAGCATGCGCCATGGCTCAACGATTGCCAGAACAGGAGCAAAGAAAAATTGATTAGTAAATATGTAGCCGAGCGGAGAAATCTGCCCGAGCCAAATGAGTACGTTGACAATAAGAAGAGCCGAGGTTATTGGTGCCTCGGCTGCTCTCGCCAGTCTTCTGGCCACTAGACCTTTTCGATAGTGATGGTTTCAATCACGACATCATCAAGAGGTCGATCCTGAGCACCGGTAGCCGTCGTTGCAATCTTGTCGACAACCTTGCGACTAACTTCATCTGCAACCTCGCCGAAGATGGTGTGTTTACCCTGTAGCCAGGTTGTTGGGGCAACTGTGATGAAAAACTGTGAGCCATTGGTTCCTGGTCCAGCGTTTGCCATAGCCAGCTTGTATGGTTCGCTGAAATTGAGTTCTGGGTGAATCTCATCACCAAACTGGTATCCAGGACCGCCCATGCCGGTTCCGGTTGGATCTCCTCCCTGAATCATGAAGCCTTCGATTACGCGGTGGAAAATCACACCGTTATATAGAGGTCCATTTTGAGCTGCCCCGGTTCTTGGGTGCTTCCACTCAATGGTTCCGGTAGCCAGACCCTCGAAGTTAGCTACGGTTTTAGGGGCGTGGAGACCAAAAAGGTTGACCTTGATGGCTCCGTGGTTGGTGTGCAGAGTTGCTACAGATGTTGGTGATGTCATTGCTCCATTGTGGCACGAAAGGAAGATTGACGTTTGTCGGGATGCCAAATAGTTCTAGCATGGAGCTAATAGACGAGAGTGCCCTTATGCAAAAAGTAGCCCTGATTACAGGCGGCGGTTCCGGTTTTGGTAAGGGATTGGCCAGAGAGCTAGTTATCGCTGGCTGGACAGTATATGCCGCAGATAAAAATGCTAAGGCGGCGAAATCCGCTGCTGAGCTGGGTGCGATTCCTCTGACTATGGATGTCACATCAGACGCATCTGTTCAAGCTGGCGTTAAGAAAATTATTCGTGAACAAAAGCGCATAGACCTATTGGTTGCAAATGCTGGATTTGGAAACTTCTCTTCCGTTGAAGAAACCTCTCCGGAGGCAGTTAGAGAAATATTCGAAGTGAATGTTTTTGGCGTTGAGAGATGTGTCAGGGAAGTTCTGCCACAAATGCGAAAGCAGCTCAGCGGAAGAATTATCATGACAACCTCGGTCGTAGCTCACGTATCTCTAGTTGGTCTTGGCTGGTACTCGGCAACCAAGCACGCGGTAAAAGCAGTTGCAAATGCTCTACGTCAAGAAGTTAAGCATCTCGGCATTTCGGTCAGCACAGTTGAACCAGGAACTTCAAAGACTGGATTTGGATCAGTTGCTTTTGGATTACTTGAAGAGGGACGAAGCCTGAGTGACTATGACGGAGTGATGCGAGGACTAAACAAGTGGCTTGGTGGTCTCTATCGAATCTCTCCCGGACCAAGCAACACTGTGTTCAAGATGTATCAAGCGGCTACTGCCCACAATCCGAAAGCTCACTATCCAGTGTCCTGGGATGTACGAGTACTGAAGTTAATTTTCTACGTGGTGCCAAGAAGATGGCTCGATAGATTTGTGCTGTGGCTAGCGAAAAGATAAAGCGCTCAGTGGGTAGCTGGGTTGTAATCTCAGCTTTCTTGTTGTCCGGGGTATTTCACCTGATCAACCCATCTGGATTTATGTTCCTGATGCCACCTTGGCTTCCAGAACCAATCTTGTTGATCTATCTCTCGGGGGTAGCAGAGTTGATCGCGGCTATCGGACTTCTTCTTCGACAGAAGTGGGCTCCGGTCTTCACAGTCCTCGTTTTGCTTGCTGTCTGGCCAGCGAACTGGTGGTTTGCAATAGACGCAATAACCACCAATCCAGACATAGCGCTGGTTGCGTGGCTTAGGCTTCCCCTCCAAATTCCTCTGATTTGGTGGGCTCTGCGCTCCCCTGTAAAGACGGGGGAATGAAAAGGGGCCCCTTGGGTTGAATAAACGCAGGAGGCCAAAATGAACTCATGGGGTATCGCAGTCCTTATCGGACTAATGCCAGCAATGATCATTATTGGCGCGCTATTCATGGCGCCACTACTGAGCTACTACGCCGGCTAACTAATTCTTCTTGGTCGCAACACGCGACGAACTGACCTTGCCAACTTACTTAGTTTGGTTGACGTTCCCATGGGCTCAAGTGATGTGAATCCTTCTCTTGATTTCACGCTAACCACGACTAACAGCACCCAGCTAATCTCGATCAGCAATCGTGATTCGGTGAGTGATTGAGCGGCTATTACTAAGAAGATAAAAAGCGGATACAAATAAAGCGGACTGGTATGCCTGACAGCAATGTGCCAAAGTCGAACAAAGCTTTGAACAAGCAACCAAATCATCGCAAAAAGGCCCACTAATCCAAGCTGAACCCAAATATCTATTAGTGCATTGTGAGCCTGATACATCGGCACCGAATTGATTGTGATCAATCCTTCCCATGGCTCAACACCAGGAATCCAATAACCTATCCAACCCCAGCCCTCGATTGGCTTTTCGCTAATGAGCGCGAAGACTTTTTGCCAGATATCAAATCGTCCCGAAGCATCTGGGCTTTTTCCAAGCAGATCAAAAATTTCTCTGTGGAAGATTGCAGCAACTACGCCAATTGCAGCCAAAATGGCGATTGCTCTTGCGTAAACTTTCCGCCTGATTGCAGTCTCTTTACCCTCGGCCATGATTGCGATGGCAGCAGCAAAACTAACTAACAGGGTTGCAACTATCATTCCGGCGCTTTGTGCGAGCAGAGCCATTACAAGCGCAAGCAGGAACGAGACCAGAGGCACAGTCTTTGACTGGGCCGTGACAATAAACTCAATTACAAAGAGCAGCATTCCAAGAACAGCCACAAACGCAATCAAATTGGCATTGCCGACTATTCCCTGGATTCTCTCGCCCTCAAACAAGTTGCCCTGCGACCACAGATAGGCGGAGGCTGGAGGGTCGCCTTCATAGTTTGGAAAGAACGGTTCCACGGGACCAGTGATTGCTGCATAAAGTTCAAAAAGAAGTGAGGCAGCGAGGATGAATCGAATCGTGTTGCTAAAAATGTTTAGCAGCTGTCTCCATCCAAATTGGTTTACTAGAAAGTAGCCGAATAGAGTCGCTCCGACCTGCACGATGAAACTCAGAAGTGTTTGCGGGCGATACTGCGACCAAAGCAGGCTCAAACCCATAAGAACCAGCAGTAGTGCGAGTGGTTCAGGAGTACGACGTAAAGCGGATTTGGCATCAAAGGCAATTAGGAAAACAATGGTGGCCAAAATCCCGAGACCTATGGCTATCCCCCATCCGAACCAACCAATTGAGTAACGGACGGCGTCTCCCGCCATCAGTAAAAAGATGCCCGGATAGGCAAGGAGTATTCCTTTGCGATAACGCTCCGATCTGGCATCAAAGGGGATGCGGATCGGTTGCGTTAGGGAAATCGTGTTAGTCATCAAGGTTTATGCGCCTACAAGTCCAGCAGGACAGATAAAGGATACCTGCCTAGACTCGTGCCATGAACATCCCAGCACCAGAGCTAATTAGCCCAGAATCCGTGCCCAGTTTGCGATGGGGAGTAATTGGACCGGGCAGAATTGCCGAATCCTTTGTCTCAACCTGCATCAAGAACACAACTCAAAGATTCGTCTCTGTCGCCTCTAGAACATCAGAGAAAGCCCAGCAGTTTGCCGAAAAGCATCAATTAAGAGTTGTTCACAAAAACTATGAAGAGCTGGTTACTTCAGAGGAAATTGACGCCGTTTACATAGCCTCCTGGCAGAAGGATCACTTTGAACATGCCATGCTGGCGCTCAATGCAGGCAAGCACGTCCTTGTTGAAAAACCAATTACCTACTTGCCGCAGGAGGCAGAGCAGATTTTTGCCCTGGCAAAACAAAAGAAGCTGTTAGCAATGGAAGCGATGTGGACAAGGTACTTACCGCAGTCATCCGTGATTAGAAAAATTCTTAGCGAAGGCGAACTGGGGAAACCCGAGCTGTTTACTGCAAGCTTCTGCATCGATAACCGTCACATTCCAAGACTTTGGCAAAAAGGTGGCGGAGGAATCATTTATGACATGGGTATTTACACCATTGCTATGGCGCAGCAGTTTATGGGAAACCCTGTGAACATCATTGCCACAGGCAAGGTAAATGCAGATGAATTAGATGAGGAGACTCATTCAGTCTTTCAATATGAAAGTGGAGCCAGAGCTCAAATTTCGTCGTCGGGGATTGCCACTCTTCCAACCACTGCAAGCTGTTCCTTTGAAAAGGGTGTCGTTCTAGTTGATGAGCCTTTCTTTGTTCCATCTGGGATCAGAATTCGAGACAAAAGCCTTTACTTCAAACAACAAGCGTGGAGAGACGAATCCTCGATTCAAGGGCACGAGGGCTTGTGCTACCAGGCAATGTGGTTTGCAAAGTTTGTTGATGAGCAAAGAACAGAGTCACCCATACACACAGCTCGCGACACAGTCGCCAACATTGAAACAGCATTTGAAATAAGTGAGCAAGTTGGAGCAAAGCCTTTCTAGCTAAATGCGACTTTGCTCAAATAACTAAGTGGTTTCCGTCAGCTGCGCAACTCGCTGAGGAGAGATTCGAAGAAGAACTGCGATGTCGCGCATACTCAGTCCTTCGCCTCTGAGCCTTGCAACAACGTCTCTGACTTCCTTGGATGCCTCTTCCTGAAGCTTCAGAGATTCACGCATTTTTTCTTGCGCTGCCTGTAGATCATTCATAATGCCAGGGATGGTTGTTTCAACCTTCAAAATGACATCGCATCTCTCAACACCTTCTTTTTCACAGATGAGGTCTTTGATTTGCTCGGCAGCCAGATCGAGTCTTCGACTAGAGATCATTAGGTCGTCTAGTGCAGGCACCTTGACCCACCACTGGCCAGCCTTTCTCTCGCATTCGGCTTTAACTTCCATGCGGCAACCCTAACAAGGTGCATTCAGCCGAGATAGACAAGGAATGTCTAGGGTCTCTGGACTTAGTTGGATACCCTCAAAATGCCTATAAACATGCGATTTTTGTGTTCATGACCCACACAGCGAGTCACTTGCAAAATTGCTATAGTAGAAATATAATGCTAGTAATTTATTTCTACTAAAGGAGTGCCTTGAACGTCCCACTATGGCTTTGGCTTGCTGTCCTCGGCCTGATATTGCTGATGCTCGCCATCGATCTCTTTGCTCATCGCAAGGCAAAAGTGATCGAGGTGAAGGAAGCTGCCATTTGGTCAGCAATCTGGGTTTCACTCGGAGTTGCATTTGGTTTCGTTGTTTGGTGGATGTTCGGGGCAGAAAGAGCCCAAGAGTATTTCTCCGGCTTCGTAATTGAGAAATCACTAGCGGTTGACAATGTGTTTGTCTGGGCAATGATTTTTGCCGCCTTCTCAATCCCCCGTGAATACCAGCATCGAGTTTTGTTCTTAGGTGTTGTTGGAGCTCTCGTATTCCGTGGAATCTTTATTGCCCTAGGTGCCGCACTGATCTATCAGTTCAGCTGGATTCTTTATGTATTTGCGGCATTCCTTCTTTACACAGGTTTCAAGATGCTGCAAACCAGAAACGAACACTACGACCCGACAAAGTCAAAGTTCTATAAGTGGTTTAGTGGCAAGGTGAAAACAACCGACAAGCTTTATGGACAGAAGATGTTTGTTCGAATTGGCGGAATAGTCTTTGCAACTCCGTTGCTGATCGTTCTTGTTCTTGTTGAGTTCACCGACATTATCTTTGCTGTTGACTCCATTCCAGCTATCTTCGCTGTTACTGATGAGCCATTCCTAGTCTTCACCGCTAACGCTTTTGCTGTGCTGGGACTGAGAGCTATGTACTTCCTGCTGTCGGACCTAATCCACAGGTTTGTCTACCTCAAGGTTGGTTTGGCAGTGATTCTGATTTGGGTTGGTGTGAAGATGATGCTTCACGACATCTACAAAGTTCCAACCACGCTTTCCCTCGCTGTAATCATTCTCGTTATCGCGACAGCCGTGATTGCCTCTCTCATCAAGAGCCGTGGCGAGGGAAGACACGAGGTTGAGTTCGCTAACAAGAGATTCTTTGAGAGTGCGAGCGCCGAAGATTGGGCAAAGGTCGAACCGCTAGTAAAGAGGAGAAAAAATGAGTAAGAACTGGACGTTTTTATCTCATCACGCTCACGTGCTTCTGGCTCTGAGCGAGAATCCAAACCTAACAATTGAGGAGTTGGCAAAAATAGCTGGTCTGACATCCAGATCTATCGTCAATGTCCTAAAGGACCTCGAGGACGGGGGTTATATGATGAAGAGCAGGGAGGGTCGAAACAATCACTACGAAATCAACCTCAAAGCTCAGCTCAGGCACTCGACCTCGCGTGAACACACCGTTGGTGAACTCATATCTGCCCTCGGCCAGATTGGTCGGTAGGTAATTGGACGGACTGCAGCTAGCGATAACTAACCTGACTTCCCCTCCGGTTTTGGCATTCGCGCTGGGTCTTTTAGCGACGGCACTTAGGTCCGACCTAAGGCTTCCTGATGCCGTCTACCAAGCTCTGTCCATCTACCTTCTGCTTGGCATAGGTATCAAGGGTGGTGTGGCGCTTGGGCAGTCAAGTTTTGAGGAATTGGCAGCGCCTCTGGTTGGCACACTAATTCTGGGTGTTGTCGTTCCAGTCGCTGCCTTCTATCTGCTTTCCTTTTTTACTCGATTAGACGCTGTGAACCGAGGAGCTCTTGCTGCTCATTACGGTTCAACCTCGCTTGTTACCTTCACAGCTGGAATTGTTTTTCTTGAAGCTCTGCAGATGCAGGTTGAGGGTTACGTCAACACGCTATTGGCAGTTTTAGAAATACCAGGAATCATCATCGGTCTCGCCTTAGCATCCAGGGGAATTAATAGACAGATGAGCTGGGGAGAATCCATTCGGGAGATCCTGACAGGTAAATCAATCTTCCTGCTTGCCGGTGGTGTTTTACTTGGCTTCCTTACGGGATCTGCCGGCTATGCACGGATTGAGATTTTCTTCGGTGGTCTTTTCACCGGAGTACTTACTCTTTTCCTCCTAGAGCTTGGAATGGTGGCGGGACGAAGGATAAAAGATCTGAAGCAGGCCGGTGTCGGGCTGTTTCTATTTGGAACAACTTTCCCGCTAATGGCGGGGGCTCTAGGTGTGCTGGTCGGACAGGTAACCGGAATGAGTGTAGGTGGAAGCGCAGCGCTAGGAATTCTTTCGGCATCTGCTTCTTATATCGCAGCTCCTGCCGCCGTCAGACTCGCACTACCCGAGGCATCACCTGGAATATATTTATCTGCCTCACTTGGCATAACATTTCCGTTTAACCTAACGATTGGAATTCCTGCGATGCTTGCCATCAGTCAGCTGCTTGAAGGAGTCGGATTCTAATGCTGAATAAAAGAAAGCTTGTGACAATCGTCATCGAAACCTCTCTGGCGCATCGACTCGAAGACGACCTAATCGAGTGCGGAGCAAAGGGTTTCACTTCGAGTCTTGCTCATGGAGCAGGTCCAAAAAATCAGCGAAGCTCGGACATAGAAGGCGGAAATGTCAGAATCGAAACCGTTGTGAGTGACTCGGTGCTCGAAGCAATCCTGGAAAAACTCAAGTCAAACTACTTTCCACACTATGCAATTAGCTGCTGGGTTAGTGAGGTAGAGGTAGTCAGGGACGAGCGCTACTGACGCTTCTTTGGAAGAGTCAGAACAATTGCTCCAATAAAGACTGATAAAAGCGGCGCGAGTCCGAGAGCCCACGCCCCACTAATTCCTGCAATCGCCCCAAGCCCCGTGATTGTGTTAGAGAGAATTCCAATCCACAATTTGATCTTGCCTTTTCTTGCCAGCACTACGAGCAATAGGTTGACTAAGGAAAGAGCAATTAGTCCAACAAAGATTGATGCGACCAGTGCTGCAAGAGATTCCATATAAGCAACCTATATCAACTCGCCTTAATCAAAGCGGAGTAATGTGACTTCTTAGGAGGAGAAAATGGCTCTTGGTGCATTGGCACTACCGCTGACGGTTATATGGTTCGGGGTTCTTTTTGGTGGAGTTTTTGCAATTCGCAAATCACCCGAACTCAGGAAGTGGGTTGTTGCGCTTCTAGTCGCTATTCCAGCCCTGTATGTTGCTGCGTCTTTGTTGGTCGGCTAGTAACTGAGGATTTGACTAAACTGACACAGTGAATAGAGAAGGTGCTCTCAGGGCCTTCAATCATCGCAACTATCGAATTCTCTTTCCCGCCAGCGTTTTATCAAACATTGGAACTTGGGCTCAAAGAATCGCTCAAGACTGGTTGGTGCTAGAGCTAACTGGAAGTGCCCAGCTGCTGGGTCTAGTAACGGCACTGCAATTTCTGCCATCTCTTCTTCTAAGCCTCTACGGTGGCGTTCTAGCTGATCGATTTGATAAGCGAACCCTGCTGATGGTTACAAACATCGGGGCTGGCATTGGATCTTTAGTCATGGGTCTGCTGGTGGTGACGGGGGTCGTTCAGATCTGGCACGTTGCCCTGCTCGCATTTATTGTTGGGGTTTTCAGTGCCCTGGATGCGCCAGTTAGAACGAGTTTCAATTCGGAGCTGGTTGGAAAGAGTGATATCCCCAGTGCAATCAGCTTAAACTCCGCAAACTTCAACGCTGGAAGATTGATTGGGCCCGCGGCCTCCGGACTGCTGATAGTTCTTTTTGGAACAGGTGTTTCTTTCATCATCAACTCACTTACTTACGTGGCCGTGGTTATTGCTCTGTCCATGATGCAAAAAGAGAAGCTGTTTATTGAGGCTAAGCCTGACACTTCGGCAAAGCTCAAGCAGGCGGTTCAATACGTTCTGAGACAACGAGAACTCAAGCTAGTGATGATTGCTGTCTTCTTCGCAACCACCTTTGGTTTAAACTTTCAGATCTTTATGGCTGTCATGGCAACCAAAGAGTTTGGTCTAGGGCCGGCTGAGTTTGGGCTATTGGGGAGCATCTTGGCCGTTGGTTCCTTCACTGGCGTTTTGGTATCAGCGAGACTTGAACACCTTCGCGTTCCAAAGTTTGTGATGGCTGGAGGAGTGATGTTTGGCCTGCTACTGACCATCGCTGCATGGATGCCTAACTACGGAAGTTTCGCCGCAATCCTGCCGATTCTCGGAGGCGTGGCGCTACTTACATTGATCTCAGCAAACTCATACGTGCAGACAAACTCCGACCCAAAACTCCGCGGAAGAGTGATGGGTATATACCTATTGATCTTTATGGGTGGAACACCTATCGGTTCACCACTAATTGGTTTATTTGCGGAAGCAGTTGGCATTCGCTGGGCAATCTTCGCCTGTGGTGTTGTTGTTCTAATTGCATCGTCAATAATTTATTTTCTGCTAGTTAGAAGCCCGGGACAGGACCCAATCACTAAGGGTTTACCGGTTATCCCGGAGCCAAACGTTCAATAGCAATGTTTGTGTAGGGTTTCTTAGTCCACTAGTCCGCCAGCAAAACCCTTGGCCAGCCATTTTCGTGCAAGAATTCCAAAAACGACGGGCACAATCATGCCTAGGGAGTTAGCAGCAAACATGAGGCCCCACTCAACTTCAAATGCGCCAAAAAAGCTAGGGACCCTTGTGGGGAATGTGCCCATGTTCCTCTGAGTCAAAACGAACGCATAGAAAAACTCATTCCAAGTCATGATAAATACCAAGACTGCGGTTGCAATTACCCCTGCAATGGCCGATGGAATAGTTATTCTGATCAAGACCTGCCATTCGTTTAGCCCGTCAATCAGGGCAGCCTCCTCAATCTCTTTTGGTACCTCAAGGAAGAAGCCATGCAATAACCAGATACCGAATGCAAGGTTGTAAACCACATAAATAGCAATTATTGAAAATGGTGTGTCAACTAAACCAGCTCTGACAGCAATTAAGTAAATGGGTATCGCGAATATAACTGCCGGCCCCATCCGAGTACCCAGCACAAGCATTAAGAAGTTGTCCTTCTTTTCCCCTCCGTAACGAGCGAGAACATGACCAGCTAAAGCCGAAAGCAGAAGCACAATTACGGTGGTGCTAGTTGCAATGAAGATTGAGTTGAGTATTGATCTGAGTATTTCACTTTCAATTACATCAATAAAAGAAGAAACATCGAGCGGCCTTATCCAATCAATCGGAACTTCTCTTAGATTAATCTTGGGTGTGAACGCGAGCCTGACCATTATGATGACCGGACCCAGGGCAAGAAGAAGGATAGTTGAGCCTGCAAGAGCAGACAACAACATGAACCAATGGTTTTTGGCAGACTTTCTCTTCCGAGATTGTTTTTGATTCTCTTTGCGCTCTAGAGATGTCATTCGCTTGTGCTCCGTACTCCCTTGAAGAACTTAACAATTAGCGCGCTGACCACGCTTATCAATATGAGCATTAGGAAACCAACTGCTGCTGAGTATCCAACTTCCAGATACTGGAATGAGAATCGCCACAGATAGACCGGTAGTGTCTCCGAGGAAGTTCCTGGACCGCCGCCAGACATAATGAAAACCTTGTCAAACTCTCTGAAACTGTCCATGAATCGAATAAGGACAACTAACACCAAAAGTGGCCGCAATTGCGGTAGAACTATATGAATAACTTCTTGAAACCTGGTTGCTCCGTCGAGTTTTGCTGCTTCATACACACTGGGGTTAAGTGCTTGAATCCCTGAGTAGACGATTATTCCCACAAGGGGTGTCCATTGCCAAGCATCAACAATGGAAATTGTGATCAACGCAAGTCCAGGCGTTGACAAGAGCGGGGGCAGTTGGATACCCAGTGATGCACCAATCCAAGGTATAACAGAATTGGAATCAAGAAGAAACCTAAAGAGCGAGCCAACAACTAAAGGCGCGAGAACCATAGGAACTATGACGAGTGTTCTAACGATACGGGGAAATAAACCTTGGCTCGATAAGTAAATTGCGAGCAAGATCCCCAAAGGTATGCTCACTAGTAGAGAAACAGCGGAGAAGATTCCGCTATGGAGTAGGGCCTCCCAGAACCTTGCGTCTTGAAGAGCTCTTTCAAAGTTTGTAAGCCCAACGAAACTGGATGAATTTGGGTCGAGTAAGGAGTCGTCTCGAAACATCAGGTAGAGAACATAAACCATGGGGAAGATTAAGATGGTGGTAAACACAATGGCGACGGGAACGACCCCCGTTAGGAAATAACCTCGGCTAATCTTCATAATGTCTGTCTCCTGTTTCTTGCTAGCACATTAGCCAAGCCGCAGGATTTTGTGACATTAGCCGATGAAATTCATCCTTCAGCTTTGATTCGCTTTCAAGTGCCCGTCTAAATGGGCCGAACAGGTAAGTTGGGTCTTCGAAAACTTTTTCACCAATAAGGTCAGGTCCCGTAAAGCTCAGGGCAGTGTCTTGTGATAAAAGAACTTGAGATAGCTGGTTGGCAACTTTCAATTGGGAAAGAAGGCCAATCCAGTGCTGATCCGTATGGATTGAGTGCCCAACTTTATCAAATCCAATGTAAGCACCGGACTTAGCAAGTTGTGTCGCGTATTCGACCGTCTCGCCATGGGCGCAGACGTGGGCGATAGTAACTTTGTTCAGTGGTACGCCAATGTTTGAGAAGATTTCTAACGCCATCTCGCCAAGCCCATTGGTGGTGTGGCAGACAATAGTCGCTCCCGAATCAAGTTGAGCCCTCCCAGCAGCCCTGAGTGCCTTTAGCTCGACTTCTTGAAGTTCAGTACTCATGGCGACCTTAATGTTTCCGCATTGAGAATTGAGTTCATCAACAAAAAATCTGAGTAGGCCTTCCTCTGAACTCTCATAAACAAATTTGGGGAGTGGGTTCCATTCCTCGCAAAAGGTACCAGTGCTTGCAATGATGCTCACTCCGGAAGCTTCTGATACCTCTCGAAGTAAGGAAATGTCCCTCCCGTATAGTGGCGGAGTACAATCAACTACGGCTTCCACACCAAGACTCTTCAAATTGGTATATACGCTAATGAATTTTTCAACAATTGAGGAAGGGTGGCTCTTTCCCCGAGCAATCATTTGACCGTAATCAATTGAAACGTGTTCATGAGGCAGCACATACGCGGTGCTCCTGATAGCTTGCTTGCCAGTAACAGTATTAATCATGGTTTACGCCCCCCCGCAAACTCATTTCCATAGTCAAAAGTTGCGGTGAGACCACCATCAACAATTAAGTTACAACCTGTGATTGCTGAGGCGCCAGACGACAAAAGAAATTGGATTGGCTTCGCCACCTCTGTTGGATCAATAAGCCTTCCTATCGGCATCCGTTGAATTAATTTGTTCCTCGCCTGAGTACCGTTTTGAAGAGAATCGAAGTGTCTTTGAATCATCTTCGTGTTTGTAGGGCCAGGCGAAACTGAATTAACTCTCACGCCATATTGCGCAAGTTCTGTGGCAAGTGCTCTGGTCAAGCTAATCGCTCCGCCTTTGGATGCTGAGTAAGGTGCAGAAGCATTTTGTCCCACCAGGCCAGCTACAGATGCGACGATAACTATTGATGATTTGGAGGATTTTAGTAGATCCCAGAAAACCCGAACTCCAAGCATTATTGAAGTTAGATTTATATCAAGGACTTTTTGAACGTCTGTCGCGCTAGTTTTGTTCAAACCCAGTATTGGTGCTACTCCTGCACTGAAGACCATTGAATCGAGTCTCCCGTAATCTCTCTCTACAAGAGTAAGCAAGTTACCCCAAGCATCTTGAGATGTGACATCCATTTCATAACTTATGGTTTTATCCATTCTGGTGGTTCGGGGATCAAAAGCCACGTCCGCTGAAATAACTTGATGGTCTCGCTGAAGGCAGTTGACTGTCTCGAGCCCAATCCCGCTGCCCCCGCCAGTCACCAATGCAACTAATTGATCCACGATAAAATCTCCCCAACGACTTGTTCCTCATTCCGATTGTCACTTTCTTCGTGAAAACGGGTATGACGCAAAACTGTACTTGAAACACTCTCTCTCACGGTCTGTCTAATGCCTGAGCCTGTGAGAATTGCGACGGTTGTTTCTCCCTCAAAACCAGACTTAAGCAGAGCATAGATCGCGGCACAGCAAGACAGTTCGGTCTCTACTCCGTCGACCTCCCTCAGCATGGTTTTGATTCTCCCTAGCTCAAAGTCATCTGCAGCGGCCATAAACCCGTTAGACCTTCGAAGTTCACGTAAAAAATAGTCCCCCTCGTGCTGGTAACTTCTGAGCGTGTCTGCAATCGAGAGGGCCTCGGTTTGTACCGGCTCACTCCATGGTTCCACTGACGCGGCCCCCTGCTCAAAGGCTCGCGCGATTGGGGAGCATCCCTTTGCCTGGCCAGCTATCAATTTAGGAGACTCACGTTCGGACTCAAGAAGCCCATTTCGCGCTCCAATTAGCACCGGCCCGACACTCACAGCCGATGCCAGAGCTCGAATTTCTTGGTTTGGAAGTTGGGCCGCAATCTCGTGGCCAATCGTCCGACAACCAAACTCTGCGCCGCTTTCAGAGAACGTGGAAGAAAGATTAGGTATCCCCAGAGTCAGCGATACTCTCTTGGCCAAGGCGTGGCTGGCCGAAGGATTTTCTCCATACCTGAGGAGGAGGATTGGAAATCGGCTTAAGAATGCAACGGTTTCTCTTGGTGTAGCCGTCGGCACTACTACAACGAGATTGATTCCCACTCTGGCGGCATTGGCACAGGCCGAAACTGCAGCGTTACCCGAGGAAGCTACGATAGCGAGTCTCGCGCCAGACAATTTTGCTTCATCAACGAGCACTCTCATGATTCTGTCTTTGAATGACCCGGTCGGATTACATCCCTCGAGCTTTAGCCAGGTTCCCTTGAGCTCTTCGCAGCGACTTTGAACCAAAGGTGTTACTCCGTCTTTAATTCTTAGCGTTGCCCCGGACAGAAGAGGCCTAATAAAGATTTGTTCTTCGCTCAACTCTGCTCTCACCTCCGCTTACAATCTGTTGGAAAGCTGAATCTAGCCACGTATTGACAGCTTTTCTATCCTGGCCGTAGTCCAATTTCCATCGGTGACACATCGAACTCCTGAAATAAGAGTTTCTCTTATTGGCCGTAACGAACCAAAATCGAAATCCGAGCCGACCTCAAGATTTTGGGGATCAAGCATCACGATATCAGCTGGAAATCCTGCTTTTATCTCACCAAGTTTCAAGCCGAAAAGTCGTGCCGTTTTGGCTGTCATTCTGTTTACAGCATCGGAAACCGAAAGATTGAGTTTTCCAAGCCTCGCCATTGCTAAAAACCGCGTAAAGGATTCTGAAATTCGAGGATGAGGCGCACCGGCTCCGAAAATTCCATCGCTGCCTACCACTTGATTGCTCCAACTAGCACAAGCAAGATAGTTAGATTCATGCCCCTGTGGAACTAAAATCATTGGGCTCTCTTTTTCGTTAACTATGGCCTCAATCACAACTTCACCTTCGCTTAGACCAAGCTCTTTTGAAACTTCGGAGATTGATCTTCCGTTCCAGAGTGAGTGCACTCCTGTCAGCCCTTTTAGGACTAGGTGGGACCAGCCAATTGCTATTGTGCCCTGGGGGCCGAGCCTGTCTAATTCCTCACTGGATGAGCCGCGTCTTGTTTGAAGATGAGAAACGAGCCCTTTAAAAGAAAGTGACTTGAGATTGTCGGGTAGCAGTGCAGTAACAGACGTGCAGCTAGTAACGTAAGGGTAGGAATCTATAGATAGAGTCCCATCGAACCGAGACAGTAGGTCTAGATAGCCCCCTGCCGAGTCTTCACGACCGGGCCCTGAAACATGAAAATGGGAAAAATGTAGGTGAGATTTAGATTTCTTTGCTACGTCAATAACCTCAAAAATTGCAGACTCGAATCCACTTCCGTATTCCCGCAGGTGGGTCACAAGACGCCGATTTTTCTCGGCTGCAGCGAGCATTGTTGAGACCTCCGATGCATCTGAATAGATCATCGGCGTGTAACTTAGAGCAGTTGACAGGCCAAGAGCCCCATTTTCTAAATCGCTTTTGAACGCCGCCGACATTTTTTCGATTTCGAGAGATGTCGCAGGCCTCGCCTCCAAACCCATCACAGAAGCTCTAATGCAGCCATGTGGCGACAACATCCCGACACGACAATGAGCGCCGACATCGACCGCATCAAGGTAGGCGCCGACATTCGGAAAATCAAGACCCTCTGTCTTACCCGCTAGGGGACTAATCAGACTTTTCAGGGCTTCGCTAGCCAATCCATCAAGATAAGCCAAACCATATCCATCTTGACCCACTATTTCTGTGGTCACACCTGATTTCATTCTCAATTCCATGTTTTCGCCAGTCAAAACTGCTGCGTCGGCATGGGAGTGAGGATCGATGAATCCCGGTAGAACCCACAACCCTGACACATCCTCAACAATTGATGCGAGATGGCTAGGAATCCTTTGACCAACTTCAACAATTGACTGATTATGGATTAACACATCGGATTGAACAGGCTCAAGGGAGGTACCGTCAAAGACGGTACCTCCCTTGAGCAAGCGAGTGGTCAATTTATGTATCCGGCGTCTTTCATGATGCGAATCAGTTCAGCCTGAGCGTCATCTAACGCTTGGTCAACTGACTTGGCACCGGCAATTGCGCTCGATATCTCGGCAGCAAAAGTGTCGCCAATAAGCGCAAACTCTGGATAGAAGGGCCAATGCACGGCAACTGCATTTTTCCAACTCTCCTGAAGAGCTACCGAGAAGGCCTCTTGGTTGTTCTTTTTCATATAGTCTGCATATTCTTGGCTACCAAGCACTGCCAGGTTTGGTACATCGGTTCTTCCAATTTCAAGAAGTTCCCTCATAGTGGTGTCCTTGGAAACACGCCACTGTAGGAATAGCCAGGCTGCGTCTTTGTTTTGACTGTTGGCAGTAATAGCCAAGCCTTCCATGTAGAGCCATTGAATGTTCTTTCCGGCAGGTCCCTGTACTTGGCTGAAACCGATTTTTCCTGGAACCTTGGATCCGGCTGGATTTTCAAAGAGACCGCCGAAGCCCGACGTATCAAACATCATGGCTGCCTGACCCGAAGAAAACTTCTCGCCTGCCTGAGTAAAGGTAAGGGTTGCAGCATCTGACGCCCCATAGTCCTTCATTAGTGCCACCCAGTCATTGACGGCTTGCTTCATCTCAGGGGAGTTTGCTTGAGGGTTTCCGGACTCGTCAAACAGTAGAGCATCGTAACCGTAAGCCCAACCCAAGATTGATCCCAGAGAAGCAAAAGTTGGAGCGCCTCGGCCAGAAAAAGGAATCAGTTCCGGCCTTTGTTCCCTTATTGTTTTTGCAAGTGAGAGCACGTCTTGAGTTGTCTTTGGAGCCGTTAGGCCTAGCTCTTGAAATACGTCTGTTCTGTGGAAAAACATTCCACCAATTATTGTGTGGGGTAGTGCGTATAGTTGATTGTTGATTGTCATGGACTCAAGCGCACCAGTTGGAATGTTGCTCATATCCAACCAAGCATCTTTTTTGTCCTTTACGTAGCCGTCCAGGGGTTCAAGCCAACCAGCCTTAACAAACTCAGGCATGTTCCAGAAAGAACCAGATGTAATGTCGTAAGATCCCGCCGGCGAGGCGGCATCAAGAACTAGTTTCTGTCTTGCAGTTGGTTCGTCATAAACCTCAATTTCTAAGTTGATGCCCGTTTCCGCTTCGAACTCAGCTTCGAAAGCTTGAATAGCCGCAATCTCGTAACCCTCCTTGAACAGAAGTCTCAGAGTGGTTCCAGCAAAGCGTTTTCTATCCGTGAGATCTACCTGAGTGCTTTCTTGTGGGCCCTCAGATGCCTGAGGGGCGCATCCCCCAAGTAACAAAGATGCAGCAACTCCAACGGAAATTAAGGGAAGTAATCTTCTCTTCATTTTCCTTTACCTTTCTATTGCACATTATGCAACTTATGTTGCATAATTAGATTATACTTTGGAAGTTAGTTCAGCGAACGTCCGTGAGCACATTGTTATGAGTTTTGATCAGCGACAGAGTAAGCACTTCGTCCTTGTGGGCGAGGCTCTTGGAATGTTAGTCCCGAGTAAGGCCTTGGCCACGCCTGAAATTTCAAAAACGCAGTTTGAATTGACGATAGCGGGAGCAGAGTCAAATGTTGCGACCTACTTAGCGCGCCTGTCTCACAAGACTAGTTACCTAACGAGAGTCGGAGGTGACGAACTTGGAAGGCTTGTCACGAGATACTTAAACTCCCAAGGGGTGGACGTGAGTCTCGTCGAGGTTGATGTATCGCGACAGACTGGTATCGCAGTTAAGGAAACATCTGAAACTGGGACAATTGTTCGTTATTACAGAAAATGGTCTGCGGCTAGTCGACTCGATGAAACCTTAGTTCCAACTTTGCTTCACTTACAGCCCGACTTTGTCCACATGTCAGGAATAACTGCGGCGCTTTCTAGTACAGCAAACTCTTTTCTCCATCGTGCAGTAAATAAACTGCAGGGTGTATGCCAGTTATCATTTGATGTCAATTACCGACCAATGCTGTGGGGTGAGACTCCCTCTGAGGAGATGTTAGAAATCTGCAACTTGACCAACATATGCTTTGTTGGGCTAGATGAGGCAAAAGAAATTTGGGGAGTTGATAGACCTGAACTTGTTCGCAGACTAGTTCACCGGCCAGAGTACTTGATCGTTAAGTTGGGGCCTGAGGGCTCAGTTGTTTTTCATAAAGATGGAATCGAACAAGTTGAAGCATTGCAGGTACAAGTGGTGGAGCCGGTAGGTGCAGGGGATGCTTTTGCCGCTGGATTCCTTCATGGACTAGCGAGTAACATGGGGCCCAGAGATTGTGCACGCTTTGGCACAATTCTGGCCAGTGCCAGCCTGCTTACAAGCGCGGATGTTGGTGACTTGCCCGAGAAAAGCTACGTTGATGCTCTGCTGGGGCTTTCTTCAGTTGAATGGAAATCAACGCGTTTTGAGAACACGCGAAGGAGGCTTGAATTATGAGCCAAAGTTTGGACAGAGGTTTAGTTATCCTTAGCGCCCTTGCCGAAGAGAGCCTCTCTTTGTCCCAGATTTCAGATCTACTAGATGTTCACAAATCCACCGCCCTAAGACTGCTTAGGGTTTTAGAGCGAAATAAAATCGTGAAGCACGATTCCGACCGTAAGTACAGGCTGGGCCCCGGATTGTTTGCTCTAGCTACTCAATCAGTCGATGCGCTCGAAGTTGTTCCGATTTCAAAACCTCATTTGAGATCACTTTCTGACGAAACAGGACTGACTGTGCATTTCGCTGAGTTCGATGGACACGACGTGACCTATCTTGCGAAACAAGAGTCCAGGGAAAGCGTCAGGATGTATTCGCGAATTGGAATCGCGGCCCCCTTGCATGCCACCGCTGTTGCGAAGGCAATTCTCGCGCAGCTGCCCGATGCCGAATTAGATGTCATCTTGCGCAATTACAAATTTCAAAAGTTCACAGATAAGACCATCACTCGGTCCTCTGACTTGTTAAGAGAAATTAGAAAAGTCAGAAGCGTTGGCTACTCTGTGGATAATCGAGAACATGAGGATTTCGTCCACTGTATTGGAGTGGGTATTCAATCGAAGTCCCCTGGAGCAATCTATGGCATCTCGCTGACCGCGACTACTTTCAAAACGCCATTCAAGGCACTGATTGAATTCGTTCCTCGGCTCAAAAAATGCGCCAGTGACATAGCTAAAGAGCTGATTTAGCTAAGGGGAAAGTTCAGAGATTTGGATGGCAATTTCCAGGGTTTCGATTGCTTCATCCAAAAAAATCTCCCTTGGGATTTCATCTGTGATTGAGCGTAGGAATGAGTCGAGCTGTAGGCCAAAGGCGCCTCCGCCTTGGGAGTAGTGGCTCAATCCCAGCTCAGGCGCAGGAAACTTGTCCCCGTCCCTTCCGCTCAAGACTAGGGAGTCACCAGGTGTTCTCAGCGTGATTTTTTCTGAATCTGTAACAATCTCTAAAGTCGCTTCGACATAGCGGTTTGAACTGGGGAGACACCAGCTGTTCCCGATCACAACTATCGTGTCGCTCTGGGTCTTTATACTGACTACCACTGAATCTGGATGCAACAGCTCTCTCCTGCTTCTTGAGTGCTCAACATGGATGCGCTTAATGTCCAATGGCTGCACTGTCTGAACCAAATCTAAATCGTGGATCATTGCAGATAGGGCAGGGTGATCGTGACCGTGAAGGCTTAGTCTCTCTTCTGGGACGTATCGCCAAGCGTTAATTAGTTTGATTGGTTTGTTCTTTAGGTGAGCCCTGAGTAACTTCACGGACTCTAGATGTCGACTCAAGTGCGCAGGTGTGATGAGACTGCGTGAATCCTTTGAGAGGCTCCGAAGGTATCCCAAGCCAGCTCTATTGGCTACAACGGGTTTCTCCAAGAGGGTCGGAATCTTATGGAGAACTGCAAGTTCTAAGTCATCGATGTGTGCAGCTGGAGGAGTGCATATAATTAGAGCCATGGGTTTTTGTTTTTTTAGAAGTGTTTCCAAGTTTTCAAAGACTGGAATTTGATGAGTGAAATTGATCCGATTTCGCACTTCTTCGCTCTTGTCAGCCACACCAACAACTTTTGCTTGGGAGTTGATTAATAGATGATTAAGGTAGTGGACGCCAAAATCTCCGGCACCAACGAGCGCTACAGAGATTTCGTTAGAATTCATGATTAACCTCAATTTATCTGGCTCCAGTGGGATGGTCATCGCAGATGCGCTGATCGGTCCGCGACTCGATTATAGACAACGTGTACTAGTTGGCTGGAGGAATGGATTCATTACTGAAGTTTCGAATATTGACTCGACCAGGCAATACGAATCAGGCTTACCGGTTTTTGATGGACTATTAATCCCTGGGCTGATTGATTCACATGTGCACCTTGGACTAAGTGGATCCGGTGACGTAGTAGGCGACCTAATGAGTGTGACCGAAGATGTGATTCGAAATCGGATAAAATCAAACAGAGAAGCGTACCTTCGAGCTGGAATAACCACTGTACGTGACTTAGGTTGTCCATTCAGTCTTCTAAGTACAGATAAGGATCTTAGACACGAATCGACTGAGCTCGCCAGTGTCATTGCTGCTCAAGCAATTTCTTCGGCAAGTGGTCACGGGAACTTCGTCTCTAGACATGCGGAATCTCTGGATGACTACAAGAGAATCCTTGAGGACTTAGACCCACAAATCACCCCCTTCATAAAACTGTTCGCGAGTGGCGGCGTCATTACAAAAGGTACTAACCCGGGTAGCGTCCAGATGTCACAGGACTTATTGGAACAAGTTGTAGCTTTTGCACATAATAAAGGCTTCTTGATTGCTGCTCATGCGCATAGTAGGAGTTCTGTGCAGAACGCTCTTCGAGCTGGAGTCAATACCATAGAACACTTCTCATATCTCGATGAGGATGATTTACATGAGATTAGTGCTTCAAGCTCATGGTTGGTTTCAACATATGTGGCTACAAAGAGGTTTGTGTCTAAAGCAGAAGTGACATTCACTGAACCAGAAGCGCGAGAAAAAATTCTCCTCCACGAGCCTGCAGAGGCTAAATCGCTTCAACTATCTTTGGCCGTCTCGAGCAGAGTCATCGCAGGTTCCGACTCGGGGACAATACTTAATCCGCACCCCCGTGGCCTGCTTGAACAGGCGGAGCTGATGAAAATCGCCGGCTTCAGTGAACTCGAGATTCTTTCTTCAATGACTGTCAGGGCCGGTCAGGCGCTAGGTGCAAAGATTGGCCAGATATCTCCGGGATTTGCCGCGGACTTTTTATTACTGGAGGCAAGTCCAATAAAACCTCTGTCTGCCCTGCAAAAAGTGAAAACAGTGATCAAGCGAGGAGAGATGCTCGGCGCTTGATGATTTATGGCCTGCTTGTCAGTCGTTTCTTCTCTGAATCAATTTCTCGGATAGGGTGTTTGAAAAGGCTGTTGCCCAAGAAACGTAACCTGCGGCTCGCACTGGATAAATCTCGTCGATGATACCCCAAGATTTCTCAACTTCATACCTGGCTCTGTATCCTGATGCGAGTGTGGTCT
The DNA here is from genome assembly GCA_040402595.1 of Aquiluna sp. Lineage (GTDB taxonomy): Bacteria > Actinomycetota > Actinomycetes > Actinomycetales > Microbacteriaceae > Aquiluna. Next base: position 31,221 of record JBBAMI010000004.1, read on the forward strand.
TTGCTGCGAAGGAATCTAGGGCATGTAGATCGCTTCTCGGGAAGTCCAGCCTGTTAAGTTCACCAATCTCGTAAGAGACAACTCTGTCTGACTGTCGCCAGTTGATGAACTGCATTGCTAATGCCCTGTTTTGCGAGCCGCTAACAACTCCGAGGCCTTCCGCGTAAAAAAACTGGGCTTTGGGTCCTATTCCAATCTGCTCAATTTCGACTAACTCAAAAAATTCCGGGTTCTTTGAGAATATTGTTGCCCATGCGCTTGTGTCGAACATCAATGAAATCTGGCCGGATTGAAACAACTCACCTACTGCTGAATAACCGCAATTTGAGATGTTTGTCTTTTGCGTAGAAACCAAATCAATAACCTTACTCATTTGGTAGAGAACGGGGTCTTCTTCTTCGGAAAAACCTTGGCGAAAGAGATCGACGCCTAGAGCAAACATCAGCCCGCGGTAGGTTTCAGCAGAGGAAAAGTGCGGGCTCGTGCGAAGTCCGATACTCTCGCCGGAATAGACAATCTCTTCTAACTGCAAAAGAAACGAGTCAAGTGACTCAAGAGTTTGATCGGGGAGGATTCCTAAACGGTCTTTGCGATAAAACAAAGCTCCGCCAACCAGTGTGTGCGGAACAGCGAATTGCTGGCCTGAGACAGAAAGAGCGTCATTTGCTACCGATAGGTGGGTCGTCTCGATCTCTTCGACAGATAAAGGCTCAAGGATGTTTGCCTCGACGAGCTCGGATAAATACCAGTACGGTACCGTGCAAACATCTGGCAAATTACTGCCGGAGATAAGTCTTCTGTAAGCCTCGTCCTCTGAAACCACTTCGCAATGGAGCTGAGATCTGAATTCGCGCTCAAACTCGTGTTTTAGGTTTTGAATTGATTCGACTGTGTGACCAGCCTTAAGCAAGACATGTAGTTGGTTCAAGGCTTTCCCGTTGTGTTATGTGCAACAAACTAAAATCTTTATTTGATGTAGTGTACGTCCATAACTTTATCGGAGATGAATTGGACGTTGACAAGTTTGGGATCATACTTGACGAGTGCCCAACGGTTGGAATTCTAAGAGGTTTGTTGCCCGAAGACACTTGTAAAGCGGCAATTAGGCTTTGGGATTCTGGAATCAAGCTTCTTGAAATTCCACTGCATTCACCAACGTCCGAAGCCGCTTTTTTGCAAAGTAGGAAGTCGAAGACATCATCCAATGTTTTCCTTGGTGTTGGATCGGTGAGAAATCTGACTGACTATTCCTTAGCCACAGAACTCGGGGCTGACTTTCTTGTTGGACCGAACCTAAGCCTTGATGTTCTGAATAGAGCAAACCAGGATGGAGTCTGTTACCTTCCAGGGGTTATGAGTCCGACGGAGGTTTCAATGGTTCTCGAAGCCGGACAGCAATACATGAAACTCTTTCCGGCTTCAATTTTTGGACCTGCTGGTGTCTCTCAGATCCTCGACCCATTTCCCGAAGCCAGGGTTGTTGCGGTTGGGGGGGTGACGCTGGAAAACATGTCCCATTACATAGAGCGAGGGGCTGCTGGGGTTGGACTTGGGAAGTCCCTGGTTTCAAAGTTGCTTGGGTCTTATTCAAGTCCAGAGGATTTGACCAGGATTTTGGTTAATCACAGAAGAAAGTAGGGAGAAAAAGTGAAAACAAAAAGCATCAAGACCGACAAGGCCCCGGCCCCGGTGGCCAATTATTCTCAGGCCCTAAAGGCGCAGAATTTCTTGTTTCTAGCGGGTCAAGGCGCATTTGACGCCAAGACCGGGGTGCTTGTTGGATCCGATATGACTACTCAGACGCGAAAAACACTCGAGAACATTGGCTATGTTTTGGAAGCTGCGGGTCTCGACCACTCGCACATTGTTTCTATAAGGTATTTTGTTTCAGATTGGGGATTGTTCGCTGACATGAACAAAGTTCATGCGGAGTTTTTTCGGAAAGAACCGTTTCCTGTCAGGACCACGGTGGAGGTCGGCTTGGCCCCGGGAATGTTGGTTGAGATAGACGCCATTGCCCAAGTCGAACAGTCATTACCGAATTCATAAAAGCAATACAACATCAGCAAGATCTAGGAGCGCCTTGGAAAGGAGCTCCTCGCGGAAGGCTTTGGTTGCACCAGAACCGGCAAGTTAGAGTTTCTTGTCTTCGGGTGCAGGAATTGCGACAACTCTTTCTTTCTGCTCTTTTGGATGTATGCGACTGACATAACTGGCCGGATAGAGGCCTAATCGAATCCAGCTATTTCATTGGAGGACATTGCGCTTGGTTTTCTACCCAGTCTTTGGACTTACAAGCCTCGCCAATGGCGCTGTTGTTCTAATTGCATCGTCAATAATTTATTTTCTGCTAGTTAGAAACCCGGGGCAGGATCCAATCACTGAGGGTTTACCGGTTATTCCAGAGCCAAGCAGCTAGCGCCGATACAAGCTAGGCCTTGTTCTCCATAAGGTTGCTAGTGAGACTTTGTATGTCGCCTAAGACCCAGATGGTAGTCAGCAAACCATGTTCACTTTCGAAGAAAGCTGCTCCCAGCCAGCTAACTTCTTTACCCGTTGGTTCAAAACCCATGAATTCACCAACGTGTATGCCCCTAAACAAAACTTTGGCGGCTGCCTTCTCACCATCAACCACAATTTCTTGAATCTGACAGGTGTAGTTCTGAAGAGCATCTGTGACGCTTTTGACGTATTCGCAAACCTTGTTTCTACCAACCATGGCTGGACCGAGGGAGCCTCTGAAATTTACTTGCTCCTGCAGGATTTGATTAGCTATCTCATAATCCCTTTGATTCCAAAGGTGCAGATAAAACTGCTTCACGAGATCAGCGATTTGCGCCATGTGACAACAATAGAGAAAGCTTTCCTGACGTAAAAGAAAAAGACCCGCCATTTCTGGCGGGTCTTGTGGAGACTAGGGGTATTGACGTGCCTAGCAAAGACGGGGGTTGTAGCGGATCTATTTGCATTTTCAGACTATTTTTCAGACTATATTTTTGAGGAAATCTCTCGGTCTGAGATAAAAAGTGTTGGGGGTTGCTATGGCTGGAGTTAGGGACACTCTTTCTGGTGGGACAAGAACCTCAATTGGCGATGCAGACCAGGTTATACAGAAACTACTCAAGGCTCCCTCTGGTCTAGCCGATGTTTACAAACTCTTTCTTGATGAAGATCCGGTCGTAGCCATGCGATCAAGCTACGTTGCTATGAGGGTTGCCGAGCAGAAGCCTGAGTCTGTAAAGCCTTTCACAAAAGACCTTTTGAAGAATCTTGAGCACTATACCCAGCAGGAGGTTCGCTGGCACATTCCCCAACTACTAGTTCACGCAGAACTAACCAAAGCTCAAAGACACAGGGCCTACGAAGTGATTATGGATTGGGCCGAAACCGACAAAAGCAAGATTGTCGGATACTACGGCTTTCAAGCTGCAGCAGACTTTGCGGAAGTCGATGAGGTAATACTTCAAGATTTCATCCCAAGGATTAGAAAAGCCAATAAGTCCGGCGCTAAATCAATTCAAAATCGCTGCAAGAAGATTGCCAAGCAATTGGATATTGCTCTGTAGCGAGGGTTGGAAAAATAAATCTCCCCCCGTTTCCGGAGGGAGATTTTCTTTGTGGAGACTAGGGGGATCGAACCCCTGACCCCCTGCTTGCAAAGCAGGTGCTCTACCAGCTGAGCTAAGTCCCCGCAGGTGTGCTCCCGTTTAGTGGAAGAGCTCACCGTGGGCCTAGGAGGACTTGAACCTCCGACCTCTTCATTATCAGTGAAGCGCTCTAACCACCTGAGCTATAGGCCCGTAGAGCAAACAAAACCTTACTAGAGTTTGCCCCTGCAAACAAACCCCCGCCTAATTGTTGGTGAAGGTCAGCGAAATACCGCCAACCAGCTTGGCAATTAGGTTGAAGATTGCTGCATACACAGCCGCCAACGTGGTGGTTAGAACTAAGTTCAGAAGTGACAGGGTGATCGCGGTTCCCATCACATTTCCGAAAGAAAACTCGCTCTCAAGGTTAAATCCGCTGCCATCACCGAGGACGCTGCTGAGCAGTCCTCCGAGAGATGAAAGGGCACCGGACGCTGAGAGTACTGCCCAGAGAAGTAGTGACGTGACAATAATTCCAATCGCAGCAGCCAAAGCAACGAAGAAGCCGACCTTGGTCGCTGACCAAATATCGATTGTCCTGAGCTTGAGTTTGATCTGCTTGCGGGGCTCTTGCGGATTACTGCTGCGTTCAAAAAGCTTGGCCACTTCTAAACCTCTTCGCTTTCTAAGTTTCGCTCTTTGTTCTTAGCGAGCGACAGAACAGAGTCGCCTTCTTCAAACCTAGCAAACACTACACCCATGGTGTCGCGGCCCTTAGCCGGGACCTCGCTGGCTGCTGTCCGCATTACTTTTCCTGATGCCAATACAACTAGTACTTCATCGGTTTCGTCAACAATCTGTGAGCCGACCAGATCTCCCCGCTTCTCATCAAGCTTGGCAACCTTGATTCCAAGGCCTCCGCGGTTTTGAACTCGGTACTGATCGACGCTGGTGCGCTTGGCGTATCCGCCTTCGGTGACAACAAAGACAAACCCAGCGCTACCCATCACACAGGCAGATAGCAGCTCATCACCCTTGCGGAATTTCATACCAGTGACACCCGATGTGTCTCGTCCCATTGGTCTAAGCGACTCATTGTCAGCAGAGAAGCAGATTGACATTCCCTTCTTGCTTACCAGCAGCAGATGGTTGTCGTCTTCAACGAGCATGGCATTGACAACTTCATCGTCTTTGCGAAGCTTGATGGCGATGATTCCGCCGCTGCGAGCTGTGTCATACAGCTCAAGTTCGGTTTTCTTGACCAGTCCGTTTTTGGTTGCAATGACAAGATAGGAAGCCTGGGTGTAGTCCTTGAGGTCCAAAACCTCGACAACGCGCTCATCGGGCTGCAGGGCAAGCAGGTTGGCAACGTGCTGACCCTTTGCTTCGCGCGATGCCTCCTGGACCTCGTGGACCTTTGCTCGATAGACACGTCCCTTGTTGGTGAAGAACATCAGCCAGTGGTGAGTGGTTGAGACAATGAAGTTTTGGACAACATCGTCTGCTCTTAGGCTTGCACCTTTCACTCCCCTGCCACCACGGTGCTGAACCCTGTAGCTAGAGCTCTTGGTTCGCTTGATGTAGCCGCCGGCAGTGAGGGTCACTACCATTTCTTCTTCTTTGATTAAATCTTCTACTGCGACATCGCCGTCTGATCCCAGGGCAATTGTCGTCTTTCTTTCATCACCATACTTTTCAGTGATTTCATCAAGTTCTTGGATGACAATCTTTCGCTGAAGCCCTTCGTCCTTGATAATTTTTTTGTAGCCCTTGATCTCTGCTTCCAGCTCAGCGGCCTCATCGATAATCTTTTGACGCTCAAGTGCGGCGAGTTGCCTGAGCTGCATGTTAAGGATTGCTCTGGCCTGCAGATCATCAATCTTGAGCAGCTTCATCAGCCCGTCTCTGGCATCATCAACCGTTTGACTCTTGCGAATCAGCTTGATGACGGCATCGAGCGCGTCCAGGGCTTTGAGGTAGCCGCGAAGGATGTGTGCTCGCTCCTCGGCCTTCTTGAGCCTGAACTGAGTACGACGAAGAATGATCTCAATCTGGTGATCAATCCAGGCGGTAATGAATCCGTCTAGAGATAGCGTCCTAGGAACTCCATCGACTAGGGCCAGCATGTTGGCTCCAAAGTTTTCCTGCAGCTGGGTGTATTTGAAGAGGTTGTTTAGGACCACTCTGGCAACGGCATCTTTTTTGAGAACGATTACTAGGCGCTGTCCGGTGCGACCCGAGGTCTCGTCTCTGATGTCTGCAATGCCGGTTAGCTTGCCCTCCTTGACCAGTTCTGCGATTCGCAGGGCTAGGTTGTCTGGGTTTACCTGATAGGGCAGTTCGGTTACCACCAGGCAGACGCGTCCGTGAATCTCCTCGACGGTGACAACCGCGCGCATGGTGATGGAGCCGCGTCCAGTTCGGTAGGCCTCTTCAATTCCACTGCGGCCAAGAATCTGAGCTCCAGTTGGAAAATCAGGACCCTTAACAATTTTGATTAATTCGTTGAGTAGCTTCGCACCCTTCTTCTCGGGATTGAGAAGAGCAAACTTTGCTGCTTCTGCAATTTCACGAAGGTTGTGAGGTGGAATGTTGGTCGCCATTCCAACCGCAATACCGATTGAGCCATTAACTAAAAGATTTGGGAATCGCGAAGGAAGAATCGTCGGTTCTTGTGTTCTTCCGTCGTAGTTGTCCTGGAAATTAACTGTTTCTTCATCGATATCGCGCACCATCTCCATGGCGAGCGGTGCCATCTTGCACTCGGTGTATCTAGGTGCAGCAGCTGGGTCATTTCCTGGAGATCCAAAGTTTCCCTGGCCTGCAACCAGCGGATAGCGCATGTTCCAGTCTTGAACCAGTCTGACCAAGGTGTCATAGATGGCGGCGTCGCCGTGTGGGTGATACTGACCCATGACATCGCCAACCACTCTTGAACACTTGGAGAACTGCTTGTCTGGTCGGTAGCCACCGTCATACATTGCATAAAGCACTCTGCGGTGAACTGGCTTTAGTCCGTCTCTAACATCGGGCAGCGCTCTTCCAACAATCACGCTCATCGCGTAATCGAGATAGCTTCGCTGCATCTCGACCTGGAGGTCGACCTGTTCGATCTTGTCTATTTGATCAGCCACGTGTTACTCCTAGATGTCCAAGAATCGAACGTCTTTAGCGTTCTTCTGAATAAAGGTTCTTCTGCTGTCGACGTCCTCGCCCATCAGGGTTGAGAAGATCTCGTCGGCGAGCGCCGCGTCATCCAGGGTGACCTGCAGAAGGGTCCTGGTGGCGGGATTCATGGTTGTCTGCCACAGCTCGTCGTAGTCCATCTCTCCAAGGCCTTTGTAGCGCTGGATCGAGTTCTCTTTTGGCAGCTTCTTACCGTCCTTGTTGCCCTTGGCAATCTTGGAGTCCCTCTCAGCATCGGAGAATGCATACTCGTGCTCGGAGTTGGACCACTTGATTCGGTAGAGGGGTGGCTGGGCCATATATACATAGCCGTGCTCAATCAGGGGTCGCATGTATCTGAATAGCAGAGTTAGAAGCAGTGTTCGGATGTGTTGGCCATCGACATCAGCATCCGCCATCAAAATGCACTTGTGATACCTGATCTTTTCAACATCAAAGTCTTCGCCGATGCCGGTGCCGAAGGCGGTGATAAGCGATTGCACCTCTGTGTTTGCGAGTGCTCGGTCAAGCCTTGCCTTTTCAACATTCAAAATCTTTCCGCGCAGCGGCAAGATGGCCTGAGTCTCAGGATCTCTTCCTCTAACCGCTGAGCCACCAGCGGAATCACCCTCGACGATGTAGATCTCAGAAACTTTAGGATCTCTCGATTGACAATCGCGAAGCTTGCCTGGCATTCCGCCGGACTCAAGCAGACTCTTTCTTCTGGTTGCCTCTCGCGCTTTTCTTGCAGCTAGTCGTGCTGCTGCTGCCTGAATTGCTTTTCTAACAACTTCTTTGCCTTGGCCTGGGTTTCTTTCAAACCAGTCACCAAGCTGATCGCTGACAACCTTCTGGACGTACGTTTTTGCTTCGGTGTTACCAAGTTTGGTTTTTGTCTGACCTTCAAACTGAGGTTCTGCCAGTTTGACGGAAATAACCGCGGTTAGTCCTTCGCGAACATCATCACCCGTTAGGTTTTCGTCTTTTTCCTTGAGTAGCCCCTTATCTCTTGCGTATTTGTTTAGCAGAGATGTTATGGCTGCTCGGAAGCCTTCTTCGTGGGTTCCACCCTCGTGGGTATTGATGGTGTTGGCGTAGGTGTGGACACCCTCGTTATAACCGGTGGTCCACTGCATGGCAATTTCCACCGACATTTTCTTGTCTTTGGTCTCTGACTCAATCGAAATGATTTCGTCGTGAACAACCTCAACTTTTTTCGCAGAGTTTAGATATTCGACATAATCAATCAGACCGCGATCATATTTATATGAGTCGCTTGCCCCGGTTCTTTCATCAACAAGATTTATCTTGAGACCCTTGTTCAAAAAACACATCTGTTGGAATCGCTGACGAAGAGTTTCGTAGTCGAAGACAACGGTTTCGAAAATATCTTTACTGGGTGTGAACTGGATTGTTGTGCCAGTCTTAGTTGTCTTGACACCCTTCTTCAAAGGCTTGTCAGGAACACCAATGGTGTAGGTCTGAGACCAAACAAATCCATCGCGATGCACATCAACTGAGAGCTTGCTACTCAGTGCATTAACAACTGATGCGCCTACTCCGTGAAGACCTCCGGAGACCGCGTAACCTCCGCCACCAAACTTTCCACCTGCGTGGAGAACCGTAAGAACCACTTCTACTGCTGGCTTTTTTTCAACAGGGTGCATGTCCACTGGGATGCCGCGACCGTTGTCGCTGACTCTGATGTCTCCGGACTTGGTGATTGTCACATCGATGTTGTCGCAATAGCCAGCTAGGGCCTCGTCGACCGAGTTATCAACAATTTCATAGACCAGGTGGTGCAAACCCCTGGGGCCGGTAGAGCCGATATACATTCCGGGGCGCTTGCGAACCGCTTCTAACCCCTCCAGGACCTGGATCGCCCCGGCGTCATATTTCTTTTTTGATTCAGACATATTCAGTTGCTTCCCACTTGGGTTAGCACCACAGAAATGCAGGCCTAGGACTGACTAATATTCGGGTTGGCTAACCCCCTAATTCTAGTCCAAATCCGCTAATTTACAGGCCAAAACTACCCATATGTATCACGCGGGCCACGGCCCGGAACGCTTCTCGGACCCTTCTTCCAGCTGGGGGCGGCCGGGCCTAAAAAGACCAAATCCTTCACCCCGAGGTCTGGATATTGCTCCTGAATTCGAGCCAAAATTTGGTCCTTCAAGAGCCTCAGCTGGGTTGCCCAGGCGGTTGAGCGACAGCCGATGCTCAGGGTGCCGTTTCTGATTTCCTGTGGCTTTGAAGCTGCTGCGTTTTCCGGCCCAACCAATCTCTCCCAGTCCAAAAAGAGCGATTCTTTGTCCACTCGCTTTTGCCAATCAAAATCATCAAGAAGTTTTTCAACTCCCTCAGCTGCGGAAATTGGCTCTCTGCCCTTATCAAAAGGTCTTGATCCGCGCTCGGCCTTTTCTTCACGTCTTTTCTGATCTCTGGTTTTGCGCCCTATTGACTTCAGTGTTTCTTTAAAGAAACGGTCGGCGATGTTGAAGTTAATCTCCAATGAGCTCGCCTCCCATGATTGAATACGTCGCGCTCAACTCTAGCTCTGGCGAAAGACCTAAGTCAGCGGCAGTTATCAAAACTTGCTCGAACCCAACGACAAACTCCAACATTCTTGCTCGTCGACCTGGGTCTAGTACAGAGAAGACGTCATCCAAAATCACAATTGGATCGCCGAGGTTACTTTCTCTGAGCAACTGAGCGAGAGCAAGTTTTAGGCCAAGTGCGATTGACCATGCTTCACCCTGGGAGGCCTGGGTTCTAACGGGCAGAGAGTTCTTCTCAATCAGCAGTTCGTCTCTGTGTGGGCCGGCGAGTGTTATTCCTCTTTCAAGTTCTTGATCGCGAAGACTTTGAAGCTTCCCCAGAAGCATTTGCTCTAGATCCCTCTGAGAGATTTCTTCTGTTTCTTCTTTGGTATTCAAAGAGACCAGTCTCATGGTGATTACTTCTTTCGAAGTAGAAAGCTTGTTATAGAAATCTTGAATCAAGGGTGATAGCTGCGAGATTAGTTCCAGCCTCGCAATGGTGAGCTTGCTTCCGAGATTTGCAATCTGCTCATCCCATATGTCGAGCGTGCTGAGATCGGCATTCTTAACCTGCTTGGCACTTTTCAGTAAGGCGTTTCTTTGCTTCAGGGCCTTGTCGTAGTCGAGCTTGAGTTGGGCAAGCCTGGGCTTGAGAAGAGCCATGTTGGTGTCGAGGAAATGGCGCCTGTCTTCCGGGTCTCTTCGAACAATATCTAGGTCCTCTGGCGCGAACAGAACGACCGGTAGGTTTCCAAGAAACTCGCTTACTCTCCGCTGCTGATTCCCACCCAGAAAATACCTATTGGGTGCTTCGCGGTTTAGTTCAGCTGCAATTACGAGTTTTCTGCTGTTGTGGTTTGCGGTCGCAGAAACCACCGCCCTGTCTTGCCCATTTTGTATCAGTGATTTGAGGTTTCCCGGCCTATGAGAAGTGAGCTGGCTGAGATAGACAAGTGCTTCGACGAGGTTAGTTTTGCCCTCACCGTTTGGTCCGTGGAAAAGGGTTATACCAGGAGATAGAGAAAGGCTCAGCTGTGTGTAATTGCGAAAACTAGCAAGCTGCAGCTCGCTCACCCACAAGGCCAGCCCCCTATGAAACTAGAAGGTTGGGTTGTAACAGATATTTGTATTGATTATCTGATCCAACCGGGGTTATCAAAACTGGCCCTGGCTTGTTTGGGTTGTTTGGGTTTGAGGTGAAACCTAGAGAAACCATCTCTGTTTCGATTCCAGATAGTGCGTCAATCAAGTACTGGGGCTTTAGCGAAACAATGTTTTCATCTCCAGTTAGAGAGCAAGAGACCTGTTCACTTGCATCAGCAACATCGGAACCGATTGATTCCAGGGTGACCTCACTTGCTGTGAATTTATATCTCAGTGGCTTGTCGCGATCAACCACTAAGCCGACGCGCCTGGTGGCATCTATCAGATCATGTGTGTTTAGCACAGCAAAGTGGGGGGTCTCGCTGGGGAAAAGTGTCAAAACCGCCGGGTACTTACCCTTGATGGTTGAAGTCGTCACCGACTTGTTTCCGGATGAGAAACTAATGAGTTCCTTGTCTCCCTCGGCGAATCCAATTTGAATCTCTTTTTCGTGCGCAAAGGTTTTTGAAATCTCGCCCATTACTCGAGCGGGAACCAAAACCTCTTTATCTCCGGATGTCCCCTGCCATGCTATTGACTTTGTTGCGACCCTGAAACGATCGGTTGCAATCAAAGAAAGCTGTTTGTTGTTCGCTGAAATCATTACCGCGGTGAGGACTGGTGTTACTTCTTCCCTTGAAGCAGCAACAGAAACCTGGGAAATAGATTCTGCAAAAATGTCGCCGGGAACTTTTCCAGTTGCTTGTGGGCTTTGTGGGGCGTTTGGATATTCCGACATGCTCATTGGAGATAGCGAAAATTTGCTTGAGCCAGAGTTGATCTGAACCCTTGATTCGCTGTTATCAAAGGCGACCGAGTCTGATGGAAGTTTTGAAACTATTTCAGATAGAAGTTTTGCCTGGACAAGAACCTTTCCTGGCTTATCAACATTTGCGGCTATTTTGGCTTTAGCTGAAACCTCATAGTCAAAAATAGAGAGGGTTACTTCGTTATTCTCAGCTTCGATAACAACACCGGAAAGCTGAGGCAGTTGTGGTCTTGGGGAAATTAATCTGACTACAAAAGAAATAGCGTCAGAAAGAACCTCTTTATCTGCTTGAAACTTCATCTTTATCCTCAATCGGGCCTTTTATCTTGGCACATACCTGTGACTTACAGAGAATATGGGTTTCCCCCAAGATCCCCAGCTATTTAAATCCCTTGTAATAACAACAATAAGCACCTGTGGAATATGGGATAACTGCTTACAGGTAGCAAATTACCTAAAAACTACAAGCTTGTAAGATGTTGATCTTCCTGTGTATAAGTCTGTGGATAACTCTTGGGGTTGTGGAAACCCTTGCGAGCAAAGGTCAAAGACAGGTGTTTGTGGACAAATTGTTGGAAGTTTTCCACAGATATTGGCCTGTTTATCCACAGGTCTTAGCGGGCGCTGTCTTTGATTTTCTGGATGATTTCTGAGACCTGGTTGTAGATGTAGCGCCTCTCCCGCATTTGTTCGCTGATCTTCTTGGTCGCATACATAACGGTCGTGTGATCGCGATTACCAAAGTAGAGGCCAATTTTTGGAAGCGACAGGTCCGTTAGCTCCCGGCAAATATGCATGGCGATCTGCCTAGCGAGTGCCACAGCCTGCTGCCTACCACTGCCAGTGATGTCATCCGGGCTCAGTTTGTAATACTCAGCGGTCGCAGAAATAATCGACATCGGGGACACGTTGCTATCACCCGCGAAAGACAATGTGTCTTTCAAAACTACCTGAATCAGTTCCATGTCGATGGGTTGTCTGTTTAGGTTTGCGAAAGCTGTGACACGGATCAGGGTGCCTTCCAGCTCCCGGATGTTCGATGAGACCCTAGCTGCCATGTATTCGATTACTTCGTCCGGAACCTGAATTCTTTCCATCGCTGCTTTTTTCCGAAGAATTGCAACACGAGTTTCAAACTCAGGTGCCTGGATGTCTGTAATCAAACCCCACTCAAACCTTGACAACATTCTTTCTTCGAAACCAGCTAACTGCTTAGGTCTCAAGTCCGAGGTGATTACAACCTGCTTGTTGTGATCGTGAAGAGTGTTGAAGGTGTGGAAAAAAGCTTCTTGCGTTTGATCCTTGCCCTGCAGGAACTGAATGTCATCCACAAGCAAAATGTCAACATCCCTGTATTGGGCCTGAAATTCCGCTGTTTTGTTGTTCTGAATTGCGTTAATAAAGTCGTTGGTGAATTCTTCCGAAGAAACATATCTCACCTTGAGTCGAGGCTTCAGCGTGAGTGCGTAATGGCCAATCGCGTGGAGCAAGTGTGTTTTACCCAGACCACTCGAACCATAAATGAAAAGCGGGTTGTATGCCTCAGCCGGGGCTTCAGCAACTGCGAACGCAGCCGCGTGTGCAAAACGATTAGATCCACCTGTAACGAAACTTTCGAAGCTGTACTTTGGATTTAATCCAGATGCGCTGGGAATTGCCGTTGGGAGAACCGGATCAATTTCCGGCCAGCGAATCTCTTGCTCCTGAACAACATCTACTTTGATTGCTGTCTGTAGATCTTCGTTTGTTATCGCAACAAAACTCCTAGGGCCTCCGACTTCAGCGAGCTCATTCAAGGCATTCAAGATTTGATCACGAAGTCGTCCCTGCAACATCGACCGAGTAACTTCGTTTGGAACTTCAATGTAAAGAGTGTCTTCAAGAACACCTTTTGGAACAGCCAGGTCGAGATGGCCTTTTAGGTGCGGGGTTACGTTGGGGTCAGCAGCTACTTTGGCAACTAGCCCCTTCCAGGAGGTAGTCAGAGCCGCATCGGCCATCTCAGCTCCCTTCAAAAGTTATCCACAGAGTTTTACACAGGACCCTCTACCTGTGGAGAAGGTTTATAGTGCTGTGGAAAACTTGTGGATAAAGCACCCACTGTCTTTGACTGCAACATTCAACTCCCAGAGGCCACAGATATCAAATCCGTGCGGCGTGTCGGTGCCTAAATTGGCTGTTTTTGAGGAGTTTTCCACAGCCTAAATTTCGTCTTGACTAACTGGCCCCAACAGCGTAAATTGTTGAGGTTGTCTAGGGCCCTAGCCCGTAATTTTCAGGAGTTTCGAAGTGACCAAGCGCACTTTCCAACCAAACAACCGCCGCCGTGCGAAGACCCACGGTTTCCGTGCTCGCATGCGCACCCGTGCCGGCCGAGCCATCCTGGCAGCCCGTCGTCGTAAGGGTCGCGCCGAGCTCAGCGCCTAGGGGTAAATTGCTCCCCCGCGTAAATCGCTTGCGATCAAGCGATGAAATTCGCGAAGTCGTCAACAAGGGCCAACGATCAACAACCAAATTGGTCACACTTCACTACCTTCCTGCTGAGATCAACCGCTTTGCAGTTGTGGTTTCCAAGGCAGTCGGCGGGGCCGTCACTAGAAATCAGGTAAAGCGCCGTTTCCGGGCTGCTTTGGTGGGTCATTTGGGCCAAAACCCCTCAATTTCAGGGGTTTTTCGAGTCAGACCAGGTGCGGATAAGGCCCCGTTTGACCAGCTGAAGACCGAAGTCGGGGAAGTCTTGGGGAAAATCCAGTGAGATTTCTGAAGACTATCTGGCTTATTCCTCGGAACTTATTGATAGTGCCAATCCTCCTATGGAGAAAGCTCATTTCTCCTCTCTATGGCGATGTTTGCCGCTACTACCCAAGCTGCTCAACCTACGGACTTTCGGCAATTCAGCGCTATGGGGTTCTGCGAGGAGTGCCCATGACTATCTGGCGTATAGCTCGCTGCCACCCCTGGTCAAAAGGCGGGGTGGACGATGTTCCCGAAGGGCCGAACTGGATACAGATCGGCAGACTAGGATTTGTAAGTCCGGCTTTATCAACGCGAGGTAGCTAGTGGATCTTTTATGGCCAATTAAGTGGCTGATTGAGTTTATTCTGGTCAATTTCCACACACTTTTCAGTTCTCTGGGGCTGGGTTTTGACTCAGGAATATCATGGGTTTTGGCCATTGTTGGCCTGGTTTTATTGGTCAGAGCTGCCCTGATTCCGGTCTTTGTCAAGCAAATCCGGAGCCAGCGCAACATGATGCTGGTCCAGCCAGAACTATTGAAACTCCAGAAGAAGTATCGGGGTAAGACCGACCGCGAGTCTCGGGAGCGCATGGCCAAGGAGCAGATGGACCTCTATAAGAGGACCGGCTCCAACCCTTTCAGCTCCTGCTTGCCACTATTGCTCCAAATGCCTATTTTTATGGGTCTTTTCTTCGTTCTTAACGACGCCCAAGCCAATAAAAAGGGTGTTGGACCCCTGGATGCTGCCTTGGCCCAGTCCTTTTCCCAGGCTGAAATGTGGGGGGCAAAGCTCTCCGACACCTTCTTTGGAAGCCCTGAACTAAACGTCAAAATCATTGCCGGAGTCATGATTGTGCTGATGTCTGCCAGCCAGTTCATCACCCAGAAGCAGATTATGACCAAGAACCAAAACCCAGACATCCAGAACAGCCAGTTCATGCAGACCCAGAAGATCCTGTTGTATGTTCTGCCCCTAGTTTTCTTGGTTTCTGGCCTTACTTTCCCCCTAGGTGTGATGACCTACTGGCTAATTTCCAACTTCTGGACCATGGGTCAGCAGTTCTTTGTCATCCGGAACATGCCCCAACCAGGCTCTCCAGCCCACCATGCTCGCCAGGAAAGGCTTAGAAAGAAGGGCAAACTGACCGACCCTGAGCCAGAAATCAAGGCAGTTGAGGTTGATTCAGAAGAAACCGCCCCAGAATCAGGCCAGAGACAGCAACCCGTCAATAAGAATCGCGCAAAGAAGAAGAAAAAGAAATGACCGAAGAAAACCAGCTTGAAAAAGAGGGTGAAATCGCAGCCGATTTCATCGAAGAATTCCTTGATTTAGCCGATCTTGACGGCGATTTGGAGATTGAACTTCGCCAGGAGAGGGTCTATTTGACCGTTTCCAGCGAAGGAGAGTCCAATCTGGGCAAGGTTTCAGATCCTGAAATTGCCCAGGCCATCCAAGAAGTCACCCGACTGGCCGTGCAAGCCAAAACCGGCGAGCCGAGCCGCCTAATTCTTGATATTGGCGGGTCTAGAGAAGCCAAGACTGAACAGCTGAAGAAGCTTGTGGAGAAGATCGTTAAGAAGGTTAACGAATCAGGTAATCCAGAGCACCTTAAGCCAATGAGCAGCTACGACCGCAAATTGGTGCACGACATGGTGGCAGAAGCAGGCCTATCTTCCGAATCTGAGGGCCAAGGCAGAGATCGCCACATTGTCGTCAGCAAGCCCTAATGTTTCACGTGAAACAAAGGGACTGAAATGGACCACTTAGAGCAAGAGCCGCAGTATGCGGCTGTGCTCTTCGGTCCTGAAATTGATAAAGCCAGGGCCTTTACCGAGCGTCTGGCCAAGGATTCAGAAACCTTTGGGCTCCTAGGTCCTAGAGAGCTACCACGGATCTGGTCAAGACACGTGATTAATAGCGGACTCCTCGCCGAACTCATTCCAGCAGGCAGCAAGGTTGTTGATGTCGGCAGCGGAGCTGGCCTGCCGGGTATCCCCATGGCCATCGCTAGGCCCGAAGCCAACTTCACACTGGTCGAGCCGATGGAAAGAAGAGCCACCTGGCTCTCAACAGTCATCAAGGACCTCGGCATTAGCAATATTCGGGTTCTTAGGGCCAGGGCGGAGGACGTGACGGAATCAGACTTTGATTTCGCCACAGCTAGAGCCGTCGCCGCCCTGGATAAACTCCTCAAAATGCTCACGCCCCTGATCAAAGACTCGAACCAGCGGACAATAATCGCCATGAAGGGCTCTAGGGCCCAGGATGAGATCAATGAAGCCCAGCGGAAACTTGAAAGCATGGGTTATTCACAGCCAGAAATTCTCATATTGGGTTTGGACAAAGCCCCCGAAACTGCCACGGTTGTGAGAACTTCCCTGAAATGATGGTCTTCCAATGAATCAGCCAGCCGAAGAGACAGCAGCAACTCCAGCGACCGTGGTCCCAGGGATGGGTTACCCCAATAATCGCGAGGAAACTAGCCCAACTCCTATCGGTTGGCAAGGGGTCAAGGACGATAATTTGACTGTAGTTTCACGTGAAACATTTGGAGCCAGACTTGAGCAGTGAGCGGGACGCAACCCCCATACTCAATGAACTAACGCAAAATAATGAGCGTGCCAAGCGCGTAGCGGCAACAGTGCTGACTCCCCCTTGGAAAACCAGGATTATCACCATCTCTAACCAAAAGGGGGGAGTTGGTAAGACAACCACGGCTGTCAACCTAGCTGCTGCCCTAGCATCCAAAGGCATGCGAGTTCTCGTAATTGACCTCGATCCTCAAGGCAACGCATCCACAGCTCTCGGTGTTCCACACCAAACCGGAACCCTGAGTAGCTACGAAGTCATGATGGGGGAGGTTTCCATTGCCGACGCCGTCCGCCCAAGCACAGAACATCCCAACCTTCTTTGCCTGCCCGCAACTATTGACCTAGCTGGAGCCGAGATTGACCTGGTGAATGCCGAGAACCCCAGGAGAATCTTGGCTGAGGCCCTTTCTCGGTACCTCATTCAACATCCACAGGATTACGTGTTTATTGACTCCCCGCCTTCGCTGGGACTACTAACAGTTAATGCACTGGTAGCTGCTACCGAGGTTATGGTTCCGATTCAATGCGAGTACTACGCACTTGAAGGTGTTACCCAGCTGATTTCCAACATTGAGAGAATCAAGCAAGCCCTGAATCCTTCGTTGGTCATTTCTTCGATCCTTCTGACGATGTATGACAGCAGAACGAAATTGAGCTCAGATGTTGCTGCCGAGGTGAAGCACTTTTTCCCGAATCAGACTCTCAAGGCAGTCATACCCAGATCAGTGAGAATTTCCGAAGCCCCTAGCTTTGGACAAACTGCAATCAAGTACGACCCGAAGAACGCGGGTTCCCTTGCATATCAAGAAGCGGCAATCGAACTAGCTCAACAAGGAGTGAAGTAATGGCAGAGGACAAAAGAAGAGGCGGACTCGGACGCGGAATTGGCTCACTCATTCCAGCCGGGCAGCGTGACGCAGTCGATGTTTTCTTCAGCTCTGACAGCCAAGGTCTTGTGGCAGTGCCGGGTGCCAAGCTTGCCTTTTTGGAACTCAGTCGCATAATTCCAAATCCTCAGCAGCCAAGAAAAGTTTTTGAACCCGAGGCCCTCGCCGAACTTGTTCACTCGATCAAAGAGTTTGGTGTTCTGCAACCAATCGTTGTTCGACCAAGACAAGACGATTTTGAACTAATCATGGGTGAGCGCCGCTTCCGGGCAGCCAAGGAAGCTGGACTAACAGCAATCCCAGCGGTCATTCGAGACACCACCGATGAGAACATGCTCAGAGATGCACTTCTGGAAAACCTCCACAGAGCAAACCTTAACCCACTCGAAGAAGCGAGCGCATACAAGCAACTGCTCGAAGACTTTGGAATCACCCAAGAGCAACTCGCCGATCGCCTAGGAAGATCCCGGCCGCAGATCACCAACACCCTCAGGCTTCTTAGGTTGCCTCTAGATGTTCAGCAGAAATTGGTTGCTGGTGTTCTCACCGCAGGGCATGCTCGTGCTTTGCTTGCTGCTGATTCGGAAGAACTAATGAGCGAACTCGCCGGGCGAGTTATTCGTGAAGGACTTTCAGTAAGAGGCCTCGAAGAACTAATTGCAAGTGGAGTTGGAAAGAAAAAGAAACCTGTTATAAAGCCCGGTGGTAAAACTGACATGCTCCACGAGATGGCTCAAGAACTTGGTGACAGACTCAACACTGTTGTAAAGATAAAACTTGGAAGACAAAAAGGTCAGATTGTCATTGAGTTTGGATCAGTGGCAGACCTCAGGCGAATTGCAGACGAGATTAAGTCCTAGCTCTGAAATCTATCTATTGCTTTCGCAAGTCTTTGAATGCCAACCTTCACGTTTTCTGCGGTTGGGTGTGAGTAGCAGATTCGAATAAATTCTTTTCCTCTGCCATCACCATAAAACGCAGTTCCCGGTGTGTAGGCGACAAGTTCTTCAACCGCAATTGGCAAAAGTTTTTTGCCATCAATTCCACTTGGCAAACTGACCCAAAGAAAAAATCCACCACGTGGCTTTGTGGTTTCAATACCCGGGAGGTATTCACCAAGGGCCCAGATTGCAGCATCGCGTTTGGTTTTATACAAAGAGCGATATTCAGATATCTGTTGCTGCCAATCGCAAATCGATAAATACTCAGACACCATCATTTGAGCAAAAGTTGCTGGAGACAAAATCGCCGATTCGTTGGCAAGAATCAGTTTCTCTCGGATGGCGGGGGGAGCAAGTACGTATCCGACTCTTAGGCCAGGCGAGAGAATCTTTGAAAATGAACCAAGATAAACAACGCTGTCTGCGTCCCTAGACCTAAGTGCCTTAGGTGGCGACTCGTCGAAATAGAGAAGTCCGTATGGGTTGTCTTCCACAATCAAGATCCCGCGTGATTTACATACTTCAATCAGACGATCTCTTCTGTCTTCACTGAGCGTTACACCCGATGGATTAGCAAAGTTGGTTACCAGGTATAGAAGCTTTACCTTCCTACCCTCGGCCAGTAGACGATCAGCGGCTTCTGCGACAGCATCGGGTGAAATTCCATCACCGTCTGTGTAGACGTGTTCAATGTGCGCTTCTTTGTGTCTGAATATTCCAACTGCTCCGACATAGCTGGGGGATTCGACCAGTGCGACGTCCCCCCGATCCAAGAACAGATCGGCAATGAGTTCTAATGCATGCTGACTGCCAGTGGTAATCATCAGGTTCTCGACGCTGCCCTGAATGCCCTCGAGAGCCATAATCTCCAGAATCTGAGACCTCAGCTTGGCATCACCCTGGCCTGGACCATACTGCAGAGCAAACTGCGAGCGATTGGCCATCAGCGAGTCAAAGGCATTTCTGATTAGTTCGTTGTCTAGGGCGGAAACATCCGGCATACCACCGGCAAGAGAGACAACCTCGGGTCTAGAGACAGTTGCAAACAGCGCGCGAACTTCACTTACCGAGAGATTCTCGGCACGCTTCGCATAAGCATCTTTGAATAAATCAAAGCTCTGCTCCAGGCGTGACTGAGCCATGTTGCGCTCCTTTGGGGTTAGCGCAAAGTCTAGGGCTTTATCGTTTGTTAGCTAAGAAATTCAGCCAGTTCACTGACCAGAGCCGCCTTTGGCCTTGCTCCAACCAGTTGTTTGACCATCTGACCGTTTTTAAATACTCCCAGTAGCGGAATGCCGGTGACGTTGTATTTCATGGCTAGATCTGGCTCGTTGTCTACGTTCACCTTGGCAACTGTTACCTTGTCGCGATATTCCTCCGCAATTTCAGCTAGAACAGGAGCAATCATTCGGCACGGACCGCACCACTCAGCCCAGAAATCAACGATTACCGGCTTGGTGCTATTGAGGACATCCGCCTCAAACTTGTCTGTGGTGGTGTCGATTGGCATCGCTCCTCCTATTTCGAACTTAGGTAGTGCTCGGCATCTAGGGCCGCTACACATCCAGAGCCCGCCGCTGTAATCGCTTGTCTATAGGTTGGGTCAATCACATCACCACAGGCAAATACTCCCGGTAGCGAAGTCTTGGAAGATCTTCCCTCAACCTTTATAAAGCGATCAGCGGTGAGCTCCACCTGATTCTCAACCAACCAAACCCTCGGGTCATTTCCAATAGCTATGAATAGCCCCTCCAGGGCCAGCTCGCTCTTTTCACCCGTTTGGGTATTTTCGAGCACTACGCCACTGAGCTTGGCATCGCCCTTTAGCTCACTAACCGCCGAATTCCAGATGAATTCGATTTTTGGGTTGTCAAAAGAGCGCTTCTGCATGATTTTTGAGGCCTTCAGGGAATCTCTTCGGTGAATGACGTAGACCTTGGAGGCAAACTTAGTTAGGAAGTTAGCCTCTTCCATGGCCGAATCCCCGCCACCAACAACCGCAATTACCTTGTCTCTGAAGAAAAAGCCATCACAGGTTGCACACCAGCTAACGCCGTGGCCACTGAGTTCCTTCTCCTTAGGTAGTCCCAGCTCTCGGTAGGCAGCACCAGTTGCAAGAATTACTGATTTGGCCTCAAACTCCATACCTCCACCGGTCTTTACCTTCTTGACTGGGCCCCTTAGATCAACCTCAACCACATCATCGAAGAGGATCTCGGTTCCAAATCTTTCGGCCTGAGCCTGGAAATTAGCCATCAGGTCAGGTCCCATCAGGCCTTCGGGGAATCCAGGGAAGTTCTCCACCTCCGTGGTTTTCATTAGCTCCCCACCTGGTTCCACACTGGAAGCAATCATCAGGGGATTGAGCTGCGCTCTGGCCGCATAGATTGCGGCGGTGTAGCCAGCTGGCCCAGAACCGATGATTATCACTTCGCGCATGTGTGTTTCCTTTGGTCATCTAAACATAGATGAGTATCTATTTATTTCAGGTCTCAGCCTAGTCTCCGCCGCCGTTTCTTGTAAAACGACCACGTAGCGCAGAGCTTAACTCTTGAATCTCCTGCGACTTTAGTAACCAAAGTAGCAACAGATAGCTAACACCCATGATGCCACCAACGATTATTGCGGAGGTGATTGCACCCAGCACGCTTTGCAGGGCAAATGAATCCTCGCCAAT
Source organism: Aquiluna sp. (assembly GCA_040402595.1). Classification (GTDB taxonomy): domain Bacteria; phylum Actinomycetota; class Actinomycetes; order Actinomycetales; family Microbacteriaceae; genus Aquiluna. Next base: position 52,262 of record JBBAMI010000004.1, read on the forward strand.
TCCTCCAAGTGCTAGCAGCACCATTACCCCAGCGGCGCTCGCTGGAATGGCAGCTAGCACAAATTTGATTGTTGATCGAGAAACCCCAAAGCCCCTCAGAGCACCAATCTTTTTTCTGAGCATCGCATAAGCAACTAATCCTTGAACGCAGATCGAAAACGCGGTCAACAGAGCTATTGAGACAACTAAAAATTCCTTCGGCATTACAAACCCGAGTGTGATTGATCCTGCGATGTGAATTCCAATTTGGATAGACGTGAAAACAAAAGGTGTCTTCGTATCTTCAAGGGCAAAGAACGCTCTTTGCATCATGTAGACAAAACTGAATGGAAGCAGTCCAATCATGAATGCAGCAATGACATTTCCAAGAGCTGCAGTTGCGGGATACTCACCAACGAAGACCCTTGCTATCGGATAACTCAGGACAATTAACACCGCGCTTGCAATGACACTCACCATGGCAATCACACGCAGCGCAGTTGTTAGATCCTGCTTGAACTGATTCATTTGGCCAGACTGGTGATGCTCAGCCATGCGAGTGAAATAGGCGGTTGCAATCGAAACCGTCACAACAGAATGAGGCAGCATAAAAATAAGCCACGCAATCGCAGCTGCAGCAACTGATGCAACTGCCTGACCCGAGCCACGATCAACCGCTGCGGTTGACGCCACTGCTGTTTGCACCAGTCCACCGATTTGTGAAACCACCACCATCGCCAGTGACCATGAAGCTGCTTTGAGCGCAGGCCCGAGACCAAAGCCTCGCCACTTGAAATTAAGACTCAGCTTTAATCCGATTCGTTTCCAACTGACTAAAAGAATCAGAGCCTGCGCTGCAACACCGGCAGTTGCACTTCCTGCAAGAAGTGCAATTTGTTCAGCACCCCAGGAACTCACAGACCTTGAACCCGTTGGGTCAGCGGAGAAGATGAGGATGAATAAAACAAGGCCCAGTAGCGAAACTAAATTGTTTAGAACGGGCGCCCACATAAATGGGCCAAAGGCTTTTCTTGAATTGAGCACCTCACCCAAAATGGAGTAGAGGCCATAGAAGAACAGCTGAGGCAGGCACCAGTAGGCAAAGGCCGTTGCTAGTGCGAGCTGCTCCTCACTCCAGCCAGAGGTGTAAAGCCGAACCAGCAGCGGTGAGGCAATGGTGAAAAGCAGCGTGCTGACAAAAAAGACGGTGATCGCGAGAGTGACAAAACGATCGACATATCCCTTACCGCCGTCACTAGCGGATCTTGCCTTCACAAGAGTCGGAACCATCACTGCGTTGAGAACACCGCCGACAATGATTGCGTAGACAGAGTTTGGTAGTTGATTTGCTACACCAAATGCGTCAGCGGCATCTGTTGTTACTCCAATAGCTACGGCCAATAAAACCGCTCTTGCAAAACCTAAGATTCTTGAAACTATGGTTCCACTCGCCATCACCACGGAGCTTTTTGTGACGGATGGATTTAAATCAGCCAATGTTTCTCCGTCTCAGCTTGATGGTGGTACGTATGATTCCAACAATCACTAGAGCAAACATCGCAACACCAAAAGTGACAAGCAGAAACAGCTCAACGTCATAATTGACATTGATAGTTAGTAGCTGATCTTCAGAAATTCTTTGTCCATTTACTTCTAACCAAACCCTGACCTCAACCGGACCATTGGCGATTGCTCTGACTGGCAGTTCTGCAATCTCAGTGCTCTGGGCCGGGATCGAGACAGTCACTTCCTCCTGCACCTCTAGCCGAAAGCTTGTGCTTTCCGCGCGAAGTGTTACCTCGACCGGAAAGTCATCGGGGTTTGAAATAGTCACTGGAATCCGAGCATCGCGAGCAACGAGATTAATCACAGAACCGGGAACAATTTCTGCTGTCGCAAACGCTGGTGCTGGAAACATGAGTACGACAGCTATCGCAGCTAAAAGCTTTTTCATGGCAAAAGCTCCACAGCCCGCTGAGCTACTTTTCTCTCATTTTCATGCGCTAATACTTCGTCAAGCTTAGAAATTGGAAACCAGGAAACTCTCAATACCTCTCCAGCAGGATCCTGTTCGTGACTCAGGTTCCCCCCGATCTGTTTCATCAGAAAATGGTGGACGGTTTTTTTGATTCTGGTAGTTCCAAGGCGAAATGAATAGGTGATCTCACCTATCTTTTCTAGGATTTCAGCCTCAAGACCAGTTTCTTCGCTGACCTCTCGAACGGCTGTGGTTTGGAGTTCTTCACCATTTTCTTGGTGGCCCTTGGGGATAACCCAGTCCTCGCCACCTCCGCGGTTTCGGTGGCTAATGAGCGCAACCAGGCCAGGGTCATCGGCGGAAATAACGAGTCCACCTGCGGAAATCTCGGTTTGAGTTCTGATCCGACCCGGAGTCATACCCCAACTCTACTTGGGCGCAAGAAATGGGCTGTGGCAAGCTAATCCCATGCAAGAGGTGGCTAAAGCGCTTTCCAACCTTGCCGACAACACCCAGCATCCGGTTATTGAGCTCTTATCAAAGGCCTTCTCTGATGCAGGTTTTGAGTTGGCACTGGTTGGAGGTCCAGTTCGAGACGCCCTGCTGGGCAAGAAATCGTTCGATCTTGACTTCACCACTAGCGCAAACCCAGATCAGATTCTCAAGGTTGTGAAGCCCCACGCCAGTGCGACCTGGGATGTTGGCAGAGAATTTGGAACTATTGCCGCCGAAATTGCAGGCGAGAGAGTTGAGATTACAACTTATCGCGCTGATTCTTATGACCCGAATACTAGAAAACCAACTGTTGAATTTGGTGACAATCTTGAAGACGATCTGAAGCGCAGAGACTTCACGATCAATGCGATGGCACTGAAACTTCCGCAAAGAGTTTTTGTTGACCCTCATGAGGGACTTAGAGATCTCCAGCTGAAAACATTGCGAACCCCGAGTGAACCGGAAATAAGTTTCTCTGACGATCCGCTTCGCATGATGCGTGCAGCCAGATTTTCATCACAACTAGATTTGGTGATTGATCCGAATGCCTTTGATGCAATGGTTGAACTCAAAGATCGAATTCGAATTGTTTCGGCAGAGCGCATTAGAGATGAGTTCAGCAAACTGCTGCTAACTGACAATCCAGTAGCTGGCTTAGAGCTTTTGGTTGATTCCGGAGTTGCTTCAATCGTTCTGCCCGAGCTGACCGCACTCAAGCTTGAGACAGATGAGCACATGCGACACAAAGATGTTTATCAGCACTCGCTGACTGTGCTCAGGCAAGCTATTGATTACGAGAAGAATTACTCGCTTGAAAAAGACATTGTTATTCGTCTCGCGGCACTACTGCACGATATTGGAAAGCCAGCCACAAGAAAACTAGATGGAACTCTGGTTACCTTTTATCACCACGATGTGGTTGGCGCAAAGCTTGCCAAGAAGCGACTTAGCGAACTTAGATTCTCAAACGAAATCATCGATTCGGTCTCACGCCTAATCGAACTTCATCTGCGCTTCTTTGGTTATTCGGATTCGCAGTGGAGTGATTCGGCGGTCAGGAGATACGTCAGGGATTCGGGTGAAATGCTGGACCGACTACACATCCTCACACGTTCCGATGTCACAACCAGAAATCAAAAGAAGGCTGAGCGCCTCGCCCATGCCTATGACGATCTGGAGCGCAGAATCGCTGAACTCAGAGAACAGGAAGAGCTCGATTCAATTAGGCCAGACCTGGACGGTAATCAGATCATGGAGATTCTTGGAATCGGACCCTCCAAGGAGGTTGGTCTTGCCTATAACTTCCTAATGGAACTGCGCCTGGATGAGGGTGAACTTGGCTTCGATGAAGCCAAAAAGCGCTTGCTTAGCTGGTGGGAAGCTCGCTAAAGTAGCCAGGTTGCCCAAGGCAACATTGCATATACCCTCCTGTCACGGAAAGGCCGTGACCGTTTAGTCCGAAGGAGGTGGGTTAGCTATGCAGAGCTATGAATTAATGGTCATTTTCGACCCAACCGTTGATGAGAAGACCGTAGCTACCAGTGTCAACAACTATGTCAAGGTAATCAGCTCAGCTGGTGGCACCGTAGACAAGATTGACATCTGGGGCCGCAGGAAGATGACCTTCGAAATCAAAAAGCACGCCGAAGGTATCTACGCGGTGATTAACGTCACTTCTGGATACGAAGCGGTTGTAGAGCTCGACCGTCAGCTAAAGCTGTCCGAGTCAGTTCTTCGCACCAAGGTGCTCAGACTGGAGGATGCAGTATTCAGCATCAACCCAGTGGAGTTCACTCCAGACGCCAGACCACCACGCGCTCCTCGCCCATCGGGTAAGCGCCCAGCCAGGACAAAGTAATGGCCGGAGAAGTTAACGTCACGATTGTCGGCAACCTTGCCGATGACCCAGAGCTTCGCTACACCCAGAATGGAATCGCCGTTGTTTCGGTTCGCGTTGGATCTACTCCTCGCACCTTCAACCGTCAGACCAACGAGTGGGTGGATGGCGACACAGTTTGGGTTCGCTGCACCGCATGGCGAGAAGCCGCTGAAAACATTGCGCAGTCACTTTCTAAGGGAACTCGCGTTGTAGTCACCGGTCGCCTAAAGGCACCTAGCGCATACCAAACCGCACAGGGCGAAGCACGCGCTTCTCTCGAACTCGAGATTGACGAGATTGGACCAAGCCTGCGTTATGCAACTGCAGCGGTCACACGTCGAGCACGCGAGTCAGCTGCTGCTGTTGAATCACCATGGGCTGGCGAAAAGGCCACCAACAATCCAGCGGATGCTTGGGCAAACCCAGCTGAAGCTGCAGTTGACGAAGCACCGTTCTAAAAAGACTTAGGAGAAAAAGAAAATGGCTGGAAAAGGACAAGACCGCCGCAAGAAGATGATGGCTAAGAACCTCAAGCTTGCACCGGTTAAAACAATCAAGATCGAGGTTATCGACTACAAAGACGTCGCTACCCTAAGAAAGTTCGTCTCTGATCGAGGCAAGATCCGTGCTCGTCGCATCACTGGTGCAACAGTTCAGGATCAGCGCAAGATTGCAAAGGCGATTAAGAATGCACGTGAGATGGCACTTCTGCCATACGCAGGCGCAGGACGCTAAGGAGAAATAAATGTCAAAACTAATTCTGACTAATGAAGTCTCTGGTCTTGGAAGCGCCGGCGATGTAGTTGACGTGAAGGATGGTTACGCACGCAACTACCTCATCCCAAATGGTCTAGCTGTTGCCTGGACCAAGGGTGGCGAGAAGCAGGTTGCCTCCATCAGAGCAGCCCGCAATGCCCGTGCAATCGCAACTGAAGACGAAGCGAAGTCGCTGAAGGCAAAGCTGGAGCAAGCTCCAATCAAGATCACCATGCGCTCAGGACTGAACGGCCGACTATTCGGTGCCGTGAAGACCAGCGACGTTGCTGCCGCTGTTTCAGCTCTGGGCTATGGAGAGCTAGACAAGCGAAAGATTGAACTAGGCACCTCTATCCGAACCGTTGGACGCTACGAGGTGACCATCCGTCTTACCGGCGAGATTGTTGCTAAGGCCACAATCCAGGTAGTAAGCGCCAAGTAAGCAAAAGGGCTAAAGATAAGGCCGATCCGCCAGCTGGCGTGTCGGCCTTTTCCCTTTCCTGAGAGAGTTATCCACAACCCTCAGGCAAGGCTTGAAAGTTTTCCAGGAAAATTTATTCACACAAAAAGCCGCTAATTTACTGGCCAAGAGGGCACTCGGCCCTAGTTATCCACAGGTTATCCACAGGGCTAATCGGCGTGTTTACACAGAGTTATCCACAGTTTTCCACAGGCCAATTTGATACTTAGTTGTCAGAGTCCCAAGCTATACAAGTTCTGAGCAATCTGGAGGGCTAAAGAATGTCAATGTTGGCACCGGTTTCATCTGGTGAAGCGAGGGTCGTCCCGCACAACATTGAGGCCGAACAGTCCGCACTTGGCGGAATGCTGCTCAGTCAAGAGGCCGTTGCCGATGTTCTTGAAGTAGTTGCTGGTTCTGATTTTTATTCACCAAAGCACGAATTAATTTTTAACGCAATCATTCATCTTTTTGGTCGCGGTGAACCAACTGACGTGATCGCAGTTACTGATCACTTGAACAAGCAGGGAAATCTTCTTAAAGCCGGTGGCGCAGATTACCTTCACTCACTTTCAAGTTTTGTTCCAACCGCTGCCAGTGCTGGTTACTACGCGAAGATTGTTTCCGACAAAGCAATTCTTCGCAGACTTATCAACGCTGGAACAAGAATTGCTCAGTCTGGTTATGAGAGCCAGGGAGAAGTTGAGGATTTGGTTAACCAAGCCCAGTCCGAAGTCTTCGCCGTTGTCAGTCAAACTGCAAAGGATGACTACGTTGGCCTGAGCGAATCCATTGACTTTGCTATTCGTGATATCGAATTAGCACAAAACCGCGGTGGTGGTCTCACCGGTATCCCAACAGGATTCACTAATCTCGACACCTATACTCACGGACTTCACTCCGGTCAGCTTGTGATTGTTGCTGCTCGTCCATCAGTTGGTAAGTCAACCTTTGCTCTTGATATCGCTCGCAACGCTGCAATCAGAAACAACAACGCAACAATCTTTTTCTCACTCGAAATGGGAAGATCCGAAATAGCAATGCGCATGCTCAGTGCTGAGAGTGGTATCTACCTGCAGAGCATGCGCAAGGGAACATTGACCGAGGGCGATTGGGCAAAGCTCGCAGCTGTCAGGGGCAAGATTAACGATGCCCCTCTCTACATCGACGACAGCCCGAACATGTCACTGGTTGAGATTCGCGCTAAGTGCCGAAGACTTGCGCAGCAGGTGCAACTCAAGATGGTTGTCATCGACTACATCCAGTTGATGTCGAGTGGTAAGAAAGTTGAGTCAAGGCAACAGGAAGTTTCGGAGTTCTCCAGAGCTCTCAAGCTTTTGGCAAAGGAGCTAAATCTTCCAGTGGTTGCTCTGTCTCAGCTCAACCGTCAGCCGGAACAAACCAAAGATAAAAGGCCAGAACTCTCCCACCTTCGTGAGTCGGGCTCGCTCGAACAGGACGCAGACGTTGTAGTTCTTTTGCACCGCGAGGGCCTATTCGAAAAAGATCACCCACGAGCTGGTGAAGCCGATCTGATTTTGGCAAAGCAGAGAAACGGACCCACCGGAACGGTAACCGTTGCGTTCCAGGGTCAGTATTCACGCTTTGTGAATATGCCAAGCTAACTTCGTGAGAATTATTCATCTTCCAAGGGCAGTTTTCGCTCTAGCCGGCGGCTTGTTTATCACGTTCAGCCAATCTCACGCAGCCGTTGTTGGGCTCGCTGTATTTGCAATGTTCGCTCTACTTAGTTCATCAGGTGCGCTTTTTATTGAGAGAAAACAAAAACCAAGAAAACTTCTGTTTCACTCTGTCGTATCACTGATCGCCGCCGGGATGGCCTTGGTTGCAATCTCTCAGGCTCTTGGCACAGAAAGTGATTCTGCGAGGCTGGTGTTCCTAATGCTTGTTGCTGGCTGGGCAATAGTTGTCGGGGCAATCGAGCTCTATCTGGCTAGTCGCGAGGGCTTTTCTGAACGAGCAGGCAGGGATTATTTGATTAGCGCGATCTTCTCCCTTGCGCTTGGCGGGCTATTCCTGATTGCTCTGCCTGATGTGGTGAGTGCCGTCGGTTTCTTTGGGGCCTACTTGATTCTGCTTGGAGTGCACTGGGGTATCGCGGCTGCGGGTGAAGGAAAGAAGTAGGCTGTTCCGATGCGCAAGTTTGCAAACCTTCGGGCTTATCTAGTCTTCTCTTTTGGCGCTGCAATCTTTGTTGGCGTGCTGGTTGCCTTTGGCACACGAACCCTGGAGCATGCTCTCATCGGAGCGTTGGTTGCATTCATTTTTTCAATTGTCATCGTTGCGACATTGGATCTGAGCTATAAGCCAGATGACCAAGACCCCAATCGGCCTAAGCTTCGTTAAATATCTTTAGCGAGTCGGTAGGAAATTCCGACATACGTCTGCGGGCGAAGTTTCATAAGCGAGTCTTTTGCGGCCTGAGATATATCCAGTCCGTTTATGAAGGCCAGCAGCTGCTCCTGATCGACCCTCTTTCCTCTGGTTAGTTCTTTTAACAGCGCGTAGGGGTCTTCGATCTTGGAATTGCCCCTGGCAACCTCGGCTCTGACCACGGTCTGAATCGCCTCCGCCAACACTTCCCAGTTGTCGAGGAGGTCTGTGGTTAGGGCGGCATCATTCACTGCCAGTTCTCCAAGTCCAGCTCGGATGTTTTCAATAGCGAGCAGTGAGTGAGCAACACCAACACCAATGTTTCGCTGAGCGGAAGAATCGCTCAGATCTCTTTGCATCCTCGAGGTTGTCAGGGTTGATGCCAGTGAGTCCAATATCGCGTTTGCTAGCTCCAGGTTTGATTCAGCATTCTCAAATCGAATCGGATTGATTTTGTGTGGCATGGTCGAAGAACCAGTTGAACCAGCAGGTGGTGTTTGCTTGAAGTAGCCGAGAGAGATGTATGTCCAGATATCAGTTGCCAGGTTATGCAGGATTCTGTTGAAGTGAGAGACCTTTTGGAATAGCTCCGACTGCCAGTCGTGAGATTCAATCTGGGTTGTGTATTGGTTGAGCTCAACACCGAGGCTCTTCAGAAAATCTTCTGCCTGCTTTAGCCAGTCGACTGTTGGACTTGCGGCATAGTGAGCGGCAAAGGTTCCCGTTGCGCCAGAAAACTTTCCAAGCAGCGGCTGCGAATCAATTCTCTTAAGCTGCCTATCCAGCCGATGGACAAAGACCGCAAGTTCTTTGCCAAGAGTCGTGGGGGTGGCGGGTTGTCCGTGTGTTCTTGAAAGCATCGCAACATCTGCGTTTGCTTTTGCCATTTCACGCAGAGAATCGGTGACCCATCTGGCAGCAGGAATCCATACGTTGTCAAACCCATCGCGGATGTTTATGGCATAGCTGAGATTGTTGACATCCTCCGATGTCAGGGCGAAGTGAACCAGTTCACTAAGGTCAGTCCTCCCCAGCTCACTGAGCTTGTCTCGGATGAAGTACTCAACCGCCTTTACATCGTGGCGAGTTTTCTTTTCGAGGATCTGCAGCTTAGAAATTGTTGTGTCATCAAACTCGCCATAAAGCTTTCGAAGAGAAAGCTTCTCTGCTTCACTAATGCTCTTGCCTGTTTCCAGTAGGTCTTTTTCAACGAGCCAAATTAGCCACTCGACCTCTATTTGAATGCGGACTTTATTGAGTGCCGCCTCGGAGAAGTAATCCGCCAGTGGTGCAACCGTCGCCCGATAGCGGCCATCAAGGGGGCTGATCGGTTGCGGCGAAAGATTGCTCACGTGGCAATTTTGCCCCATTGCCTGCAGTTTGCTGGCCTGTGACTAGCGAATCTTGAGGATCTTCAAAACAAATCTGGTGAAGAAACCGGCGATTGCCATCACGATTGCGGCAAGGATTGCCCAGCCAAGTGACTCAATTGCCAGACCCTCCTGGGTGAAGCCATCAATACTTAGGACCTCAACGCCAATCAGTCGGCTCAGCCAAGCGGCCAGTAGCAGCATGGCTCCATTGATGACAAACGAGATCAGCCCAAAGGTGATGATGTAGAGAGGGAAGGCCAAAACCTTAATCACGGGCGCAATAACGACATTGACGATTCCGAATAAAGCACCGAGCAGCAGGAAGGTGGCGATGGTGTCCCACAGCCCATCACCTCCGTAAGGAACCACCTGAACCTGAGGGATTAGGCGGGTGGCAACGAAGAGCCCTACGGCATTGACCAGTGAGGTGATGATAAAACGCAACATAAACCAATTCTTTCAGGCACTCGCTAGATTAGCCTTCGTGAATCCCAATTCTGGCGAACCGATGCTGCAGCTACTCAGCCCAGAGGGCGTCTACAGCGTCGAAAAGGAATTCACGCGCTACGGATCAATCATTGACTCTTTATCTGAAGCTCAGCTGAAGACGCTGTATAGAGATATGGCCAGAATCAGAAGATTTGATCAAGAAGCCATCGCACTTCAGCGCCAAGGGCAGCTGGGACTCTGGGTTCCCGCAATTGGCCAGGAAGCAGCCCAAATTGGTTCGGGTTATGCGGTTGGGAAAAACGACCACATATTCCCTAGCTACCGAGAGCACGGGGTGGCAATCACCCACGGTGTTGAGCTGATTTCAATTCTGAAGATGATGCGCGGGGTAAACCACGGCGGCTGGAATCCAGAAGAAACCAGATTCCATCTATATGCGATTGTCCTCGGTACCCAGGTTCTGCATGCTGTCGGGTATGCCATGGGGGTCAAGCTAGATGGCCGAGTCGGCACCGGTAACCCAGAAGAAGATTTAGCCGTCATCTCTTACTTCGGCGATGGTGCAACCGCTGAAGGTGATGTGTCAGAGGCCCTGCTCTTCGCAGCAGTAAATGAATCACCGATTATGTTTTTCATTCAAAACAACCAGTGGGCGATATCTGCCAACATCGATTCACAAACCAAGGTTCCTCTATATAGAAGAGGTGAGGGCTTTGGAGTGCCGGGACTGCGAATTGACGGTAACGACGTTCTCGCCTGCTACGCGGCAACCAAATATCACATTGACCAGATTCGCTCTGGCAGCGGACCATACCTCCTAGAGGCACTCACTTATCGAATCGGCGCTCACACTACCTCTGATGATCCGACCAAGTATCGATCAGAAGAAGAGGTAGAGATTTGGAAGGCAAGAGACCCAATAAAGAGGTATGAGGTATTTCTCAGAAGGCAGGGAGTCGATGACAGCTTCTTTGAAGAGGTTGCCGTCGCGGGAGACAAGTTGGCTGAGGAAATCCGCGAGCAGATCTTTGCTCTGGGCAAACCTCCGCTTGAGCACATCTTCGACAACGTCTACTCAGATTCACATCCTGAAATAGACAAACAAAAAGCTTGGCTTAGGGCTTACGAGGATCAAATGGGGTCGCATGAGTAACTATCGCGAACTCGCTATTGCCAAGGCAATCAATGCCGGGCTGCAAAGAGCCATGCAAAAGGATTCCAAAGTCTTGATGTTCGGGGAAGACGTAGCTGAACTTGGTGGAGTGTTCCGCGTGACCGAAGGACTGCTGAGCGAATTTGGTCCAAGCAGAATCTTTAATACTCCAATTGCCGAGTCCGCAATAGTTGGAACAGCAATTGGACTTGCAATGCGCGGCTATCGTCCAGTTGTAGAAATTCAGTTTGATGGATTTGTTTATCCAGCTTTTGATCAGATCACTACACAGCTTGCGAAACTTACCTATCGCTCCGAAGGCTTTCTTTCTATGCCTGTCGTGATTCGTATTCCATATGGCGGAGGCATAGGTGCTGTTGAGCATCACTCTGAAAGCCCAGAGGCTTACTTCGCCCACACCGCAGGTCTTCGTGTTGTTACACCATCAAATCCAAACGATGCCTACTGGATGATTCAGCAGTCAATTGACTCCAATGATCCAGTGATTTTCTTTGAACCTAAGCGACGGTATTGGCAGAAGGGGCCAGTCAATTTAGACATCCCACCAATGCCCCTGCACAGCGCTCGCCTACTTAGAGAGGGTAGTCAGGTGACGCTGCTTGCCTATGGGCCGATGGTTTCAACCGCACTCCAAGCCGCAGAGATTGGTCAGGAGGAAGGCTTCAGCATCGAGGTCATAGATATAAGGTCTCTTTCCCCAATTGACTACCCAACTCTTTTTGCCTCAGCGCAAAAAACCGGCAGAGTGGTGATTGCCCACGAGGCTCCCACCAATGTCAGCATCTCGAGTGAAATTGCTGCCCGCATAGCCGAGCAGACCTTCTACTCACTGGAGGCCCCGGTGATCAGAGTCGGCGGTTTTGACACCCCCTATCCCCCAGCCAAGTTGGAGGAGGAATACCTTCCGGATGCCGATCGCATCCTCGAGGCTGTCGATCGAGTGATGGCTTACTAGGGTAAAACCATGACAATTGCCAAGTTCCCGCTCCCCGACGTAGGGGAAGGTTTGACCGAAGCCGAGATTGTCTCTTGGAAGGTTGCTCCTGGCGATCACGTCAAGGTCAACCAAACAATCTGCGAAATTGAAACTGCCAAAAGCGTTGTCGAACTTCCCTGCCCGTTCGAGGGTGAAGTCTCGGAGCTTTTAGTTTCTGAGGGTGAAACCGTTGAAGTTGGCACACCAATCATTGCTGTTTCAGTGCAAGGTTCAGCCCCGCAGCTTGTGAGCGAGGAAAAAGCCGAGGCAGACACCGGAGCTGAATACAAACTTCCAACACTTGTTGGTTATGGAGAAACAGGCGACGCAAAATCCCGCAGAAGAGCTGTGAAAGTAGCTCCAATTGCAACAGCCATTCCAGTTTCAATGGTTCAAGCAGCGGTTAGCGCACAGGGTGGGATGGCAAAGCCTCCAATTAGAAAACTTGCCAAAGAACTTGGCGTAAATCTCGAAACCGTTACTGGCACTGGTCTGAAGGGTGAGATCACTCGCGAGGATGTGGTCGGTGCAGCATCGCAAGCCTCAGTGTTCAAAAACCTAACTACACCGGCACAGCCAACTGAGCGCGAAGAAAGAATCCCGGTCAAGGGTGTGCGAAAAGCAATTGCAACAGCGATGGTGAAGAGCGCATTTGCCGCTCCTCACGTGAGCATCTTTGTTGATGTTGATGCGACCAGAACGATGGAGTACGTCAAGCGACTGAAGAACTCGGTTGACTTTGCTGGAATCAAGGTCACTCCCCTTCTGATTATGGCAAAGGCAATGATTTGGGCAGTGAGAAGAAACAGAATGGTCAACTCAACCTGGACCGATTCAGAAATCATTGTTCATAATTTTGTGAATTTAGGAATTGCTGCTGCAACACCAAGGGGTCTGATTGTCCCGAACATCAAAGACGCTGACTCAATGAACATGTTGGAGCTTGCTCAAGCGATTGAGCAACTTGCAGCAACAGCACGTGATGGCAAGACCACACCGGAAGACATGAGCAACGGAACAATTACCATCACCAACATCGGTGTCTTCGGGGTTGATACCGGAACCCCAATTCTCAATCCAGGTGAAGTATCAATCGTTGCCCTCGGGTCTATCCGGAAGAAGCCCTGGGTCGTCGATGACGAAATCGTGGTTCGCTACGTCACCACCATTGGTGCGACCTTTGATCACCGGGTTGTGGACGGGGATGTTGCCTCCAGATTCGTGCAGGATGTGGCCAGTGTTATTGAGGAACCAGCCCTACTGCTCGATTAGTTGGTATTGACAATCATTTTCAATAAGGCTTAGACTTGAGCCATGCGCTCATGGATCAAATCAATCGGAGCGGCCCTAGTGGTCGCATTTATGGCGGCTGGTCTTTACACCGTCTATGTCAACTTCACTTCCAGCGGGAATGGCAGCACCCCTAACCCAACTCTCACCCGTCCCGGCGAAACAGGAACTATCAAGGTTGTTACCTCAACAAACGTTTGGGCTTCAGTAACTGAGCTACTCGGAGGCGAATGGGTTGACGTCACTGCAATCATTGACGACCCGATGCAGGATCCTCACTCCTACGAGGCCAGCGCACGTGATCAACTTGCAGTCAATGAAGCTGAACTGGTGATTGCTAACGGTGGCGGATATGACGACTTCCTTGATCAACTTGTTGCAGCTAGTGAGGGTGAGCGCATTCTGCTGAAGCTCGTCGAGGGTGAGCACAAACATTCAGAGAACGAGTCTGCCCACGCAGAAGAATCTCACTCCGAAGAGCCACACGGTGAAGAAGGCCACGACCATGGCAACGAACACATCTGGTATGACTTGCAGGAAGTTACCAAAGCGGCAGAACACATTGTCGAGGCAATTGTTGAGCTGAGACCTGAGAGCTTCGAAGAAGTTAACAAAAACTACGACGACTTCGTAGCTGAAATTGCAAACATTGAAATTCGCGTTGAGGCAACTTGCGGAAAGACAACCTGCGTCGGTTTCGTTGCAACAGAGGGCGTTGGTAATCTTCTTCTTGAGGCGTCAGGATTTGTGGATCAAACACCAGAGGGCTTAGCTAATGCAATTGAAGAAGAGACAGAAGTTCCTCCAGCCGATCTAAAGAAGGCTCAGGATCTAATCAAGGGTGGTGTGATTTCATTCCTAGTTCTAAATGAACAGGTAATTGATCCTGTTTCCGAGCAACTGGAGAAGCTCGCCATTGCTGAGAAAGTCCCCGTAATTCGCTTCAGCGAAATGATTACCAATCCAGAGTGGGATTACCTTGACTGGATGGCTAACAACGTCGATCTCATTCAGCAGGCGATTTACTAATTGTCTCTGCTTGAGATAAAGGGTGCGACGCTCTCATTTTCAGAGCGGGCGCTCTGGAGCGACGTCAACCTCAGCGTTGAACCCGGCGAATTCATTGCCTTGATTGGCGCTAATGGATCGGGCAAGTCGATGCTGCTTCGATCTATTATCGGAAGTCGCAGCTTGACTAGCGGCAGCATTGAATTTCTCGGTGAGAAACCGGGAAAGAATAATCATCTTCTTGGCTACGTTCCACAGCACAGAGCTAGTGATCAGGGACTTCCCCTGAAAGTTAGAGACGCCGTTCGATTTGGTTTGGATGGTCATCGCTTCGGATTCTCTCAATCCGCTGGTGCTAGGGCACTGGTTGAGGCGGCCCTGGAAGAAGTAGACGCGTCTGACCTCAGCGAAAAGACGGTTGGTTCTCTGTCCGGGGGCGAGATGCAGCGGGTGAGGGTTGCTCAGGCAATCATCTCAAATCCGAAGCTATTGCTAGCCGACGAGCCGCTAAGCGCCCTAGATCTGAAGCACCAGCAACGGATTGCCGAGCTAATCAATGATCAGAGAAAAAGACTTGATTCCGCAGTCATCTTTGTAACTCACGATTTGAATCCAGTTATCGAATACGTCGATCGGGTTATTTACCTCGCTCAGGGAAAGCATTCGATTGGTAGCCCGGATGAGGTTATGCGAAGCGATGTTCTTTCAAAGCTTTATGGAACTGAAATTGATGTTGTTCGCAATCAGGGACGCATTGTTGTTCTAGGCGCTCACGATCATCAGCACCATGATGAGGAGGAGTGGAAGTGATTGATTTCTCCGACATCATAAATTTTGAAAACTACGATCAGCTTCTTCCGCTGGTTGCTAATTCCATTTGGGCCGGTGCTCTACTGGCACTAATTGGCGGATTAGTCGGTGTCTTTGTTATGCACAGAGAACTTGCCTTCGCGGTTCACGGAATATCTGAGCTGTCTTTTGCTGGAGCCGCAGTTTTCTTACTTATTGGCCTAGATGTTGTTTTCGGTTCGGTTTTCGGATCTTTCATTGCAGCTGCAATCATCGCCCTACTTGGCGAAAGGGCCAGAGATAGAAATTCAATAGTCGGTGTCCTGATGCCTTTTGGTTTAGGTATTGGAATTCTTGCCCTGGCTTTATATCCAGGAAGAGCTGCAAACAAATTCGGTCTACTAACTGGACAGATAGTGGCGATTGATGATCCGAAGCTAAATGCCATGATTGTCATCTCTTCGATTGTGCTAGTAGCGCTCTTCATCATTTGGAGACCACTCAGCTTCGCTTCGCTTGATCAAGAAGTTGCGGTGGCAAGGGGAGTAAACAGCAGGCTGCTTGGAATAGTTTTTGTTTTGCTTCTTGGACTTGCGGTTGCCGCAGCCGTGCAAATTGTTGGAGCTCTTTTAGTCCTAGCTCTCTTAGTGACTCCTGCCGCAGCTGCGCTGCGCTTGAGCACTTCCCAAATAGTTGTTCCCCTGCTTAGTGTTTTATTCGCGATGATTTCGATGGTGGGGGGAACACTCTTGGCTTTGGGCGGAACCCTGCCAATTAGTCCATACGTGACAACCATTTCATTCTTCTTATATTTAGTGGCAAGAGTGATTGAAAAGATTCGGGTGAGAGCATGAGCGTAAAGCGCAGCACCTGGCAGAAGCAGGCGGTACTAGACCAGCTTGGTTCGTCGCAGGCTTTTCTCACCGCTCAGCAGCTTCACCAGAGAATTGTTGCCACGGGCAAGAAACTGGGTTTGACAACTGTTTACCGAGCGCTCACTGAGCTGGTCGACCAAGGGGTAGCAGACAGTTTGCTGCTTGCTGACGGGGAAGCCAGATATCGTATATGCGCCCCCGAACACCACCACCACCTGATCTGCAACTCTTGCGGAAAGACCGTGGAGTTCGACCTGCCCGGCTTTGAGGAGCAGATCGAGAAAATAGCTAAAAAACAGGGGTTTTCTGGGGTCTCTCACCAGGTCGAGCTGCATGGAACCTGCTCCCGCTGCCGCTAGCTGGGACTTGCTTTAGGCCTGTAATTTCGCCTAAGCTTGGGGGGTTGCTCGGGCCTAGCCCCTGAAACAATCCCCAAATAAAGACTTCGGGTAAACGCGCCCAAGGAGGAAAAATGGCAGCTTACTGCCAGGTGACACAGACTGGACCGCAGTTCGGTCACAAGGTGTCGCACGCCCAGAACAAGACCAAGCGTCGTTTTGACCCAAACATTCAGTCAAAGACCTATTTCGTTCCCTCTCTCGGACGCAAGGTAACCCTCAATGTTTCAACCCGTGGCATGAAAGTTATTGACTCCCGCGGAATTGACTCTGTAATCGCTGAGCTTGTAGCTCGTGGCGAGAAGATCTAGGAAGAGCGATGGCAAAAGACAAGGACGTTCGTCCAATCATCAAGATGAAGTCAACTGCAGGCACCGGTTACACATACGTAACCAAGAAGAACCGCCGCAATGACCCAGATCGCATCACTCTCAAGAAGTATGACCCAGTAGTGCGTAAGCACGTTGAATTCCGCGAGGAGCGCTAAATGGCAAAGAAAAGCAAGATTGCACGCAACGAGCAGCGCAAGGTTGTCGTTGAGCGTTACGCAGCAAAGCGTGCACAGCTGAAGAAGCAGTTGGTTGACGCAAATGCAACAGCCGAGCAGCGCGAAGAGGCTCGTATTGGATTGCAGAAGCTTCCTCGCAACGCAAGTCCAGTTCGTGTTCGCTCTCGCGATCTTGTAGATGGTCGTCCACGTGGCGTTCTCTCCAAGTTTGGTGTTAGCCGTGTTCGCTTCCGCGAGATGGCACACAAGGGAGAGCTTCCTGGTGTGACCAAGTCTTCTTGGTAAAGAATTAGAAATCACCCGCCCTGATGGGCGGGTTTTTCTTTTTGGTCATTGATTTGATAAAAAAGTATTCTTGAGCAGCCCAGCAATGCCTAGACTTGCCAAGACAAACATCCCCGACGGAGAGGAAAGTAGCAGTGACCAAAAGACGCTTTCCTCGGCCTAAAGAGCTGGCTCCGATTCTTAAGTTTCGAACCCCAACTCTGAATTTCAAAAAGCGAAGGCTAGAAAAAGCGCTGACCATTTGGGATCTGCGAGCAATCGCTAAGCGCAGAACTCCAAAGGCGCCGTTTGACTACTGTGATGGAGCAGCCGAGGCGGAACTCTCATTGGCACGGGCACGACAAGCCTTCGAGGATGTTGAATTTCAACCAGCAATTCTGAAAGACGTATCGAGGGTTTCAACATCTTGGAATGTCCTAGGTAAAGAAGTTGCTTTCCCGGTGGGCATTGCACCAACCGGCTTCACACGAATGATGCAGCACGAGGGCGAGGATGCCGGCGCATCCGTAGCAGCGAAGTGGAATGTTCCTTTCACACTTTCCACCATGGGAACCAGATCGATTGAGCATGTTGCGTCGGTTGCTCCAGCTGGTAGGAATTGGTTTCAGCTTTATATGTGGAAAGACAGAGATCGATCCATGGAGTTGGTTGCCAGAGCAGCAAAGGCTGGATTTGACACTTTGGTTGTAACGGTTGACGTTCCTGTGGCTGGCGCAAGACTTCGTGATAAGCGCAATGGTTTTTCCATTCCACCTGCTCTCACACTCGGAACTATTGCCGATGCTCTACCGCGTCCATGGTGGTGGTTCGATTTTCTCTCGACCGATCCGTTGGAATTTGCCTCTCTTTCTTCCTGGCAGGGAACCGTTGCGGAGCTGCTTGACTTTATGTTTGATCCCACAGTCACCTACGAAGACTTGAAATGGATAAAAAAGCAGTGGCCCGGAAGGCTTTTAGTTAAGGGCGTACAGACACTCGAAGATGCCAAGAAGTTGGCGAGAGCTGGGGTTGATGGAATTGTGCTTTCCAATCACGGCGGTCGTCAGCTCGACAGGGCACCGATTCCTTTCCACGTTTTGCCATCGGTAGTGAAGGCCGTAGGAAAGAACATCGAAGTCCACCTCGACACCGGCATTATGTCGGGAGCAGATATAGTCGCCAGCGTTGCCATGGGCGCAAAGTTCACCTTTGTTGGCAGGGCATATCTATATGGCCTTATGGCAGGCGGTGCCGATGGGGTAGATCGCATGTTCCAAATCTTGACCGAGCAAATGGTCAGAACCATGAAGCTATTGGGCGTGAACTCCCTGGAGGAGCTCTCGCCAAAGCACGTCACCCAGCTCGAACGACTGAGGCCTTTGGGTCTGTAGGGGCAAAAACCGCGAAAATACGCGGTTTTCTATGCAACACGCCGAGAAGTACCTGCAAGCCCTGTATTTACGGGCTATAGGTTGTGAGGGACAGTAATGTCCCTAATAAATTCCAGGAGGACCACATGAACAAGAGCGAACTTATTGCCGCTATTGCTAAGCACACCGGCGAGTCGCAGGCTGCGGTGGGCCGCGTAATTGACGGCATGTTCGACACCCTAATGGCTGCCCTAAAGCAGGGTCAGAAGGTAACCATTCCTGGTTACCTCAGCGTAGAGGTTGGACACCGCAAGGCACGCACAGGCCGTAACCCACAGACTGGCGCCACCATCCAGATCCCTGCATCCAAGACTGTAAAGATGTCTGCAGGAAGCAAGATGAAGGCTTCGGTTAAGTAGCTTTTACAAGCATTAGGCGGCGCTCCCAAGGGGCGCCGCTTTATGTTTTTAAGCCTTAGGGTTGTTTTCATGAATCAAAGAAGTCGCGCCTGGTTCTATGTCGTAATTCAGTTTCTACTGATATTTCTGTTGGTGTTATCACCACGCATGGAAAAGCCCTACGGCGATGCCAGTGAAGTAATTGGCCTGGTCGGCCTTGCCTTCATCATGCTCGGCTCGGCTGTGCTTCTTTATTCATTCCTAGGGCTTGGAAACTCCCTCACCGCTTTACCAATTCCAAGAGCAGACGGAAAATTAGTAACCACAGGAATGTACTCAAGAGTTCGTCACCCAATTTACTTTTCTCTACTTGTGATGGGCTCTGGCGTAATTTTGGATTCTGGTTATTGGCCACAGGTGATTGTCTACATGATGCTCTACGCACTGCTAACTATTAAGGCAGATTTCGAAGAGAGCATGCTGAGAGAGAAATACCCCGAATACAAAAAGTATGCGGAGAAAACACCAAGATTTTTCCCGAGGCTCGGTAGGTGAGCGAAAAACTCACATCAAATGTGCTGAAGACGATTCTCTTAGTTGTTCTTGGCGCACTCAGCACAATCATCACTGGACTGCTGATTGGCGGAATTACTGAGCCCTTTGCGCTGGGCGATCCCGGTGCCTTCGTTCGTTTCTCTCAACCAATCACCAAGGTGATACTCAATCTCTCGATGGCAGTGACTGTCGGATCATTAGTTCTTTCTGCCTTTGCCGCTAATACTGCTGAGAGACAGCGGCTTCAGCCCGTTGCAAGTTGGGCTGCGAGCATTTGGTTAGCAGCTGCAGGTGCCTACTTTGTTCTCACGTATCTCGTTGTCTCGGGGAGTGAAGTTTCCTATGGTCAAGGCTTTAGCGAGGGGCTTTGGTTTTTTGCCACAGAGATTGAACTTGGCAGACTGCTGGCAATAAATCTGCTTTTCGCACTGGCCCTGAGCCTTACCACCTTGGCATTTCGGGGAAGAATCATGGGAGCCATCAACGCAGCTCTGTCTCTGGCGGCCCTATATCCTCTGTCGGAATCAGGCCACGCCTCATCGGATGCCGGGCACTCCCTCGCTGTTAATTCGATGCTGATGCATCTGGTTGGTGTGAGCATTTGGGTCGGAGGACTCTTCGCTCTTTACGCAGTCTTAAGAGAAGGGGATAGAGCCTCAGTCCTAGTCTCTCGTTATTCAACTTTGGCGCTGATTGCTTTTTCTTTGGTAGCAGTTTCGGGGCTGACGTCTGGTTTCATCAGGCTCTACTCGCCCAGTGATCTGCTTACGCCCTATGGGCTTTTGCTGATAGGCAAGGCAGCTCTAATTTCTTTGCTGTTATTGATTGGTGTTCGCTATCGCACAGGTGTTGTTAGGAGAATTCCAACTGAGCCAAATGTCTTCTGGAGATTGGTTGCCTTTGAACTTTTTGTGATGGGGGCTGCTGTTGGTTTAGGAACGGCGCTCGCAGCTACGGCACCTCCCCAGAATCCAAATGAGTTTGTCCCTCCCACCGCAGCGGAAATACTCACAGGCGAACCTCTGCCACCAGAGCTAACAGAAATCGCGTGGATCACCGTATGGGATGTTGATGCGCTGTGGTTGTTTGTCTCACTCTTCGCAATCTTTGCTTATCTCTATGGCGTGCAAAGACTGAAGACAAGGGGAGATAACTGGCCTGTGGCAAGAACAGTGTCATGGGTGCTTGGGATGCTAGTGCTCGCCTACGTCACAAGCGGAGCACCGAATGCTTATCAGGAGTATTTGTTCAGCATGCATATGGTTGCTCACATGATGCTCTCGATGCTGATTCCGGTGTTGTTAGTTCCCGGTGCTCCCGTCACTTTGATTACTCGCGTGCAGCAGGCTCGCAAGGATGATTCTTGGGGCGTTAGGGAATGGATACTCTGGGCCGTTCACACGCCATATGCGTGGCTGTTATCGCATCCGCTTTTTGCCGGATTGAACTTTGCAATGTCACTGGTGCTTTTCTATTACACACCACTATTCAGGTGGTCTACCGAAGAGCATCTTGGTCACCAGTGGATGATTGTTCACTTTTTGATCACGGGCTACCTGTTCGTGCAGTCACTGATTGGTGTTGATCCCCAGCCGCATAAGCCGAGTTTTCCACTGAAGCTGATGCTGCTGATTGGAACAATGGCCTTCCATGCTTTCTTTGGCCTAGGACTGATGAACGAAAAGAGTCTTTTGCTAGCTGACTGGTTTGGATCAATGGGCAGAACCTGGGGAGATGACCCGCTTTCAGACCAAGCTGCCGGGGGAGCATTCGCCTGGGGAGTGGGAGAAATCCCAACCATCATCATTACTCTGATCGTGGTCTGGCAATGGTCTCGCTCCGATGACAGGGAGAGAAAGCGTCTGGACAGGGCCAGCGACAGAAGCGGAAATCAGGACTTGACCGAATATAACGAGATGCTTAATCGACTGAGCAAGAGCCGGGATAGCAGATGATAATTGAGCTATCGGCCGAGCAGCAGGCACTGTTTGATTACATCGAAGATACTGAAAATCATGTATTTGTCACCGGCAGAGCTGGAACAGGCAAATCAACTCTTCTGAGTTATCTAACCGCCAACACTGAGAAGTCATTTGCTGTTTGCGCTCCAACTGGAGTCGCGGCTCTGAATGTCTCGGGCGTGACTATCCACTCACTTTTCACATTTCCAATTGGGCTTCTTGGTGAAGTTGATGTTGCTCGGCACATGTCGCGAAGAACCAGGGAGGTTCTCAGAGCGCTGGACATGTTGGTGATTGATGAAATTTCCATGGTGTCATCAGATTTGATGGATGCCATTGACAGAGCCATGCGAGCAGCCAGAGGAAAGAGAAAGGTTCCATTTGGCGGAGCGCAAATAGTAATGTTCGGCGATCCCTATCAGCTGGCCCCTGTTGAGCCGCATGACCCAGACGAGCGTAAATACATTTCCGAGAATTATCAGTCTCTCTGGTTCTTTGATGCCCATGTTTGGCGAGAGGCGGCCATCGAAAGATTCGAACTCAGTCAGATTTTTAGGCAATCAGATGAGAGGTTCAAAGAAATTCTGAATGCCATCCGCGATGGTTCTGTGACCAAAGACATGTTGGAAGAGCTGAACGGCGCAGGCAATAGACAACCTGAAGACCCTGATGTCATTCGACTAGCGACCATCAATGAGAAGGTCAATCAAGTAAACAGAGACCGGATGGGCCTGATTAAAAGTCAATCGAAGTTTTTCTATGCAAGCTACTCCGAAGGCGCGGAAAAAATCTTTGGTAAAGCGCTTCCCGCAGAAACCAACCTGGAACTAAAAGTTGGGGCCCAGG
Source organism: Aquiluna sp. (assembly GCA_040402595.1). Taxonomy (GTDB): domain Bacteria; phylum Actinomycetota; class Actinomycetes; order Actinomycetales; family Microbacteriaceae; genus Aquiluna. The sequence continues at coordinate 74,438 of JBBAMI010000004.1, forward strand.
TGATGTTCATTAAAAATGATGACAACACCATGATTAAGGACTCCAATGGTCAACGACTAAGACGCTTCGTGAATGGAACAATCGGTCGCGTGGTTGATCTGCCAAAGTCAGGTTTGGTAATAGTCGAAGTCGATGGTGAAGAAATTGAGGTTGGACCATCCATCTGGGAAAAGATTCGCTATGAGGTCGAGGAAGACTTTGATGAGGCTTCCGGCAAGGTGAAAGAGGTGCTGATTCCCATTACCTTGGCGGAATTCAAGCAGGTTCCTCTGCGCCTGGCCTGGGCCGTCACCATCCATAAGTCGCAGGGTCAGACCTACGATCAGGTGCAAATCGACATGGGTAGCGGAGCATTCTCCCCTGGACAAACCTATGTCGCTCTGTCCAGGGTCAGGTCACTCGAAGGCCTTTATCTCAATCGCCCGATAAACATTCGCGACGTGATGGTGGATCAGGATGTAGTCAGATTTATGTCGGGAGAACCCAGGTCGTTTCGTATCGACCCGGAGCCATTAGCCACCAGTTCAGAGCATCTGCCACCCTTCTAGACCAATAGCCCTCGTGGTGACCGGTGTAGGGATAGATAGTTGCTGCCAGTGACTGTCTTTCTTGATAACCCTTAGCCTTCAGTTCGTTGACCGCCATGGCGTGAAGCGGCGGATAGTACTGATCAAGCTCCATGGTTCCGCAGTCAGTCCAAACTCTGTGGCTATCACCGCTTGGCAGCATCCCAACCAGTTCTTTCACCATAGTTTCTTGACCGAAGGGCCAGTGCGTTGAAAAACAAATTGCTGTTCCAAAAAGCTCAGGCCGATTGGCCATTGTGTAAAGAGAAATCAGTCCACCCATAGAAGCGCCGAGAACTGCTGTGCGAGATTTATGGTGAACGATTCCGTATCGTTCTAATACGAAAGGTAAGACCGCATCAGAAATTAGTGAAACGTATGCGTCACCAAAGCTTTTGGTCCCAGTTGTTTTGTAGTCATCAGGAACCAAATCCCATATCTCAGGATGTTTTTGAACAATTGATTGTGGAGATAGTTCGCGCAGCCTAGTGTCATCGCTCAACCCCCAGATTGCAACCACCAGGGGAAGCTCTCCCCTAACTTCTTCTTTTAGTGCGGTTAGCACTTCCCAAGTCTTACCAGTGAAGCTGTCAGATTCATCAAAGATGTTTCTGCCATCGTGCATTAGGACGACCGGAGTTTTTTCATTGAGAGTTGGCGGAACCCAAACATCAACCTTGTGATTATCAAAGTCGAATCGCTGCAGTTTTCCACCCGCTAGTTTTTCATTGAGGATCTTTCTCTCACGGAAGAACATAAAAAGTGGAAAGGTGAAAGCCATGGCAGTGATTCCTGAAGCGAGAAAGTAAAGCCAGACCCTTTTCATCTTTAGGCGCTTTGCTTCCACCAGCATGAAGGTGATAACCGCTCCCCCAACAATCAGCAGATCGAGCGAGAGGACCCAGTCAACAGAGCTTCCGAACCAAGAGCGCAGGTAGTCCGCCTGCTCGAAGACCGCTAGGGCGTTGAAAACCCAGGCTGTGACAAGACCCAGGATGGATAGAGTGAGGTAAATCCAGCTTCTAACTGTGTGTTTTCTGACCATTCAGGAATCTTTTCGGTTTATCTGGTTTTGTATTCAGGGTATCTCTCAATAAGGAACACATGCGTCGGCTTGGCCAATTCATCACCAATCACTCAAAACTAGTTCTATTTGGCTTTGTCGGACTGATTATTGCCTCTACTTTCTGGGGCTTCCAGGTCTTTGGAAACCTCAAGGGCGGGGGTTATGACAACCCCAATTCAGATTCAGCGCGAGTTCTGGAAATCTTGGAGAGTGAGTTCGGGGTCGATCCTGTTGAGCTGATTGTCTTAGTCGATTTGCCTGGACAGGCTGACAGCATGACTCCAAGTGGCCCAGAATTCTTCCCGCTGGTTCAAGACCTGACGGATGAGATTGCGGATATAGAAGGTGTGAAATCGGCAGTCAACTACTACATGCTCGGCTCTCCAGCGCAACTAAAGAGTGAAGACGGACGTCTTATCTATCTACTGGTTGATCTTGATAACTCTGTCAACCAGGCGCCGATCGTGAAGCAGATTGTAGATCAGTACACCGGTGACTATCGCGGAGCTGACGTTCACGTTTCAGGATTTGGCGCCGTCACAAAGGCGATTAACGAGCAGATTGAATCAGACATCATCCGTGCCGAGATTGTTGCTGTGCCAATTGTCATCATTCTTCTTCTGTTTGTATTTGGCTCTTTGGTAGCAGCTGGACTTCCACTCTTTGTCGGCGGACTTGCAATTGTTGGCTCTTTCTTTGTCATCTGGGTAGCCAGCCAATTTACAGATGTTTCAATTTTTTCTCTGAACTTAATCACTGGTCTTGGGCTGGGACTCGGTATTGATTACAGTCTGCTAGTTGTAAATCGATTTAGAGAAGAACGAGCAGCTGGCAATGATGTTCAGACTGCAGTTATCAATACTGTTGCCTCTGCTGGAAAGACTGTTGTTTTCTCTGGACTGACCGTCGCACTCGTATTGGTTTCCATGGCCTTCTTCCCCCAGTACTTCCTGCAGTCCTTTGCACTGGCAGGTGTTTCTGTCGTCACCTTGGCCGTCATTGGTGCCGCTATCGCTGTGCCTGCTCAACTAAATCTCCTTGGCGACAGGGTGAACAAGCTCCGGGTTCTAAAGAGAGACCTAACGCCAAAGGACACTGGTTTCTGGGAAAAGGTCGCACGCTTCACAATGCGCAGGCCGTTGCCAATCCTGTTTGTCAGCATTGTCTTCCTATCATCGCTTTTCTCACTAAGCAGCCAGGTGGTTTTCGGTCAGGTAGACGATCGAGTTCTCCCTAAGGACAACCCAGCTCACGTGGCAAGCGACCTTTTGCGCGAGAGATTTGAGGGAAGGGAATCCTCCCCCATTGAGATCCTGGTTCGTGGCACTGATTCTGAGATCCAGCAGTACATCGATGACGTGAAGAACCAGGACAACATAGTTCGAGTCGCACTGGTGCCAACCGAAGAAGACACCGATTGGGTTCGAATTAATGCCATCACAGACGTTGAGACAAGAAGTCCTGACGGACTTGAGCTAGTTGTTGCTCTTCGAGCAATAGAAACTGAATTGGATGAGGTACTGATTGGCGGTAATGCTGCCTTCTACACCGACAGTCAGCAGGGTATTGAAGCAGCCCTTCCAATTGCTGGAATCTGGGTATTTGTTACGACTTTCATAATTCTCTTCCTCTTCACCGGAAGCGTTCTGATTCCGATAAAGGCGATTGTTCTCAATGTTCTATCCCTTGGGGCAACTCTCGGTTTAGTCGGTTGGATATTCCAGAACGGAGAGCTGCAGTGGTTACTCGGTGAGTACTCCGTCACTGGAACAATTGACACGTCATCTGTGGTGATGATTGCTTTAGTAGCCTTTGGACTTTCAATGGACTACGAGCTATTCCTGCTCAGCCGAATCAAAGAGCAGCACGATGCTGGATACAACACCGTTAATTCAGTCGCACTGGGGCTGCAGCGCTCGGGTCGAATCATTACCGCTGCGGCCTTGATTCTCGCTGTGACATTTGGGGCTTTCGCATCGAGCGGGGTCTCAATTATGAAGATGCTTGGGCTTGGCATTGCCTTTGCCATCCTGCTGGATGCAACCGTGGTTAGAGGACTTCTGGTTCCCGCCATCATGCGACTTATGGGTTCGGCCAACTGGTGGGCGCCGAAGTGGATGAAGGCTATCCACGAAAAAATCGGCCTGAGCCACTGATAACCTTTCCCCCATGCTGCTCTCAGATGCCGATATAAGAAAACAGCTTCAGGCGGGTCGAATTGGACTTGAGCCACTCAACCTGGAACTACTGCAACCATCGAGCATTGATGTCAGGTTGGATCGCTTTTTCCGACTGTTTGACAATCACAAGTATCCGTTCATCGATCCTCGTGAGCAGCAAGATGAGCTAACTAGATTTGTTGAAGTTGCTTCGGACGAGGCATTTATTCTTCACCCTGGTGAGTTTGTGCTCGGGTCGACCTATGAATACGTCTCACTCCCCGACGACATTGCGGCAAGGCTTGAAGGCAAGAGTTCACTTGGAAGACTTGGGCTACTAACCCACTCCACCGCTGGTTTTGTTGATCCTGGCTTTCAGGGTCACGTTACCTTGGAGCTCTCCAATGTCGCCACTCTGCCCATTAAGCTCTGGCCAGGCATGAAGATAGGCCAGCTTTGTTTCTTCCAGCTTTCCTCAGCGAGCGAGAATCCTTATGGAAGTGAAAAGTATGGCTCTCGTTACCAGGGACAGCGCGGACCTACGGCTTCGAGAAGTCACCTGAATTTCCACATCACCGATGTTGGAAACCAACCACTGAATTAGTTTGTAATCACCTGCGGCTTGGCATTAACTCTGGCGAGTAGCAAGATACCTGCAACCAAAACCACCATCAGGCCAAGAATTCCCCAGACAGTTGCCTGAGCATTATTCACTCCAAGTGAAAGTGCGATTGAGATTGAGGTTGTCCAAAGCAGAGGGCTTAGGAAGCTAACGGCTCTGCCTGTTGTCATGTAAAGACCCATAACCTCCCCCTCTCTTCCAGGTGGAGTAAACCTTGCAACAAAGGCACGCGAAGCTGCCTGCGCAGGACCCACAAACAAAGTCAATGCAAGACCACCAATCCAGTAGGTGATAGGTCCAAGCTCTGCGAAGGCAAAGACGCCAAATCCTGCAACCGTCAAACCGATTAGCGAGATCATGATGGTTCGCTTGCCACCTATTTTGTCGTCAGCTATTCCACCAATTGCAGCACCAATACCAGCCATTACATTGGCGGCAATTCCAAACAGAATGACTTCTGCAAGTTCAAAACCAAAAGCTAACGCTCCCAGCGCACCACCAAATGCGAAGACTCCAGATAAACCGTCTCGATAGATAGCACTTGCAATCAGGAACTTCAAAGTCTCAGGAGCCTGCTTGTAGAGAGACTTAAGTTGATCCCAGAGCTTGAAGTAGCTTTCGATGATGTTTTCTTTTTCCCTGTTTGGCTTCGCCTCTACCTCTGGAACCATGACAAAAAGCGGAATCGAGAAAACAATGAACCAAATGGCTGCAAACAAAAAGACAGAACGAACATTTAGCGCATCCTCAGTTGGAATTCCAAACCAAGGAGTGTCCGTCTGAATGAATCCAACAAGAGATACAAGTAGCAAGACAATTCCACCGATATATCCAAGCCCCCAGGCAAAGCCAGAGATCTTTCCGATATTTGATGGCTTAGAAACTTGTCGAAGCATTGCGTAGTAATTGATGAACGCTATTTCCTGAACAAAGCCACCAAAGGAGAAGATGATTAGTCCCAGCCATAGCATCTGTGGGTTTGGCTCTATGAAGTAAAGACTCGCCATTACCCCAGCTAGCACCAGGGTGTTGATAAATAGCCAGAACTTTCTTCTTCCCGCCTCGTCTGATCTTCTGCCGAAAACCGGTGCAACTAGAGCAACGGCAATACCGGCCAGGGTTGCCGCTACACCAAGAGCCCTGGAGGTGTCCTCCTCGGGGCCGAAGGCTGCCGAGGTGATATAGATGGGAAAGATAAAGGTGGAGAAAATGGTGGGGAAGGGCTGCTCGGCCCAGTCCCACAGGGCCCAGGCAAAGGTGCCTCTTGGCTTTTTGGGTTCAACGGCGCTGTTGGTCATAGCCCAAAGAGTAGCCCTATTTCTCAAGGTTTTACGTAGCTGACAGGTTAGCTTTCGCTAAACAGCCATTCTTGAGTCATTCACACTCAACTTTCAGGAAGAAATTCTTGACAGACAGGTTGACATAAATAAACTTGAGCGTAGAAGACTCAACTTGGGTCAAAAAGCTTCAAAAATAGGAGAAATAGATGGGTAGAGCAGTAGGAATCGACCTAGGAACCACCAACAGCGCAGTAACCGTGCTGGAGGCAGGGGAGCCCAAGGTCATAGCTAACGCAGAGGGCTTTAGGACCACCCCCTCGGTGGTTGCCTTCACTAAGGATGGCAACATCCTGGTCGGCGAGACCGCCAAGCGACAGGCCGTGACCAACGTCGATCGCACCGTTTCCTCGGTCAAGCGCCACATGGGCACTTCCTGGAAGTTCAAGGTCGATGACAAGGAATACACCCCGCAGGAGATCTCAGCTCGCATTCTGATGAAGCTCAAGCGCGACGCCGAGACTTATCTTGGCGAGAGCGTGACTGACGCCGTCATCACAGTGCCCGCCTACTTCAATGATGCTGAGCGTCAAGCGACAAAGGAAGCCGGCGAGATTGCTGGACTAAATGTTCTAAGAATTATTAATGAGCCAACCGCTGCCGCACTCGCCTACGGACTAGATAAAGGAAAAGAAGACGAACTAATTTTGGTGTTCGACCTTGGTGGTGGAACATTTGACGTTTCGCTTCTGGAAGTTGGTAAGGACGATGAGTTCTCGACTATTCAGGTTCGTGCAACATCTGGAGACAACAGGCTCGGTGGAGATGACTGGGATCAGCGTGTAGTTGATCACCTAGTAAAGAAATTTAAGGACACCTCAGGTGTTGATGTTTCTAAAGACAAGATTGCTCTGCAGAGACTAAAGGAAGCAGCTGAGCAGGCAAAGAAAGAATTGAGCCAAGCAACCACCGCACAGGTGCAGCTTCCATATCTTTCTCTAACTGAGAATGGTCCTGCAAACCTCGATGAGTCTTTGACTCGTGCACAATTCGAATCACTAACTTCCGATCTTCTGGAAAGAACTCGCAAGCCATTCGAAGATGTCATTCGCGAAGCAGGCATCAAGGTCTCCGATATCCACCACGTAGTTTTGGTTGGTGGATCAACACGCATGCCGGCAGTAACTGAACTTGTTAAGAAGCTCACTGGAGGCAAAGAACCAAACAAGGGTGTTAACCCTGATGAGGTTGTATCCGTTGGAGCTGCTCTGCAGGCAGGTGTAATCAAGGGTGAGCGCAAAGACGTTCTACTGATAGATGTCACACCGCTGTCTTTGGGAATTGAAACCAAGGGCGGAATTATGACCAAGCTGATTGAACGCAACACTGCGATTCCAACCAAGAGAAGCGAAACCTTCACCACCGCGGATGACAACCAGCCTTCGGTTTCCATTCAGGTTTTCCAGGGGGAACGCGAATTCACTCGGGACAACAAGAGCCTTGGAAACTTTGAGCTCACCGGCATTGCCCCAGCTCCTCGCGGTATCCCGCAAATCGAGGTCACCTTTGACATCGATGCCAATGGAATCGTTCACGTTTCCGCTAAGGACAAGGGCACCGGCAAGGAGCAGTCCATGACCATCACCGGCGGATCCTCGCTATCTGAAGAAGAGATCGAACGCATGGTCAAGGACGCCGAGGCACACGCTGCTGAAGACAAGAAGCGTCGTGAAGAGGCTGAGGTCAGAAACGCTGCTGAGCAACTTGCCTACTCAACCGAGAAGCTGATCAAGGACAACGAGGACAAACTTCCAGAAGAAACCAAAAAGGAAGTTCAGGAAGATGTCGATGCTTTGAAGAGTGCTCTGAACGGAGACGATGTTGAGAAGGTTAAGTCAGCTCAAGAAAAACTAATGACCTCATCGCAGAAGCTCGGGGAAGCAATTTACTCCGCTAAGTCTGAAGAGCCACAAGCGGAAAGCACTTCTTCGAATGAAGACGTAGTTGACGCTGAGGTTGTTGATGAAGACGACGAGGACAAGAAGTAATGCAGGAAGAGTCCGATAAGCCAACTGAGGAAGTGGTTCAAGAACCGCAAACCCCAGATGAAGCGGTTGATGAAATTGATCGCGAGCTAGAAATCTTTCAAGATCTCCAGCGCCTTCAAGCTGACTTTGTCAATTACAAGGCGAGGGTCGAAAGAGACCGCGGTCTCGAAAGACAGATGGCAGTCGCTGATACTCTTCGTGCGTTTCTTCCAGCACTTGATGATTTGGACAGAGCTTCGGCTCACGGCGATCTTCAAGAGGGAACCCCAATGGCAGCAGTTGCTCAAAAGTTGCGTGCAGCCGGGGAGAAGCTTGGCCTAGTTGCTTTTGGTGAAAAGGGAGAGCTGTTTGATCCTGAAATTCACGAGGCATTGGTCAAGAATGTTTCTGAAACTGTGAGCGCACCAACCATTGCAGATGTAATCGAACGAGGCTACAAACTCGGCGACAGACTGGTGAGACCAGCCAAGGTCGCGGTGTTTGTCTCGGAGTAGAGGAGATTCAGTGGCATCCCAAGACTGGCTCGAAAAAGACTTCTACAAGATTCTCGGTGTGAGTAAAGATGTCCCACAGGCAGAGCTAAAGAAGGCCTACAGAAAACTGGCTAAGGACAATCACCCTGATTTGCATCCGGGTGACGCTAAAGCTGAAGCCCGCTTCAAGGACATCTCGGAGGCCTACGACGTCCTGTCTGACACCGAGCAGCGTAAGGAATATGACGCTATTCGGGCAATGGGAGGTGGCGCCCGCTTCACAGCAGGCGGCCAGGGCGGCTTCGAGGATGTCTTTTCGAATCTTTTCGGTGGGGGATTCCCGCAGGGAGGCTTCCCAGGAGGCTTTGGCGGATTTGGTGGTTTTGGACCGCAGCCTGGCCAAGATCTTCTAACTACGGCGAGCGTGAATTTCATTGACTCAATCCATGGCACAACCGTAAAACTCAACATTCGCGGGGAGGGCGTCAGCGTCAAAGTTCCCGCTGGCATCAAGGATGCTCAGAAGCTAAAGGTAAGAGGAAAAGGGCAACCATCTCCCAATGGCGGTCCAGCCGGTGACTTAGTGGTAACTATCAAGGTCAAGCCACATCCAATTTTCACCAGGGACGGCAATGACGTTCGCGTAACTGTTCCAGTGACATTTACCGAAGCTGCACTTGGCGCAACCATTCAGGTTCCGGTGCTTGGCGAGTCACCGGTGAAACTAAAAGTTGCACCAGGCACACCTAGCGGTAGAACTCTGCGCGTCAAGGGCAAAGGCGTTCAGTATGGAAACAAGCAGGGGGATCTGCTTGCAACTTTGGAAGTTGTTGTTCCAGCACATCTTTCTGGAAAAGCAAAAGAACTACTTGAAAAATTTGAAGGCGAATTGCCCGAGGAAGATCCAAGAGAGGATCTTCTGAGCAAAGCAGGACTTCTCTAGGAGGTGAAGAATGCGGATTGATGAAAATACACCACTGTTTGTGATCTCGGTTGCAGCCGAACTGTGTGGCATGCATCCGCAAACTCTTCGCCAATACGACCGCATGGGACTTGTTTCACCAACCAGAACTGAAGGTCGCTCCCGTCGCTACACCATGCAGGATGTGGCCAAGCTCAGGGAAGTTGCAAGACTTAGCGCAGAGGGTGTTTCGCTTGAAGGCATCAGGCGTGTACTGGAACTAGTTAATGAAAATGTCCAGCTGCAAAGTCGCGTCAGAGATTTAGAAAGAGAGTTAGCCGATCAGCTAATGAAGCAACCGGGAAGCCGAGTATTTGCAGCAGGCGAGCAGGGTGTGATTCGACTGAACCCTGGTGAGCGACCAGCAAAAAGCGGCTCGGTTGTGCTTTGGAGGAGAAGGTAATGAACCAGCAACCACAACAGGAACAAGTGAAAGCCCTAGAGGCTTTCGGCATTGACCTGACGGCTCAAGCGAGAGCGGGAAAGCTCGATCCAGTGATTGGACGTGATGCCGAGATTCGAAGAGTCAGCCAGGTGCTCTCCCGCAGAACAAAGAACAACCCGGTGCTAATTGGTGAACCAGGCGTTGGAAAAACTGCTGTGGTCGAAGGTCTTGCTCAGCGCATCGTTGCGGGCGATGTGCCCGAGAGCCTCAAAGGAAAGACGCTTATCTCTTTGGATTTAGGTGCGATGGTTGCCGGCAGCAAGTTCCGTGGCGAATTCGAGGAAAGACTCAAGGCTGTGCTGAAAGAAATTCAGGATGCTGAAGGCAAAGTAATTACTTTCATCGATGAGCTGCACACTCTAGTCGGGGCTGGAGCTGCCGATGGATCAATGGATGCATCAAACATGCTCAAGCCAATGCTTGCCAGAGGGGAACTGAGACTAATTGGCGCCACCACACTCGATGAGTATCGTGAGCGCATTGAAAAAGACAGTGCATTAGAAAGACGTTTCCAGCAAGTCTTTGTCGGAGAGCCAAGTGTTGAAGACACCGTTGCTATCTTGCGAGGACTGAAAGAAAGATACGAGGCACACCACAAAGTAACCATTGCTGACAGCGCACTGGTAGCAGCAGCGCAGCTTTCGAACCGCTATATCACTGGTCGTCAACTACCTGATAAGGCAATCGACCTGGTGGACGAAGCAGCTTCCAGATTGCGCATGGAGATTGATTCAGCCCCGGTCGAAATTGATGAACTGAGAAGATCAGTAGATCGCTTGAAGCTTGAAGAACTTGCTCTCAAGAAGGAAAAGGATGATGCTTCAAAGCAGAGACTTGAAAAACTGCAAGAGGATCTAAGCGAGAAGCAGACCAAGCTGAATGAGCTCAACGCTCGATGGGAAGCTGAAAGAAGTGAACTCAACAAAATTGGTGAACTGAAGACCAAGCTGGATGCGGCAAGAGTGGAAGCCGATAAAGCCCAGCGTGAAGCAAACCTCGAGCTTGCCTCAAGACTTCTATATGGTGAGATTCCACAGCTTGAAAAGCAGCTAAAGGAAGCTGAAAGCCAGGATGGAGAAAAGCGTGACCGGATGGTCGGCGAAATGGTATCCGAAGACGAAATAGCTGCAGTTGTTTCTGCCTGGACTGGTATCCCAACTGGTCGACTCCTAGCAGGCGAGAGCCAGAAGCTTTTGCAGCTGGAGAGTGAACTTGGAAAGCGCCTGATTGGCCAAAAGCGCGCAGTCAAGGCTGTGAGCGATGCAGTTCGCAGATCTAAGGCGGGTATCTCAGATCCCTCGAGGCCAACGGGATCCTTTATGTTCCTGGGTCCAACCGGGGTTGGCAAGACCGAACTGGCCAAGAGCCTGGCGCACTTCCTATTTGATGACGAGAAGTCCATGGTTCGCATCGACATGAGCGAATACGGAGAAAAGCACAGCGTCAGTCGACTAATTGGAGCTCCTCCCGGATACGTTGGTTATGACGAAGGGGGACAACTGACGGAAGCAATTCGCCGCAGACCCTACTCAGTTGTGCTTTTAGATGAAATCGAAAAAGCTCATCCAGAAGTTTTTGATATTTTGCTACAGGTCTTAGACGATGGACGTTTGACTGATGGCCAAGGCCGAACGGTTGATTTCCGAAATGTGATTTTGATTATGACATCAAACATCGGATCACAATTCCTGATTGATCCAGAACTATCAGCCGAACAAAAGAGGCAGGGCGTTCTAGATATGGTCAGGGCATCATTCAAGCCAGAGTTCCTAAACAGACTTGATGACATTGTCATCTTCGATGCGCTAACCATGGAAGAGCTAGGTTCCATTGTTGATCTTCAGGTGGACCGTCTCACAGAGCGACTTGAGCAAAGACGACTAACCCTTGGCGTCACGCCAACCGCAAGGCTTTGGCTCGCAGAACACGGGTACGATCCGGTTTATGGAGCAAGGCCTCTTCGAAGACTGATGCAAAAAGAAATCGATGACAGACTTGCGAATTTGATTCTGGCCGGAGAAGTCGCTGATGGGTCATTAGTTCGTGTAGATGTCGCACCTGACAAAGACTCTCTTTCGATGGAAGCAAGCAGTGGCGACGTCGTCTGATCTAACTAAGGCTTTAGCAAAACTTGCGAATCCCAAACTAGCCACTAAGCAACTGGAGTTCTATCAAACTCAAAAAGGCGGCTATGGCGAGGGTGATCAGTTCCTGGGCATCAGGGTGCCAGATTCAAGAAGAGTCGCTGCTGAGTTTTCAGATCTGAGTCTTTCGGAGGTAGCCAAGGCAGCTAAGAGCAAGTTTCATGAAGAGAGGTTTGCGGCGCTTGTGATCCTGAATCACAAAATGAAGAAGGCAAAGACAACCGCTGCTCGTAAAGAGGTTTTTGATCTATATATGAAGCTCGTCGATGCCAATCTCGTAAACAATTGGGACCTCGTTGATGCATCCGCTCCATATGTCGGTCAATACTTACTTGAGATTGATAACCCCCTGATTTTTCTGCGAAAACTTGGTCGAAGCAAAAACCTGTGGTCACAAAGAGTGTCAATTATGTTTCTCTTCCCGTTTATTAGGAGTGGAAGAACGCAGATAGCTTTCGAATTAAATAAAGACTTTCTAACTCATCCACATGATTTGATTCACAAAGCATCGGGCTGGATGCTGCGGGAAGCCGGCAAGCGAGATTTAGCGGGGTTGCGCGAGTTTCTAAGTTCTTATTCGGCGTCTATGCCAAGAACCATGCTTCGCTACTCCATAGAGAAGCTGAGTGAAAAAGAGCGCAAAAAGTGGATGGCTGCCTAGAGCCAGTGAAGTTTTAGTCAGCTAGTTTGGAAACTACTGGCACGTGATCACTCGGCGCTTCGCCTTTTCTTTCGTCGCGCTCAATTGTTCCCTGATTGATTCTCTCTGAAAGTTCTGGTGAGCTAAGCACAAAGTCAATTCGCATGCCCTCAT
>JBBAMI010000005.1:0-46348 GCA_040402595.1 Aquiluna sp.
CCAGGACCGAAAGGTAGCAAGGGTAACTGAGCTCTGGCGGGTGCGCGAGGGGTCCCTAAAAACTAATCACGGAGAATCTTGGAAGACTTGCTTCTTTCACTTGGGGATCTTCCTCTGCACCCCCTGGTCGTTCACTTTGCGGTAATCCTCTTTCCGATTTCCCTGATTGCACTGATTGCAGTCGTTTCTTTTTCTAAGCTGCGGACAAAGTATCTAATCAAGGCCATTGCTGCAGTAGCCCTAACCACTCCATTTCTTTTTCTTGCCCAGCAATCCGGCGAAGCTCTCTCTGAGGTTTTATACGAGCCTGAGCCTCACAGTGAATATGGTGAGATGCTGATGCCCCTTGCCCTGGGAATTTTGGTCTCGGCGTTGGTTTTCTGGTGGTCGTTAAAGGGACCGAAGATTTTCAGCCAGGTACTGGCAGTAGTAGTGATTTCTCTAGCCATTGCTGGCATTGCCATGACAGTTGTGGTTGGACACTCCGGGGCTGCCGCCACCTGGAGCGGTGTTTTGCCCTAAGGGCTCATAGATGTCCTGGCTAGGTTTATTCTTACCTAGTGACCACCGCCCTCTATCGCAGATATCGACCAGATAACTTTGCTGACCTAATTGGGCAAACTCAGGTCACAGATCCACTTAGGGCAGCACTTAAATCAGATCGCGTGCATCATGCATATTTATTCTCTGGGCCACGCGGCTGCGGCAAGACAACCAGCGCTCGCATTTTGGCAAGATGCCTAAACTGCGAAAAGGGACCAACAGATTCGCCCTGCGGCGATTGCCAAAGTTGCAAAGAACTGGCCAGGGGCGGACCTGGGTCACTCGATGTCGTTGAGATTGATGCCGCTTCTCACAACGGTGTCGATGATGCGAGGGAGCTAAGAGAGCGCGCGGTCTTTGCACCAGCACGAGACAGATACAAGATCTTTATTCTGGACGAGGCCCATATGGTCACCACCCAGGGATTCAATGCGCTTTTAAAGATTGTTGAAGAGCCACCGGCTCACGTGAAGTTTATTTTTGCCACTACCGAACCTGAAAAGGTAATCGGAACAATTCGCTCTAGAACACATCACTATCCATTCCGACTCGTTCCTCCGGCGGAGCTCCTTGATTACCTAGCCACTGTTTTAGAGTCTGAAGGGTATTCGGCTGAAGATGGAGTGCTACCAATGGTGGTGCGGGCTTCCGGCGGTTCAGTCAGAGACGCCCTGTCTTTACTGGATCAGCTAATTGCTGGCAGTGATGCGAAGAAGATTCAATACGAAAGATCAATAAACCTGCTGGGCTTCACCCACGACAATCTCATGGCAGAGGTAATCGAGGCTTTTGCAGAGCTGGATGCTGCCAAGGCTTTCAGGGCAGTGGACCGAATAATTCAGTCAGGTCAGGACGCAAGAAGATTCCTGGAAGACCTGCTTGAGCGCATCAGAGATCTAATGCTGGTTCACTCACTCGGCAAAGATGCCAAAGCCATTCTTCGTGGAATTGGACCAGAGCAGTTCGAGCAGCTAACCATTCAGGCGGCCAGGTTCGGACTTGGTTCACTTACTGCAACAGCTGAGGCAACTGCAAAAGCTCTGAGCGACACCTCCGCTGCCTCTAACCCGAGACTGCAGCTAGAGCTTCTTTGCGCAAGAGTGATGGCGCCGGTTGCAACCAGACCAAAGTCGGTTGAAGTAAAACAAGAACCAGTCGTGACTGAAAAACCCAAGAGCCAACCAAGGGCAGAAGCACCTTCACCACCTGCTGAGATTTCAGCTTCGTACTTCAAAGCAAACTGGCAGATTATTTTGGATCAGCTTGCTAAACAGTCCCGATCCGCCTGGGCTGTTGCCTTCACTTCCAAGGTAATTGACTACGACAATGAGGTATTGACGCTACTTTTCCAATCTCAGAAAGACGTTGAAGCCTTTAAGAATGCTGGTGGCGCTGCCGAGGTATTGCGCTCAGTGATTAAAGAACTAGCTGGTGTGAGCGTGAAGTATCGAGCCAAGGTTGCTGATGCTCCGTCAAAGGTTGCCAAAGCTCCAGTGATTGAACCTAACAGTGAAGATTTTTCGGATGACAACGAAGAGGAGCTGAAGACCGAACCTATCTCGCAAGCTGATCCTCGAACTGGTGAATTTATTCTTCGAGAAGTGCTCGGTGCAAAGCCGATCAAGGGCGATAAATAATGTATGAAGGCGCTCTCCAGCAGCTGATTGATGAACTGGGCAGGCTTCCAGGAGTTGGTCCGAAGAGCGCACAGCGCATCGCCTTTTATCTCATAGAAGCAGAAAGTGACGTCGCACTCAACTTGGCAACGGTGCTAAAAGAGGTAAGGGAAAAAGTTAGATTCTGCGAAAGTTGCGGAAATGTCTCAGAAAGTGAAAAGTGCTCAATTTGTGCCGATCAAAAGCGCGATCAGGGACTGATCTGCGTTGTTGAGGACTCGAAAGATATTGCGGCTATTGAGAGAACTCGC
Organism: Aquiluna sp.; assembly: GCA_040402595.1. Classification (GTDB taxonomy): domain Bacteria; phylum Actinomycetota; class Actinomycetes; order Actinomycetales; family Microbacteriaceae; genus Aquiluna. The sequence continues at coordinate 2,471 of JBBAMI010000005.1, forward strand.
GAATTCAGGGGTTTGTATCACGTGCTAGGTGGAGCAATTTCACCAATCGCTGGCATTGGGCCAGACCAGCTGCGAATAAAGCAGCTGATGAAGCGACTGGCAGATCCAAGTATTCGCGAGGTGATTATTGCCACCAACCCAAACCTCGAGGGGGAGGCAACAGCCACCTATCTGATCCGAATGCTCACGCCGCTTGAGATTCCAGTCAGCAAGCTAGCTTCTGGCCTACCAGTTGGCGGAGATCTTGAGTATGCGGATGATATGACCCTGGGCCGAGCCTTTGAGGGCCGAAGAAGGGTGAACTAGACTTCCCTGAGAGCGCTGGCGCTGAAATCCCACCCCAAGGAGTCAACTAGTTGTCGCTTATTGTTCAGAAGTTTGGCGGTTCCTCGGTTTCTGATGCCGAGAAAATCAAGCACGTCGCCGCCAGAGTTCTTGCTGCACAAAACGCAGGCAACAAGGTTGTAGTTGTGGTTTCAGCCATGGGTGACACCACTGATGAACTAATAGATCTGGCAAATTCCGTCACCACTGACATCTCGGGAAACCGTGAGATGGATATCTTGCTCACTGCCGGAGAAAGAATCTCCATGGCACTTCTTGCCATGGCCATCAAGGATCAGGGCGGAAAGGCAATGTCTTTCACCGGCTATCAGGCTGGTATCTCAACCGACTCAGAGCATGGCAGTGCCAGAATCTGGAAGATTGATCCAAAGCGCATCTCGGAAGCACTCGATGCGGGAAACATCGCTGTTGTCGCTGGATTTCAGGGATTTAGTTTTGAAAACGGTGACACCACCACTTTAGGTCGTGGTGGATCTGACACCACCGCAGTCGCACTGGCAGCGTCACTGAAGGCAGATATCTGCGAGATTTACTCCGATGTGGATGGTGTCTACACGGCAGATCCAAGAATTGTTCCAAGAGCCAGAAAGCTTGCTGAGATTGACCTTGACTCCATGTTGGAGCTGTCATCATCAGGGGCAAAGATTTTATATATCAGAGCAGTGGAGTTTGCTCGCAGACATGCAGTTCCACTGCGAGTTAGATCAACCTTCAGTGCCGATCCTGGCACCCTCGTCTACACCAAGAAATCGGGAGCAAATATGGAAGAACCAGTTGTATCTGGAGTAGCAGCCGACAGCACCCAGTCCAAGATCACCGTGATTGGTGTTCCAGACAGACCCGGTAAGGCAGCGGAGATTTTCCAGGCTGTTGCGGAGGCGGGTGCGAACATCGACATGATCGTTCAGAACGTCTCGACAACTGAAAATCACCTGAGCGATATTTCTTTCACTCTTCCTCACAATGACCGACACAAAGTAGTCGAGGCACTAAAGGCAAAGCAGCCAGGCATTGGTTTTCAGTCCATTACCTACGACGACGAGATTGGGAAGCTTTCCATCGTTGGAGCAGGTATGAAGACATCCTCTGGCGTTAGCGCCAAGCTCTTTGGCGCACTGGCCAAGGCCGGCATCAACATTGAGATGATTTCAACCTCAGAGATCAGAATTTCTGTTGTCACAAGGGCCGACCAGCTCAAGGAAGCCACCAGAATTGTCCACACCGCATTTGAACTTGATGCTGCCGAGACTGCTGTAATTTACGCCGGAACTGGAAGATAAATCCATGAAGCCAAATCTTGCCCTGGTGGGTGCAACCGGTGCCGTTGGCACCGTGATGATTGAAATCATCAATGCCCGCGAGAACATCTGGGGAGAAATCAGACTGATTGCCTCCGCTCGCTCAGCCGGCAAGAAGCTTTTTGTTCACGGCAAGGAACTTACTGTTATTGCACTTTCCCCCGAGGCTTTCGAGGGAGTGGACATCGCCATGTTTGACGTTCCCGATGAAGTTTCCGCTGAGTGGGCTCCAATTGCTGCCAGCAAGGGAGTTGTTGTTGTAGATAATTCAGCGGCTTTCCGGATGGATCCTGAGGTGCCACTGGTTGTGCCAGAGGTAAATCCACAAATGGCACTGAGTAGACCAAAGGGAATCATTGCCAACCCCAACTGCACCACATTGACCATGATGGCTGCGATGGGGGCTCTTCACAGGAAGTGGCAGCTTACCGAACTCGTAGTTGCCAGCTACCAGGCGGTATCCGGTGCTGGGGCATCAGGAATTGATCAGCTCAAAAAGGAAATTGCTGGTGTTGCTAAGAATCCAGAAGCTGGAATTACCACAGACAGTGTGGCCAAGACACTCATGGAAAATGGACTTCAGCCAACAGATTCTCCTTGGCCAACACCGATTGCCCTGAATGTTATTCCTCTTGCTGGTTCCGTGAAAGAAGGCGGACACACCTCTGAGGAGCTCAAAGTTCGCAACGAATCAAGAAAGATTCTTGGTATCAAGGACCTCAAGGTTGCTGCGACTTGTGTCCGTGTGCCGGTGCAGGTCAGTCACTCGCTGGCTGTCCATGCAACGTTTGCAAACCCGATTGCAGTAGATGAGGCCAAGGCAGAACTTGCCAAGCAACCTACTGTCAGACTTATGGATGAGCCTGAAAAGGGAATCTACCCAACTCCAGCATTTGTTGCGGGGCAGGATCCGACCTTTGTCGGAAGAGTGCGTCAGTCAATTGATTTCCCAAACACCTTGGAGCTGTTCGTTGTTGGGGACAATTTGCGCAAGGGCGCCGCGCTTAACACCTATGAGATTGCCGAGCTGGTCGCTAAAGAGTTGGCCTAGACCTCTAAGTTCTACCTATTTTCACAACTACGGAGTCACCAGTTGAAATTTGTCTTCAAAGGCAAGGTGTTGGAGTGGAGGGGACCCGCACCGTTCTATTTTGTCTCTACGCCAGAGCCCATCACTGAACAAATCGAAGAGATTAAGCGTGAACTTACCTATGGCTGGGGCGTAATTCCAGCCAGAATAACCGTGGGTAGAGTCACTGTTTCAACCTCGCTGATTCCTAAAAACGGATCCTTTTTTGTCCCACTAAAAAACGAAATCAGAATTCCAAACTCAATCGAAGCTGGAGACGAGATTCAGATCACGGTGGAGCTCTAGCTGATCGTTATCAGCGTTGCTGAGGGCGGGCAGAAAAGTCGAATAGGGGTAAAGATGTTCGCACCTATTCCACCTGAGACATGCAGCGGGGTCTGCTTGTAGTAACTCAAACCCTGAGCTTGAGAAGCCGGTAAATCACAGTTTGTGATGATTGCTTTACCGCCAGGCAGACAAACTTGACCGCCGTGAGTGTGTCCAGAAAATATAAGCCTTGCATTCATCTTCACAAACTCATCCAAGACCCTTAGGTAGGGGGCGTGGGAAAGTGCAATCAGATTCTCAGCTGAAGTCACTCTGAATGCGTCTTTACCCAGGTGAGGGTCATCAACGCCGGTGAAGTTAATTGACTGAGAGTTAATTTTTAGCGTTCCCGTTTGATTATTGAGATTCAGCCAGCCCGAATTCTCAAATTCCCTAACCATGCGAGGTGTGTCTAGGTCCGCCACTCTTTGATCAACCGAGGATGGACCTGCGAGATATTTCAGTGGATTGCTTACCTTGGGAGAGAAGTAGTCATTACTTCCATTTACGAAAACACCCGGAAACTCAAGTAGAGGCTCGAGTGCTGATACCAGCGGATTAACCGCGTTTTTGTGGCCTAGGTTATCGCCAGTATTTACAACCAAATCTGGCTTGAGTGTTGCCAGATCCTTTAGGAACGCAGCTTTCTTTGTCTGGCTTGGCGCAAAGTGAATGTCAGATATATGAAGAACCCTGAGGTTAATTCCAATTCCAGCAAGTGATGTCTCCTTCAGTTCGAAGGGGCCGTTGTTAGTTGCTAGCCACATTTGTTAGGTAGAACGATGATTGCGCTAGCTGGCAGAACTGCTTTTCCGGCCTCGGGTTGGGTGCCGAAGACGGATCCATTTGGAATTGTTGAATCGCACTTGTTTAGAAGCTGAGTCTGACTTGGCTGAGGCAAGGTTGCTGTAAAGCCTGCGGCTTCAAGTGTTGCGATTGCCTGCTCGGTGGTCTTTCCTCTCACATCGGGAACTGTGACTCTGCCACCTGCTGAGATGTAAATCTTTACTAGAGATCCTCTAGGGGCTGCTTCACCCACTGCAGGTTTGGTGTAGGCAACCATGCCTGCTGGCATTGCAGATTGCACTGGGCCGGCAACCACCGCACCGCTCAGTAAATTGTTTCCAAGTTGAACCTTTGCCGTCTCAGGATCTAGGCCCTGAACGTTAGGGACAGCAATAGCAGGAGCATTGATGAACTTGGGGTCAGCAGGTGCCCAGTTTTCTCCACCGTACTTTGCGTTTACTTCTGTCATGATCTGCTTCCAGATCACGTGTCTGATTGTTGGAACTGCATTGCCGCCAATACTCTTACCTCCCTGCGGGGTAAGGCCAACCACGTTTCCAACCCAGGTTGCTGTTGCAACTTCTGTCGAAAAGCCAATCATCCAGGTGTGGATTCGGTTGTCTGACGTTCCTGTCTTTCCGGCAAGAGGAATACCATCACCAGGGTTTGAAGCTGCACCTGTTCCACCAGAAACAACTGGCTTCATGGCGTGGACCATTGCTAGTGCAATCTCAGGAGTAACAGCCTGAGAGCAGCGGGTCTGTGGGACTGGAAGCTCACTTCCATCGCGCCTCAGTACAACTTTGTCGATTGAAACCGGAGAGCAGTAAACGCCATTGTTTGATACAGCCGCATATGCCGAAGCCATGGTGAGAGGCGCAATTTCATTTGTCCCCAGAATTGTTGATGGGAAGTAGAGAAGCTCGGTTCCATCTGCTCGGTGGACACCGAAGCTGACTGCCGTGTCGCGAATCGCACAGAGATCAAGCTTTGATGCCATTGCCGCAAACGCTGTGTTTTGAGAGGTGATAACAGCCTGCTGGATGCTTATGTCATCAATGGTCTTGTCCTGATCTGCTCCAGAGTTCTTCACTTCCCAAAGTCCAACAACCCCGCCGCAGCTGGCTCGGAAGTCCTGGGCTACGTTCCAGATCTTGATTTCATCTGGTTGCCCATCTAGATCAACATCGTCACCAGTTTGAACGCGGCCATCGACATGGTCACCTAGGGCGTATCCCTGCTTGAGCCACTCGGCCAGAGTGAACAACTTATATGTCGAACCTGGCTGGAATCCGCTGGAACCCCCAAAGGGCTTGTCGGTGTTGTAGTTAACCGAAGTTGCGCCAACCGGAGGCTCGGCTGCTTGATCAAAGATTCTGTTTTGAGCCATGGCAATTACTCGGCCGGTCCCAACTTCTACAGACACAGATGCGGTCCCAAAACCCCACTCGTTGTCTGTAGGCAAGGCCTTCATTGTGGCTTCCCAAGCTTTTTCTTGAATATCAAGATCAAGCGAGGTGTAGATGTTTAGTCCGCCTCGGCGCAGCAGCATCTCGCGGTCTTCTGGTGTGACGCCAAATTCAGGTGAGTTACGTATAGTCCAAACGGTGTAGTCGCAGAAGAAAGCCGTTGTTTGATTCAGCTCGCAACCTGCCTGGACGGGTGAAATCTTTGTTTGAATAGGGGAGTCTTTGTACTCATCGGCTTGCGCTTGAGTTAGGTAACCCTCGTCAGCCATGCGCTGAAGAACATAGTTTCTTCTGCCAAGGCCACGATCCAAGTTTTCAGCTTCATCGGGCTTGTAATCGTTGGGAGACTTGAGCATTCCAGCGAGGTAGGCGGCCTGCGGAACATTTAGCTCACTGGCAGGAATTCCAAAGTAATACTTGCTGGCTGTCTCCACACCGTTGATTTGGTTTCCAAGAAACACCAGGTTGAGATAACCGGCAAGGATGTCCTTTTTGGAAACTTCTTGTTCCAGCGCGATGGCAAGACGAATTTCTCTGAGCTTTCGAGCAATTGTCACCTCTGTGGCGGTTGCAATTGCACCTTCATCGCCAGATAGGTTGGCTGCCTCGACGAGTGTTCCTCTGACGTACTGCATGGTTATGGTTGAGGCACCTGGGCCATCACCGAAGCTTGCCAAGTTGGTCAGGGTCGCTCGGATTAGAGAAATTACATCGACCCCGCCGTGCTCGTAGAACCTTGGATCTTCTGTCGCTATGACAGCATCAACCAGATTGGGAGAAATCTTTTCAAACGGAATCTCCACACGGTTTTCGTGGTAGAAGGTCGCAATCAGTTCTGGCTCGCCGTCCCTCAGGGCATAGACATTGGAAGCCTGGGAGGCGTTGATTGGCTTTACATAATCGGGGAGGGATTCAAAGGCCACCACTCCGGAGGTAGCAGCCACTCCTGCAACGGCGACTGCTGGTGCCATCAGGGCGACGGTGAGCAGACCGGCAATAGCGCTTAGAAGACCAAACTTTAGAAGGGTTCCAAGCGTCGAGTTAGAAGACTTGCCCGACATAGACTCTAGGTTACCTTGCCAAAACTGATACGGAGCTGAGAAATGACCAAGTGGGAATACGTAACTACGCCCCTACTTCTGCATAAAGAAACCGAAATCCTCAACACCTGGGGCAAACAGGGGTGGGAATTGGTGCAGGTAATTACTGGCCCGCAGGGTGGTCTGATTGCTTTTTTCAAGCGGGCAGTTGAATGAGCGCAAACGCAAGGCTCCAAGAACTTGGAATAACTCTTCCAGAAGTTGCAAAACCAGCTGGTGCGTATGTTCCTGCTGTGCAAAGTGGCAACTTGGTATTTACCGCAGGTCAAATTCCTCTTGTCGAAGGAAAACTAATTGCAACTGGAAAAGTTGGTAAAGAGATTTCGGTCGAGCAAGCAAAAGACATCGCAAGAGTCTGTGCCCTAAATGCACTGGCAGCCATCAAGGGAGTGGTCGGTGATTTAGATCGCGTTAAAAAAGTAGTCAAGGTCGTTGGCTTTGTTGCCTCAACGCCAGACTTTACTCAGCAACCTCAGGTTGTTAATGGTGCGAGTGAGCTGCTTCAGCAGATATTTGGTGACAGTGGCATACATGCTCGCAGTGCAGTCGGAGTCGCCGTGTTGCCGCTAGATGCACCAGTTGAGGTGGAGCTAGTTGTCGAGATTGCCTAGAGGCGAATCGACATCCAAACTGAGCTCTCTTCACTAAATCCAATTCGCTTATAAAGCTCTCTGGACTTCGGATTTTCTTTTTCGGTTTCTAGAAACACAACTTTGACGCCCTGGTCCTTGGCGCGCTCAAGAGTCTTTCTAAGCAGCTGTTCTCCAATACCTTGGTTTCGATAATCACTTCTAACAAACATCTCATCAACCAGCGCTTCCTGACCGCCGGATTCGATTCCCCAGCCCCAGGCCAAAACTGAGTAGGCGATGATTTTTTCATCTTCCGCCACCAGGACCACGCCGTGGTTGTTATCACCAAGCAATGGCTTTAGCCCGGCGAGCAGATGCTGATCACTCCAAGGTGTGGAAACTTCCTCGCAGTACTGCCGAAGCAGAGCAAGAATTGCCGATTCGTCTTGAGAGTTAGCGATTCGAATGATCAATTACTCGTTCGCCCCTGCGCCGATTCTGTTCTTGATAGTTTCCATTACGGTGGTGTCGGCCAAAGTGGTGACATCCCCGATTGGTCTATCCTCGGCGACATCTCTGAGGAGCCTGCGCATGATCTTCCCTGAACGAGTTTTAGGCAGCTCGCTCACCACAAAAATCGTTCTTGGCTTGGCAATGGCTCCGATCAGCTTCGAGACATGCTCCCGAAGCTCCTTGGAAACATCAGACTCAGTGCCGGTGTAATCAAGCTGACTGCGCCTGAGAATCACAAATGCCACCACTGCCTGTCCGGTGGTCTCGTCTTTCGCTCCAACCACTGCTGCCTCGGCAACGAATGGGTGAGCCACCAGGGCGGATTCAATTTCGGTGGTTGAGAGTCTGTGACCAGAAACGTTCATAACATCATCGACTCTGCCCAAGAGCCAAAGATCACCATCATTATCCAGCTTGGCTCCATCGCCGGCGAAATAGCGGCCTGGGAATCGAGACCAATAGGTTTCTTTGAATCGCTCCGGGTCACCCCAAATTCCGCGGAGCATGGAGGGCCAAGGCTGGGTAATTGTCAGATAGCCACCGCCACCTGCACCTACTTCCTTACCATCGTCATCAACCACTGATGCGCTGATTCCAGGTAGTGCAGTCATTGCACTTCCCGGTTTGCTAGCTGTCACTCCGGGTAGCGGAGAGATCATGATTGCGCCGGTTTCCGTTTGCCACCAAGTGTCAACAATCGGAGTCTTTCCTGAACCAATTACATCGCGATACCAAATCCAAGCCTCTGGGTTGATTGGCTCACCGACGCTACCCAGCAGTCTTAGTGAACTCAGGTCGTAGTGGCTAACTACCTTGCTACCCAGCTTCATAAAGGTGCGAATTGCAGTTGGTGCCGTATAGAAAATGTTGACGTGATACTTCTGAATGATGTCCCACCATCTTCCCCAGTCTGGAGTGTCAGGAGTTCCTTCATAAATAACCTGGGTTGCACCATTAGCTAAAGGTCCGTAGGCAACATAGGAGTGGCCAGTAATCCAGCCGATGTCTGCGGTGCACCAGTAAACATCTTGGGCCTCGTGAAGGTCAAAAACATTTTTGTGAGTAAAGCTTGCTTGAGTTAAGTACCCACCGGTGGTGTGCAGGATTCCTTTTGGTTTACCCGTAGTCCCGGAGGTGTAGAGAATGAAAAGCGGATTCTCTGCACTAAAGCCTTTCGCAACATGTTCTGTTTCAACCAGGGCCATCTCTTCGTGCCACCACAGGTCACGATTTTCATCCCAGCTCACCTCATTGTTCGATCGCTGGACAACCAGCACCTTTTCAACCGATGGACACTTTTGGTCGCTCAGGGCATCATCTACCGCTGGCTTGAGTGGCGATGCCTTGCCTTTTCTAAAGCCTCCGTCTGCTGTGATTACAAGTTTTGCTCCAGCATCTTGAATCCGGGCGGCTAGTGACTCCGCAGAAAATCCCCCAAAGACAACTGAGTGAACCGCACCGATTCTCACCACAGCCTGCATTGCAATGATGGCCTCAGGAATAAGTGGCATATAAATAGCCACTCGATCTCCCTGCTTAACACCTAGTTTGGTTAGCAGGTTCGCACATTTCTTTACTTCATTCAGAAGATCTAGATAGGTGTAGGTCTTGCTATCACCAGGCTCGCCCTCAAAGAAAAGAGCGATTCGTTTGCCAAAACCAGCCTCCACATGTCGATCCAGGCAGTTGTAGCTGACATTGAGCTCACCGTCTTCGAACCAGCGGGCAAAAGGGGCATCCTGAAAATCTAGGGTTTTGGTAAATGGCTTGTGCCAATGAAGTTTTCTTGCCTGGTCGGCCCAGAAGCCTTCGAAGTCATTCCCCTGGCGGTAGAGATCCTTTGCAGCAATGGCGTTTGCGGCAAACTCGCTGGAAGGGGGAAAGCGCCTGCTTTCACTAAGCAGGTTCTCAATCTGGGGATTTTTCGACATCTTTGTCCTCTTTCCTCAATACTGCCAGAAACCAAGGTTTTGAAAGCCCTGAGAGTTTGTGCAAGTCCCCCAGATGGGGAACATTTTCCACACCCTCGGGTTTATGCTTAGCGAGCTGACCTTGTGTCAGTTTCTGTCGGGGGACATCCCCCCATAGACCCCGGCAGACGGCGGTAGCTTTCCCCCAAAGCTACCGCCCCTTCTTTTTCCACAGATTTTCTTTTTCTCCTCTTTCTATTTGGGCCATTTAGCAAGCTCTGCCTATGATGCTTCCGAGCTGGCTGGAGAGACTGACCTCCATTGATGATGTTAAAGACGTGCTAATCAATGGGTGCGAGTGCTTGATTGATCGGGGCGATGGTCTGCAGGCAATTAGATCACCATTTTCTTCTGATGAAAGCCTCAGTCAAGCACTGATTGAACTTGCCTTTGAATTCGGCGCTCGCCTAGACATCGCCTCGCCAATGCTCGATTTATCAATTGGCAAGCTTCGTCTGCACATGCTCTTACCGCATGGAATCTGCACCAGTCCAAGTTTGAGCATCAGGGTTCATTCGAGCCACCTGGTCACTCTTGATGAATTGCATCAGAGGAAAATGATTTCATCATTTCAACTTGATGAAATTCGAAAAAGCCTTCAGGATAGAAAAACAATTGCAATATCCGGAGCTACCAGCAGCGGTAAGACAACGCTTCTGAGGGCAATGCTTTCAGAGTGTCAAGAGCGAGTGGTGACAATTGAGCAGGTGCCGGAACTGTTCCTAAACCCGCCCGCAGTATCTCTAATCGCTAGAGAAAATAATCAAGAGGGTGTTGGCCAGATAACACTTTCTGATTTGGTTGTTCAGTCTCTGCGAATGCGACCGGATCGCGTGGTGGTTGGGGAAGTCAGAAGAGATGAATTCATAGCATTCTTGCAAGCTGTTTCCAATGGCCATCCAGGATCTCTCACCACCTTGCATGCAAGTTCCGTCGAGCAGGTGGCGCAGCGCCTAATTCTGCTTGGGTTACTAAGTGGCGTAAGCGCTGAGGTCACAGCGCAGCTGGTGGCAAGCTCAATAGACCTTGTGCTGCAGCTTGATAGGCGAGAGGGGTTTAGGCAATTAGTCGCAATTTCTAAACCGGTAATCGTTGGGAATCAACTGAAGATGGTGGCATAAATGCAAATGGCCAAGCTAGCTGCACTTCTTCAGTCAGGCGTCAGCTTAAAGACATCCTTAAGTGAGGTCGGACTGGCCACCATCCCTGATCAGTTAAAGCTGGCAATTTCGCTAGGGGCACCGCTCGTCCCGCTTCTGAAATCTATGAATCAACTCGAGCAGAATCGATTGCGCGCAGAGGGAGAACTCGAGCAAGCCCTGGCTGTGCCTAAGGCAACGAGAAGACTTTTGATTTGGCTGCCCGTCATCACTTTGTTTCTTTCAATGGCAGCAGGACTGGTGAGTCTTGCAGCAATTCTCAGCCCTATGTCGCTGGCCTGCATTCTGCTTGGCCTAGGGCTACTTTTACTGGGATCCAGAATTACCCAAAAGATGCTGCAGGGAGTGAACCAGGAGTTTTCACTTAGAGATCTTCAGGATTTTTCAATAGCAATCACCTCGGGGCTTTCCCTATCCAGAGTGGAGAAGCTGTTTCCGCATCTGGTAGGGCACCCCGAGGTAAACAGGCTCAAGATTCTCAGTCAAAAGACCGGGGCCCGATTATCGGATCTAGTTGCCAGTGAAATTGAGGCATCACTCAGTCGGCAGCTCTTCGAGAAAGTCTCAGCTTTGCGAAGACTATCTGTTCGCATTCTGATTCCTCTGGGACTTACAACACTTCCAGCCTTCATGCTTTTCATCATCCCGCCAATTTTTGTCGGGTTTACAAAATAGAAAGGAAACACAATGAACACACTGTTGAGTGACCGCGGTGCAATTACCGCGGAGTATGCAATTGCGACTTTGGCCGGAGTCGCATTTGCGGGACTAATGCTTCTGATTATGCGAAGCGAAGAGGTTCGTCAATTGCTATTTGGTCTGGTGGCGAGAGCGCTTGGTATTCAGTAGCGATAAGGGAGCCGTCACCGCCGAGTTCATGCTGATTACCCCGGCACTGATCTTGGCGGTGGCAACACTCCTAGGACTGTTTCCTCTGGCACTTAGTGCAATCAAGTTGGAGGTAGAGACGATGCAGCTGGCAAGAATGCATGGCTATGGTCTCGATCTCTCAGTTGCCGAAGGGCACGAATTTGAGATTTCCGCACAGGGGAGAATCGAATGCGTCACCGTTAGAAACTTGTCACTGCTGGAGAGTGAGTATTGCGTAATCCCGCTTGGCTAGACAATGGTTCCGCCGCTACCACGACCATCATCACCGCAGGTTGCCTCACGGTTGTGGTTGGTTCGATTGGTTTTGCACTGGGGTTGGCCCGGGAAGAAGTGCGTTTACAAATGGTTGCTGACCTCAGTGCGCTCGCCGCCTCTGATTCCAGAATCGGCATAATTGCAGGGTTTCCATGCCCCAATGCCGAGGAAATTGCCTTGGTTAATGGCGCAAACCTACTTAGTTGTCGTATTGTCGGTGGGGTTGCCAGCGTTGAGGTTGGCAAAAACCATCTGGGGCTCGAGCTTTCGGCAATAGCTGAGGCGGCCCCTGGCGAGTAAGGGTAAGTAATTGGGTAAGAAGCTGGTGATTGTCGAGTCGCCCGCCAAGGCGAAGACCATCTCCAAGTACCTGGGGGAGGACTTTGAGGTCCTGGCCTCGGTCGGCCACATCCGCGACCTAGCCGAGCCCAAGGAGATCCCGACTGAGCAGAAGAAGGCCCACCCCTCCCTCGCCAAGTTCTCCATCGACGTCGAGAACGACTTCACACCTTTTTATGCAGTCTCTGCCGGCAAGAACAAAACCGTCACGGAACTAAAGCAAGCCCTGAAGACCTGCGATGAGCTCTACCTGGCAACAGATGAGGACCGCGAGGGCGAGGCCATCGCCTGGCACCTGTTGCAGGTTCTAAAGCCCAAGGTTCCAGTCAAGCGAATGGTCTTCAACGAAATCACCGCCAGCGCCATTGCGGAAGCCAAGAAAAACACCAGGGATCTGGATGAGAACCTGATTCAGGCGCAGGAAACCAGGCGCGTAGTTGACCGCCTGGTCGGGTATGAAATTTCTCCAGTTTTGTGGAGAAAGATCAATCGTGGACTTTCGGCCGGAAGAGTTCAGTCTCCCGCCATGCGCATGATTGTTGAGCGTGAGCGCGAACGAATGGAATTTGTCGCGGCCAACTACTCATCCGTGATTGCCAAGAGTGAATTTGATGGCGTGATTTTTGACGCAAAGCTTTTGTCTATTGATGGCAAGCGCCTGGCGGTTTCAAAGAGCTTCAGTGAAAAAGGCGAAAAAATTCAAGACGTGATTGTTCTTGATACGGAAGCTGCGCAGAAGATTGCGGATGAAGTTAAGGGCAAGAAACTAATTGTTGCCTCTGTCGAATCCAAGCCTCTTTCCAGAAAACCATACGCTCCTTTCACAACGTCTACTCTGCAGCAAGAAGCGTCAAGGAAACTTGGACTAAGCGCCAAGATGACTATGGACATAGCTCAGCAGCTTTACCAGGGTGGATACATTACATATATGCGTACTGATTCTCCGACGCTATCTTCCCAGGCCATTGATGCTGCCAGAAAGCAAGCAGCTGAAATGTTTGGGAAGGAACTGGTCGCTGATTCGCCAAGAATATATTCGGCTAAGTCAAAGAATGCGCAAGAAGCCCACGAAGCAATTCGACCTTCCGGAGATGTATTTCAAACTCCAAGTGACTTGCAGTCTGTTCTGCTAGGTAAATCGCACGCGCTCTACGATCTGATTTGGCGCAGAACTCTTGCATCCCAGATGGCCGATGCCAAGCTCTCCACCACCACCGCCAAGTTGGAGGTAAAGACGGGCAGTGGTCACCTCGAGTTCACGGCAAGCGGCACAGTGGTCAACTACAAGGGCTTTATGGCCGTCTATGACGAGACCAAAGAGACCAAGGATGAGGACGAAGAAGAGGAAGGCAAGCTGCCAGGCCTGAAGGTGCAGGACAGCGTCAACATCGCAGATGCCGAAGCCAAGAGTCATCAGACCCAGCCGCCAGCCAGATACACAGAAGCTTCTCTGGTTAAGGCCCTTGAGGAGAAGGGGATTGGTAGACCCTCCACCTATGCCTCGATTATTTCCACAATCATTGGCAAGGGGTATGTGATCAAGCAGGGAAGCGCATTAGTTCCGGAATGGATTGCCTTTACCGTCACCCGCTTCCTGGAAGAAAACTTTGACCACCTGGTCGACTATGAGTTCACCGCGAAGATGGAAGAAGATCTTGACCGAATAGCACTGGGTGAGCTCAATCGCTCTGGCTGGCTAAAAGATTTCTACTTCGGATCAGATGGCCTCAAGGCAACAGTTGAATCTCTAGCTGACTCTGATCCAAGGAGCATAAATACCTTTGATCTTGGCGAGGGGATCGCGCTGAGAACTGGAAAGTATGGCCCGTATCTGGAACTTGGATCGGGTGAAGAGCGACGAATTGTAAATATTCCTATAGGTCTCACACCTGACCAGCTGACAACTGAGAAGGCAGTGGAACTTGCCAGCGCTCCACCGGTTGAAAATAGAGTCTTGGGACCAGACCCACTCACAGGAAAAGACATCATTGTGAAAGATGGACGCTACGGTCCATACGTAACACTCGTCGACGAAGATAATCCAAAACCAAAAACGGCAAGTTTGTTCAAATCAATGTCACCAGCAACGGTCACTTATGAAGAGGCTGTGAAGCTACTTTCTCTTCCTCGTGAAGTTGGAATTGATCCTGAGACAGGGGTAATGATTACCTCTCAGAATGGCAAGTTCGGTCCGTATCTAAAGCGCGGCACTGAATCCAGATCTTTGGACACAGAAGAGCAGATTTTGGACATCACGCTGGAGCAGGCAATCGAGATCTACAAGCAGCCGAAGTATCGCGGAAGACGAACTGCTGCGACACCGCTAAAGGAGTTTGGTGAAGACCCAGCATCCAAGCTGAAGGTGGTTGCTAAAACCGGCCAGTTTGGTCCTTACGTCACAGACGGTGTAATCAACGCCACCATTCCTAAAGAAGAGACAATTGAGGAGCTTTCCTCAGACCGCGCCTTCGAGCTTTTGTCTATTCGTCGTGAAAAGCTTGGGGTTGAGCCAGGTGAGAAGCCAAAGACAGCGAAGAGAAAGCGCTGATGTTTATAACCTTTGAAGGAATTGATGGAGTGGGGAAGTCCACCCAGCTTGATCTTTTGGAAAAATTCCTAATCTCGGAGGGCAAAGAAGTCGTAAGAACCTTGGAACCAGGCGGCACAGAGCTTGGTCAAGAAATCAGACACCTGCTCCTGCATAGAAAAGGTGACGTTTCCCCTCGGGCCGAAGCACTTCTATATGCGGCCGATCGCGCCCACCACGTTGCCACCAAGATTCGACCGGCACTTGCTGCGGGCAAGGTTGTCCTTTCCGATAGATACTTTGATTCTTCGGTTGCATATCAGGGGGCCGCACGAGAGCTGGATGTTGAAGAGGTTAAGCAGATATCCCTCTGGGCAATTGATCACCTGATCCCTAATCTGACTGTGCTGCTGGATCTTCCCGCGGATCAGGCCATTGCCAGACGCAGCAGCAAGGGAACTCAGCCTGATCGTCTCGAGAGCGAGCAGCTCGAGTTTTTTGAAAGAGCTAGAAATGAATACCTGAGCATGGCGATTGAGCCGAGGTTCTTGGTAATTGACGCTACAGATTCTGTTGAACAAATCCACCAGCAGGTATTGGGCAGAGTTAAGACTCTGCTAGCGAAGTGAAAGTCTGGGACGAGCTGCTTGGACAGCCTGAGGCTATCGAGCAGCTAAGGCGAGTAGTCGAAGATAAGGAAGCTGGTTTTCAACACTCCTGGCTTTTCACGGGACCCGCAGGTTCTGGAAGATCAACTCTGGCGAGAGCCTTCGCCTCGGCTTTGCAGTGTGAGGAAAATGGTTGCGGGATTTGCTCCACTTGCAAACTAATCGCCGCCGATGCTCATCCCGATGTTCGGATGCTGGTCACAGATAAGGTCATTATCTCTATTGAAGAGGTTCGCCAGCTTGTTCAGTTTTCTTCTCTGGGCGCAAGTCTGGGTAGATATCGAATTGTCGTGATTGAAGATGCTGATCGAATGACGGAGAGAACCTCGAATGTTTTGCTCAAGGCGCTAGAGGAGCCACAGGAGCGAACACTCTGGATTCTTTGCGCCCCCTCAGCAGCGGACATGCTGCCAACCATTCGTTCTCGAACCAGAAACATTGTTCTCAGACTTCCTTCTAATGATGAAGTTGCGCAGCTTCTTGTCCAGCGAGACAAGGTTGCGCTAGAGCTCGCGATTGAGAGTGCGCGGCAGGCTCAGCAGCATGTTGGAATGGCGCGTCGGTTGGCCCTGAGTAAAGAGGCCCGCCAAAGACGGATGGAAACCCTGCGTGAGCTGATCTCTATTTCAAATCTCAGCGGCGCGATGGCAACGGCTGAGCGGCTTTTAAACATCGCTAAAAAAGATGCCGAAGCCAGTGCGGAGGAGAAGAACTTGGCCGAGCGCTCAAGGTTGCTCACCGCCTACGGCATCGAAGATGAAAAGATACCTAACAATCTTCGGAGCGAGTTTAAGCAGCTAGAGGAAAACCAGAAGCGCAGAAACACAAGGGCTCTTCGTGATGGAATTGACCGCATTCTCACCGATACTGAGTCTTTGTTTAGGGATGTTCTATCAATTCAACTTGAAACCTCGGCTGAGCTTATAAACATAGAACTGCAGGCCGAGATCAGCAGGCGAGCCCAGGATACTTCTGCAGATGATTCAATAGCCGTGCTTGAGTCAATTTCATTGTCTCGGCAGAGACTAGAGTCCAACGTGAGAGATCTTTTGGTTATGGAAGCGCTTTGCACGAAGCTGATTGTTAGGAGTTCTGTTGCGGTTTAGAGCACTGATCATTGCTGCTGTCTTAGTTTTGACAGGCTGCTCTCCGGCTGCGGAACCAGCTCCAACTTTGGTTGGAAAAGTCGAAGATCAGATATTGGCCTGGGATGACTGCGATGGCGGTTTTGAGTGCGCGACTATTTTTGCTCCGCTCGATTGGATGGGCGATACGGGGGATTACGTTCAGCTCAAACTTATGAGAAAGGCTGGAACCTCGGAGCTTGAACCAATTCTTGCTAATCCTGGTGGACCCGGCTCGAGCGCAATTAAGTGGCTGAGGGAAGGCTATGAAACTACGGGCAGCAGTTGGTTTCGTGAGAATTTTCAAATTGTAGTTTTTGACCCACGTGGTGTTGGAGAATCAACCGCCGTTATTTGCGAAGATCAGGCGCTCAAAGATGAGCTTCTATATGGCCAACCTAAATTTGAAATTGGTTCCGAAGAAGACATTGCTGACACCAAGGATCAGATTGCCAAGTTTGCCGAGAGCTGTCAGCGCCAAGGTCCATCAGTGGGTTATTTCAACACCCAGCAGACCGCGCGGGACATGGATCTGATTCGTGCCCTGTTTGGTATGGAGCAGCTTAACTTTCTCGGCTTTAGCTATGGAACTGAACTGGGAGCAACTTACGCGGCGCTCTTTCCGCAGCGGGTTGGGAAATTTGTTTTGGATGGCGCTGTAGATCCAACTCTGGACTCATCGACATCGCTGCTTGGTCAAATCAATGGCTTTGATAAAGCACTGCGGGCCTATCTCGAAGACTGCCTCAAGCAGACGGATTGTCCGTTTGCTGGCAGCGTCGATGATGCAATGACCACAATCGCTGGATTCTTGCAGGCTAGGGAAGTTCGAACTCTTCCCACCAGCGAAGAAAGAGAACTGGGAGTCTCTGCCACCATCGCGGGCATGATTGTCACTCTTTATTCACAAGAGAGTTGGATCTATCTGACGCAAGCATTCCAGCAAGGCTTAGCAGGGGACGGGTCGCTATTTCTAATACTTGCCGATTTCTATAACGATAGAAATCCAGAGGGTGGCTACTCAACAAACATCAACGAGGCAAACATTGCCATTTCGTGTGCGGATAGTGTTGTGAAACCTAAGTCACTTGAACGCCTCGATGAAATTCGCAGCGCGAGCAAAGTATTTGGTCGCTACTACGCCTATCCAGAGATTGGCTGCACCGGTTGGCCTGAGGGAATAGGAATGATTCCACTGGACTACAAGGTAGAACTTGCTAACAAGCCCATGATTGTTGGCACAACAGGCGATCCCGCCACGCCATACGAGCAAGCTGTTTCTCTTTCGGAGTTATTGGGCGGGAACTTGGTGACCCTTCGTGGCGAAGGGCACACCGCCTATGGTTCAAACTCTTGCGTTACTTCAATTGTTGATGCATACCTCGAGGGAGCCGACCTTGGCACCTCAAGCCTCAACTGCCTCTAGAGGTAGAGTGCTGCCAAAATCGCTAAGAAAATAAGCACGAAAATCGCTGGCGTTACATACTTCACAACTTCCAGCCAAGGGCGGAAGCTAATCACTCTGTTGCGAAGCTTTGATTCACCCGGCAAGGCCTTCAGATCATCAATCACTGCTTGAGCTTGCGAGGCAGCTGAATACTCGGCGAGTGCTCCCAGGATTCCCGAGGCCAGAAGAATCAGGGCAAAGGCGTGAATCACAAACATCTGGCTCTGCGCAATGGTTGGAGTCGCTATGGCGGCGAAGGCAAGTAAGCCAGTGGGTGCCAGCTGAGCGAGAATTATGTGAAGTCGGTTTCTTTGGAACTCGTGGATTAGTTCAGCCTCAGTCATGGTTGCTCCTATTTGATTCACTACAAGGTTAGGCGTAAGTGGCAAACAACGCAGTGCAAGAGTACTTCTCTCGCAAATTTCGTAAGCTCCTGTCTGGGGCGAAGGATGGAATGCCACCATGGCTGGACGCGGTTGCGGGTGGCGATGACCCCGGCCTTTTTTTGCCAAGTGATGCCCCATGGGTAATTCACAGGGACTTCTCAACTCTGGTCGGAGGCATCAGGGCCCTGCTACTTCAAGCCGTGCATCCTGGTGCTTTAGCTGGTGTTGCTCAGCACTCGCGCTACGAAGAAGATCCTCTTGGCAGACTCTCGGGGACTATTCGCTGGCTAACTGTCACCACATTCGGATCTAAGGAAGCAGTCTCTCAGGAGGCAAACCGTGTGAACCGAATGCACGATCGAGTTAGTGGAACTTATATCAGGGAAAAGGGGCAAGAAGTTAAGTATCAGGCGAGCGATAAGGATCTGTTGCTCTGGGTGCACATTGCCTTCATGGATTCTTTTCTTCGATCCCACCAGCTGTATTCAAAAGCACCAATTCCCGGCGGAGCTGATGCTTATGTTCGTCTCTGGGGAAAATCAGTTGAACCTCTCGGTCTAGACAATGTACCTAAATCAGAAGCTGAACTAGTTCAAACATTAGAAAGCTACTCAAACGTACTTCGCTGCGATGAGAAAAGTCGCTCTGTGATTAACTGGATAAAGAACGCTCCTTTGCCACTTGTGGCGAAGCCGATATATCATCTTCTTTTTCAAGCTGCTCTTGCTTCGCTACCAAGTCAAATTCAACAGCAGATTGGCATGAGATCTTGGCCACTTTGGATTCTGAGGCCTATGGTGACAAATCTCTTGGCCTTTTTGAGGTTTGCTATTGGCCCGGATTCTCCTATTGAAGATGCAGCGATTGCGAGGCTAAGAAGATTGGGCGCAATCAAGTAGACTCCTTGCTGCATTGCCACCTTAGCTCAGTCGGTAGAGCAGCTCCCTCGTAAAGAGCAGGTCGACGGTTCGATTCCGTCAGGTGGCTCTAACTATCTAAAGCCCGGAAAGAAAGAATCGATTATCTGCGGGCCAGCAACCAGAATCACAGCCAAAATAAACAGAATCAGTCCAATCCTCTTCCAGAGTTTTTCCAGATCCTTGGGGTCCTTCAATTGCTTCTCCGCTTCTTGGCTGGCAGGAAATTTTCACCATGGCTAGCCTGTTCTCTAAATTATGTCTGCTTGTTCGCGCTGCGGGTTGAGTTTCCACCCAGAAATTCCCTCCTGCCCGCTCTGTGGCGAGGTGAGACAGAGAGAAAGTTCTAGAAGAAAAAAGCTCCTCTACTTCCTAAATACTTTTGCCTGTAGTGCTGTGGCTGGCGTGATCTTATTGAGGCTGCTTACGGTTGGAGAAGTGCAGGTCGGAATGAGCCCTAACGATTGCAATGCAGCCATGCGCTTGGCAGAGAGCACCAGATACGCAGTCAATTCGTTGGACAGCGATTATCAGAGGGGAATTCTAGAACTGACCGAAGTATCTCAGGCCTGGAGGAACCTAGCCGATAACTACGTCCCGGGAAAGTATTCATGGTCAACTTCAGGTCGAGAGCACAACTGGTTGGAGCGGCTAGCTCTAAGCACTGGAAGCTTGGCTTCGGGTGAGGAGATAAACACCGAAGATGTCTCCGATCCCAAGAAGTATGTAACAGACCTAACCCGCTTACTACCGAGATTTTGCTCCTAAGCTTGTCTAGGGCTAGGTAGGAGCGAGAAAATCTTGGCAGAAGCAAGCAAGAAAAAAGCAACATTCAACGATCAAGAAAAAGAAGCGATGCGCGAGAGGGCTCGCGAGCAAAGAGAATTTAAGAAGCTCTCTGGCGAGCAGCAGGTGCAGCTAAAGATTGCCGAAATGGACAAATCTGATCAAAAGGTTGCTAAGGAAGTTCACAAGTTAGTACTGGGAATATCGGACAAACTCTCACCTAGAACTTGGTACGGAATGCCTGCCTACTACAAAGGTGACAAGTTAATTTGCTTCTTCCAAGCAGCAAGTAAATTCAAGGTTCGATACTCAACTTTTGGATTTCAAGAGGATGCCCAGCTAGACGAGGGCAATATGTGGGCCACCTCGTTTGCTCTAGTCAAGTTCGATGATGATGTTGCGAAGAGGATCACAAAACTAGTGAAGAAGGCAATCGCCTAGTCAAGTTTGCACTCGGGCTTACCGCCCGGCAGCTTGTGTCGATTCTTGGCAATCCAGTAGTAGACAACCCGAGCTAAGTTCTTAACTAAGGGTAGTTTTAGGAACAACCCAAAAACCATCCAGATAGTTTTCGAGTCAAGCAATAACTGGGCAATTGCGTCGGCAGCAACCAGATACTTACCATCACGCACGTAGTAGACGGCTTTGGAAGTAAGTTCTGATGAAAGCCCTAGCGAGGGCAAGTCCAGATTTTGGTATGGCCTGATCGGTGTCACTTCTCGGGTCATCTTGCGCATAACTCTCGCGGCAGAGCTACAAAAAGCACAGTCACCGTCGAAGATGAATACCCGAGTCATAGACCAAGGATAGCTCCCTGAGATTACGAGGCTCCTTGGCCGGAGGAAGATTGGAGCGTATAGTTTAAGCAGTGAGCTCAGTTCTCAACCTGCGAGGCGTGCACCCGACCCGCCTGATTGCCATCGCATTCACCCTGATTATCGTCTTGGGCACGTTATTGCTATCGCTACCGGTGGCAAACAAGAGTGGATCCTGGCTCAACTTCTTCGACTCTTTGTTCACCTCTGTCTCAGCAGTGACAGTGACTGGTTTAGCGACAGTTGATACAGAAACAAACTGGACGATGTTCGGTCACGTTGTAATTGCGCTGTTGATGCAGGTTGGAGCTTTTGGAATTGTTGGTTTTGGCGCTTTAGTCATCTACTTGATTGAAGGCCGTCTGTCTCTCAGAGGAAAAATATCTGCCTCCTCTGAAGTGACGACCTATGCCGTTCCTGACGTCAAGACTCTGCTTCGCAACATCGCAAAGGTAATGCTTGCTTTTCAGGCAGTTTTGTTTGTCGTTCTCTTTTGGAGACTATTGACCGAATATGAATACTCGTTTGGCAAGGCTATTGGACACGGACTTTTTCACGCGATAGCCAGTTTCAACAACGCTGGATTTGCCCTGTATTCGGACAGCATGATGCGATTTGCCAGAGACCCTTGGATTATTGTCCCCATATTTGTAGTCGTATTTTTGGCCAGCTTGGGATTCCCAGTGCTTGTCGAAATAAGAGACAGGCTCAAAGAGAAGTGGAAGGCAAAGTTCGATGAGGACTTCACTCCCACATTTCCCAAGCAGTGGTCTCTAAACTCAAGAATTGTTTTATGGGCCAGCTTTGTTCTTATGCTCTTTGGAACTGTAGTGATTGGCTTTCTCGAGTGGAATAATCCCCGAACGCTTGGCAGCCTTGATTCCCTGAGCAAAATCTTGGATTCTATTTTTGCTTCTGTAATGCCTCGCACAGCAGGATTCAATTCCCTCGACATGTCAGAGATGAATCCAGCCACATGGCTAGTGATTAACTTCCTGATGTTTATTGGTGGAGCAAGCGCTTCAACTGCGGGCGGAATAAAAGTCGGAACGTTTGTGGTGCTTTTGTATGTGGTCTACACCGAAATTCGCGGCGAGACGGCGGTTAACATCGGAAACCGAAGACTACCTAGATCTATGCAGAGACAGGCTTTGACAATTGTTGCTTTGACAGCCTCCGTGACAGTTGCATCCGTGATTTTGCTTAGGTTAACCACGCCTTTTTCACTAGATCAAATTCTCTTTGAGGTCATGTCCGCCGTTGGAACTGTGGGACTAAGTACCGGTATAACTGCAGATCTTCCAGATCATGCAAAGTTTTTGTTATCACTACTAATGTTGTTTGGAAGACTAGGTCCGATTGTGGTAGCCACCTCACTCGCCCTGAGGAAAACCAGACGACACTACGAGTTACCTAAAGAAAGGCCGCTAATTGGCTAAGGAAGCAAAGAAGCGCATACTTCACAGCAATGTCATGGTTATTGGGCTAGGCCGGTTTGGATCCGCTCTGGCTACTGAACTGGTGCGAACAGGTCATGAAGTTCTGGGCATAGATACCGACGAAAAGCTGGTCCAGCAAATGGCTGGAACTCTGACGCACACAGTTTGCGCGGATACAACGGACGAAGCGACCCTAAGAGAACTCGGTGCCACCGACTTTGATTCAGCGGTGGTAGCGATCGGGGCCGATCTCGAATCAAGCATCCTGACGTCTTCGTTGCTTCTGCAGCTAGGAGTGAAGAGCGTTTGGGCTAAGGCTAACTCCAATTCACATGGAATCATCTTGAAGCAGCTCGGCTGTCACCATGTGATATTCCCAGAGTCAGAAATGGGAAAGCGGGTTGCTCACATGGTTTCCGGTGAGACGCTCGATTATGTAGCGATTGATAACGACTTCGTGATGGTCAAGACCGAAGTACCTACCAGTTTTGACGGGCAAACTCTCGCCGACTTGAAAATTCGTTCAACATACGGTGTGACTGTGGTGGCTGTTACGAGTGGGGACGGAAAGTATTCTCCAGCGTTCCCGGAGACCGTTCTGAATGTCGGAAGCCAGATGGTGGTTGCCGGCCAGGTAGAACCGCTAAATGAATTCTGCAAGCTGGCATAACCCGTGTTGAATCCTGTTTATTGGCTGATTGTTGTTGCTGTCACAGGGGTAATTAGCTACCTCTATCACCCAAGTATTGAGCTGGCGCTTGGTGGAACTGTCATTGGAACAGCCTTGACGGCATTAATTGTTTGGTCATCCAACAAACTGGTTGACACTAAGTGGTGGATAGGTCGAGTCGCACTTGTCTCTATGGTCGCGGGTTTGATGAATTCAACCGCACTCGATGTTCTTTACTCAATATTTGCAGCACCAGCTGGAGCTCGCCTAACAATCGGTTTTGAAACGGTCGCCGGTGGAGTTGTGCTAACTGCTTTAGCTTTGCTTTGGGCGTTTCTTAGGCCTAAGCAAAAAGACAATGAGGGCAGCCCCAAGACCAAGCGATAGCCACAGTACCCAGTAAAAGTCTTGTGGAGCTTCAGAAATCAAATTCGGTTCCGAACCGCAATCGGGGAATTGAAATTCTGGATTTGCAACGTATCCGTTTGAATTCTCAACTTGGAAACTGAAGTCCCCGCTTATCGGGTGTCCATCTGAAGAAACCATTCGCCAGCTGACCTGGTATTCCCCTGGTTGATCCAGGTCTACTGGCAGGACGCCCCTCTTGCCCTGAATTACTAGACATCCTGAGTAGAGAGGGTTTCCGTCTGGAAGCGTGACGGAAATCTCATTACCCGAGCCATCTTCAAGCGTCAGTGGAGCGCCACTGATTTCAATAGCAATCTTCTGCGGACCTGCCTGGACTATCGAACCAGCCTCAGGGGTTTGTCCCACTACCTCGTCATGAGCGCTCGCTGGTAGCGAAACAGCTAAGGCCATTACAAGGGCGATGGAGAGTTTATGCTTCATTGGTGAAATCTTTCTCTGAACTAAAGCCAATTCTATTTGGAGTCTCTGGCGGCCTAGTCACGGGACTGGTTATTCTGGCCGCTTTGTTTGCTGGCCCACTCGGTGGATCAAGTTCAGAAGGTAGCAATCTTGCAACCGACGTCGTCGACGAAACGACTAGCACCGAGAGTAACGAGATTGTTGCTAGCGAGAGTGAAAGTGTTTCACCAGAGATAATTACCTGCTCAGTAAAAGAGTTTGAGGAAAATCCTCTGATTCTGGACTTACAAGCTCAGGTGATTGATGCAACAACCGGCACCGTACTTTTCGATAGAGGAAGCACCACTCCGGCAAGAGCCGCTTCGGTTATGAAGCTGCTAACAGCAGCCGCAGCTCTTGAGACTCTCGGCCCTGACTATCGAGTCACTACTCGTGTTTACGCCGATGCTAAGGACCCATCAATCATTTATCTTGTCGGTGCAGGAGATGTCACCCTCTCCAGAACCAAGCCTGGTGCAAACTCGGTTTATCGCAATGCACCAAAGCTCTCGGATCTGGTGCGACAAATTGGATCTTGGTCCCAGGCGCAAACCTTTAGTCAGATTGTCCTAGACAGTACTTTGTATGGGGGTTCAAAGGGTGAGTATCAAAGCGTTTGGGACAAACGTGGACTTACCGATGGTTACATGTCCTACGTTTCTGCACTGCAAGTCGATGGGGACAGAGACAATCCATCTTCCAAGGACTCAGCTAGATCAACTGATCCGGTGGCAAGAGCCGGTGAATGGTTCAAGCAGGAGCTTGGTACAAAAGCGGCAGGCGCCTTCCTAAGTAAGGGCAAAGCGCCAGCTGATGCGATCGAAATTGCAAGTGTTAGATCTGCTCCGCTTACTGTCTGGATTGACTATATGCTGACGGTCAGCGACAACTCCTTGTCAGAGGCGATTGCTCGACTTGTGTCGTTGGACCTCGGTCTTGATGGTTCATTTGCATCTCTAACTCAGGCATATCGAGCAGCACTCAGTGGCACAGGTGTAGATCTGACTGGTCTAAAGGTTGAAGATGGCTCTGGGCTTTCAAGATTCAATCAGGTGTCACCGGCCAGCGTGAATCAGCTCCTGCAAAAGATTGACCAGAGATACAAGAACTTCCAGGTAATTTTTGATGGGATGCCAGTTTCTGGAACCCCAGGATCGCTTAGCGCTCGATTTGAAGACGCTGTCGGAAAAGTAATTGCGAAAACTGGCTGGATCCGCACCGGCTACACACTTGCTGGATTTCTCACACCAGAAGATGGATCAAAACTTATCTTCACCGCTTACAACCTCGGTGACGTGACAATTGCAAACCAGGAGGCTCTTGATGAGTTGGTTATGGCCTTCTATGATTGCGGGATTTCACTGGTGAATGACTAATGAACAGCGCAATTTTGATTATTGATGTCCAGAATGACTTCTGCGAGGGTGGGGCACTAGCCTGTGCCGGCGGTTCTGCAATTGCTAAGAAAATTACTGATTACCTGAAATCAGACAAATCGAATTATGACTATGTAATCGCATCTAGAGACTGGCACACTCCTGGTGATCTCAACGATGGGCACTTTCCGGTCGATGGGTTAGCACCAGACTTCACAAAAACTTGGCCACTTCACTGTCTGGCTGGTACTCACGGAGCTGAGTATCATCCAAATCTTGACACCTCACTTATTAATATCCACATCAAAAAAGGTCAGTCAGCAAATGGCTATTCAATCTTTGATGGAACTAATGAGAGCGGACAGTCCTTCGCTCAGTTACTCAGTGATCTTGAGATTGAATCTGTGGATGTTGTTGGCATCGCAACCGACTACTGCGTAAGGGCATCGGCTCTTGATTCGCTCTCACATGGTCTTCGTGTCAGCGTAATTACCTCTCTCACAGCCGGGGTTAGCCCGCAGTCCACTGAGGCAGCTATCGATGAAATGGTGGATGCGGGAGTGAAGGTTGTTGCTCAGTAATCGCGACGTGCGCCATCGCTGGGAGCAACTGAAAAAACATTTGGCTCAATAAATCCCTTAGAACTGTATGCTTCCAGGCACTTCTCTCGCAGTTCATCCAGTTTTGATTCCTGAATAATGGATATGGCTGCTCCGCCAAAACCACCGCCCGTCATGCGTGCACCAATAGCGCCAAAAGACATGGCGGTCTCTACCGCTAAATCCAGCTCCGGAATTGAAATTTCAAAATCATCTCGCATTGATGCATGTGATTGCAGCATGAGCTCACCCATGCCCACTAGATTTCCTGCTTTAAGTGCAGCTACCGCATCCAGCACTCTTTGATTTTCAGAAATCACGTGCCTGCAACGCCTGAACGTCACATCATCCATGAGTTCACGTGCCCTAGCAAGATCGTCAGCGGATAGATCCCGAAGTGATCCGACCGACATGATTTCCGCTCCTTTTTCACAAGCTTC
Organism: Aquiluna sp.; assembly: GCA_040402595.1. Lineage (GTDB taxonomy): Bacteria > Actinomycetota > Actinomycetes > Actinomycetales > Microbacteriaceae > Aquiluna. The sequence goes on from JBBAMI010000005.1 coordinate 28,626, forward strand.
ACGCCTTACCCGGTAGCCACCATCAGAGTGTCGATGCGCAACTCTGGTGTCGATAACTGCAACCACCAATCCCTTTTCGGACAGACCTAGCTCAACGAGCTCAGTGGCCAGGCTCTGACAATCAATCAGCACGGCACAGTCTGCTTTGGCAAGCATGGAGGCTGTTTGATCCATAATCCCGGTCGGCGCACCTACCGCTTGGTTCTCCGCTCTCTGTCCGATAAGGGCAAGTTCTTGCTTGGTATATCCCGATTGCCAAACATCATTCAGAGCCGTGGCAATCGAGCACTCGATCGCGGCTGATGATGACAATCCTGCCCCTACTGGCACATCTGAAACGAAGAAGGCGTCAAAACCCTTGCCGGAGCGCTCATACATTGCCCAGGCAACGCCAAGGGGATACAGAGCCCAGTCCATTTCTGTCGGTTTGTTCTCAGAGAGTTGGTACTCGAAAACTTCATTAGAAAACGTTGATGCCACACGAGCCACTTGATCATCTCTGAGAGACAGCGCAACCCAAGTTCTTCTGTCGATTCCAAATGGAAAGACAAAACCGTTGTTGTAGTCCGTGTGCTCGCCAATCAGATTCACTCTGCCGGGAGCCGACCAGACACCGTCCGGAGCATGGTCAAAGAGATTTGCGAACTTTGCCTTGACCTCATTAATCACTGGCTATTTCTCGCAATCTTCCTGCCGTCTCTTCAGGAGCGATGTCGCCGACGAAAGCCCCCATGGCACTTTCCGAGCCTGCGAGGTATTTCAGCTTGTCCATCGCTCTCCGTGGAGATGTGATTTGGAGCATTAGTCGAATACGCTCACGATTTTCAATCATCGGTGCTTGATGCCATGCCGAGATGTATGGAGTAGGTGTCTCATACATCCCATCTACTGCTCTTAAGAGTCTCTTATAGACGCTTGCTAACTCTTCCGCCTCAGTCTCATTCAGCTGAGATAGGTCACCGACATTTCTCTTTGGTAATAGATGCAGCTCTATTGGCCATCTGGCAGCAAATGGGACAAAGGCCAAGAAGTTATCAGATTCGATAACTTTTCTCGGGCCTGACTTCTCGAATTCCAGAATAGATTGGAAAAATTCACCAGAGAAACTATCTACGCTTTGAATAAGTTTTCTCGTGGTTGGCGTCACAAATGGATAGGCATAGATCTGTCCGTGGGGGTGATGAAGTGTCACACCTATTTCTTCGCCACGATTTTCAAAGGGGAATACTTGAGCCACGCCCGCAAGTCCTTGAAGCTCAGCTGTCCTATCGATCCAAGCCCCAATGACAGTTCGAATTCTCTCGACGCTCATTGCGCCCAGGCTTCCCTCGTGCTCGGGGCTAAATACAACCACCTCACATCTTCCATATGCGGTTGTTGCAAAGCCAAATCTCTGGCCATTGGGGAGCTCTATTGGCGATGCATCTGGTCCAAACGCAGGGCCTTTGTTTTCAAAAACCGCTACGTCAAACATGTCAGGCAACTCGCTCAAGTTGTCCTGTGTGGTCGGGCAGAGCGGACAGGCATGTGCAGGGGGTAAGAAGGCTCGCTGCTGTCTATGCGAAGCAACAGTGATCCACTCAGACGTCAGCGGATCAAACCTAAGCTGGGCGGTTTGTGGGCGCCCTGGAAGGTCACGAGTATCTTGCCTGCGCTGTTGGGGGAGGGTCGATGAAGCATCATCGAAATAGAAGATGTCTCTTCCATCCGCGAGCTTGCCACTAATTCTGGCTTTCACTCAGCTTCTCACCTACTCACTCAATAGCATTATTGGGTGCCGAATTTGCACCCTGAAGAGCAACTGAGTATCTCGCGGAAAACCGCGAGCGGTACCAGTATGGCAGTAATTTCACCTGTTGGAGCAGCCCTCACTGAGCTGTCCCTGGGTGGCGTGCAACTAATCTCCCACCAAGCGGCTGGCAGTCCAGATTCTATGTTTTTTGGTTCGCTTTTAGCCCCATGGCCTAATCGCCTGGCGGGAGGGTCTTATTCGTTTGGCGGCAGAGAATTCAAACACCCGGTTCTTGATGCCCAAGGTAATGCCAATCACGGATTGCTATTCGATAGGGCCTTGAAGCTGGTTGAGCATTCAGAAGCAACGGTCAGCTTTGGCTATTTATTTGGCCAAGATGTCGGTTATCCGTTTTCAGTTGACCTGACGGTTGCCTACACCATTACGGAAGACGAGTTTCGTTTCGATGCAACCGCCAGAAATCTTGGAGACGATGCTCCATTCGGGCTAGGTTTCCACCCTTACTTCCTTGTTGGTGAAAACTTTAGTTTTTCAGCAGAGTTTACAAATCAAATTACCGTTGATCAGAAGATGATCCCCGTTGGTGAGAAGCTGATTTCTGGATTGCGGTATTCAGGGGGAAATCTAGATGATTGCTTCTATGGAGCTAGACAGGGTTATCTAGAAACCGAAGAGTACGAGTTAGAGCTTTCTTTGCTAAATGGTTTTGACTACTTCATGCTGTATCGACCTATGCACTCATCCGCCAGCATGCTCGCAATTGAACCCATGAGCTGTCGGACGAATGCCTTCAACACTGATCTTTCGGAAGTCTTACTTTCAAAAAATGAAAGCAAGGTTTACTCGTTCAGCATTAGAAAGCGCTAGAAGGTAACTCTTTCTCGTCACTGATTATTGCTTGGATGATTCTGCTTGCAACTTGATTGGCAGTTTTTCCAGGTGGAAATTTTGGTGCCACCCCGGCAATAGCTCGATCCGCCAATCCAGTCTCAGTGTGTCCTGGTCTAGCTGAGATAACACGAGTGCCAGCGCGTCTCCACTCTCTTGCAGCTGCTTGCAAGAAGCCATCAATTGCAAACTTGGATGAAGAATATGCAGCGATTCCAGGAAGAGCAGCCTCAGCAACCACACCTGTGAGATTCACAACCACGCTCTCTGGTTTCTTGGCAAGAAGTTGGGAAAGGGCTGAAAGAAGCTGAATTGGCCCGACAGCATTAATGTCAAAGAGCTTTTTTAGGGTTTCTGCATCAAGTTGGGCTATCTCTCCGAAAGCAACTACGCCACTGGCATTGATGATTCCATCAATCTCAGTTGAGGCAATCAGGTAGTCAGTTAGGGTCTTGATGCTTTCTGGTTTGGTGTAATCCAGAAGGAGTCGAACCTCAACACCAGCTGGTATCTGGGCGGCGCTTTCATTAGTAGTCGCCGTGCCGAGGACCTTTGCCCCTTGCTCGCGAAGTAACTTGACGAGCTCAGACCCCAGTACCCCCGAGGCTCCACACACCAAAAAAGTCTTTCCATTTATTTCCATCCCTTTCCCAACCAACTTCACCCCCTAGTTATTTCGCAACTAAACTGACGGTGTTAGGGGTCACATGCGTAAATTCTCAATTTTTCTACTCACCCTGCCGCTTCTGGCTGGGTGCACTGCAGCTCCGTCAGCCACGGATCTTGGCGATGATTGCGCCGGGGTCAGTGTTTTCGTGAACTTTTCTGGCGAAGGGCAAAACATCGCTAAGTGCGTGACTTTCTCAGGGGAGAGTGAACTGACCAAGACAATCTTGGAGGCCGCCTCCGTCGTCACTGAAGGAACAGTCACCTACGGTGACCAGGTTGTGTGCCGAGTTAATGGTGTGCCGTCCGCAGAAGTACCGCTTGAGGTCGAGGGCAATGATCCCCACCTAGAGACCTGTCAAGACATGCCACCTGCATTTGCCTACTGGGCTTTATGGGTGAAGAAGAGTGGAAGTTCAGATTGGGAGTACGCAACTGAAGGTGTTGGTTCCCTCCAGCTTTCTGCAGGAGATTCTGTGGGACTTGCGTTTTCTCTGGCAGGTCAAACCCCAACTCCTGAGGGCGAGTGATTTCTAAGAAATCCCGACTTATCCTGACTGCAGCTCTTGCTGGCAGTTTTATTCTTCTGCGCCTTATCTACTCATTCATTTTTTCCGGGCTTGATGGAAAGACGATTCTTCTAGATTTGCCGATTATTCGACTGGCAGGACCATTTCGGCACGTTGAGTTGTTTGGCCCGGTTTCAGTTGAAGGAATTGTCAAAAACATCGAGTTAGCAGTTCCCTTCTCGCTAACAATTCTTTTCTTTGGAATCATCTCAGTGTTTTTATCCGAGAAGTTTTTGGCGGACCTGGCCTCCAAGGCTCGATTCGGCAAGAGAATCCTCACGTCACTAGCCATTTCACTTGCCAGCATTTCAGACATTGCTGATTCGGCTCGAGAAGTATTTTTCGCACGCAGACTTCGACGTGAATCGCGTTTTTCCAGTTTTGTCCCGCTCCTAGAGAGAACCCTTACCAAGGCAGGTGCACTTGCACTGCGCTTGGCTAGGAGTAGCCCCCGGCCGAGAGTGCATTGCGATGTCACGGTCTCGAATTTGAATATCGGAAATCTAGGGCCTATTTCAGTCACCTTTCAGGCCGGTTCAATCCATGTCATAACTGGCGCTACTGGAAGCGGAAAGTCGACACTTTTGCAAGCCATAGCCGGTCAATCAAAAGAGCATTTTGGACGAGACCTCAGCGGCGAAGTCAAACTCGGTGATATCAGTCTTCTGTCTTTTTCAATCGCCTCCGCACATACATCGCTGGTGCCTCAATTTCCTCAGGACAGCATCTCGCCAGCGGAACTCAATGACTCAGGTGATTTCCAATCTGCACTATCACACGGGGAAGCTTATGAACTTGCAGTCAGTCAGGAGCTAAAGCGAAACCCGTCGGTGCTTCTGCTTGATGAACCCGCGGCAGCTCTGGATCAGCAGCGCCTGGCTCAACTGCTTCAGACTTGCACAGATCTGACAAAGCAAGGGGTGACAGTAATCATTGCTGAGCACCGGATTTCAAGTTTTACTGGATTGCAAGCAATTTATTGGAACATTCAGGGCGGATTGTTACTTCCAGGGATGGCTCTAGCGCAGGCAATTCCTCCCAGACGAGTCAATCAAGTAGTTGGTCGCGATAAATCAATCCGCATTGAAGTACCAGAGATCAAATTGCGAACAACGACCATAAAGCCTCTAAAGTTGGAGCTTTGCCAAGGCGAAATTGTTGCGGTAACAGGTAGCAACGGTTCGGGAAAAACCACTCTGCTTCGAAGAGTTGCAATAGCACGTGAAGGAGTTTGGGTTCATGGAGAAAGATTTTCCGGGCCCAATCCGAAACTGATTGCATTGGTTACTGACAATGTGAGCGACTATTTCGTCACGGGATCACTAGAAGAAGAGCTCCTTCGGGCAGATAAAGTTGCCTCGGTGGCCAAGGGCTACACAAAATCAACATTCCTTAGTCTTGTAAGCCCTAAGGACAGTGATTTCCTAAGGCATCCCTTAGACCTATCAATTGGTACTCAACTTGCTCTCGCTACAGCCATGCAGCTGAGTCACAAACCTCAGCTTCTGCTTTTAGATGAGCCAGTTCAGGGCCTGGACTCTAAGGCGAGAGCTCAACTGGGAGAAACTCTGCGCTGCATTCAGGAGACAGGGTGTGCGATTGTCTTTGCTACCCATGACCTTTTCTTTGCCAGATCGCTAGCAGATACAACTGTCTCATTGTCAACTGACATCACAATTAGCGAAGTGGTGAGTGCAGTATGAGACGCAGCATATATCTTTGGGTTTTGTCATTAGTTGCGCTAAGTATTTTTCTCTGGCCGTTTTGGACAATTGGATTCTCATTCGATCAGAGTCTTGTTCAGATTCTGGTCATTCCCGCGATTGTTCTCTGCGCTGGGGCAGCTCTGCTAATTCTTGATGGTGACTTGATTGGTCCCAAGCAAATAGCTCTGCTGGCCTTACTTTCAGCTTTAGGTGCTGCCGTGAGAATTGCTACCGGAGGCACTGGTGGCTTTGAACTGGTCTTCGCGATTGTGATTCTTGGGGCGGCAGCATTTGGCTCTCGTTTTGGCTTCCTGCTTGGAGCGATGACAATCCTGGTCTCATCTCTGTTCTTTGGGGGAATTGGACCGTGGACGCCTTTTCAGATGTTCGCCGTGGGTTGGGTTGGTGCAGGCGCTGGACTGATAGCCACTAGTCGCAAATACAAGATTCCTCTTTTGGCAGGATATGCGATTGTTGCGAGTTATCTGTTTGGTCTAGTTATGAACGCCTGGTTCTGGCCTTATGCAACAGGATTTGATTCTTCAATTTCCTATTCACCAAACCTGAGTGGCCTTGATAACCTAACAAACTTCCTGACCTACTCGCTGCTTTCTTCCACGCTCACCTGGGACACAGTTCGAGCAATTTCAGTGGCTGTTTTTGTTTTGATATTCGGAAAGGCCATGATTCGAACTTTCCAGAGGGCAAAAATCTAGACTGAGAAGTACTTAGCTTCTGGGTGGTGGAATACAAAAGCGTCTGTTGACTGTTCTGGGTGCAGCTGCAGCTCTTCACTTAGCTCAATACCAAGTCTTTCCGGCTTTAGCAGTTCAACAACTTTCTTTCTGTCCTCCATGTCAGGGCAAGCTGGATAGCCGAGCGAAAAGCGTGCTCCTCTGTACTCGAGGCCAAAGAATCCCGCAAGATTCTTAGGATCTTCGTTCGCAAAACCTAACTCATCTCGAATTCGAGTGTGCCAGAACTCAGCCAGAGCCTCGGTCAGCTGCATGGCTAGACCATGAAGCTCAAGATATTCGCGATATGAATTTTCTTCAAAAAGTTTTTGTGTGAATTGATCAACTCGAGAACCGACTGTTACCAATTGGACTGGCAGTACATCAATTACTCCGCTCTCCTTGGAACGGATGAAATCTGCCAAGCAGAGGTGTCTATCTCTTCTTTGTCTTGGGAAGGTAAATCTCAATCGCTCCTGACCAATTGGGCCGGAAGCGCCATCGGGGGCTAGTAAGCCTTTTCGACCAAGCACTCCGCTGGGATCATCTGCGTGGTGAAGAACAACCACATCGTTCCCTGATGAATAGACAGGGAAGTACCCGTAGGCGACGGATGCATCCAAAATACCCTCGGCCAAAATCTTGTCGAGCCAGTATCTGAGCCTTGGTCTACCCTCGGTCTCAACCAACTCTTCATAGCCTGGTCCGTCACCTCGGGAGGGCTTTAGACCCCACTGACCCATGAAGGTTGCTCGCTCATCTAGGAAGCTCGCATAGTCAGCAAGTTTGATACCTCTCACCAGTCTTGTTCCCCAGAAGGGCGGGTTGGGCACCGCGTTATCACTGGCAACATCAGATCTGGCCGGAAGGTCAGCTTCGTCCGTAAGAGTGAGTTGAGTCTTCGCGTGAATTCTTTTCTTTAGGGCAGGCAATCCAGCCTGATCAGGGTCCTCGCCTCTAGCAATTTTTACCAAGGGCTCCATCAGCGCTAGACCTTCGAAGGCATCCTTGGCATAGCGAACCACGCCTTCGAATTCACTCGCCAGGTCATCCTCGACAAATGTTCTTGTGAGGGCAGCGCCTCCAAGAATTATTGGCCACCGCTTCGCAAGCCCGCGAGTTGTTAGCTCCTGCAAATTCTCCTTCATTACCAAAGTTGATTTCACCAGCAACCCGCTCATGCCAATCACATCGGCGTTGTTTTCCTCAGCTGCCAGGATGATGTCATTGATGGGTTGCTTGATGCCAATGTTGACAACTTTGTAGCCATTGTTAGTCAGGATGATATCGACCAAGTTCTTGCCGATGTCGTGAACATCGCCCCTGACGGTGGCCAGGACCATCGTCCCTTTACCACTCTCACTTGTTTTCTCCATGTGTGGCTCAAGAAGGGCAACGGCTGTTTTCATGACTTCTGCAGATTGCAAAACGAAGGGAAGCTGCATTTCACCTTTGCCGAATCTTTCCCCAACCACCTTCATACCCTCGAGTAGGTGATCATTAATGATGGACAGAGCGCTTAGACCCTCTGACATAGCTAGCTCAAGATCGGCATCTAATCCCTTGGCCTCGCCATCAATTATTCTTCGCTGCAGACGCTCTGTGACACTAAGTGCAGCGAGCTCAGCAGCCCGCGCATCTTTGAGTGATGCGGAATTGACGCCCGCAAACATCTCCAGCATCACTGCCAAAGGGTCATAGGTGATGGAGCCATCCGCGTCGTATTCACGTCTGTCATAAATCAGATCTAGAGCAACTTTTCTCTGCTCCTCATCAATTGAAGAAAGAGGAACGATTTTCGCAGCATCGATAATGGCAGTATCGAGCCCTGCCTCATAGGCCTCGTGAAGAAAGACTGAGTTTAGAACTGCCCTGGAGACTGGGTTGAGTCCGAAAGAAACATTCGAAACTCCAAGCGTTGTGTGAACGCCTGGATAGAGCCTGTTGACTTCGCGGATAGCCTCGATGGTTTCGATAGCATCCCGACGAGTTTCCTCTTGGCCTGTGGCAATGGGGAAAGTTAGGCAGTCGACGATGACGTCCTCGACCCTCAGTCCCCATTCTTTGACGAGGGTCTCAATTAGTCGAGAGGCGATTCGGACTTTGTCTTCCCTAGTTCTTGCCTGACCTTGCTCATCAATGGTCAGGGCAACTACCGCAGCCCCATGCTCTTTCACCAGAGGCATGGTTTTCTGAAAGCGCGAATTTGGTCCGTCACCGTCTTCGAAATTGACGGAGTTGATGACCGGTCTGCCACCAATCAACTCAAGCCCTGCCTGCATGACAGGAGGTTCGGTGGAGTCAATCACAAGGGGGAGAGTGGACGCGGAAGCGAGCCTGGAGACAATCTCCTTTATATCTCTTACGCCATCACGACCGACATAATCGACGCAGACGTCGAGTAGGTGAGCTCCATCCCGCACCTGCTTCTTGGCAATCTCCACACAGTCATCCCAGCGCTCTTCGAGCATGGCTTCGCGGAAAGCCTTGGAGCCATTGGCGTTAGTTCTCTCGCCAATTGCAAGGTAGGTGTTTTGCTGCTTTAGGGGAACGTGCTGATAGAGAGAGGCAACACCAGGCTCTATTGACTGCTTGCGATTTACGAGTTTTTTTCCACCGACTCTTTCAACCACAGCCCTGAGGTGATCAGGCGTTGTGCCGCAGCATCCGCCAACGAGAGATATACCGAATTCCTTTATGAACTGCTCGTGCGCAGTTGCCAGCTCGCTTGGGGAAAGTGGGTAATAGGCACCATCACCCTGAAGGATAGGAAGACCGGCATTGGGCATCACCATCACAGGAATTTTGGCCCTCTGGCTCAGCTGACGAAGGTGTTCGCTCATTTCTGCTGGACCAGTGGCGCAGTTCAAACCAATCATGTCAATGCCAAGAGGTTCTAGTGCAGTGAGGGCTGCTCCGATCTCACTTCCCATCAGCATGGTTCCAGTCGTCTCGACGGTTACCTCTACAAATATTGGAAGTCGAATACCAAGTTCAACGATTGCGACCTTGCAACCATTAACCGCAGCTTTGGTCTGTAACAGATCCTGCGAAGTCTCAATCATGAAGGCATCAGCGCCCCCTTCAATCAGACCCTTTGCTTGAAGTGCAAAGGTTTCTTTGAGGTACGCGTAACTTACGTGGCCGAGGGAGGGAAGTTTCGTGCCAGGCCCCATCGACCCCAGCACCCAGCGCAGCTTGCCATCTAGCGCCTCAAACTTTGCTGCAGATTGACGCGCAAGGTCTGCTCCCGCTCTTGCTAGCTCCTGAATTCGATCTTCAATCCCATAGTCGGAGAGATTGGACCAGTTGGCGCCAAATGTGTTGGTCTCAACGCAGTCAATTCCTGTTTCGAAGTAAGCATCATGGACACCAATAACAATGTCTGGTCTCGTGACATTCAGAATCTCATTGCAGCCCTCGTGGTTCTGAAAGTCTTCCAGCGTGGGTTTCTGCGCCTGGAGCATTGTCCCCATTGCACCATCGGCAATTACTACTCGCTCAGACAGTGCCGACAGCAGAGCCTCGGCTCGTTCAGTCAGCTTGACCTGCTGGAATTCATGCAAATGCAAAGCAGCTCCGATGGTTGAGGGGGTGCTCGCAGGCCTGCGAATACCAAAAGAATACCTGTTGAGCTGTAACAGTTCGCAATACTTCAGGCTTATGCACTTTTGAGGCCCATCCATAGGGCAAAATATGAGTGTCCCACCAAATCTTTCCCAGGAGAAAACATGTCTAAATTTGGAAAACTTGGTCGCGCTGCCCTTGCGGGTATTGCGGCCTCAACACTTGCGGTTTCATTGGCGGCGTGTGCCCCTGCTGAAACTGAGACTACCGAGACCACTGACGCCGCTGAGACCACGGAGCTTCAGACACTAACCCCAGGCAAGCTAACTATTGGAACTGGCCTTCCAGCCTATGAGCCATGGGTTGTTGGAGATGCACCTGAGTCCGGTGAGGGCTTCGAGGCAGCTGTTGCATATGCAATTGCCGCAGAGCTTGGCTTTGCACCTGAAGACGTCGTCTGGGTTCGCACAACTTTCGATGAGGCAATTCAGCCTGGAGCCAAGAACTTTGACTTCAATCTTCAGCAGTACTCGATTACTGAAGAGAGAAAGGCCAATGTTGATTTCTCATCTCCCTACTACTACACAACTCAGACTGTCATCACAGTTGCTGGTTCTGCAGCTGAAGGCGTAACTGATCTAGCAGGACTCAAGGGTCTACTAATCGGTGCCGCAACCGGAACCACCTCTCTGGCAGCAATCGAAGACATAATTCAGCCAACGGCTGGCGCTCAGGCGTTTAACTCAAACGATGACGCAAAAGCTGCTTTGGCTAACGGACAGGTTGACGCAATTGTCGTTGACTTGCCAACTGCCTTCTACCTAACAGCAGTAGAGCTTGAGGGTGGAAAGATTCTTGGCCAGCTTGAAGGAGCTGAGTCGGGCGATTCCTTCGGTCTGGTTCTAGACAAGGGCTCACCTCTGACTGCGGCTGTATCCGCTGCAATTGACAGACTCCGTGCAAGCGGAAAGCTGGCGGAAATCGAAGCCGAGTGGCTCGCTGGCTACGCTGGCGCACCTGTGCTTAAGTAGCTGTTCTAAGACACAATAGGTGGGGCGAGAAATTCGCCCCACCTATTTCACTAGGCAAGGTAAAAATGGCGCTAGAAGATAAGCAAGTTTCCCAAGCTGAACTTGCGCGCCGCGAGTTTAGAAAAACAAAACAGCGACGAAGTGTTTGGGTGGCATTTCTCAGCACGATTGTCTTTGCACTAATTGTTTGGTTTGGGCTTATTGCAACTCCCGGCTGGTCGAGGGTTGAGTCTTCTTTCTTCACCTGGGAGGTGGCGGTAGAGGCTTTCCCAAGAGTCTTTGATGGACTGCTTCTAAATTTGCGAGTTTTAGTAGCGGCTTCGATTTTGGTTTTAGTTTTTGGACTTTTGCTTGCAATACTGCGAACCCTGAAGTCACCGGTTTTCTTTCCAATCAGGGTTTTATCCAAGGGTTACGTGGATCTCTTTCGAGGCCTTCCACTAATCATTGTTTTGTATCTGGTTGGTTTCGGTATTCCGGGTCTGAGGCTTGAATTTGTAGGGCGAATCCCTGCTGAGGTGCTTGGAACTATTGCGCTGACGCTTACCTACAGTGCCTATGTCTCTGAAGTTTTTAGAGCTGGGATCGAATCCATTCACCCTTCCCAAAGGCTGGCGGCCAGATCACTTGGTCTGAGCTACGGACAATCTATGCGTCTGGTCGTTCTTCCGCAGGCGGTGAGAAGAGTAGTTCCGCCACTGATGAATGATTTCGTTGCGCTTCAGAAAGATGTTGGTTTGATTTCGGTACTTGGTGCCATCGATGCTGTCAGGGGAGCTCAGATTGAAGTGGCTAAGTTTGCCAACTTCACACCTTATGTATTAGCCGGCCTGCTCTTTGTTCTTTTAGCAATACCAACTATCCGGATTGCTGATGCTGTGGCAAAGCGTTATGCAGAGCGAGAACAAAACGGGGTGACTCTGTGATTGATTGGTCCAGGCCTCGACTTAGGGTTGTAGGGCTTAAGAAGCACTATGGCGATCGCGTTGTCATTGATGGAGTGAATCTTGAGGTTTTTCCAGGTCAGATTGTTGCTCTAATTGGCTCGTCGGGATCGGGAAAGTCCACGCTTCTCAGGTGCGTAAATCTGATTGAAGAATTAACTGACGGCCAGATATTTTTGGATGGCGAAGAGATATCCGCTCCTGGTCTCGATGAGGATAAGATCAGGGCTCAGATTGGCCTTGTCTTTCAGTCATTTAACCTCTTTTCACACCTGAGCATTCGGGAGAACATAACACTCGCTCTAAAGCACGTTAAAAAACTTTCCGATTCTGAAGCATCGGAAATTGCTAATCGCTGGCTGGAACGCATTGGACTTGGCGATAGGGGGGATTCCTACCCAGACAAGATTTCTGGCGGTCAGCAGCAGCGAACCGCAATCGTTAGAGCTGTTTCTATGGATCCCAAGGTCTTACTGTTAGATGAGGTCACTAGCGCGTTAGATCCTGAATTGGTTGGCGGAGTACTGGATCTCATTAGAGAACTGAAGCAAAACGGCACCACCATCCTGATGGCTACCCACGAGCTCTCTTTCGCCAGAGAGGTAGCCGACTGGGTTATCTTCCTCGAGAAGGGTCAGATCTATGAAGAGAACGAGGCAAACGAGTTCTTTGCCAATCCGAAATTGCCACGGACTAAAGAGTTTCTTGCACGAATGGCTCTCTAGTAACCTCTGGTAATAAGTGAAGTAGCATCGAGACATGCAAACGGGGGTTCGACCAGGCTTTTCCAAGCTCGCATCGGCGATAGTTGCCGCAGCAATTGTGCTCACGAGCATCACTATGACGACCTCCCAGTCGCAAGCCGCCGTTATTCCAAAGCCAGGTGCCAGTTGCAGCAAACTGTGGCAGAAGATAACCTATCGACAAGTCACCTACACATGCGTTCGTGTTTCAGGGAAGCTTGTCTGGAATAAAGGTGTAAGGGCTACTTCAACCAAGCCAGCACCAACACTGCCAGCCAAACCGCAGCTTGCTTTATACACCGGGGGAGCCGGAGCGGCCGATGGTGCCAACGACTTTGTGACACCTGAGCTGAGTTTCACTCCTCAGGCCGAACCGGCAGGAACAAATCTTCGATTCTTTCTCTACGACCCAAGAAATTCTGCTCGCGCAATTTCCTCACCAGGTTTCTTTCTGAAGTCGGCTACTTCTGATTGGCGCTTCTACTCGGCCAATAGTGACGGCACGCTGTATTTGCGACTTGCGGATGGCGAGTACTCAATTGACACCGTTGAACCATCGGGGCTTTCAGCTGAATACATTCGTAAGTTTTATTCCGTAGTGATCACCAGTGGCAAGGCAGATGTGGAAGGCGTGAAGGCAAATTCAAAGGGAATCTTTGGGTTAACGCTAGACCTTCCTGGTGGTGCGGGTGAAGGCTTCTCACCCGCTAATCAATGTCAGCTTCGGGGGCAGGACGGAAATCTTGCGATGAACGTAGGCTTTCCCGCTAGATCTGATCGATTATCTCGTCAGGGGCAAATCAGAGCAATCATCATTCCGGTTGACTTTGCAGATTCGCCAGGACTTGGTAATCCAGCTCAGGCTTTTTATGACATGGCGGTAGGGACGGATAAGTTTTTCCGTCAAGTCTCCGATAATCGAGTCAGTTTTAACTTTCAAATACTTCCTAAATATCTCCGTATGCCATTTAGTCCGAGTCAGTTCAAACTTGGAAATTGGAGTCAAGGTGATGCGGAGGGTTATTGGAGAGCCGCAATAAAAGCGGCGGATCCTCATGTTGATTACTCAAAGTTTGATGTTGTCTACGTTGTCAGCCCGCCTTCAATTGCCCCAAGTGCAATTGCGTACGGCCCTGCTTTCCCAAAGCTGTATCAGACAAACGATGGCTTTGTGAAAAATGGCACTTTCTCCGGAGCTGATGCTTATCAAAACTTCTCCGGAGCGGGTTGGAAGTGGATGGCACATGAGACAGGACACCTCTTTGGTCTCCATGATTTGTACACAGTTGATCCAAATCCAGCCACCTTCGGCTCTTGGGAGATCATGTCCTTCAACTGGACGAATCGCTCAATAGAGCTCACTTCTTGGAACAGGTTTATCTTGGATTGGCTAAGAGCCGATCAATATGACTGCTTTAGTGCGAGCGAATTGAGCGGAAGCTCAAAATCGATTGATTTGGTGCCTGTAGGGTCAAGCTCTTCGGGCAAAAAGGCTGTTTTCACAAAACTAAGCGATTCTTTGATTCTGGTAGCTGAGTACCGTGCAACAGCTGGATTGGATGTTATTCCGACCGCAGAATCAGGGCTATTGGTCTACACGGTTGATATGAAAATCTCATCTATTAGAGGTGGTTGGAAGGTTGTTAGACCAACCCGATCTACCAGTTCAACATTTGAGGATGCTGCATTGCAGGTTGGGGAAAGCGTAGAGGTTCAGGGAATCAAGCTAACCGTGGTTAGCAAGTCAACCTCGCAATTACAACTGCGCATAAATTAGGTTATCAATAATTGGTCCATTGAGACTTCTCTGCCAATTTGCTAAGTCTTTCCTAGATAAAAAAGCAGGTTGGATAGTGTTTACGTGTGATTGAGTTTGCTGTTGATGTCATCAACCAGATTGGCCTGATTGGCGCCGGTCTGCTGGTCGCTCTTGAGGTAATAATTCCTCCTATTCCGAGCGAAGCAATCTTGCTGCTGACTGGCTTCAATGTTTCTTTAGAGAGATTTGGATTCATAGACGCTTTAGTCGCAACAACAATTGGGTCACTCGTGGGAGCAACATTGCTCTACTTTTTGGGCCACGCCTTCACCCAGGAAAGACTAGAAAAGATTGTTGAAAGATACGGAAAGTTTGTTGGTCTACCACTGAAGGATTTCCAGAAGACCATGGACTGGTTTGAACGTTACGGAAGTGCCCTGGTCCTTTTTGGTCGAATGATTCCAATCGTCAGGAGCTTGGTGAGTATTCCTGCTGGTTTGGTAAAGATGCACCTTGGAAAGTTTTACTTCTATACGGGCATAGGCGCACTGGCATGGAATTCAATTTGGATATCTATTGGACTTAACCTCGGAGAGAATTGGCAAGTTGGTGAGGAGTTTGCTCAGTATCTTGAATGGATTGCTTATCTAATCCTTGGAGCAATTGCTCTCTACCTGGCAATAAACCTGGTCAGATACCTTGTTTCCCGTCTGGGCCGCTAAAGCACTCAAAATCAGGGCCCGTTTCAACAAAGACAGTAACCAAATTGCAACATTCGCCCTGGGCTAGCTTCTATGAGCGGCAAAAGCCACCCATTAGGCTTCTGATAGGAGCGCCTAGTTGCGCTCGCATGAGTAAATAGCAGGTATTAAAGGTGGCCAAAGCTTGGTAAAACCGCAATCACAACCTCTATCCAGCGGAGTTTCGCTCAGAGGACTCAGCAAAACTTTCGGGACTGTGGATGCGGTTGTGGATGTCGATCTAGACATTCCCCAGGGAGAGTTTTTCTCCATGCTCGGCCCATCCGGGTCCGGCAAAACAACTGTGCTGAGAATGATTGCCGGTTTTGAGCCAGCAACCAGTGGTCAGATTTTTCTAGATGGTCAGGACGTTACGGAACTTGCTCCGTTTGACCGCGAGGTGAATACCGTATTTCAGGACTACGCGCTGTTCCCCCACATGAGCATTCAAGAGAATGTCGAGTTCGGCCTAAGGGCAAAAAAGCTCAGTAAAGCTGAAAGAACCAGTAAAGCCAATGAGGCTATTGAGCGCGTCAAGCTCTCTCATCTTTCTGATCGCTTGCCACACCAGCTCTCTGGTGGTCAGCGCCAAAGAATTGCCCTTGCCCGAGCACTGGTGCTTCGACCAAAGCTCCTATTACTTGACGAGCCCTTAGGAGCGCTAGACAAGCAACTTCGCGAAGAGATGCAGGTGGAGCTCAAAGCTATCCAACGTGAATCTCAAATCACATTCATCTTTGTAACTCATGACCAAGAAGAAGCTATGCGCATGAGTGACCGAATCGCAGTCTTCAATGCCGGAAAGATTGAGCAAATTGGAACACCGCGCGAGGTCTACGAAAAACCAGCCACTGCTTTTGTCTCTGGTTTCCTAGGGGGATCCAACCTACTCAGCGCTGCCGATGCAGCCAAGCTTGTCAATCAAAATCAATTAGTAAACATTCGTCCGGAGAAGGTAAAAATCACAAGCCTCGGCAGTGCTGTAGGCAGCGATGAACAGTCAGTTGAGGCAACAATTGTTGAGACTGCCTATCTGGGAGCCAACACTCTATATGTATTAGAGGTAAGTGCAAGTCTTCGAATGATTGCAACCAAGGTTAATGAAGAGTTACCCGGCCAGACCACAGGTTTTGCCGCAGGTGATCGAGTGCTAGCGAAGTGGAAAAAAGACCACGTTACTGGCATTCCCGAAAAATGAGAGGAAACAAATTGAAGCGTAGAAAACTAGCATTTGGTGCTCTGCTTGCTTCATCATCACTATTCCTAGCCAGCTGTGCAGCTGACAGCGGAGGTCTGACACTGACTGTGCCAGACGTTCCAATGCAGCAGGAACTTGGTGAGTATGAAGGAGAGTTGAACATTGTTAACTGGTCTGGCTTCGTCGAGCCAGCTTGGACTGACAAGTTCACCGCTGATACTGGCTGCAAGGTCAACCCTCGCGTTGCTGGCACCAGCGATGAGATGGTTACCCTGATGCGCACTGGAGAGTACGACATCGTTTCAGCATCTGGTGACGCAGCACTGCGTCTGATTGTCGGTGGAGACGTTGCACCACTGAACCTGGAACTGATTCCTAACTTCTCTGACGATATCGCGGAGGGCATGAAGGGCCAGATTTATGACACAGTAAACGGCAAGGCCTACGGCGTTCCAATTGGTCGTGGTGCCAACCTGTTGCAGTACAACGAGACTGTAACCGGTGGAGCCCCTGAGAGCTGGGACGTAGTCTGGGAGACAGACAGCCCATACGCAGGCAAGATCACGGCTTACGATGCACCTATTTACATCGCTGACGCTGCTGTCTACCTGATGTATCACAAGCCAGAGCTCAACATTAAGAACCCATATGCTTTGGACGAGACCCAGCTTGCAGCTGCAATCGACCTTCTAAAGCAGCAGAACACCATCATCGGTGAGTACTGGGCTGACCCAGTTGCGCAGATTACCTCCTTCGTAGGTGGCAACGTTGTTGTTGGTACCTCATGGGAAGTTCTGCGCAAGTTCGCAGGTCAGGAAAACATCAAGACAACACTGCCTGTTGAAGGTTCAACTGGTTGGTTTGATGCTTGGCTGTTGTCCTCAACATCCAAGAACCCAAACTGTGCTTATGCATGGATGAACTACACGAGCACTCCTGAGGTCAATGGTGCAATTGCCATGAACTTCGGTATGGCTCCTGCAAACCTTGCATTCTGCGCGTCAAGTCCAGAAGCTCAAGCTCACTGTGACGAATTCTTTGCAGAAGACGAGGAGTTCTTCTCCAGAATCTGGCCATGGACCACCCCAATCGAGGAGTGTGTGGACGGACGTACTGACGTCAAGTGCACCAGCTTCCAAGATTGGACTAATGCCTGGGCCACTGTTAAGGGCTAATGCACGTTACTGGGTGGGGGAAACCCCACCCAGTAATCCCAAACTTTAGGGAGGTGAACATGACATCAGTAGTTTCCAGAGTAAAAACTCAGATGCCAATCTCCTCCTATTTGCACCTTCATCCAAAGGTTCGCCTAAGAGCTCTGCTTGCTCTTCCGATGACTTGGCTGGTTGGTGTCTACATAATTTCTTTGTTTCTGCTACTAATTACTGCCTTCTGGTACGTCGATCCTTTTACCTCTTTGGTTCG
>JBBAMI010000005.1:46448-77272 GCA_040402595.1 Aquiluna sp.
GTAATTCTGGCCCTTGCTTATCTTTGGTTCCCATACATGGCTTTGCCTGTCTTCACTGCAATAAGGCAATTGCCTACAAATCTTTTTGATGCCTCGGCTGACCTTGGACACAAAGCTTGGCCAACGATTTTTAGGGTTGTTCTTCCGCTAATTACGCCCGCCATTATTGCGGGCTCAGTATTTACCTTCTCACTTAGTTTGGGTGATTACTTGGCAGCCAGATTTGTCGGGGGATCAACTCAGATGATTGGCTCAATCATCGCCTCTAACATCAACCTAAACCCACCTGTTGCAGCCGCCTTTTCCATGGTGCCAATCGCATTCGTAGTTATGTATCTAATGGTGGCCAGAAGAACTGGCTCGTTGGAGCGCATGTAATGCTTAGGTTTTCTCGTTTATCAAAGGCCGCGATGCTGGCCATAATTGGCCTGATTTTGGCGTTTATGTATGTACCGCTTTTCATTTTGATCTTGAACTCCTTGAATGAGGCGCAAGTTAGCTCCTGGCCAATCGAGAGTTATTCACTCAAATGGTGGGAGACTGCAGCTGAACTAGAAGCAATTCGAAACGCTCTGTTGAATTCGGTTCTGGTTGCATTTGGTGCAATGGTTGCCGCGTCAATCCTTGGGACACTTGCAGCCTTTGCCCTGTCAAGATTTGATTTTTTTGGAAAGAGCACAGTCAATTTATTGATTGTTCTTCCAATCGCGCTACCGGGCGTTGTCACAGGCGTTGCTTTTAGTAACACCTACAGCAACTTCCTCACCCCAGCTGGATTTCAAATTGGCTACTTTGGAATGATTGTGGCTCACGCGACCTTCTGCATCGTGATGGTCTTCAACAATGTCATTGCGCGGCTTCGAAGAATGAATCCAAACCTTCAGGAAGCATCCATGGATCTTGGGCAAGGTGTCTGGGGAACATTCAGGCTTGTCACGTTCCCACAGTTCAGGGCCGCTTTCGGCGCTGGCGCGCTGCTTGCTTTTGCCCTGAGCTTCGATGAGGTTGTGGTCACAATCTTCACAGCGCCACCTGGAGTCGACACAATACCGCTTTGGATATTGAAGGAGATGGCCCGACCAACTCAGGCCAGCGTGGTGAACGTTGTGGCAACGGTGATTATCGTTCTGTCACTTATACCTGTTTATGTGTCCCAGAGACTTTCAAGATCAGCGGACGACGCAAAGTAATTATTCGCCAAATAAATCTAGGCGTGATCTCACAAGCTTCTCAAAGGACTTCACGCTGCCGTCTACTGCCTTCAGTTCTACAAAGTCTAGAAACATCGAGAGCGAGCCATCTGCGTGTTGAAGTAAAACGCAAGGCTCTCTTCCTTCAGATGCCTTTAGCTCCGAATCAGTTCTTTCATTCATGTGGACGAGCCGAACCGCGATATCAAAGTCTGCCAAAAGCCGTTTTTCAAAGGCTTTGAATTCTGTTTTTTTCTTAATGGGGGAGTGGGTGATATCACACAAACTGCACTCTCGTGCTCCAATCAAGTGACCTAGAAAATAGCTCACTTCGCCAATAAAACCACCATCAGCCTTGTAAACGCCAATTAGTGTTCGAGAGGATTCCGCCATGATTAAGTCAACCTAATTCCTTAGGACATTCTTCCCGAAAGCGGGCTAGTCATAGGAGAGGACTTTTTCGAAGTAGTCCACTGTTACCACTTCACCTTTGAACTCTTCAGTCCAGCTTTTTGTTTTGTCCTGCATAAAATTCATTGACTCAAGCAATCTAATTGAAGAGATGTTCCTACTATCCGTTGTAGCAATTGCTCTTGTCGCCCCAGCTTCTGCCCGCAGGAATTCAATTAGCGCCTTGACTGCTTCCTTGGCGTAACCTTGGCGTTGGTATTGGGTGGCAATCGTGAAACCAAGCTCAAAAACGCCATCTTGATTTGCAACCCTGTGAATGGCAAGGTCGCCAATATGTGCGTTAGAAATAGAGTGGTGAATGGCTAGCTGCAACCAATCTCCAAGATCTGGCTTGACAACTCCCAACTGGGATTGAATCAGTTCAACTGCCTGGTCTCTTGAGTAGCTGGAGTCCCAACTTTGAAATTTGGCGATATTTGCATTTTGACGATATTCAACAAACGTGTCGATGTCACCTATCGCAAGAGGCTGAATGCGAAGCCTCTCGGTCAACAGCGGGTAGGGCATTGTTGAAGTCTATTCAGCCAAATTGAGGCGATTTAGATGATTTGGTAAAGACTGCTGGTAGGCCCCGTCGGGATCGAACCGACGACCCACGGATTAAAAGTCCGTTGCTCTACCGACTGAGCTAGAGGCCCTTGCAGCCTAGAAGTCTAACAGGGCAACAAAAATCCCTTGATAGTAAAGGACCGAGGCACTGAGCCTCGGTCCTAGCAATTAGCTTTTGTTGACTAGTTTTCCCACTCGTCATCTATAACGCTTGGGTTTTCAGGGTTTCTATCCTGCAAACCCCACGGCTGCTTATAAGCGGTAGACATCAGATCTAGGAATACTTTTGGATTGAATTCCTCAGGGGCCATAACTCCCTTGCCGGACCACTCACCCTTTTGCAGCAGCTCCAGTGCAACAACAGGAACCAGTGCAGTCTGCCAAACGACTGCTTGAGCATCGAACTCGGCGGCTGTCCAGGCGGTATCGGCAACGTGGTAAAGGAATGTGGCTCTGTCTTTTCCGTCTTTACTCTTACCCGTGACTAGGGTTCCAGCACATGTGCGGCCAGTCATGCGCTCCACCAATGAGGCAGGATCTGGCAGCACTGCCGCAACAACATCTCTCGGCGAAACTTCTGCACGACCTGACTTTGAGCGAACCCATACTGGATTGACTTTGTCCAAACCAAGAGCGTTCAGAGTTTTTAGCACGCTAATGAATTCTGAACCCAGACCGTACTTGAACGTCACGCGCTTAGCATCAATTGTTCTCGGGAGCATGTTGACTTCTTCATGCTCGACGTTCACACACTTGATTGGGCCAATTTCCTCTGGGAACTCGAAGAGCTCTGGCTCACTGAAAGGCCTGGTTGTGTACCAGCCTCGATCTTTTTCCCAAATTAGTGGTGGGTTTAGGCACTCTTCAATGACTGTCCATATTGAGAAAGATGGTGCAAAAATCTCCTCGCCCTCGTCGTTTGTGACGACCAGGTTTCCGCCATCCAGAATCGAGATTTCATCAATCTCACTAAACAGGTAATCGGCCGCATACTTGGCAAAGATGTTTGAGATCCCAGGTTCCGCACCCACTCCAATTAGAGCAAGCAGGCCTGCTTTCTCCCACTCGTCATGTTTGGAGTATTGCCAGTCACCAAGCTTTTCTGCGGGCTTATTGTATGGGTCCTCTGGGTGAGGGTGGCTAAGGCTCAGAGCCATGTCCATGTAGTTAGCTCCAGCCATTAGCGATGCCTGAAACACAGATTGCACAAATTTCGGCTCTACGGCATTTAGCACGTGAGTTGCAGAGTGCTTGACGGCAAGATCTGCCACCAAACGGGGATCACTGGCATCAATCTGTGCAGCCTCAAATTTGCTTGAGATTTCTGCAGGATGCCATTTCTTGACCCAGTCCACTGTTTTCTGGGCTCGCTCTAACGAATAGTCAGAGACAATCATTTTTTCGAAGAAGTTACGCTCAGCAGCAATTTTGACGATAGCGTCGCCAACGCCGCCTGCTCCAATGAGCAAGATACGCATTGATTTTCACAACCAAACAAGTTGACCGAATTTTTTGACGGGCCCAGTCTCTGCCCTCATCCACCGATAGGCACAAGCCTCTTTGGCGTCACAGCTAGTAACCGTGCCTTCACCTGGTGAACTACACCTCAATTATCTCTGAGAGTAGGAAAAATCTCTAGTCGACAAGCTGACGAATAGGCACAACTACAGGGGTTTTAGCTACTGGATCCTCAATTACCCTAGCCAAAATGTTAAATCCTTCCCCCAAATTGGTGGGGGTGATTACTTCTTTGGGAGTTCCCTGAGAAATAATCTTTCCATTTTTTAAAACTATGATTCGATCAGCAAACCTTGCGGCCAAATTTAAATCATGAATAACAGCAATAACAGTCATCCCTCGCTCTTTTTTGAGTGATGACAGCAGGTTTATCACCTGCAGCTGGTGCGAATAATCAAGTGAGTTCGTTGGCTCGTCGAGAAGTAAAACCTGAGGATCTTTCACCAGGGCTGCCGCTATCACAGCTATTTGGCGCCAGCCAGATGAAAGCTCACCAATCTTTTTCTTTTGGAGAGCTTGGAGTCCAGTTCTATTGAGAATCTCATCGATTTGCTGCTTGATTCTTGGGCTGACTCGTGAGATCTGATTTGCCAAGAGGGCACTTCGAGATATCAGCTCGTAGACGCTCTCGCTGTTACGCGTTGCTGGGATAGTGCCGAGAAAACCTATTGCGTCATTTAGCTCAGACTTGCTCAGTGTGCTGATAGAGACACCATCCAGAAGCACCGCACCTTTGGATACTTTTATCTTTCTTGCCAAAGCCTTGAGAAGTGCACTTTTACCAGCTCCATTTGCTCCCACTACCGCGGTGATTGAACCTGCTGTAAAGCTCAGATCTAGATTCTTGATTACAGCTTCAGCTGAGTAGCCCGCGTTTAATGCCTGCGCAGCTAGCTTGGATTCGGAGTCATACACATCTGAAAGCATAGAACTTCACAGAAACGAATCTTCAAGTATGTGAAGTTTCTGGCTGAAGACTTAGTCAAGGCTGACTCGAGTCAGTCAGAGTCACTCGTGCAGCTGGGTAGTGGGCTGAGGGCGTTCTTTCCTTGAGGGCCATTCCACCAAAAGCATCGCTGCAAAAAGCAGGCCACCTCCAAATACCATTGCGAATGTCACCGGTTCTTGACCAACAGCAACTGCCACCAAGGCAGTAAAGACGACCTCTGAGGTAATGATTAGAGCGACTCGAGCAGGATCGATCAGAGTCTGAGCCCATGTTTGAACCCAAAAGGCGATCACCGTTGACAGAAGAGCGGTGAAAAATAGTGCAAACCAAACTTCCAAGTTAGGCGGAGCCTGATATCCATCGAGTAGTGCGAACCCCCAGGTGACTATGGCCATCCAACCAATCTGTGTCATCGCAAAGCGATACGAGTTCCTGCCTTTCCCGTGATGGCCGAGCAGAAGTATATGAATGGCGTAGAACACGGCACACGCCACCAACCAAATCTGACCCAGCTGAAATTCGACGTCAGTGGCAGCCCCTGAGAAAATTGCCAATCCGGTTAGTGCAATAAGAATCCCAAGCGCTACCTTCTTGGAGACCTTTTCTCTTTTGACCAGCCAGGCAATTAGGGGAGTGAAGATCACATACAAACCCGTAAGGAACCCACTGGTTGCGGCTGTAGTTAGATCAAGTCCGATGGTCTGAGTTATATATCCCAGGGCTAAAAATACCCCGAGGACAGCTCCGTACTTTATGTCACCTTTCTCAAAAGCCACTGCAATTCGCGGTCTGAGAATCAGCATTGCAATGAAAGCAATGGAAAAACGAGTTGCAAGAAAGTCCATGTAGGGCTGCTGCTGAATTGCATCCTTCATTAGAACGAACGCAGCACCCCAAACAAAACCGACACCAAATAAAGCGAGAACGGCCAGTCGGATTTTGGTCATCGGGAAAGACTAGCTCAGGCCTTAGTGGCTGATGGTCCCGCTAGCTTCTTTGCCATGGAAGGGAAGACAATTCCATGCATTGGGAACACAGCCCACCAGTACATGTGGCCAAAGAGTCCTCTCGGGTGATACAGAGCTCGCTGAGTCAGCAGCGTCTTTCCCTGCGAGGTTTTCTCAACCCGGAATTCCAGCCAGGCAAGTCCGGGCAGCTTCATCTCTGCTCGCAATCGCAGAAGGTTAGGGCGTTCAATGGCCTCAACGCGCCAAAAGTCCAGTGACTCACCCTCTCTTAGCTTGAGGGGATCGCGCCTTCCTCTTCGAAGACCAACCCCACCGACCATTCGGTCCATCAATCCCCTAAGTTTCCAGGCCCAGGTGGCGGTTGAGTAACCATTGTCTCCACCGATGGCTTCAACTCTTTCCCAAACCTTGTCTATCGAGTCATTTGAAAGATACTTGCGCTCGTCTCGATAGAGCGAACCTCCTGCCCAGGAAGGGTCAGTGGGTAACGGTTCCGAGTGCGTGCCCGGTGTTTGAGCAGAAGACCAACGGGTTTCTACTTCGAGATTCTTGATTCTGGTTAACGCTAAAGACACGGCTGTACGAAAGTCAGTCAGGCCGCCCGGTGCATCCGGAACAAATTTCCTGATTTCATCATTTCTTGCTACCACCTCGTGCTTGAGAGAGGCAACCAACCTCTTGGCTAGCGTGACTGGCACTGGCGTCACAAGTCCAATCCAGCCAGAGGCAAGCTTGGGGGTAAGAACTGGCAGAGGAACAATGATTCTCTTTCGAAGCCCTGCTACGGATGCGTAGATCTGCATCATTTCCATATAGGTAAAGATTTCTGGGCCACCTATATCAAAATCTCGGTTTATTTTTTCATCGATGGTTGCGCTTCCCACCAAATATCGAAGCACATCTCTAATTGCAATCGGTTGGATTCTGTTTTTTAGCCACTTTGGGGTGACCATAATCGGAAGGCGCTCGGTCAAGTGTCGAAGCATTTCAAACGATGCAGAGCCAGATCCAATCACCACTCCTGCCCTTAGCTCGATGGTTGGAACACCGCTTGCTCTTAGAATCTCGCCCGTTATTGCTCTAGCAGACATGTGCGGTGAAAGTTTTTCATCACCAGTTGTGATGCCACCCAGATAAACAATTCTGCGAACACCATTCTTTTTCGCTGCTTCACCAAAGTCTCTTGCTAGCTGCTCCTCAACTTTCTCAAAATCATCTGAAACCATAAGGGCGTGCAGGAGGTAGTAGGTGAGGTCGATGTCTTTTAGAGCATTGTCCAGAACACTCGATTTGGTGGCATCGCCTTCAGAGATCTCGACCGATTCGCGCCATGGGTAGTCCTGGAGTCGATGGGCATCTCTAACTAATACTCTTACCTGATAGCCGTGGGACAGCAGTTCCCGAACTAGCCGTCCACCGACATAGCCGGTGGCACCAGTCACCAGCACTCTGGCGGGTTTTCCATCTTTACCCATAAGGGTAGGGAGGTCGGTGGTTACAGTCTCAATCACTCTTAGAACAACCGCTTCTTATACTGAAATCATCCAGTGGGTTTTGCTAAATGCCCCAGCGCTCTATTGCCACAAACTTAGGGTTCTTGCCCATGGTCATCCTCAGAACGACAAACTCAGCGGGACTAAGGGTCGTTGCGGCGAGAATCTCATCCTTGATTGAAGCCTTGGCATTGGCCGCCAGGGTTTGCGTAATGGTCGGAAGGGCTGGTCGATGCGAGCAAAGTAGCGCCGATTTGGATTGATCGAAGAGTGCCTCAACTGCCACCTTGGTTTTTCTGGGGCTTAGCTTTGAGCTGAGCTCCGTCAGCTGGGAGCGCTCAATGATCTTTTTCTTGCCAGCCTTGGCATAAGGCTCAATAGTTTGTTCGCAGCGTTTCCAAGGGCTAGTAACCACTCGCTTAGGTCCAAATGCGCTCAGCAGACCCACCAGTCGTTTTGCCTGCTGTTTACCTTCCGGAAGCAGAGGTCTCTTTGCCTCCTGCCCCTTCCATTCAGTGCGAGGTGTTGCCTGAGCGTGCCTGAGAAGAATCAGGGCTCTGGTTTCTAGCTCCTTCGCTTTGTGTAGCTTAATCACATCGCTAAGCAAATCTTGATCATGCTTATAAGAGAGTTTTGACATAGCAGCTTCTGCTTTTTCCCAGCTGATTTCAGAAATCTCATCATTTGCACGAAACTTCTTTTTCTTCCAAGCTTTCTCGCGAGCCTTTGAGCTCCAGTAGTAGACAATTTTTTCTTCATTGTTTTGAACGCTGTAGGAGATCTGTGCTATTGGTCGACCGAGCTTTAGGGAGATGCCTGTCTCCTCGCGCATTTCTCGAACGGCAGTTTCAGGCAGATATTCTCCAGGATCTTGCTTCCCCTTGGGAAAGGTCCAGTCTGTGTACTTGGGACGATGAACGAGTAGAACTTCAATGGAACCTTTTGTTTCTCGCCAGCAGATTATTCCGGCTGCATGAATAGTCATTATCGAGATCGCTTATTTTCCAATGTCAAGCTCATCATCTGATCTTGGTAATCCAAGTATTTCTTTTCAGAAGCGGAGGAAGACTTTCTTTGCCAGACACCCTGGTTATCGAGACTCCATGAGTCAACATCTTCGCTCATACCGATGTCGATTATTCTTCTCAACTGCTCGATTTGATCTGGTTGGGCAATTCTCACCAGGGTTTCAACTCTTCGATCTAGATTTCTGTGCATCATGTCCGCTGAACCGATAAATACATCGGGATTTCCGCTGTTTTCAAAGTAGAAGATTCTGGAGTGTTCTAGATAGCGGCCAAGAACAGAGTTCACCCTGATGCTTTCACTCAGGCCTGCAACTCCTGGGCGAAGTGAGCACATGCCCCGAACCAGAATGTCGACTGCCACCCCTGCCTTAGAGGCAAGATACAGCTCATCAATAATCCGCTCGTCTACCAAAGAGTTCAGCTTGAAGGCAATTCTTGCTGGCTTTCCTTCAGCATGGTTCTCAATTTCACGCTTGATCCGCTCTGTTAGGCCCTCTCGAACGCCAACTGGTGAGGTGAGCATGGCCTTGTACTGGGGCTCAGAGGCATAGCCCGAAAGGAGGTTGAAGAGCTTGGTCAGATCCTCGCCCACCTCTGGGCGAGCGGTCAGTAGACCGAGATCCTCGTAATACCGTGCCGTCTTTGGGTTGTAGTTGCCAGTGCCAATGTGACAGTAACGACGCAGCTGATTATCTTCTTGGCGAATTACTAGCGAGAGTTTGCAGTGAGTCTTGAGACCCACCAGTCCATAAACAACGTGCACACCAGCACTCTCTAGTTTTCTCGCCCAACCAATGTTGTTTTGCTCATCAAAGCGAGCCTTGATTTCAACCAGCGCCAGAACCTGCTTGCCAGCCTCGGCTGCATCAATGAGCGCATCCATAATCGGTGAATCGCCTGAAGTCCTGTAAAGAGTTTGCTTGATTGCCAGTACCTGAGGATCCTGCGCTGCCTGCTCCAGGAATGCTTGAACGCTAGTGGCAAATGATTCATACGGGTGGTGAACGAGTATTTCTCGCTCTCTCAAAGCAGCAAAGATATCCGCTGCCTCATCCTCATCGGCTTCAAGATACTTGTTAGTGGTTATTTGGTGAGGCTCAAACCTAAGCTCAGGTCTCTTCAGTGAGAAGAAGGCACTCAGACTGCGCAAATCCAGTGGCTCAGGCAGCATGAACACATCGTTACCATCAATGTCGAGCTCGCGTTGAAGAAGACTGAGCACTTTGGAATCTATGTCTTGAGCAACTTCTAACCTGACAGGTGGACCGAATCTTCTGCGAAGAAGCTCTTTCTCGAGCTGAATTAGAAGGTTTTCACCTTCATCTTCGTCCACCTCAAGATCTTCATTTCTAGTCACACGAAATGTGTGATGTTGCAGCACTTCCATGCCCGGGAAAAGCTCGCCGAGAAACTCGCCCATGACATCTTCCAAAGGGACATACCTCGAACTTGACCCCGGCACCTGGACAAACCTAGGAAGCAGTGGTGGAACCTTAACTCTGGCGAAGTGCTCAGCTTTTGACTTGGGATTGCGTAGCACCACCGCAAGATTTAGCGATAGGCCAGAAATGTATGGGAAAGGGTGAGCCGGATCCACTGCCAGTGGAGTGAGGACGGGGAAGACCTGTGACTGAAAGTAGTCGTGCAGGGAATTTTGCTCCTGGGCGGAGAGGGTTGACCAGTGAACGATGTTAATTTTTGCCTGAGCCAGCGCGGGTGCTAGTTCCCGAGTGAAAAGCTCGGCATGTCTAAGCTGCAGCTCTCTGGTTCTCTCGGAAATTCTCTGCAGCACCTCTTGTGGACTCAAGCCCGATGGGGAAGGCGTTGCAATTCCGGTGGCAATCCTTCTCTTCAGCGACGCAACTCGAACCATAAAGAATTCATCTAGGTTGGAGGCGAAGATGGCGGCATAGTTCACGCGCTCGAGCAGTGGCACAGTTTTATCTTCAGCAAGCTCAAGGACTCGCTGGTTAAAGTCGAGCCAGCTCAGCTCTCTTTCTAAAAACCTGTCTTCGGGCAGGTCTGGAGAGCCCCGGTGGGTGAAAACAATTGTTGTCTCATCAGACATAGGGAATATCTTGGCAGGATTCTGTGAATCAAAGGTAAATAGTTAATCAGCTAAACTGCCCGGATCTAGTCGATAGCCCACATTTCTCACGGTTCCAATCAAACCCTCGTGTTCACCGAGCTTAGCTCGAAGGCGCCTAATGTGGACATCCACGGTTCTGGTGCCACCAAAGTAGTCGTATCCCCAAACTTCACTAAGCAGCTGTTCTCTAGTGAACACCTGACTTGGATGATCATTCAGGTAACGCAGTAGCTCAAACTCCTTATAAGTCAGATCTAGAGTCTGGCCACTGACTTTCGCTGTATAGGTGGAGGTGTCGATTACAAGTCCGCTGCTCTGGGTCCCAGCAATTCTTTGCACCCTAAATCCCTGAACCAGTCGAATACGAGCGTCCACTTCAGCCAGGGAAGCATTTTCGAGAATGAAATCTCTGCCACCCCAGTCTGAGTTGATGGCAGGGAGACCTGCCTCACTCACTAGCAGTATGGTTGGTGATTGCCAACTGGCAGCCTGAATGATTCGTGAAACTAATTTCGCACCTGCCAAATCTCTGCGGCAATCAAGTAGCACAAGATCATGCCTTGGAGCGGTGACTAGGGATTGTGGATCAAAGCCTCTGAGATGAACCTGGTGACCAAGGACTTCCAGGGGCGGGAGCGGATTTTCGCGCTCGGGCGATATACACAGAATGATTGCCATTTGCCCGCCCTTTACTTGCCCAAAATGATACTGGCAGACCAACCGGCTTTGGATAGAGTCTTTTTCATGAGTAAGCAGTGGCTTCAGATCTCGCTGATTTGGGCGGGGGTCGTGGTGGCAGCCCTGCTGTCATTCGTTTGGCTCGAGGGTGACACCCGCTACGCAGCTTTTGGTGCCATAGCGGCAAGCTCAATCGCCGTGGTGAGCCTAGAGCATCTGATTTCTTCAAAATCAAAGGACACTGTCCGCCAGCAGGTATATGTCTCAGCTGGAACTCTCACAGTTCTTGGGCTGTTCACTCTGTTCTCACTGATTAGTTAGAATTAGCTCATGCTTCTAGCAATCGAACTTGTTTTCACTGGACTACTGATTCTTGCCACGTTAGCGATTGCTGCCGTTTCTGCCCTCGTTATCTACAAACTCTTCAAGGGCCAGCAGTAATTTGTTTGTCCTTCCCGAGGATCTGCCAATAGAGCTCACTCCATTTGCCTTTCTCATTGGAGCATGGCAGGGGACTGGGGTCGTTTCCTTTGGTGAGACTGAAACAGAGTTTCGTCAAACCATGAGTTTCGAAGCCATCCCCGGCGGAAGGCTCGAGTATCAATCTGCGGTCACAGATTTATCAGGAAAACCAATTTCTTCAGAGCGCGGCTACTGGATGCTATCTCGTCCGAGCGATGAATCAGACGCGGGTCCAGGGCTCATTCCTGGAAGTGGAGTTAGCGCCATTACCGTCCGCGAAGATTTAGAGCTTTGGCGAAACAGCGAGGGGGGCTTTGACATAGAGGCTCTAATTGTTCAACCGAGCGGTGTTGCTGAGCTTTACTTTGGACATATCAAAGGTGCACGTATAGACATGGCCACCGATGCCGTTCTGCGCTCGCCTAACGCCAAGGCGTACGCGTCCGGAAAGAGGATGTGGGGCTTAGTGGAAGGAGCGCTTCTCTGGGCCTGGGATATGGCGGCACTGGGGCAACCGCTCAAATCTCATGCGTCAGCAAGGCTTGTGAGAAAGTGAAAGACCACCTCGGTAATCCGCTCCTTGAGCAGAGAATGCTTGTGGAGGGAAAAGCTTTCGTTGAGCGAACCGATGAGGAGGTCCTGCGACTATCTGGTCCCGATGCCAGAAGCTGGCTTCACGCACTGGTTAGTCAAGACGTTATGAACTTGGAGGAAGGCGCTTCCACAGAAGCCCTCCTACTTGATCCTCAGGGTCGAATAGAACAGCAGTTGAAAATTGTGCGAGATCAAGATGACCTGCTTGTCATAGTAAGTAAGGAAAAATCTGAGGCCCTGATTAGCTGGCTCACGAAAATGCGCTTTCGAAGTCAGGTTGGGATTGAAAAAACTGACCTTAGGGTGTTTGGCCTGTTCGGCCAAGCCAGTGGAAGAGTATGGCGGGATAGTTTTTCTTCCGACAACGCTTTCTCAATCAGCTATAACAGCCAGAGAAAGAGATTCCCTTATTGCGAAGTAATCTCAGAAACTCCACCTGCACTAACAAAAGCCGGACTAGGTGCGTATTTTGCGTTGAGGATTTTTGCGGGCAGGCCAGAAATCTCAGACGTGGACGAGAAGTCCCTACCCCATGAGTTTGACTGGTTGCTATCAGCTGTTCACTTGTCTAAGGGCTGCTACCGAGGGCAAGAATCCGTTGCCAAAGTTCATAATCTTGGTCACCCACCACGAAGGCTCGCAATCTTGCATTTATCTTCCGGGGATGAGCTTGCCGACAGCTCAGACAGAGTTTTCTACCAAGATAAAGAAGTCGGTAAGGTCCTAGCTGGTGCAATTCACTATGAGGCTGGATCAATTGCCCTTGCACTAGTGAATCGGAACACTCCCTATCTTGACCTCTTGGTTGAGATTTCTAATCGAAAGGTCCCGGCAACCCAAGAGGTGCTGGTACCTGCGGATGCGGGTAAAGCTGCCAATCTTCCCAGACCCTCGAGCTTCAAGCTCTCAAACAAGCGTTAGCTAAACTGCACTTATGACCTACACGCTCATCCTGCTCCGTCACGGCAACTCAACTTGGAACCAAAAAAATCTTTTCACGGGCTGGGTGGATGTAGACCTATCGGATCAGGGACGCCAGGAAGCCAGGCGCGCAGGTGAGCTGCTGAAGGAAGCGAACCTAAAGCCAAATGTTCTTTTCACATCAGTTTTGAAAAGGGCTATCAACACAGCACACATTGCTTTGGATCAAATTGATAGAAACTGGATTCCTACCTACAGATCATGGCGGCTAAACGAGCGACACTATGGAGCTCTACAGGGATTAGACAAGGCCGAGACATTAGAAAAGTTTGGATCAGAGCAGTTTCAACTTTGGCGCCGCAGCTATGACGTACCTCCCCCAGAGATTGCCGATGATGCAGAATTCTCGCAGGCAAACGATGAGCGCTATAGGTTGATCGGAAAAGACCTTCCGAGGACAGAGTGCCTGAAGGATGTTCTAAATCGCATGCTCCCGTATTGGGAAAATGAGATTTCAAAGGCTTTGCTGGAGGTCAATTCGGTTCTGATAACCGCTCATGGCAATTCACTCAGAGCCTTGGTTAAGCACCTTGATGGAGTTAGCGATAAGGACATTGCTGAGTTAAACATCCCAACTGGAATTCCATTGGTTTATCGCCTAAATGAAAAACTGCAGCCAGAGAATCCAGGGGGAAACTACCTAGACCCCGACGCAGCAGCTAGTGGTGCAGCGGCCGTTGCGAATCAGGGAAAAAACTAACTACCACTCACCGGTCTGCAAGAAGCTGACCTTGGAGCTGATATCTACAACGTGATCGGCAAATCGCTCGAAGTACCGAGAAGCCAATGTGACGTCAACCGTGAACATCGCATTTTCCGACCAGGTTGGTGATAGAACGATGTCAAACACTTTGCGGTGTAAAAGATCTACGGCTTCATCTCTGGCCTGAATCTCTCGAGCTAGGTCCACATCAGTGTTCTGGAGAAGCTGAATCGCTTTCTCAGCCAGTTCGATGTCAATCTTGGCCATTTCAGTGAATGTGTCACGAAGGCCCTGCGGAATTGCACTGCCTGGGTAACGGTAACGAGCAATGGCAGCAATGTGAGATGCGAGCGAGCCCATTCTTTCCAGGGATGCGCTCATCCTGAGGGCGGAGACTAAAATCCTCAGATCTCTTGCCACGGGGGACTGGGTTCCCAGAATCTTGATTACGAGTTCATCTAGATCGAGTGCTTTGCGTTCGTTACTGTCGTTGAGTGCAAGTGCTTCATCCGCCAGGGCCACATCAGAATTGAGGAAGGCACTGGAGGCCTTTTGCATAATCGTTTTGGCACCCTGGGCTAAAACCACTAGCCGCGATTGAACCTCTTCGAGCTCTTTGTCGAAAATTCCAGGCATGTGTCCTTCTCTCAACTTTGACCGCCAGCAAAGCAATCAAAATGAAATATTGGCTTAATTCCAAACAAACCAGCGGCTAACTGAGTCACAATACCTCTCCTTACCTTCTAACCTAGTGGCAGTTCGTTAACCAAGTGAACCGCCGGAGGCAGAAGTGGGATTTTTAGCCCGTAGAGCTGCACAGACCCAAGAGCCTCAGTTTGACGCGTTTGAGCAAGTCGCGGCGCAAGTGGTGGACGTAATTGCAACGGCGGGCGTCGTTCTTGATCAAAGCGATATGGTCCTTCGGGCATCTCCCGGTGCCATCCAGTTTGGCCTTATCAACGGCAGAAGACTGGTGCACAAGCCTCTGATTGATCTGGTTGATCGAGCTCGTAAGTCTTCCGGGGCAGTGTCAATCGATGTCGAGCTTGAAGCGGGTCTGAATAAGGATCCGGTTTGGGTTCATGCTCGAGCTGCCAAATTCAGTGAGCGCTACGTGATGCTGCTGATTGATGATCTAACCGAAGCCAAGAAACTCGAAGAGACAAGAAGAGACTTTGTGGCCAACGTCTCGCACGAACTTAAGACTCCAATCGGAGCAATCAGTCTTCTCTCGGAGGCAATTGCTGGCGCAAAAGGTGACCCGGCTGCCATTGAAAAATTTGCAGAGTCTTTACAGAAAGAGTCCCACCGCCTAGCCAACATTGTGCAGGAACTAATTCAGCTCTCCAGAGTCCAAGGCGCAAATCTTTCAGAGACAATCGAGGAAATCGATCTTGCAACTGTGATTGCCGATGCGGTCGATAGAAATCAGACCCTTGCCAATCAGCGAGGAGTAAAGCTAGCCAGCACAGCCGATGTCTCTGTGAAGATTCAGGGCGACTACGAAATGCTAGTGACAGCGGTTAGAAACCTCATCGAAAATGCCATTGTCTATTCAGAACCAAATAGCCAGGTCGGTGTTGGTCTGAGAGTTGTCGATGACGTTGCCGAGATATCAGTGACCGACTCGGGGCTTGGTATTCCGGAAAGCGAGCAGGAGAGAATCTTTGAGCGCTTTTATCGAGTGGACCCTTCTCGCTCAAGAGAAACGGGAGGAACTGGGCTGGGTCTTTCTATCGTCAAGCACGCCGCATATCACCACCGCGGCGAAATCAAGCTCTTTTCAAAACCGGGAGTGGGCTCAACCTTCACTCTGCGACTACCAATCAATAAGAAAGAGGAAATCCAATGACTCGTGTTCTAGTGGTCGAGGATGAGCCAAACCTTAGGGAACCGCTGGTCTATCTGCTTGAGAAAGAGGGCTATGAAGTCAGCGAAGCTGAGGATGGGAATAAAGCAATCAGTGAGTTTCGATCTTCAAATATTGATCTGATTTTGCTCGATCTAATGCTGCCTGGAATTTCTGGAAATGAAGTCTGTCGAATCATAAGAGCTGAGAGTCAAGTTCCGATCATCATGATTACTGCCAAGGACACTGAAATTGACAAGGTGGTGGGGCTTGAAATTGGCGCCGACGACTATGTGACGAAGCCCTACTCAACGCGAGAGCTGCTGGCGCGCATGAAGGCTGTCCTGCGCAGAGGAGCAGAGCCCAACCCGGCGATTGACTCAGGCATTTTGAAGGCAGGGCCAGTGGTCATGGATCTTGACAGGCACACTGTCACCGTCAATGGTGAACAGATTCAAATGCCACTCAAGGAATTTGAATTGCTGGAACTGCTTATAGAGAATGTGAATAGAGTGCTGACCAGAGGTCAAATCATTGACCGTGTTTGGGGAAGTAACTACTTCGGGGACACAAAAACTCTAGATGTCCATGTCAAAAGAGTCAGATCAAAAATTGAAGAGGATCCCTCAAGACCAAAGCACCTACTTACCGTCAGGGGACTTGGTTACAAATACGAGGCCTAGTCGATGAAGGGACGGTACTCTTCCAGGGTTCCATCCAGAATCGGCACCAGCATCTGGGTTGGGTCGCCAGTAACCCTCAGATAAACCGGGTGCATAGATCCGGGAAGCTCAGTCAGGGTCAGCTCTTTACCTTCAGTTCCGTTGTAACCAAGGTCGAACTTATTTCCCCCTTCGATGGTTATCTCGGTAATTACAAGCTCGCCGTTTGAATCCATGGTCTCTAGCTGCGCGCTAACAGTCTCGCCCGTCGCATTGATGAATGAACCAATCAGAACAGCATTGCCCTGGCCGTCTGCGACAAACAAAACATTTCTTGCCTTGAGTTCGGGAAGATCTATTTGGACGCCATCGCTTGGGGAATAGGGGTCAAGAGAGGCAACCTCTCTAGAGAGCGAACACCCCGTCAGAGCAAAAATGGTCAAAACGGCAGCCATCGCTGCGAGCATCTTCTTGGATTTCAACGGTCCTCCGGGGGCCTTACACCCCTTAGTTTAGCCTAGGTAGATAACTGCCCCTGTGGTAAAATTGGGCTTTTGGAGCTGAGAGAATCCCATGAAGTTTGAAGTTGGCGAGACCGTCGTTTATCCCCACCACGGAGCTGCCGAAATAATCGAAGTGTCCGAAAAGAAAATTCGCGGTGTCAAGCAGAAGTATCTCAAGCTAAAGGTCGCCCAGGGAGATCTGATTATTCAGGTTCCTGCCGCCAATGTTGAGATGGTTGGGGTTCGAGACGTAATAGACAAAAAGGGCGTCAAGCAGGTATTCGATGTCTTGCGCGCTGAGTTTGTTGAGGAGCCGACCAACTGGTCCCGCCGCTACAAAGCAAATCTCGAAAAACTGGCCAGTGGTGACGTCGTAAAGGTCTCTGAGGTCGTTCGCGATCTTTGGAGGCGCGACCAGGACAGAGGCCTCTCGGCAGGCGAGAAGCGCATGCTGGCTAAGGCGCGCCAGATTCTCATTTCAGAGCTAGCTCTGGCTAGAAAAGTTGATGAGGAAAAAGCCTCAGCTGAGCTCGACAAGGTATTGGCCAGCTAGCTCATGTCAGTTGCGGTGGTATTAGTTGCCGCCGGTAAAGGGACAAGACTCGGTGCCGGTCAGCCTAAGGCTGCAACCACGGTTGCAGGTAAATCGCTACTTGAGCTTTCGCTAATGCATATTTCCGAGTTCAAACCAGACCAATTGGTGGTTGTGGCACCAAGTGAACTACTAACGGAATTCACCCGCCTGACCTCAAAGTTCTTTGATGATTTCAAAGTCGTTGTCGGCGGAGAGACCAGGCAGGACTCTGTCGCCAACGGTGTGGCAGAGGTGAGCACTGAATATGTTCTGGTTCACGATGCTGCGAGAGCCTTCACTCCAAAAGAGGTTTTCGAAAGAGTACTCGGGGCGCTAAAGGATGCCGAGAGCGTTGTTCCTGCCATAAATCCAGCAGACACTGTCAAAGAGATATCTGAAAACTGGGTTCATCACACACTTGATCGAAGCAAACTCAGAATGGTTCAGACTCCACAGGGATTCAGGGTAAAAACTCTTCGCGAAAGCTTTGACAAAGCTGAAGGCAACTTCACAGATGAAGCTGGCCTTCTAGAGTCACTGGGTATTCGAACAGCAGTTGTTGATGGCCACGAGCATGGGTTTAAGATCACATATCCTTCCGACTTAGAGCGTGCCAGGGCAATCTTCACCGACGTTAGAAGCGGTATTGGCGCTGATGCTCATCACTTTGGAACAGATGGCACTTTAATGCTCGGCTGCCTGGAGTGGCCAGAGCACCCAAGACTGGTTGGCCACTCTGATGGTGACTCAGTCGCTCACGCGGTCGTTGACGCTTTGCTCTCAGCCGCAGGTCTTGGCGATATTGGTTCAAACTTTGGAACTGATCGGAATGAATATGCAGGTGCATCAGGTGAGCGTTTTATATCTGAGACACTCAGCCTTCTAGCCAAGGCTGGGTTTGTTCCAGCCAATGTTTCGGTGCAAATCATTGCCGAAAAGCCGAAGATTTCACCAAGACGTCTTGAGCTAGAGCACCACCTGTCTGAGGTAGTGGGTGCACCGGTATCCGTGTTGGCAACTACGACTGACGGTCTTGGTTTTCTAGCCGATTCACGAGGCATCGCCGCAGTGGCAACGGCCTTGGTGAGAACCCAAAGCTAGGCTTTTTGATATGAAGCTGTTCGACACCCACGCGGGTGAACTGCGAGATTTCACGCCTTTACATAAAGGCAAGGTCAGCATTTATGTCTGCGGCCCAACCGTGCAGTCCGCGCCACATATCGGCCACCTTCGATCAGCACTGGTCTATGACCTCCTCGTGCGTTGGCTCTCTCACAGCGGCAATCAGGTCACCCTTGTCAGAAATGTCACCGATATTGATGACAAGGTTTTGGATAAGGCGCAGGAGATAGGTAAGAGCTGGTGGGAGTTGGCCAATGAGAACGAGCAAC
Organism: Aquiluna sp.; assembly: GCA_040402595.1. Lineage (GTDB taxonomy): Bacteria > Actinomycetota > Actinomycetes > Actinomycetales > Microbacteriaceae > Aquiluna. Next base: position 65,101 of record JBBAMI010000005.1, read on the forward strand.
TCTTCTCTGCGGACTATCGTCGACTTGGACTTCTTGCTCCGCAACTTGAGCCGAGGGCAACGGGTCATATCCCACAAATGATTTCTCTGATTGAGCAGCTAGTCGCCAAGGGGCACGCTTATCAAGCTGGTGGCTCTGTCTACTTTGATACCTCTTCTTGGCCAAGCTACGGAGAGCTGACAAATCAGGATTTGGCAGATGTGGAATCTGAAGAGAAGTTAGAGGGTAAAAAAGCTCAGCAGGACTTCGCTTTGTGGAAGGCTCACAAGCAATCAGAGCCAGCAACCGCCAGTTGGGATTCGCCGTTTGGAAAGGGTAGACCTGGCTGGCACATCGAGTGCTCCGCCATGTCGTCCCATTATCTGGGTGAAGAGTTTGACATCCACGGCGGCGGTCTTGATCTTCGTTTCCCGCATCATGAAAACGAGCTTGCTCAGTCCAAGGCGGCCGGTCAAAAGTTTGCCCGTTTCTGGATTCACAATGGCCTAGTCACAGTTGCTGGACAAAAAATGTCAAAATCAGTTGGCAACACGGTTGGAAGCGCAGAGCTCTTTGCTTTGGCAACACCAATGGTCGTTCGCTACTACCTGGCCAGTGCGCACTACCGATCTGTGCTCGATTATCAGCAGAGCGTGCTCGCCGAGGCGGAGGCAGCACTCGAGCGGATGCACCTATTTCTTGAGCGAGCAGGTAGGGAATTGAGCGAGACTCAGTTTGCTGAAATGGACCTTGCTGCCAAGTTCCCCGACGAGTTTGTCTTGCACATGAATGACGATTTGAATATTCCAGCGGCGCTCGCAGTTATTCACGAGACAGTGACTCAAGGTAATCGAGAACTTGACGAAAACCAGTGGAGAGAAGCTGCCACACACCGCTCCCAAGTGAATCAAATGCTGATGGTTCTTGGTCTCGCCCCCTCGCAGTGGCCAGAGGTGCAGAGTGAGGAACACAGAGCACTTGATCTTCTAGTCAGAGATTTGATTCAAAAACGAGAGGCTGCTCGCCAGGAAAAGAACTTTGAGCTTGCCGATCAGATTCGCAAGCAGCTCGAGCAGAGCGGGATTGAACTGTTTGACTCTGCTAGCGGAACTCACTGGGGTATTCGCTGATGGCCGGCAAGAAACCCTCCAAGGGAACAGGTGGCCACGGTAGGAAAGCACTGAAAGGCAAAGGTCCAACGCCCAGGGCTGAGGATCGCCCTTATCACAAGGCCTACAAGTCCAAGCAAGCAAAGACGACCAAGCCAACCAGGCAGACACGACCCAGAACTAAGAAACCCACCACCCACGAAATAGTTTCTGGAAGAAACTCAGTGGTTGAAGCCCTTAGAGCCAAGATTCCTGCAACGGCCTTGTTTATTGCGCAAAAAGTTGAGGTGGATGACAGAGTTCGCGAGGCAATTGCCCTGGCGAATAATCGCGGAATTCCGGTTGGTGAAGTTACTAGATCAGAGATAGATCGAATGACCGGGGGAGACTTCGTCAATCAAGGTATTGCTCTGCAGGTTCCCAACTATCAATACATCGAGGCCAGTGAGCTCCTCGACAGAGCGCTGTCTAAATCCACCTCTCCGCTAATAGTGGCTCTTGACGGAATCACAGATCCGAGAAACCTCGGTGCAATTATTCGTTCTGCTGCTGCCTTTGGCGCTCATGGAATCGTTCTGCCACAAAGAAGAAGCGTTGGGGTAACGGCAAGTGCTTGGAAGACTTCTGCCGGAGCCGCAGCCAGGATGCCCGTGGCAATGGCGCCGAACTTAAATCAGGTTATTTCTGAATACAAAAAGCGTGGCCTATTCATCATTGGGCTAGATGGAGACGGAGATGTCTCTCTGACGGACTTCAAGCTCTCGGACTCTCCGCTACTTCTGATTGTCGGCTCAGAGGGCAAGGGTCTTTCGCGTCTTGTTAGCGAAAGCTGCGATCAGATTGTGAGCATTCCGATTGGTTCCAAAGTTGAATCTCTGAATGCGGGAATCGCGGTGTCGGTAGCTCTTTTCAAGATTTCTAGCTCTCGCTAGACCTTATCTCTCCAGTCACCCTCTTCATCATCAGCCGAGTCAATTAAGCCGGTTGGAATCGGTTCGGGCAACACTATGCCGTTGGTGAAGGTGCTGGTTCCAAGATATGAGGCTTCGTCTCTTCTATTACTCAGAACATCAGATGCGTAGGATCTCACAGCCTCTAGAAGGCTGACATCTTTACCCGCTTTTTCAGACTTATGGAGACGATGCTCCAGCACTTCGTGAAAGATCTCCGCTGGCTCTAATTTGCCCATGAGTTCTTGGGGGATAGCGCTGATGACTGGCTCATAGATGTTGGAAAGCCACTCGTGGGCCATAACCTCTTCATCAGCACCTGGCCTGGCATTACTGAGCTTGTATTGGTCGATGTCATTGAGCAATCTTCTTGCCTGGTTCTCCTCAACATCGAGGCCTGTCAGAAGAAGCAGTCTTCTGGCGTGATGACCTGCATCAACCACTTTTGGCTGAATCTTGACCGTCTGCCCTACTTGGTCCTGGGTCATTGACAGCTCTTCAATGTCAAAACCAAGTTCATTGAGTCTTTGCACTCGTCTGCTGATGCGCCATCTCTCAGAAGCGTCAAAGACTTCAGTGGCAGTCAATTCCTTCCAAAGATCTCGATACTTATCAACAATTCGCTGGCTCACCTGCACGGGATCTATCTCCGTAGCCTTTCCTGAGGCCAGTAAATCCATCAGCTCACCAGCTATGTTCACCCTGGCAATCTCCAGATCGTTTTCTCTTTGGCCATTGGACAGTTTTCCGTCATAGAGCTGACCGGTCTCAGCATCCACCAGATATGCCGCGAACTTTCCGGCATCTCTTCTAAACAGGGTGTTGGATAGCGAAACATCGCCCCAGAAGAATCCAACTAAGTGAAGGCGCACTAAAAGTAGCGCGAGCGCATCAACCAGTCGCTTCGCGGTCTGTTCCCTAAGTCCCTGTGACCACATTGCTCGATAGGGAAGCGAGAACTTCAGGTGACGAGTGATAAGTACTGCAGGCAGTTCGTTTCCCTCTAAATCAAAGCGGTTAGAGATGATTGCAAATGGTTCAACGCAAGGCACATCGAGTTTTTCTAGCTTGCGCAGCATTTCGTATTCGCGCTTTGCTAAATCGAGCAGAGTCTCTTTGATTGCAATTACATGTTCACCCAGGTGAGCGAACCTCACGGTGTGGCGAGACAGACCCTTGGGAAGTGCAGCGATTGTGCTGGTTGGCCAATCCACTAACGGCAAATGCCACGGCAAATCCAGCAGTGCTGGTTCCGCCGTGGCAGCCGTGATAGAGAGGCTAGGAGCCATCAATTAGTTAAGGCGCTCGCCACTTTCCACATCGAAGACGTGGACAGAGTCCTTATCGGCGTGCAGGTGGACTTTTTCACCAGCACGTGGGTGGCTAATGGGATCTACGCGGACCACGATGTTCTGCTCTGTTCCATCGAGCTGTGCGCGTCCGTAAAGGAATCCATCGCTACCCAATTCTTCAACGAGGTCAACATCAACAACTAGACCGTGCGATGCAGGAGTCAGCTTTTCAGGTCTGATACCGACGGTCACCTTCTTGGCGCTTGTCTTTGATAGGACACTGCGGTCAATCGGTAGAACCTCATCACCGAACTGGACGCCACCTTCAACAATTGGTAGCTGCAGCAGATTCATCGCAGGAGATCCGATGAAGCCTGCAACGAATACGTTTTGTGGCTTGTCATACAGAGCACGTGGTGAATCAACCTGCTGTAGGAGTCCATCTTTCAAAACCGCAACGCGGTCACCCATGGTCATAGCTTCAACCTGGTCGTGTGTCACATACACAGTTGTTACACCGAGTCTTCTCTGCAAAGCTGCAATCTGAGTTCTAGTTTGCACGCGAAGCTTGGCATCCAAGTTGGACAGTGGCTCATCCATTAGGAACACCTGCGGGTTACGCACAATTGCACGACCCATAGCAACACGCTGACGTTGTCCACCGGACAGGGCCTTTGGTTTTCTGTTTAGGTATGGCTCAAGATCAAGCAGCTTTGCTGCCTCAAGCACACGAGCTGCACGCTCATCCTTATTAACTCCCGCAATCTTCAGTGCAAATCCCATGTTCTCTGCAACTGTCATGTGTGGGTAGAGGGCATAGTTCTGGAAAACCATGGCGATGTCTCGGTCCTTGGGTGGAACGTCGGTGACATCGCGGTCGCCGATATAGATAGCCCCTTCGTTTACTTCTTCAAGTCCAGCCAGCATTCGAAGCGATGTGGACTTTCCGCAACCCGATGGGCCGACCAAAACCAGAAACTCGCCATCCCTAATCTCTAGGTCTAGCTTGTCTACAGCTGGCTTGTTTCCGCCTGGATAGAGGCGAGTTGCGCTCTTAAATGACACTGATGCCATGATTTTCCCTTCACCGGCAGGTACGTGCCGGACGATCCGTTGTGATGGTCCTGCCAAAAGGCAGGTGAAACAAGTATCCCACCTACTACTTAGAATGGTGGGGTTGTAATCAACCCGATAACTAGGGAGCCCCAGTGAACCAGAAGCCAACCCGCTCAGAGCAGCGAGAAGCAGCCAGAGCTAAGGCCCGAGAACTTCGTGCCGAAAGTGCCAAGAAGGAAAAGCGGAGCAAGCTCCTAATCCAGGTTTCTGTGGTGCTGGTGGCTCTTGGCATTGTCGGAGGCATTGGAACAGTCATTGCCATAGAGGCTGCCAATCGAGCCGATGCCCCAGAGGTCTCTGAAGTCCCTGAAAATCTAACGGCGCTCGGTGGCCTGAAGATGGGAATCGGTCTGCAGGCATTTACTCAGACCAAAACCCCCACCGCTGATGCTGGTGGAGAGATTCCAGAAATTGTTGTCTACGTCGATTACCAGTGCCCAATTTGTCAGGCATTTGATGTTCCGAATAACCCGCAGCTTAGATCTTGGACTGACACAGGAGCTGCAACGCTAGAAATCAGACCTATATCTTTCCTCGATCGAGCTTCACTGAATGAGTACTCTTCTCGCGCAGCAAACGCTGCATTCTGCGTTGCAAACTTCGCCCCCGATTCATTCTTCGACTTCCATGAGGCTATGATGCTGAATCAACCTGCCGAAGGAACCGAGGGCCCCTCCAATGATGAGCTTTACTCGCTGGCAGAAAAGAGCGGAGCGGAATCGCAAGAGCTAAAGGGTTGTATTCAGAACAAGAGCTTTGCTGAGTATGTTGCTCAGCACACCCAAGCTGTTCTAAATGAGCCGCAGCAGGGAATTACAGTTTCTGGAACCCCAACAGTCTTGGTTAATGGAAAGCAGTACACCTGGACCACGGGAGACGAGCTGGTATCGCCGGACAACTTTGCTGAGTTTGTTCAGTCAGTCACCGCAAGGTAACTAAAGCTTGCTTGGCTAAAAGTTTTGTCTTAAAACTCACTGAACATCATTGCGCCAATGATGGCGCCGATGAACATGCCTAGAAGCGTGCCCAAAATACCGACCGTAAGTCCGATTGGTGCCAGGCGCTCTTTCTTCACGATTCCAATCACTCCCAAAATGATGGCAGCTGGGCCAAAGATGATTGGAAACAGAAGCAGTGATACCGCTCCAAGAACGATGGCAAGTATCGAAAAGGTATTAGAGGGATTTGCTGGAGCTGGCTGGCTTTGCTCTGTCATAAGGTTCCTTAGTTTTAGTACTTTTAGAAAGCCTATCGACGGCAGGTTTTGCTTGGCAGAGCGCCACAAGGACTGCTGGAATCAGGATCAGAGCACTAAACTTGCCTCTCGTTAGGCCGACCTGGCGCAATTGGTAGCGCACCGCACTTGTAATGCGGGGGTTACGGGTTCGAGTCCCGTGGTCGGCTCCAGGAATCTCTTAGATCAAAGCCTGAACCAACAGGGTAATGAGCGGGGCTGCCACCAGAGCTGGCAGAAGAGATGCCACGCTAATCATTCGTATCTGCAAGACCCTCAAACCTGTAGCTAGAAGCAGTATTCCACCAGTGGCAGTAATTGATGCCACAACAGCTGCTGGCATAAGTGCACCCATCAGTGCTGCAGCCACGGTCAGAATTCCTTGCCATAGACCAACTGGAATTGCAGAGAAGGCAACACCCCAGCCAAGCGCTGCCGCGAATGCTATGGCAGTAAATCCATCGAGTGTGCTTTTTAGTGCAAGAGTCTCTATGCCTTGGCCAAGACCATCCGATAGCGCTCCGAGAACCGCCATCGGTCCGATTGTGAAAAGTAGTGAGGCATTAACAAAGCCCTCTATAAATTTCTCCCGGCTCTGCCCGGCATTTTCTTTACTGGTTTTCTTTTGCAGCCAACCACCAAACTTTTCGAGTCGCTCTTCGATTTGTAGTAGTGATCCCGTGATGCTGCCAACAATCAGTGAAGCAAGCACGACCAGTAACGTTCCGGCGGCTGTCACCGCTGCGACAAAGTCCTTGTCCCAAAGAGCCATTAGGTTCATGGCACCGATCACCAGAACAACAAGTCCCATGGCATCGGTTAGCAAGCGAGACAATTTCTCTGGAAGTCGATTGCCGATAAGAACGCCAATCAGAGCGCCTAGCACAATCGCAACGACGTTGAGAATTGTTCCAAGTCCCAGCATGGGAACTCCTCGTATTTAGTTTTTGGGTTTGAAGGTGATGCTCACGGAGTTGATGCAGTAGCGATCGCCGGTCGGTGTCTGAGGGGCATCTTCGAAAACGTGACCTAGGTGTGAGCCACACTTTGAGCACCTGACCTCGGTTCGAATCATGCCGTGAGATTTATCCTCGATGTATTCAATGGCCTGATTATCCTGTGGCTTATAGAAGCTTGGCCAGCCGCAGTGAGAGTCAAATTTGGTGTCCGATTCAAATAAAAAGGCATCGCAGCCTCGGCAGTGATAGCTGCCAGAGCGCTTCTCCTCCAGCAGTTCTCCGGTGTATGCCCGCTCAGTTCCAGCCATGCGAAGCACGTGGTATTCGAACTCCGATAGCTCTTGTCGCCACTGCTCATCGGTCTTGTAGACCTCATATTTCATTTTTGGCCCTCCTGAGGGTTTATAACCGTTCTGTAACTAATTTTGTGTCTGGGGCTATCCAGAATAGGCTGTCTCTGTCGAGCAGGACCTAGGTTGAGCCCGATGCACGTGTGAATTACGCACGTGGACTAAGCATCAGGAGCAACAATGGCACAAGGAACCGTCAAGTGGTTCAACTCTGAGAAGGGTTTTGGGTTCATTACCCAGGACGACGGACCAGACGTATTCGCACACTTTTCAGCAATTCAGACGGATGGCTACAGAGAACTCAAGGAAAACCAGCGAGTTCAGTTTGACGTCAAGCAGGGCGACAAGGGCCTGCAGGCTGAAAACATCACGATCCTCTAAAAATAGGCTAAAAATGGGACCCCGCCTTCGGGTGGGGTGTTTCCACTTGCACTCTGGGCCCAAGAGTGCTAAAACTGAGTTAGCACTCGCAGAAGCTGAGTGCTAATTCAAGTCTTAGTGCAAACGGGAGAAACCCACATGGCAAAACTCATTATTTTCAACGAAGAGGCTCGTCGTGGCCTCGAGCGCGGCCTGAACATTCTGGCCGACACCGTGAAGGTGACCCTTGGTCCTCGCGGTCGAAACGTAGTGCTCGAGAAGAAGTGGGGCGCCCCCACCATTACTAACGATGGTGTCTCGATCGCTAAAGAAATTGAGCTTTCCGATCCATTCGAGAAGATCGGTGCCGAGCTCGTCAAGGAAGTAGCAAAGAAGACCGACGACGTCGCTGGTGATGGCACCACCACCGCAACCGTTTTGGCACAGGCTCTAGTCAAAGAGGGTCTAAGAAACGTTGCAGCTGGTGCTGACCCAATCAGCCTCAAGCGCGGAATCGACAAGGCCACCGAAGCAGTCACCCAGACTCTTCTGAAGATGGCAGTCAACGTAGAGACCAAAGAGCAGATTGCTGCTACCGCCTCCATCTCAGCTGGAGATGCCACCATTGGTGAAATCATCGCCGAGGCAATCGACAAGGTTGGTAAGGAAGGCGTTGTCACCGTCGAAGAGTCAAACACTTTCGGAATTCAGCTTGAGCTAACTGAAGGTATGAGATTCGACAAGGGATATGTTTCGGCCTACATGGTCACCGACCCAGAGCGTCAAGAAGCAGTTCTTGAAGACGTCTACATCCTGATTGCTAACAGCAAGATTTCCAACATGAAGGAACTGCTGCCAGTGGTCGACAAGGTTATGCAGGCAGGTAAGCCGCTACTGATCATCGCCGAAGACATCGAAGGCGAAGCTCTAGCAACATTGGTTGTCAACAAGATTCGCGGCATCTTCAAGTCAGTTGCTGTAAAGGCACCAGGCTTTGGAGATCGTCGTAAGGCAATGCTGCAGGACATCGCAATTCTCACCGGCGGTCAAGTTATCGCCGAAGAGGTTGGTCTGAAGCTTGAGAACACTGAACTAGCAATGCTCGGTCGAGCTCGCAAGGTGGTAATCACCAAGGACGAGACAACCATCGTTGAGGGCGCAGGAGACGCTGACCAGATTAAGGGCCGTGTTGAGCAGATTCGCCGTGAAATCGACAATACCGACAGCGACTATGACCGAGAGAAGCTGCAGGAGCGACTAGCCAAGCTGGCTGGCGGCGTTGCAGTGATCAAGGCCGGAGCCGCCACAGAGGTAGAGCTCAAAGAGCGCAAGCACCGCATCGAAGATGCAGTGCGCAATGCCAAGGCTGCCGTCGAAGAAGGAATCGTTGCCGGTGGTGGTGTAGCGCTGCTTCAGGCAGGAAAGACCACTTTCGCAACCCTCAAGCTCGAGGGTGACGAGGCAACTGGTGCTCAGATTGTCCGCGAGGCAATCTCTGCTCCACTCAAGCAAATTGCCTTCAACGCTGGCCTAGAGCCAGGTGTTGTGGCTGAGAAGGTGGCAAATCTTCCAGATGGCCACGGACTCAACGCTGCCACAGGAGAGTATGTAGACATGCTCAAGGCTGGCATCAATGATCCAGTGAAGGTAACCCGCTCTGCTCTGCAAAACGCAGCTTCGATTGCTGGACTATTCCTAACCACCGAAGCAGTGGTCGCAGACAAGCCAGAGCCACCAGCTCCAGCAGCAGGCGACCCAAGCGGAGGAATGGACTTCTAAGAAAAGTCAACTAAGAGACAGGGTGGTGAAAGCCACCCTGTTTTCTTTTTTTTACTTGCTAAGCCTGAAGCAGAAAGTAGCTCCACCACCGGGGGTCTCATCGACCCAAATACTTCCCCCGTGAGCATCAATAATTGACTTGGCGATAGCCAGGCCAAGGCCAGAACCTCCGGTTTCACGGTTTCGAGAATTATCAACTCGGTAAAAGCGCTCAAAGATTTTTTCTCGAAGGGTCGGAGGGATACCCTCGCCGCGATCAATAACTTTGAACAGTATGTCTTTTTCCTCTTCAATAATTTCAACGCTCACTTCAGAGCTGCTTGGAGCAAATCGCGATGCGTTGGCCAAAAGGTTAGTTAGAACCTGTTTGATACGGTCCGGGTCGATGATCGCAATTAGCTCTTCCGGAGCCGCTGCTAGACGGAAGCTAACAGATTGATTGGCAACCGCCGCATCTTTGATGCTCTCCCTGGTGAGACCAACCAGATCTGTCGGCTCCTTCTTTAGATTTCCAAGCTCATCCATTCGGGTTAGGGTCAGAAGACTCTCGACCAATCCGCTCATGCGGATTGCTTCGCTTTCGATTCTCCCCATGGCCTCGGTTAGATCGTGCTTACTCTTGATAGCGCCCATGCGGTAGAGCTCGGCATAGCCTCGAACGGTTACCAGCGGAGTCCTGAGTTCATGGCTTGCGTCAGATACAAACCTACGCATTTGTTCAAGGGTCTTGTCCTTGCCCTTGACTGCAGACTCAATGGAATCAAGCATGCTGTTCAGTGCTTTATTCAGCCTGCCAATTTCTGTTTTTCCATGACGCTGAACAAGACGGGATGAGAACTTTCCGCTCTTGACTGCCTCTGCGGTTCTCTCCACTTCTTTTAGAGGTCGAAGGGCCGATGTGATGGTTAGCCAAATACTTAGACCCGAGAGGAAAACCAGAAGAACCCCAAAGCGACCACCGATAACGGCATACTCATTGATGATCTGGCGGTTGGTGTTGATGGGCAAAGCCACTACCACCGAGCCGTTGGCCTGCTGGAGCGGGAGTGCGACGATACGCCACTCTTGGTTGGGCCCGGGGACCTCAACCTCGGCATCAAAGGGAACCCCGCCAAATTCCAATACTTTGTCCAGGGTCAGTGTCGAAAAATTCGGAACTTCCCTGCCGCCACCTGTCGCCGAAACCAGTCCAAGAAATTGGTTAGCATCGGCGTCCAAAATTGCAATGTAGTAATCGCTGGGCAGTGCAGGCAGTGTTAGATCGCCAGTGGTGACCCTGACCTGTAGCCGCAGGGGATTCTCCTCACGCAGCTGATTGGCGGTCGCAATTAGGAGGTTGTCGGTGTTCTGTTGCAAATACGTTGAAAGAAGTGCGACAGTGCCAGCGCTTGAGATTGACAGAAGAACACCAATTAGAAAAATCGACATGGTGGTTAGCTTTGCTCGAAGAGAAACTCTCTCCCAAGCAGCTAACACACGATTTTTCAATTACTAAGCCTTAGGGCCCTTAAGAATGTAACCGACACCGCGCTTGGTAACAATCAGCGGTTCCTTGGAAATCGGATCTAGCTTTTTACGTAGGTAAGAAACATAAGACTCGACAATTCCCATCTCTCCATTGAAGTCATACTCCCAGACGTGGTCAAGAATCTGCGCCTTGGTCAGCACTCGGTTTGGATTGGTGGCTAGATAGCGAAGAAGCTGATATTCCGTGGGGGATAGTTCAACCGGTTTTCCAGAAACCGTAACCTCGTGCGCTTCTTCATTTATGGTCAGCTCTCCAACAACAATCTGGGATTGAGTTTGGTCCTTGCCAGTTCTGCGCATAATAGCGCTGATCCGGGCAATGATTTCGTCGAGACTAAAGGGTTTGGTCACGTAGTCATCGCCACCAACAGTTAATCCCGTGACTTTGTCTTCTGTGTCATCACGAGCGGTGAGGAACAGAATTGGCACCTCTATTCCGAGACTGCGGATCTTCTTGGTCACACCAAAACCGGAAATATCAGGGAGCATGACATCGAGTAGGACTATGTCCGGCTGGTTGTCGACAATCTTGTTGATTGCCTCGTTGCCATTAGCGGCGGTTAAGACCTGGTGCCCCTGGAAGCGCAAGCTGGCCGAGAGCAGGTCGCGAATGTTCGGTTCGTCATCAACTACCAAGACCTTGAGATTTTCCATATAAGTAGTCTGCCTGAGAAGGCTGGAAGAAAACTGGGAGAGGCCTGAGACCTAGATGCTCTCGGCGTTCATGATCTCGTAGGAGTAGCCCTGCTCCGCCAAGAAGCGCTGACGGTTTTGCGCAAAGTCCTGCTCCACAGTGTCTCTGGCAATCAGAGTGTAGAAAAGAGCAGTTCGTCCATCCTGCTTGGGACGGAGAAGTCTGCCGAGGCGCTGGGCTTCTTCTTGGCGAGAGCCAAAGGATCCCGAAATTTGAATGGCAAGAGAAGCCTCGGGAAGGTCGATTGAAAAGTTTGCAACTTTTGAAACCACCAGAGCCGGTAGCTGACCACTGCGAAATTCTCTAAAGAGCCTCTCTCTTTCATCGACAGGTGTTTCTCCGGTCAGCTTGGGAATATTGAGAGACTGCGACACCTCTTCAATCTGATCTAGGTATTGACCAATAATCAGAGTTGGTTCTGACGGATACTTTGCCAATAGTTTTTTCAGCATTGGAAGTTTTGCTTTTGCGGTAGCTGCAATTCTGAATCTCGAATCAGAATCACTAATTGCGTACTTCATCCTTTCTTCATCAGGAAGGCTGATACGAATCTCAAAGCATTTAGCAGGAGCGATGTAACCCTGTGCTTCGATGTCTTTCCATGGAGCATCGAAGCGCTTGGGACCAATGAGCGAGAAAACATCGGACTCTCTGCCGTCCTCCCGAACCAGAGTCGCAGTTAATCCAAGTCTTCGCCTAGCCTGAAGATCCGCGGTCATTTTGAATATTGGCGCTGGTAGCAGGTGAACCTCGTCATAAATGATTAGGCCCCAGTCCCTGGCATTGAGAAGTTCCAGATGAGCGAAATCGCCCTTTCGCTTGG